>NZ_JBIAUY010000015.1:0-264240 GCF_042893475.1 Streptomyces sp. NPDC001604 | reverse complement strand
ATGCCGATGGCGGCGAAGGCCACGCCCGCGAACCAGCTCGGGAACATGTCCTCGAACAGCTGCGGGATCGCCAGCTGCCCGTTGGTGACCTTCACTCCCGCCGCGATCGCCATGAAGCCGAGCAGCGCGAGCAGGCCCAGCATCAGTGAGTACAGCGGAAGGATGGTGGTGTTGCGGCGGATCACGTCACGGCTCTTCGAGGACAGCGTCGCGGTGATCGAGTGCGGGTACATGAACAGCGCCAGCGCGGAACCCAGCGCCAGCGTGGCGTACGTCCACTGGTTCGCCTCGGCCGGAACCAGCGCCCCGCGCGGCTTCCCCGTCGTCGGGTTGGTCGCGCTGAAGGCCTCGCCCGCCTTGGCGAAGATGTGGTCGAAGCCGCCCAGCTTGATCGGGATGTAGATGATCGCGACGGCGATGACGATGTAGATCAGCGCGTCCTTGACGAACGCGATCAGCGCGGGCGCGCGCAGACCCGACGAGTATGTGTACGCCGCCAGCACACCGAAGGCGATCAGCAACGGCAGGTCCTTCACGAACCAGTTGGAGTCCGCGCTGCCGCCGACCCCCATGACGTCGAGGACCGCCTGGATGCCCACCAGCTGCAGCGCGATGTACGGCATCGTCGCCAGGATGCCGGTCACGGCCACCGCCAGCGACAGCCCCTTCGAGCCGAAGCGGCCGCGCACGAAGTCCGACGTGGTCACGTACCCGTGGCGGTGCGAGACCGACCACAGGCGGGGCAGGAACGTGAAGATCAGCGGGTACACCAGGATCGTGTACGGCACGGCGAAGAAGCCGGCCGCGCCCGCCGCGTAGATCGCCGCGGGCACGGCGACGAACGTGTACGCCGTGTACAGGTCGCCGCCGAGCAGGAACCAGGTGATCCAGGTGCCGAAGGACCGTCCGCCCAGGCCCCATTCGTCGAGGCTCTGCTCGTTCTCGGCCTTGCGCCAGCGCGCGGCCAGGAAGCCCATGGCCGTGACGGCCAGGAAGAAGAAGACGAAGACGCCGAGCGCGACGCCGTTCACGCCGTGGTTCATTCCGACGCACCGCCCTTCCGTGCGGCGCGGGCGCGCTGGTCACGCTGCCACAGCTTGTACGCCGTCATGGTCAGCGCCGTGGAGATCAGCACCCACAGCATCTGGTACCAGTAGAAGAACGGGATGCCGCCGAGCGCCGGGTCCGTCCTGGCGTAGGAGCCGACCCAGAGCATCGCCACGAAGGGCGCCACGAGACAGAGGGCGATGACCACGCGGACCGGTGTCACCACCGGTGGTCTCACCTCGGACACATCTGACATACCGGCTCCGTCCCCTCACCGATCACCCGTACTGATCACTTGTGCAATGCGCAGGCAATCTAGGTCACGGTGTCGCGAGAGCGGAAGACCTGGTCCGGATATCGGTATGTCGATTCCGTGAAGGCCCGACATCGGTGCGACATCGGCCCGACATCGCTGTCAGCAGCAGCGGAAACCCTGCCGTGGATCGTCCTCCTGACGGTCCGTCCGCATCCGCTCGAACTCACGGCGGGACGGCACCTGCGCGCCCGGACGGGCCTTGCGCAGATGCGCGACATAACGGTCGTACGCCGACTCGTCCGTCAGCTCCCGCACATACCAGCGCACGCCTCTAATCGCCCGGCGCAGCAGTACCGACGACCGCACGGCGCTCCTCCTCCTTCTCCTGGCGGGTCGGGATCAGCCCCGCCGGGGCGGTGATCCTCGACTCGACGTACGGGGACTCGCTCAGCGACGAAAGGGCCGGCCGGTGGATGTGCCGGACGCAGACCCGCAGGGCGTCCGCGACCACGACGACGATCAGGACGGCCAGGACCGCCGAAAGGACGCCGTCCACCGTGGAGTTGGTGACCACGGTGTGCATGTCGTCCATGTTCTTGGCGGGCGGCAGCACCTTCCCGGCGTCGATCGCGTCCTGGAACACGGACCGCTGCTTGAAGAACCCGACCTTGGGGTCGCCGGAGAACACCTTCTGGTAGCTGGCCGTCAACGTCACGGTGACGTCCCAGGCCAGCGGAACGCCGGTGATCCAGGCCCACTTGAGGCGCCCCGACTTCACCAGCAGGGTCGTGCAGACGGCCAGGGCGACCGCGGCGAGCAGCTGGTTGGAGATGCCGAAGATCGGGAACAGCTGGTTGATGCCGCCGAGGGGCTCGTGCACGCCCACCCACAGGAAGTACCCCCACAGCGCGCACACGGCCGCGCTGGTGATGACCAGGCCGGGCTTCCAGCTCACGTTCCTGAACGGCCGGACGACGTTGCCCAGCATGTCCTGCAGCATGAACCGGCCCACCCGCGTACCGGCGTCCAGCGCGGTCAGGATGAACAGCGCCTCGAACATGATCGCGAAGTGGTACCAGAAGGCCCTCAGGCTCCCGCCGGTGACCTTGGAGAAGATCTCCGAGACACCGATGGCGAGCGTGGGCGCGCCGCCGGTACGGGAGAGCAGGGTGGACTCCTCGACGTTCTTCGCGGCCTGCGCGAGGTCGGCCGGGGAGATGTGATAGCCCCAACCGGTCACCACCTGCGAGGCGTTCTGCACGGTGGTGCCGATCGCGCCGGACGGTGCGTTCATCGCGAAGTACAGCCCCGGGTCGATGATGCTCGCCGCGACCAGCGCCATGATCGCGACCGACGACTCCATCAGCATGGAGCCGTAGCCGATCATCCGGATCTGCGTCTCCTTCTGGATCATCTTCGGCGTCGTACCGGAGGAGATGAGCGAGTGGAAGCCGGACAGGGCCCCGCAGGCGATGGTGATGAAGACGAAGGGGAACAGGGACCCGGCGAAGACCGGGCCGTCGCCGCGCGAGGCGAAGTCCGTCACCGCGTCCATCTTCAGCGTGGGCAGCGCGACGACCACGCCCAGCGCGAGCAGCGCGATCGTGCCGATCTTCATGAAGGTGGACAGGTAGTCGCGGGGCGCGAGCAGCATCCACACCGGCAGGATCGAGGCGACGAAGCCGTACGCCACCAGCCAGACGACCAGGGTCGAGGGCGCGAGGGTGAAGGTGCCGGCCCACGAGGACTCGGCGACCCAGCGGCCCGCGACCAGCGCGAGCAACAGCAGCGCCACCCCGATCAGCGAGACCTCGGCGACCCGGCCGGGGCGCAGCACCCTCAGGTAAAAGCCCATCAGCAGGGCGATCGGGATGGTCATCGCGATGGAGAAGGTGCCCCACGGCGAGGCGGCCAGCGCGTTCACGATGACCAGCGCCAGCACCCCGAGCAGGATGATCATGATGGCGAAGGCGGCGATCAGCGCGGCCGCACCACCGAAGGGGCCGATCTCCTCGCGGGCCATCTGACCGAGTGAACGCCCGTCCCTGCGCGTGGAGAAGAACAGCACCACCATGTCCTGGACCGCGCCCGCGAAGACCACGCCGGCGATGATCCAGATCGTGCCGGGCAGATAGCCCATCTGCGCGGCCAGCACCGGCCCGACCAGGGGTCCGGCACCGGCGATCGCCGCGAAGTGGTGGCCGAGCAGGACGCGGCGGTCGGTGGGGTGGAAGTCGATGCCGTTGTCGAGGCGTTCGGCCGGGGTGGCCCGGGTGCCGTCGACCTTGAGCACCCTGTGGGCGATGAACTTCGCGTAGAAACGGTAGGCGATCGCGTACGAGCCGAGGGCGGCCGCGACCATCCAGGCGGCCGAGACGCTCTCACCCCGGGAGAGCGCGAGCACGGACCAGCCCGCCGCTCCGACCAGGGCGACGAGGATCCAGATGACGATGGAGCGGACGTTCGCGGTACGCACGAGGCGGTCCTCCCGTCCAGACGGAGTCGGGAGGACCGTAGAACAGGAGTCGCGAGTGCGCTACACCGCGTGCAGTACTACGGCGACTCAGTCCTGAGGGCGCTTCAGGCGGGCCACGAACTTGTAGCGGTCCCCCCGGTACACCGACCGCACCCATTCCACCGGCTCGCCCGTCTTGTCGTACGAGTGGCGGGAGAGCATCAGCATCGGCAGGCCCACGTCCGTGCCGAGCAGGCCCGCCTCGCGCGGGGTGGCCAGTGAGGTCTCGATGGTCTCCTCCGCCTCGGCGAGATGGACGTCGTAGACCTCGGCCAACGCCGTGTAGAGGGACGTGTACTTCACCAGCGAGCGGCGCAGCGCCGGGAAGCGCTTCGCGCTCAGATGGGTCGTCTCGATGGCCATCGGCTCGGCGTTGGCCATGCGGAGGCGCTCGATACGGAGCACCCGGCCGCCGGCCGTGATGTCGAGGAGCTCGGCGAGGCGGTCGTCGGCGGTGATGTAGCCGATGTCCAGCAGCTGCGAGGTGGGTTCCAGGCCCTGGGCGCGCATGTCCTCGGTGTACGAGGTGAGTTGGAGCGCCTGGGACACCTTCGGCTTGGCGACGAAGGTGCCCTTGCCCTGGATGCGTTCGAGGCGGCCCTCGACGACCAGCTCCTGCAGCGCCTGCCGCACCGTCGTGCGCGAGGTGTCGAACTCGGCGGCGAGGGTGCGCTCGGGCGGTACCGGAGTGCCGGGCGACTGCGTCTCCGTCATGTCGAGCAGATGTTTCTTCAGGCGGTAGTACTTGGGCACGCGCGCGGTACGGACACCTGCCCCGCCCTCGGTCTCCGCACTGCTGACGTCGCTGCTCATGCTCTGCCTTCCCGGCTCCGGATGCGGGTCACTTCGTGATCCCTTCTGTATACCGTCGCCAGCTCATTTGGTCTAGTCCACGGAGGGCCAAGTGGTCTAGCGGACGAGAGTACTCCGGCATCGCTGATTTCGCTGCCTTCTTACTTAAAGGTTCTTGCATATGTAGGTCGCATAACGGCTGGTCAGAGCCGTTTCGAGCACTCTTGACAGGCCTCGTGGTCTGGTCCAAGCTCCCGGTACTGGTCTACACCATTGGTTCAGGTCCCGGCGCATGAGCGGGGAGGTGTGGGCATCCCTGAGGAGGGTGGCGTGAAGCGCAAGCTCATAGCCGCGATCGGTATCGCGGGCATGATGGTCTCCATCGCGGCGTGTGGCAGCAACGACGGCAAGGGTTCTTCCAACAGCGGCGCGGACGCCAAGGAGCTGACTGTCTGGCTCACCGTCGACGCCCAGAACAACTGGCCGAACCTGGTGAAGGCCGCCGACGCGGCCGTCCAGAAGAAGCACCCCGGCATCAAGATCAACCACGAGTACTACGGCTGGCCGGACAAGAACACCAAGCTCGACGCGGTCCTCGCCACCGACAAGGCCCCCGACGTGGTCGAGATGGGCAACACCGAGATGCTGGGCTACATGGTCAAGGGCGCCTTCGCCCCCCTGGACCCGGCGAAGTTCAGCAACTCCGCCGCCTGGCTGGACGGCCTCAAGGCCTCTGTGACGTACGGCGGCAAGACCTACGGCGTGCCTTACTACGCGGGCGGCCGGGTCGGCAACTGGCGCAAGGACGTCTTCGCCTCGGCGGGCGTCAAGTCCACGCCGAAGACGTACGCGGAACTCACCGCCGACCTCGACAAGGTGCAGCAGAAGGAGGGGAACAAGTTCTCCGCCTGGTACCAGCCCACCCGTGACTGGTACGCGGCCATGTCCTTCGTCTACGACGCCGGCGGCTCCATCGCCAAGGAGGAGGGCGGCCAGTGGAAGGCCAACCTCTCCTCGCCCGAGTCGGTCAAGGGCCTCACCGAGTTCAAGAACGTCATCGACAAGTACATGCACGGCGACAAGACCAAGGACGAGTCCGACCGTTACATCGTCTACGGCCAGGGCAAGTCCGGCATGATCTTCGGTGCCGCCTGGGAGGGCGCGACCTCCGCCGACCCGAAGAACGACAAGACCGGCAAGCTCAAGAACAACCTCGAGAACTTCGTGATGCCGGGTCCGTCCGGCAAGAACCTCCCGGTCTTCCTGGGCGGCTCCGACCTCGCCGTCCCGGTCAAGTCCAAGGCGCAGGCCCTCGCCGCCGAGTGGATCAACGCGTTCACCGGCCCCGCCGGCCAGAAGGGCCTGATGGCCAAGGGCAACCTGCCCAACAACAAGACCGACCTCGCGACGCTGAAGAACGACCCCGCGACGGCGGTCCCGGCCACCGCCGCCGAGTCCAACTGGTTCGTCCCGATGGCACCCGGCTGGGGCCAGGTCGAGAAGGCGCAGGTCCTGCAGACCATGCTGCAGGACATCGGCACCGGCAAGAAGTCGGTCGAGGCCGCCGCCAAGGACGCGGACACCGCGATCGACAAGGTCATCAACACCAAGTGACCAGCGAGCGGGGTTCCGCCCGGGCGGAACCCCGCTCTCCGTACGACCTGAGGGACCGCTGAGGAGCGCGCGATGAGTGCCGCAGACACGACCACCCCTGCCAAGGTGCCGCCGCCGCGGCAGGCGCCGCCACCGCCGCCGGTCGCCAAGAACCCATGCAGAGGCCGGACTTCGGGCGGTGCGGCCACCCCTTGGCTGCTGCTCGCCCCCTGTCTGCTGATCCTGGCGCTGGTCCTCGGCTATCCGCTGGTCCGCCTGGTCACCCTGTCCTTCCAGAAGTTCGGACAGTCCCAGCTGTGGGGCTTCCAGCCCGCCGACTGGGTCGGGTTCGCCAACTTCACCGGAGTGCTGGGCGACGGCGAGTTCTGGCAGGTGGTGCTCCGCACGATCCTCTTCGCGGGCGGGTCGGTCATCTTCACGATGGTGCTGGGCATGCTGATCGCCCTGCTTCTGCAGCGGGTCTCCGGCTGGGTGAAGACGCTGGTCAACATCGTGCTGGTGGCCAGCTGGGGCATGCCCATCATCGTCGCCACCACCGTCTTCAAGTGGCTGTTCGACGCCGACTACGGCATTCTCAACGCCCTGCTCAGCAAGCTGCCCGGCGTGGACCTCATCGGCCACAACTGGTTCGCCAGCGGGCCGCAGGGCCTCGCCGTGATCATGCTGCTGGTGGTCTGGGGAGCCGTCCCCTTCGTCGTCATCACCCTCAGCGCCGGCCTCACCCAGGTCCCCGCCGAACTGGAGGAGGCGGCCCGCCTGGACGGCGCGGGCTCCTGGGGCGTCTTCCGGTACGTCACCCTGCCCATCCTCAAGCCGATCATCGTGATGCTCACGACCCTGTCGGTCATCTGGGACATGGGCGTCTTCCCGCAGGTCTTCGTGATGCGCAACGGCCATCCCGAGCAGGAGTTCCAGCTCCTGACCACCTACTCGTACGACCGTGCCTTCGTGGTCAACGACTATGCGCAGGGCTCCGCGATCGCCCTGATCACCGTGGTGCTGCTGCTCGGCGTGGTCGCCGTGTACATGCGCCAGATGCTGAAGATCGGAGAGGTGGAATGAGCGCGATCACCACCGGGGGGCGGCCCCGCAAGTCCAAGCTCGGATGGAACCTCCTCGGTCTCCTGGTCTTCCTCACCGCCGGCTTCCCCGTCTACTGGATGCTCAACACGGCCATCAAGCCGGCCAAGGACACCATCGACCCCGACCCGAGCCTGTTCCCGACCGGTTTCACCCTCGACAACTTCCGCCGGGCGCTGGCCGTCGCGGACTTCTGGGGGCCGGTCGGCCGCAGCCTGGTCGTCTCCCTCTCGGTCGTGGCGATCGGCATCGTCGTCGGCATGCTGGCGGCCCTCGCCATCTCCCGGTTCGCCTTCCGCGGCCGCAAGATCGTGATCGTGGGCATCCTCGCGGTCCAGATGGTCCCGCTGGTCGCCATGATCATCCCGATCTTCCTGCTCCTCAACGACCTGGAGCAGTACGACAAGCTCTCGGGCCTGATCATCACGTATCTGACCTTCATCCTCCCCTTCACGGTGTGGACGCTGCGCGGCTTCATCGTCAACATCCCGAAGGAACTGGAAGAGGCGGCGATGGTCGACGGCTGCAGCCGCACGGGCGCCTTCATCCGGGTCGTCTTCCCGCTCCTGGCCCCCGGCATGGTCGCGACCTCGGTCTACGGCTTCATCCAGGCCTGGAACGAGTACCTGTACGCCCTGATGCTGCTCAGCCAGCAACACCAGACCGCGACCGTCTGGCTCGGCAACTTCACCACCAAGCACGGCACCGAATACGCCCCGATGATGGCCGGAGCCACGATGATGGCCGTGCCGATCGTCGCCCTGTTCCTCCTCGTCCAGCGCAAGATGGCCGCGGGCCTGACCGCCGGCGCAGTGAAGGGATAACGCCACCCGATGACGACATTCGCCAGCGGTACCGACACTCTCACGCGCGAC
Source organism: Streptomyces sp. NPDC001604 (assembly GCF_042893475.1). Taxonomy (NCBI): domain Bacteria; kingdom Bacillati; phylum Actinomycetota; class Actinomycetes; order Kitasatosporales; family Streptomycetaceae; genus Streptomyces; species Streptomyces sp. NPDC001604. Next base: position 256,061 of record NZ_JBIAUY010000015.1, on the reverse strand, counting down.
GCACTGACGGTCCTGCAGCCGGGCTTCACCGGCACCACCGCCCCCGACTGGCTGCTGCGCCGCCTGGGCGAAGGCCTCGCCTCGGTCGGCCTCTTCGGCCGCAACATCGCCTCGCCCGAACAACTCGCGGCCCTCACCGCCCAGTTGCGCGCCGAACGTGACGACGTCCTCGTTGCCATCGACGAGGAGGGCGGCGACGTCACCCGCCTGGAGGTCCGCACCGGCTCCTCCTTCCCAGGCAACAACGCTCTGGGCGCGGTCGACGACGTCGAGCTCACCCGGGACGTGGCCGCCGAACTCGGCCGCCGCCTCGCCGCCTGCGGGGTCAACCTCAACTGGGCCCCGTCGGCCGACGTGAACTCCAACCCGTCCAACCCCGTGATCGGCGTCCGCTCCTTCGGCGCCGACACCGGCCTGGTCGCCCGGCACACCGCCGCCTATGTCACCGGCCTGCAGTCCGCCGGGGTCGCCGCCTGCACCAAGCACTTCCCGGGCCACGGCGACACGGCCGTCGACTCCCATCACGCACTCCCGCGCATCGACGTGGACACATCGGTGCTCCAGTCCCGCGAACTGGCCCCGTTCCGCGCGGCGATCGCGGCCGGCACCCGCGCCGTGATGAGCGCACACATCCTGATCCCCGCCCTGGACCCCGACCGGCCGGCGACCCTGTCCCCGCGCGCGCTCACGGAGTTGCTGCGCGGCGAACTCGGCTACGACGGCCTCATCGTCACCGACGGCATGGAGATGCAGGCCATCGCCGGTACGTACGGCATCGAGCGCGGCAGCGTCCTCGCCGTGGCCGCCGGCGCCGACGCGATCTGCGTGGGCGGCGGCCTCGCCGACGACGAGACGGTACGGCGCCTGCGCGACGCCCTCGTCTCGGCGGTCCGCGCCGGCGACCTCCCCGAGGAACGCCTGGCGGACGCGGCGGACCGGGTCCGGGCGCTGGCCCGCTGGACCGCCGCCGCGGCGGCAGCGGACACGGAACGCACCCCCGACACGGAAGTGGGTCTCCGCGCGGCCCGCCGCGCCCTGAGGACGACCGCGGCCAAGGCCTTCACCCCGCTCACCGAACCGCCCTATGTCGCCGCCCTCACCCCCGTCGCCAACATCGCGGTCGGCGACGAGACCCCCTGGGGCGTCGCGGCGGAACTCTTCCGCCTCCTGCCCGGCACGGAGACGGGCAGCTTCACCGGCGAGGACGCGGGCGGCACCGCCTTGGCCGCGGCCGGCCCCCGCCGCATCGTGGCCGTGGTCCGCGACGAACACCGCCACCCCTGGATGGCATCCGCCCTGGACACCCTCCTGGCTGCCCGCCCCGACACGATCGTGGTCGAAATGGGCCTCCCCCAGGCCACTCCCCGAGGCGCCCTCCACATCGCCACGCACGGCGCGGCCCGGGTATGCGGCCGGGCGGCGGCGGAGGTCATCGCGGGGGTGTAGTCCCTACGGCACGACAGGCGCCGGCCCTTCCATGGGACCGGCGCCTGCACGTTTTTTCACGGGCTCGGGGCTGTACCGACATGCGGCTCCGCCGCGTGGGCGCGACCAGCCACAACGGACCCGCACCCCGCAGAGAACCGAGCCCGGCGGACGAACCCGCTAAATCCCCTGCCACTCAGGCTTGTTGACATACGTGTACCGGAAGTAGTCCGCAAACTTCAGCTTGGAAGCCGCCCCTTCATCGACAACAACCGTCGCATGCGGATGCAGCTGCAACGCCGAGGCAGGACACACCGCAGCCACCGGTCCCTCCACAGTGGCGGCGACCGCGTCGGCCTTCCCCTCCCCGGTGGCCAGCAGCACCAGATGCCGCGCCTCCAGGATCGTCCCGATCCCCTGAGTGATCACGTGATGCGGCACCTGCCCGATGTCGCCGTCGAAGAACCGCGCGTTGTCCACCCGGGTCTGCTCGGTCAGCGTCTTGATCCGGGTCCGCGAGGCCAACGAGGAGCACGGCTCATTGAACCCGATGTGCCCGTCGGTCCCGATCCCGAGCAGCTGCAGATCCACGCCGCCGGCCTCCGCCAACGCCCTGTCGTACGCGGTGCACGCCAACTGCACGTCCTCGGCCGTCCCGTCGGGCCCCATGAACGCGTCCATCCCGATCCCGAGCGGCTCCAGCACCTCACGCGCCAGCACCGAACGGTACGACTCCGGATGCTCGGCCGGCAGCCCCACATACTCGTCGAGCTGCGCGATCCGCGCCCGCGAGGCGTCCACGGCACCGGAGCGCACCTTGGCCGCGAGCGCCTCGTAGATGGGCAGTGGGGTGGAGCCGGTGGCCACGCCGAGCAGCGCCGCGGGCTTGCGCCTCAGGAGCTGCGCCATGGCCTCGGCGATGAGCTCGCCGCCCGACTTGGCGTCCGGAACTATGACAACTTCCACGCTGGCCTGCCGATCTGAAGAAACGGTCCGTAGAGGGGGGGGCTCAACCGGCACCCGAAAGGGGCTATGTGGTTTAGACCAATCTAACAGAGCCGCCCCTTGTGGCCCAGGTGGAGTGGGGGTCATCGTCTTTCCATACGGAGGACAGGCGCCATTCGCCGCGGGGGAGTGGAATGGGTGCGGCGCCGCCCCGCGCAGCACCTCCCGGCACTCCGCAACCGACCCGCAAGGAGCCCACCATGACCGCCGCGACACCGGACCCCCGGACCGACGTCCCGGGCCGGATCATGGCCCGTGAGATGGCCGAGCAGCCCGCCGTGCTGCGCCGCCTCCTCGAGGAGGGCGCCCCCGGTATCCGGCAGGTGGCCCAGGACATCGCCGCCCGCAATCCCCGCTTCGTCCTGCTGACCGCCCGCGGCACCTCCGACAACGCCGCCCTCTACGCCAAGTACCTCCTGGAGATCCGCCTCGGCCTGCCCTGCGGCCTCACCTCGATGTCCACCACCACCGCGTACGGCGCCCGCCCGGACCTCACCGACGTCCTCGTGGTCACCGTCAGCCAGTCCGGCGGCTCCCCGGACCTGGTGGCCTCCACCCGGGCCGCCCGCGAGGCCGGCGCGATCACCCTCGCCGTGACCAACAACCCCGGCTCACCGCTGGCCGGCGTCTCCGAGTACCACGTCGACATCATGGCCGGGCCGGAGAAGGCCCTCCCCGCGACCAAGACCTACACGGCCTCCCTCCTCGCCCTCTACCTCTTCGTCGAAGGCCTGCGCGGCGGCGACGGCGCCCCCGCGAAGGTACTGCCGGACCTCGCCGAGCAGTTGCTCGCCCGGCAGGACGAGGTCCGCGCCCTCGCCGCCCGCTACCGCTTCGCCGAACGCATGGTGATCACCTCTCGCGGCTACGGCTACCCCACGGCTAAGGAGGCCGCCCTCAAGCTCATGGAGACCAGCTACATCCCCGCCCTCTCCTACTCCGGCGCCGACCTCCTGCACGGCCCCCTCGCCATGGTTGACAACGTCTCCCCGGTCATCGCGGTCGTCACCGACGGCAAGGGCGGCGAGGCCCTCCAGCCCGTCCTCGACCGGCTGCGCGGCCGTGGCGCCGACCTGTTCGTCGTCGGACCCAGGGACCAGGTCGAGCAGGCCTCCGCCGGCTTCGTCCTGCCCACCGAGGGCGTGGCCGAGGAGGTCCAGCCGATCCTGGAGATCATCCCGCTCCAGCTCCTGGCCCACGAGATCACCATTGCCCGCGGCCAGGACCCGGACGCGCCGCGCGCGCTGGCCAAGGTGACCGAAACTCACTGAGCCTTTCTGCGGGCGGCCACTGCGCCCTCGTAAGAACCCTTACGTCAGCGAACCCCCTGTCGCATCCACCCAGCTCCCCGTCACCCACCGGCCGGCGTCCGACACCAGGAACGCCACCACGTCGGCCACATCGGCGGGCTCGCCCACCCGGCCCAGTGCGGAGAGCCCCGCCCCCCACTCCCATGCGCCCGGGCTGCCGTGCAGGGCCTCGTACGTGTTGTCCGTGTCGATGAGTCCCGGCGCCACCGAGTTCACGGTGATGCCCCGGGGGCCCAGCACCTTGGACAGGTCGCGGGAGAGAACGTCCAGTGCGCCCTTCGTCATCGAGTAGGCCATGTTGTCCGGCATCGCGGCGCTCCTGGCCAGCCCCGACGAGATGTTGACAATGCGGCCTCCGTCCCGCAGCCGCGTCGCGCCCTGCTTGACGATGAAGAACGGCGCCTTCACGTTCACCGCGAAGAGCTTGTCGTACTCCTCCTCGGCTATCTCCTCGATCGACCGCGACTTCCCGATCCCGGCGTTGTTCACGAGGATGTCCAGACCGTCCGCATGGCGGTCGAACTCCTCCCACAGGGCGTCCACGTCCCCCGGCCGCCCCAGCTCCACGCCGATCGCGAACGCCGAGCCGCCGGCCTCCTCGATCGCGGCCACCGTCTCCTTCGCCGCCGCCCCGTTCCTCCCGTAGTGGACGGCGACCCGTGCGCCCTCGCGCCCCAGCCGCTCGGCGATTCCGCGCCCGATCCCCCTGCTCGCCCCCGTGACGAGTGCCGTCCTGCCTGCAAGCACGCCCATGCCAGGGCCCCCTTCGCTATATCTAGCGGTCGCTACAAAAAGACCGTACAGCAGCCCGCCGACATTTCTCTAGCGGCCCCTATACAATTCACTCCATGGTGGGCAGCCAGGACACGAAGACGAGCGCGCAGGCCGCACCCAAGCCCCGCGGCCGCCCTCGTTCCTTCGACCGCGAGACCGCGCTGGAGAAGGCGGTCATGGCCTTCTGGGAGCACGGATACGAGGCGACCTCCGTCTCCGACCTGACCCGTGTCATGGGCATCGGCGCGCCGAGTCTGTACGCGGCCTTCGGTGACAAGCGTGCGCTGTTCGACGAGGTCGTCACCGTCTACGGCGCCCGCTACGGCTCCTTCGCCGACCGGGCCCTGGCAGAGGAGCCCACCGCCCGCGCCGCCGTCGAGCGGATGCTGCGGGAGGCCGCCGCCGAGTACACGGCACCCGGCCGACCGCACGGCTGCCTCGTCATCCATGCGGCCACGAACTGCACCAGCCCCGAGGTCGAGGCGTCCCTGCGCGAGCGGCGCAATGCCAACATCGCCGCCTTCGAGAGTCGTATCAGGGCCGACATCGCATCGGGGGAGCTGCCGCCCGGCACCGATGCCGCCGCCCTCGCCCGCCACACAGGCGCGATCATCCAGGGCATGTCCCAGCAGGCGCGCGACGGCGCGAGCCGTGAGGAGTTGGAGGCGCTCGCGGAAATTGCCATGTCCATCTGGCCCCGCACATGAACCCACACGGGTTAGGCTGCGTGGTGGATGCCAGGACGTCCAAGCAGTTGGAGACCGTTCGAGAAATCACAACAACGAACAGGCTCCAACGCATGGACACCGATAGTGGTCTAGTCCACAATTGAACCGATGAGACTTCCGTCTTCCCCGCACAGGAAGGCGGACGGAGGATCCGGAGCTCTCTGCCCTGACTGCCCCGGCTCCTCATCCTTCGGCCATCCGGGACCGCACACCCCGCGGCCGATATTGCTCCGGGCTGCGGTGCCGGGAGGGTTGAGGGTCCCTCCCAGGCGCCGCGGCCCGCGGGTGTTCTCGGGGCCGGTGCGGACCTCCGGTCGTATTTAGGACCAGCACATACCCCCAGGTACGCTCACACACGTGCCCTCCATGAACGAACTGGTCCGCCAGCACACCGCCCTCGACGACTCCGACCTCGAGTGGCTCCATCTGCTGGTCTCGGAGTGGCAGCTGCTGTCAGACCTCTCCTTCGCCGACCTCGTCCTGTGGGTCCCCACCCGCGACGGCACGCGCTACGTCTCCGTCGCCCAGATGCGCCCCAACACCGGCCCCACCTCCTACCAGGACGACATGGTCGGCCACCTCGTCCCGCGCGGCCGCCGCCCCATGCTGGACGCGGCCCTGGACGAGGGCCGGATCGTGCGCGAGGGCGACCCCGAGTGGCGCGAGGAGGTCCCCGTCCGGGTCGAGTCGATCCCCGTACGACGGGACGGGCGTGTCCTCGGCGTCATCGCCCGCAACACCAACCTCCTGACCGTGCGCACCCCGAGCCGCCTCGAGCTGACGTATCTGCAGAGCGCCTCGGACCTGGCGCAGATGATCGCGGCCGGCTCCTTCCCGTTCGCGAACCAGCAGATGGACATGGACGCCGCGCCACGCGTCGGCGACGGCCTCATCCGCCTCGACGCGGACGGCATCGTCCAGTACGCCTCCCCGAACGCCCTGTCGGCGTACCACCGCATGGGCCTCGCCTCCGATCTCGTCGGCCAGCACCTCGGCAGGACCACCGCCGAACTCGCCCCGACCCGCGGCCCGGTGGACGAGGCACTGTCCAAGGTGGCCAGCGGCTGGGCGCCCCGCGAGTTCGAGATCGAGGCCAGGGACGGGGTCATCCAGTTCCGCGCGATCCCGCTCAAGCCCAAGGGCACCCGCATCGGTTCGCTGGTCCTGCTCCGTGACGTCACCGAACTGCGCCGCCGCGAACGCGAGTTGATCACCAAGGACGCGACCATCCGGGAGATCCACCACCGGGTGAAGAACAACCTCCAGACGGTCGCGGCCCTGCTGCGCCTTCAGGCCCGGCGCATCGGGTCCGACCGCGGCCGGGAGGCCCTCGAAGAGGCCGTCCGCCGCGTCGGATCGATCGCAATCGTGCACGAGACGCTCTCCCAGAACCTGGACGAGCGCGTGGAGTTCGACGAGATCGCCGACCGGGTGCTGGCCATGGTCGCCGAGATCTCCCCGGGCAAGGTCACCGGTCGGCGCAGCGGTCGCTTCGGCATCCTGGACGCCGAAGTGGCCACCCCGCTCTCCATGGTCCTGACGGAGATCCTGCAGAACGCGCTCGAACACGGCTTCCGTGAGGGCGACACCGGCACGGTCGAGGTCTCCGCGGTCCGCGGCGGCACGACAAAGGAGGCCCGCCTCCTGGTCACCGTCCAGGACGACGGCGTCGGCCTGCCCGAGGGCTTCGACCCGCACACCGCCGGCAACCTGGGTCTGCAGATCGTACGGACCCTGGTGGAGGGGGAGTTGGGCGGCACGTTCGACATGGTCCCGGCGCCGGAGCGGGGGACCCGGGTGATCCTGGACGTGCCGGTGCAGGCGAACAAGTAGCGCCGGGCCCGGGCAGGTCGTACGACAGACCCGGACGACGGGGCCGTCCACAGCAAGAAGCCCCGGACCGTTCCCAGGTCCGGGGCTGAAATGCTCGTTGCCAGCTTGTGCTGCGCATCGGGGGTACTGCGCGCTGCGGCTCGGGGGCGGGAGATGCGTACTCGCTGTACGCGCCGCCAAGCTCAGGCTGTTGCGGGGCGGGTTGTCAGGCGGAGGCCTGACGGGCCCGGTTGCGGGCGGCACGGCGCTTCATGGCGCGACGCTCGTCCTCGCTGAGACCACCCCAGACGCCGGAGTCCTGGCCGGACTCGAGCGCCCACTGCAGGCACTGCTCCATGACGGGGCAGCGGCGGCAGACGGCCTTGGCTTCCTCGATCTGCAGCAGCGCAGGACCGGTGTTGCCGATGGGGAAGAAGAGCTCGGGGTCTTCCTCGCGGCAAACGGCGTTGTGACGCCAGTCCATGGCTGCTACCTCTCCTTGGTATTACATGCAGGTTGCTTGTGAATGTGAACGCTTTCACGAATCCCTCAACAAGTGAAGGGCCGAGCGCCAGGTTCCCTGGCGAGGTCCTGTGAATTGAAGAGGGGTTCCGGTGATCTGTGGAGGCCGGTGTTGCGGGCCGTCCCGATCGCCACGTAGAGACTCGCAAACCTCAGCGGCGGATACAACCCCTTCCGGAAAGTTTTTTTTGATTCCTCGGTGTCGACTAGGTCACAGCCGTACTTCCATGGGGTGGATCCTGGCCTAAACGTTCGAGTGAAAGGACTTCAGCCCTTTCTGCTCACACAATCACACGCAGTGCACGGCGTACGCCTGTGAACGTCACGCTCGTACGCAGCCCGAGGTGGTCGCCGTCCATCTGGAGGGGTAGGGGCACCTTCGAATGCAAGGTGAACCGGTCCAGGTCGTGCAGGGACACCACGTGCTTGCCATGAGGGCCGCGCTCGGGGGACGAAGTGAGCAACTGCGTGGCATACCGGGCAGCCGAGAGCGTGGACATACGGCTGAGACTCAGCAGGTCGAGCCCGGTATCGAACGAGGCCTTAGGCGCCGCGTACACCGGACGATTGCCCAGATACGTCCACGGTGACGTGTTGCAGATTATCGACAGCACCAGATCGGTCACCGGCTCCTCGCCGGGCCGCTCCAGAGTGATCGAGCCGTGCCGCCGGTTGGGTTCCTGCAGGAACTGGCGTGCGACCTGCCGCAGATACAGGGCGTGAGTGGATTTCCGCCCCTGCTCGCGCTGCTGCTCCACCCGCCCCACCACGCCCGCGTCGAAGCCGAGCCCCGCGCAGAAGGTGAACCAGCGGGAGGGCACCGCCTCGTCCTCGGTGCCCGGCGTACCTTCGGCGAGGCCCATGCCGACCGTACGTTCGCTGCCCTCGCGCAGCGCGTCCAGCAGCGCGCCGGTCGCCTCGACGGCGTCGTTGGGCAGGCCCAGGGCGCGGGCGAAGACGTTCGTGGAGCCGCCGGGGACCACGGCGAGGCGGGGGAGGCCCTCCGGGGCGGGGCCCGCGTGCAGCAGGCCGTTGACCACCTCGTTGACCGTGCCGTCGCCGCCGAGGGCCACGACCAGGTCGATGTCGTCGCTCTCCGCCGCCTGCCGGCCGAGGTCGCGCGCGTGCCCGCGGTACTCGGTGGTGACCGTCTCGAGCTTCATCTCGCTCGCCAGCGCGTGGATCAGGACATCGCGCGTACGTGCGCTTGTGGTGGTTGCTGCCGGATTGGCCACGAGAAGTGCACGCATGGGTTGCAGCGTACCTACTGGGAAGTACCGGGCACAGTTCGAGGTAGGGATCAGGTAAGAGGTGGGTGCGTGAGGCTCACCACGGGGTCGTGTCTCAACCTCGCCAGGGCGCTCCGCGTCCCCCGGGCTCGCCATGGGTGGCCGACATCCCCAGGGCTACCCTTCAGGGGTGACCAGTGAGCAGACTCCCGCCACCGAGGAAAACGCCGGCCCCCGCCCGCGCCGCCTGACGTATGCCGCGGGGCTGGCCGCGCTGGAGGGGCTCGCGCTGGCCGTCGGAGGCGTCTGGATGCTCGTGGAGGGCGTCACGGGCGCCCCGGACGACCGCCGGTCCGCCGTCACCGGCGGTATCACCCTGGTCGTCCTCGCCCTGCTGCCGCTGCTGGCAGCGCGCGGCCTGCTCAAGCAGAAGAGCTGGAGCCGCGGCCCGGCGGTGATCACGCAGATCATGGCGCTGCCGGTGGCCTACAACCTGCTCCAGGCCGACAGTGTGGCGATCCCGGCGGGCATCGCGCTCGCCGTCGTGGCCGTCGTCGCGCTGGTGCTGCTGGTCAATCCGGCGACGACCCAGGCCCTCGGGATCAAGGGTCCGGGCCGTGCACAGGACGGCAAGCAGTAGTCGTACGGCGCCGCGGTCGCCGTGGGGCGACGGCGACGGTGTCCTACTCCTCCACCAGGAGCTTCTCCCGCAGCTGGGCCAGGGTGCGGGCCAGCAGGCGGGACACGTGCATCTGTGAGATGCCGACCTCCTGCGCGATCTGCGACTGGGTCATGTTGCCGAAGAAACGCAGCAGCAGGATCCGCTTCTCCCGGGGCGGGAGGTCCTCCAGGAGCGGCTTGAGCGACTCGCGGTACTCGACGCCCTCCAGGGCCTCGTCCTCGGCGCCCAGGGTGTCGGCCACCGCAGGCGACTCGTCGTCCGTGTCGGGGACGTCCAGGGACAGGGTGGAGTACGCGTTGGCGGACTCCAGGCCCTCCAGGACCTCCTCCTCCGAGATCGCCAGCTTCTCGGCGAGCTCGTGGACCGTGGGGGAGCGGCCGTGCTGCTGGGAGAGCTCCGCGGTCGCCGTGGTGAGCGCCAGGCGCAGCTCCTGCAGGCGCCGGGGCACGCGCACCGCCCAGCCCTTGTCGCGGAAGTGGCGCTTGATCTCGCCGACGACCGTCGGGGTGGCGTAGGTCGAGAACTCGACGCCGCGCTCCGGGTCGAAGCGGTCGACGGACTTGATCAGGCCGATGGTGGCGACCTGGGTGAGGTCGTCCAGCGGCTCGCCGCGGTTGCGGAAGCGGCGCGCGAGGTGCTCGACGAGCGGCAGGTGCATACGGACCAGCTTGTTGCGCAGCTCCGCGTACTCCGGGCTGCCGTCCTTCAGGCTGCGCAGCTCGATGAACATCGCGCGCGCCCCGCTGCGGTCCTGTGCGTCGTGCTGCGTGGCCTGCTGCACGCTCGGCGCGGACTGCCCGTCGCCCTCGGCGTTTCGCTCGTGCTCGCTCATCGTCCCGCCCGTCGCCCTTCTCCGAGCCCTCGCCTCTGCTCGGACCGGGGTGACCCCGTTCCGTCCGTCCAGAGGCGTGCTCTGCACGGCACCTTCCCGATCCCGCCGCCCGTCGTCCGGGAAGCCGGCCGCCGCTGCGCTGTCGGCCTCGTCCTCCGGATGCGGCCGGGCCTGCTCGGGGATGCCGTCGATGCCGTCGGCGCCGCCGACGGAGTCCCCGATGCGTCGGGACCCGTCTGCGCCCTCGGCCGGCAGCTCTCGTGTGCCGCGCTCTTCGTCACGCACCGGCCCGTCCCCTGTCCTCACGCCGGCCCGGGTCCCGCGCCGCGCTGTTTGTAGAGGCTGATCGAAACGGTTTTGTCCTCGTCCACGGCGGAGGAGACCTTGCCCGCGAGTGCGGACAGGACGGTCCAGGCGAAGGTGTCCCGCGAGGGGGCGTGGCCGTCCGTGGTCGGGGCCGAGACGGTGACCTCGAGCGAGTCGTCGACGAGCCGGAAGACGCAGCTCAGCACCGAGCCGGGCACGGCCTGCTGGAGCAGGATCGCGCAGGCCTCGTCCACCGCGATGCGAAGGTCCTCGATCTCGTCGAGGGTGAAGTCCAAACGGGCCGCGAGGCCGGCAGTCGCCGTACGCAGCACCGACAGGTAGGCACCCGCAGCCGGCAGCCGGACTTCCACGAAGTCCTGGGTCGCGGGCTCGCCTGCGATCTGGGACACCCTCACCTCCAAGGTGGTACAAGCTTCTCGGGGCCGAGGGTCGCCCCCCGGGATAACGCGATGTGTGTTCAGCGGTGACGCTATCGCGCTCTCAAGTTTCCCGTCCCCGGGACCCCAACCCCTTGCCGTCACTCACAGTAAAACTGTGGACACGCTCCGTGTCTAGGGGTCTGCGGCTCCAATTGGGAAGAACGCGCGCCGGGTTGACGTACCCAGACGTCAGACGGTCGAACCGTCCGGATTCCGGGTCGTCCCCCGGCTGTCCAGGGTCACACGAGAACGTGGTCCACGAAGCACCATCGCCAGTTCTCGCCGGGCTCGAACGTGCGCATGATCGGGTGGCCGGAGTCCTTGTGGTGCTCCGTCGCATGCCGGCCGGGCGAGGAGTCGCAGCAGCCGACGTGGCCGCAGGTGAGGCACAGCCGCAGCTGTACCGGGTGCGTGCCCGCTGCCAGACACTCCGGGCATGTCTCGGTCACCGGACCGGGTTCCGGATCCGGCAGCGCGTCGGCGTGCGTGCACTGTTTCATGATTGCCAGATTACGACGGGCGTGCGGATGACCGCGCGGAAAAACGAGGGTGGGCGAGGACGATGGACGTGATGCCACTGCTGTTGCTGGTGGCGGGGAGCGCCGCGATCGCCGCGGCGGCCCGGCGCACCCCCGTGCCGGCCCCGCTGCTGCTCGTCGCGGTGGGGCTCGCCGTCTCGTACGTCCCCGGGGTCCCGGACTACACCCTCGACCCGGACATCGTGCTGCCGCTGGTGCTGCCCCCGCTGCTGCACAAGGAGGCCGTCGAGAGCTCGTACCTCGATCTGCGGGCGACGATGCGGCCGGTGGCCCTGCTGTCCGTCGGCTATGTACTGTTCGCGACCTTCGTCGTCGGGTGGGTCGCCTATCTCGTGGTGCCCGGGCTGCCCCTGCCCGCGGCGCTGGTGCTGGGGGCGGTGGTCGCGCCGACGGACGCGGTCGCCGCGGCGGCGGTCGCCCGCCGGGTGGGGCTGCCCTCCCGGATCACCACGATCCTGCAGGGCGAGTCCCTGCTGAACGACGCGACCGCGATCACCGCGTACCGGGTGGCCGTCGCGGCCGCCGTCGGCGCGGGCGCCTCCTGGATCGGCGGGATCGGCGAGTTCCTGCTGGCGGCGGTCGGCGGCGTGGTGGTCGGGCTGGTGCTGATGCTGCCGATCCACTGGCTGCGCACGCACGTCAAGGAGGCGCTGCTGCAGAACACCATGTCCCTGCTGATCCCGTTCGTCGCCTACGCCGTCGCCGAGCAGGTGCACGCCTCCGGTGTCCTCGCGGTCGTGGTCGTCGCCCTCTACCTCGGACACCGCGCCTGGGAGGTCGACTTCGCCACCCGCCTCCAGGAGGAGGCGGTGTGGAAGGTGGTCGCGTTCGTCCTGGAGTCGGCGGTGTTCGCCCTCATCGGCCTGCAGTTGCCCGTGGTCCTCAAGGGCCTCGGCGAGTACAAGGGCGTGGACGCCGCCTGGTACGCGGTCGCCGTCTTCCTGGTGGTCGTCGTGACCCGGTTCGTGTGGGTGTATCCGGGGACGTTCGTGCCCCGCATGCTGTCCGCGCGGATCAGGGAACGCGAGGACAACCCCACCTGGAGAGGGCCGATCGTCACCTCCTGGGCCGCGATGCGCGGCGTCGTCTCCCTCGCCATCGCCTTCTCCATCCCGCTCACCGTGCACGGCGGCGGCCCCTTCCCGCAGCGCAACCTCATCCTCTTCCTGACCTTCACGACGGTCATCGGGACCCTGGTGGTGCAGGGACTGACCCTGGCCCCGGTGATCCGTCTGCTGCGGTTCCCCGGCAGGGACGCACAGGCCGAGACCCTCGCTGAGGCCAACGCGCAGGCGCAGGCATCCCGGGTCGCCGAGCAGCGCCTCGACGAACTCCTCACCGACGAGCGCAACGCGCTGCCGCCACCCCTCGCCGACCGTCTCCGGCAGGTCCTGGAGCGCCGCCGCAACGCCGTCTGGGAACGCCTCGGCCAGACCAACCCGGTCACCGGTGAGTCCGTCGACGACACCTACCGCCGACTGTCCCGGGAGATGATCGGCGCCGAGCGCGCGATGTTCGTGAGGCTGCGGGACGGCCGCTACATCGACGACGAGATGCTGCGCACGCTGCTGCGCAGGCTGGACCTGGAGGAGGCGGCGGCCTACCGGGAGACGGTGGAGGGCTCCTGAGGAAAGGGCCGCCCGGTGACGACGGCCGCGACGGTCGTCCCGCGCGCGAACGCGCCCTCGGCGGCCAGGGCGACAAGTCCGTACAGCAACTTGGCGACATACAGACGCTCGACCGGCACCCCGTGCCGCTCCTCGAAGTCCTCGGCGAAGGCGTCGAGTTCGCCGGGCACGCGCGCGTAGCCGCCGAAGTGGAAGCGGTCGTCGAGAGCCCATGCGCCGCACCGGCCGCCGAAAGCGCGCTCCTGCAGCGCTTCTATGTCGGCGGAGAGGAAGCCGCCCTTGAGGACGGGAACGCCGAGCGCGCGTTGCCCGGGAGCCAGTCCGGCAGCCAGCCCGGCCAGCGTTCCGCCGGTGCCGCAGGCGAGGCCGACGACATCGGCCCGCCCGCGCAGTTCCTCACCCAGGGCCCGGCACCCGCGCACGGCCTCGGCATTGCTGCCGCCCTCCGGGACGACATACGCGTCCTCCGCGCCGACCGTGCGCAGCACGCGCGCGAGGACGTCCTCTTCCGTCTTGCGGCGGTACGTCGACCTGTCGACGAAGTGCAGCCGCATCCCGTCGGCCGCGCACCGGGCCAGGGAGGGGTTGAGGGGCCGGTCGGCCAGCTCCTGGCCGCGGACCACCCCGACGGTCGGCAGCCCGAGGAGCCGGCCCGCTGCGGCCGTCGCCCGCAGATGGTTGGAGTACGCGCCGCCGAAGGTGACGACGGTACGGCCGGCCGCGGCGGCGAGATTGGGCGCCAGCTTGCGCCACTTGTTGCCGATGAGCTCCGGGTGGATGAGGTCGTCGCGCTTGAGGAGGAGGCGGAGGCCGCGATGGGCGAAACGGTCGTCCTCGATCTCCTGCAGGGGGGAGGGCAGCTGGGGGTGCAGGGTGCCGAGGCTGATCACGACTCCATTGTGGCCGGAGTTGTTGCCAGGGGTGGGCGTCGCTCGCCCGCGCTTGCGGGGCGCCGCCTCTCTGTGGGACGGGCCCCGCCCCGAGCGGCACGACTGCACGCAGGCTGCGGCTCCGTCACTTCAGCCGCTCGCGGATCCGCTCCCGCAGCCAGGTCATCGTGAAGCCCCGCGGATCCACCTTCCCCGGCTGCCACTCCAGGTGGCCGATCACCGACCGTTCCGTCCAGCCGTGGTGCCGGCACACCGCCGCCGCGGCCTTCTCGATGGCGTCCAGCTGGGCCTCGGGCCAGGGATCCTCGCCGTCGCCGAGGTTCTCGCACTCGAAGCCGTAGAAGTGACGGTTGCCGTCGGTGTTCGCCTCGTTGTCCGGCGGGAGCGCCTTCTCGGCGATCACCGCACGCAGCACGTCGTCGTCACCGAGACCGGCGTGGTTGGCGCGGCCGTAACCCACCAGGTGGACCGTGCCGTCCTTGGTGATCACGCCGTGGCAGAGAGGGCCGGGCAGGCCGGCGTAGCCGTCCCGGCAGATCTCGACGGTGCGTTCGCTGCCGCTGGTGACGGTGTGGTGGATCATCACGCCGTACACCGGACCCCACGGTCCCTTGTGGTTGCGGTTGTGATGTACCCAGTCGCCCACCTCGACGACGGTGAGGCCCTCCGCCCTGAGGCCGTGGAGGAAACTGTCCGCGGACATGGGTGAGGCCATGACCGCCTCCTTCGTACCGTGCCGACGGCCACCCGACGCGACCGCCTGTGAAGGAGCTTGTACCGAAAGTAATGACACCGTCACACATCGTGTTCAGATCGAGGGGGTGGATCCGGCCATTCCGCACGCGCACGCCGCTGGACAGGATCCCCATTGGTGCCCAGCCTGCCCGTGATCCATTCCCGCTCTTTCGGGTAATAGCACAGATACGTTCCGTGATGGAAGGCTTGACCGCGGAGATCGATGCAGCCGCGCACTTCGGCGCGGGCTGTTGAGCGGGAGGGCAATTCTCATATGTCGGTAGGCGAAGAGGTCCGTTCGGAGCAGGGCAAGCCGCAGCAGAGCCTCGGCACTGCCGCCGCGCGGAACCTGGCCACGACGACCAAGTCGGCACCCCAGATGCAGGAGATCAGCTCACGCTGGCTGCTGCGCACACTGCCGTGGGTGAACGTCCAGGGTGGTACGTACCGGGTCAACCGGCGACTGACCTATGCAGTGGGGGACGGCCGCATCACGTTCGTGAAGACCGGCGACCGGGTCGAGGTCATCCCCGCGGAGCTTGGCGAACTTCCCGCACTGCGGTCGTACGAGGACGAGGAGGTGCTCGCGGAGCTCGCTCAGCGCTGCCGGCAGCAGGAGTTCGCGCCCGGCAGTGTGATCGCCTCGTTCGGCAGCCGGACCGACGAGGTGTATCTGCTGGCGCACGGCAGGGTCGAGAAGGTCGGTACGGGCCCGTACGGCGACGACGCGGTCCTCGGGGTGCTCGCCGACGGCGCCTACTTCGGCGACGCGGCGCTGCTCGACCCGGACGCCATCTGGGAGTACACGGCCCGCGCGGACACCGCTTGCACGGTGCTGACCCTGACCCGCCAGGACCTCGAACTGGTCGCGGAGCGCAGCGACTCCCTGCGCGAACACCTCCAGCAGCAGCGCACGATCCCGGAGCAGCGCACCAACAAGTACGGCGAGAAGGCCGTCGATCTCGCCGCCGGCCACAGCGGCGAGCCGGACATCCCGCACACCTTCGTGGACTACGAGGCCAGGCCCCGCGAGTACGAACTGAGCATCGCCCAGACCGTGCTGCGCATCCACTCGCGCGTGGCCGACCTCTACAACCAGCCCATGAACCAGACCGAGCAGCAACTCAGGCTCACCGTCGAGGCATTGAAGGAGCGCCAGGAGCACGAGCTGGTCAACAACCGCGAGTTCGGGCTGCTGCACAACTGCGAGTACGACCAGCGGCTCCAGCCGCACGACGGCGTGCCCAGCCCCGACGACCTGGACGAGCTGCTCAGCCGGCGGCGCGGCACCAAACTGCTGCTCGCCCACCCGCGCGCGATCTCCGCGATCGGCCGCGAGCTCAACAAGCGCGGCCTCGTCCCGGAGACGATCGAGGTGGCCGGCAACCGCATCCCGACCTGGCGGGGTGTGCCGATCTACCCGTGCAACAAGATCCCGGTCTCCGAGGCCCGTACCAGCTCGATCATCGCGATGCGTACCGGCGAGGCCGAGCAGGGCGTCATCGGGCTGCAGCAGGCCGGGATCCCGGACGAGATCGAGCCGAGCCTGTCCGTGCGCTTCATGGGCATCAACGAGCAGGCGATCATCAAGTACCTGGTGACGGCCTACTACTCGGCCGCGGTCCTGGTGCCGGACGCGCTCGGCGTGCTGGAGAACGTCGAGATCGGCCGGTGGCGGTGACGTTTCTGCACCTGGGAGCCGTGTCCCCGCCCTCCGGGGCGGGTACACCCCGGTCGTACGCGCCCAGCCACAGCGGAAGCGCCACCGTCCGCGGACTGACCGAGGGAGATCCCATGGCCGAGTTCATGACGGAGGCGAAGCAGCGTCCCACGGGGGCGCAGCCGCCCGACGGGCACGAGGCGGCCGCGATCCTGGAGCACACCCGGTCCTGCGTCGACCCCGAACTGCGTGCCGCCATCGACTCGTTGCCCGGCTCCATGCGCCGGATCGCGCTGTACCACTTCGGCTGGGAGCACGCGGACGGCACCCCGGCGGTGGGCAACCCGGGCAAGGCGATCCGTCCCGCGCTTGTCCTCACCGCGGCCGCCGCGCTCGGCGGCCCAGGTGCCCGCGAGGCGGCGGGGCGGGCGGCCGCGGCGGTGGAGCTGGTGCACAACTTCACGTTGCTGCACGACGACGTGATGGACCGGGACACCACCCGCCGGCACCGGCCCACCGCATGGACCGTGTTCGGCGACGCCGACGCGATCCTCGCCGGGGACGCCCTGCAGGCACTGGCCCTCGGGCTGCTCGCCGAGGACCCGCACCCGGCGTCCGGCCCGGCCGGGGCCCGGCTCGCGGCCTGCGTCGTCGAGCTGTGCGCGGGTCAGCACGCGGACACGGAGATGGAGCGGCGCGGCCCCGGCGAGATCACCCTCGACGAGGCGCTGACCATGGCCGAGGCCAAGACGGGCGCGCTGCTCGGCTGCGCCTGCGCCCTGGGCGCGCTGTATGCGGGGGCCTGTGACGAGGACGTCGAGGCGCTGGACGCGTTCGGCCGCCAGGCCGGGCTCGCCTTCCAGCTCATCGACGACGTCATCGGCATATGGGGCGACCCGCACCGCACCGGAAAACCGGTCGGCGCCGATCTGATGGCCCGCAAGAAGTCCCTGCCGGTGGTCGCCGCGCTCACCTCGGGCACCCCGGCGGCCGCGGAACTGGCCGAGCTGTACGAAGTGCCGTACGGGAAGGGGGACGAGGAGGAACTCGCGCAGACGGCGCTCGCCGTCGAGCGGGCCGGCGGGCGCGACTGGGCCCAGGTCCAGGCCGCCGACCGGATGGCCCGCGCCATGCAGGAGCTGGCCCGCGCGGTCCCCGACCCGGAGGCGGCAGGCGGTCTGCTCGCGCTGGCGGAGTTCGTGACGCGGCGCACCGGCTGACCACAGCCGGCACAGACCCCGGAGCCCACCGGGGCGGCCGCGCGGCTCCTGACCCCGCACAGCCGTCGAGGCTCCGGCCGGCGGGTCCCGCACATCCCCACGGTGTGCGGGGCCCGCTCTTTTGCGCCTGAGCCGGCGCCGCTCTCGCGGACGTGGTTGCTCGCCGTCGTGGTTCCTCAATTGACGGTTGCGGTTCGGGCCGTACAGGCCCGTATAGGCTCAACAGCCGTACAGCCGAAGTCGATTGAGGTGAGAGGGCGGCGCATGGGTGTGGCGATCCGGACGGCGGACGAAAGCGACCGGGAGCTGGTGGTGCGGCTGCTGGACGAGGCCTTCCAGGACGATCCGGTCAGCGGCTGGGTCTTTCCCGGGGACGAGTACCGCCGTACGACCCACCACAGGCTGATGGCCGCCTTCACCGGGATCGTGTTCGACGAGGGCCGGATCGACGTCACGGAGGACGGCAGCGCATGCGCGTTGTGGCTGTCCATGCCCGCCGGGGAGCACGACGCCGCAGAGGGCGCGGCCGACGACGGGGCCGCCCAACTGCGCGCGGCCGTCGATCCAGGCAACGAGCGCATCGAGCTGATCGCCCGCCTGACCGCGGAGATCCACCCGGTCGGACGCGCCCACGAGTACCTCTGGATGATCGGCGTGACCCCGGAGCACCAGGGCGAGGGGATCGGCAGCGCGCTCGTCCAGCACGTCCTCGACCGCTGCGACCGCGAAGGCCTACCCGCCTATCTGGAGGCGAGCAGCGCCCGCAGCCGTGTGCTGTACGAGCGCCTCGGCTTCGAGCTCACCGGGCGCCCCCTCGACCTCCCGAACGGCCCGCAGATGTGGCCGATGTGGCGGGAACCCCGCGGCTGACCTGCCGCTTCGGGGCGACCGCTACCTCTCCGGCACGACCGTCGCCACGATCCGCTCCACCAGCCCCTCCGGCACTCCGACCCCGGGCAGTACGCCGTCCAGAACACCCGGCAGGGTCAGATGCTCCAGGATCAGGCCGAGCATGGCGAGATAGAGCACGGCCACGGTCTCGTCCCCGCCGGGCAGCCCCGCCGACCGGTGGAACTCCATGCCCTGCTCCAGGTCGGCACGGACCGACTCGGTGTAGGAGGCGCGCAGTTCGGGCCGCCGGGTGGCTTCGAGGCGCATCTCCAGGAGGGCCAGATAGCCGGTGCGGTCGCCGGTGACCCGGGTCATCAGGTCCTGCATCAGGGCCGTGACCAGGGCGCGGTCCTTCGGTGCCCGCATCAGCCCGGCGAGCACCTCGGGGTCGGGCGCGAGGCGCTGGTGCAGCCGCGCGTCGATCTGGCGGAGCAGGTCGTCACGCCCGGTGAAGTAGTTGGACGCAGTGCCCACGGGCACCGCGGCCGCAGCGTCCACGGCGCGGAACGTCAGACCGCGCGCCCCCTCGCGGGCGAGCACCTCGACGCCCGCGTCGACCAGGGCGGCTCGGCGCCCGGGATTGCGTGCCATGGAAATCTCCTTGTAACCACTACAGGTGAAGCACTATAAATGTAGTTGTTCAACGCCACGCCTCCTAGTGAAAGAGATCGGTTTGCGAAAGCTCACCTACTTCGTCGCCTGCTCCATCGACGGCTTCATCGGGGACCCGGACGGCGACGCGTCGTCGATGTTCGCGTTCCTGGACGAGGAGTTCCTCGGCTTCCTCGCCTCGACGTACCCGGAGACCATCGCGGCCCAGGCCCGCGAACCGCTCGGCATCAAGGGCGACAACCTCCGCTTCGACACCGTCATCCAGGGCCGGGCCAGCTACCGGCTCGCCCTCGACGCCGGGATCACCAGCCCGTACGCACATCTGCGCGAGTACGTCGCCTCGCGCACCCTCACGGAGTCCCCCGACCCGCATGTCGAGATCATCGCGGAGGACCTGGTCGGCAGGGTCCGTGAGCTGAAGGCCGAGGACGGCGAACTCGGCATCTGGCTGTGCGGCGGCTCGCAGGTGGCCGGTGAACTGCTCGACGAGATCGACGAGTTGGTCATCAAGACATACCCGCAGGTCTACGGCTCGGGCATGCCGATGTTCGGGGCCGGCTTCTCCGTCACCGACTTCACGCTGGAGTCGGTGCGCACCTTCGGCAACGGCGTCCTCGTCCGCACCTACGCGCGCCGCCGCTGACCGGCCTACGCTGAGGGCATGGACAGCTCAGAACACGTCTGTCCGGTGTGCGGACAGCCCGTGGAAACGGTCGTCAAACGTCACAAGACCCTGGGCGCGTGGGTCCCGGTCTGGGTGCCGGGCCCCTGTCGCAACCCCGCGTGCGAGGCGTACGTCGCCGAAGGCGCCGAACCGGACAAGGAGCCCGGAAAACCCGCCGCGAAAAATTCCTGAGCCCCGTGTCGAGAATCCCGGCCCGGCTCCGACGTCCCCCGTGAGAGCCGCCCACCACGGGCGGTGCGAGCCGAAGGAGCAGAGTCATGAAGTACCTGGTCATGGTGCAGTGCACCCAGGCGGACTACGAGGGCATGCAGGGGAAGGCCGGTGCGACCTCGCCGGCGTGGAGCCAGGAGGACGTCCAGGCCATGTACGCCTTCATGGGCGCCCTCAACGACGACCTCGCGGAGACCGGCGAGATGATCGACGGACAGGGCCTGGCCGAGCCGGCCAGGACCCGGCTCGTGGGCCTCGGCGAGGACGGCAGGAGCGTGATCACCGACGGCCCGTACAGCGAGACCAAGGAGCTGCTGGCCGGCTACTGGGTCCTGGACTGCGCGAGCCTGGAGCGTGTCACGGAGATCGCCGAGCGCATCCTCCAGTGCCCCCAGCCCGCCGGGTCCGCCCGCTACCCGGTGGTGATCCGGCCCATCGACAACGGCTCCGCCGACGTCTGAGCATCCCATGGGCACGACCATCGAGGCCGAGGACCTGCTGCGCCTGTGTGCGCCGCAGGTCCTCGGCGCGCTGGTCAGGCGGTACGGGCACTTCGACGCCGCCGAGGACGCCGTACAGGAGGCGCTCCTCGCCGCGGCCGGGCAGTGGCCCTCGGCGGGCGTGCCGGACAACCCGCGCGGCTGGCTGATCAAGGTGGCCTCGCGGCGGCTGACGGACACGCTGCGCTCGGAGGAGGCGCGGCGGGCGCGAGAAGAGAAGGCGGCGGCCCTGACCTCGCGCCTCGCGACCGGGCCCGACCGGGCGCCCCGCGAGGACGACACCCTCACGCTGCTGTTCCTGTGCTGCCACCCGGACCTCACCCCGCCCGCCCAGATCGCGCTCACCCTGCGGGCGGTCGGCGGTCTGACGACGGCGGAGATCGCCCGTGCGTATCTGGTGCCCGAGGCGACGATGGGGCAGCGGATCAGCCGGGCCAAGCAGAAGGTGCGCGGCGTGCGCTTCAGCCGGCCGGACCACTGGGAGCAGCGTCTGCCCGCCGTTCTGCACACGCTCTACCTGGTCTTCAACGAGGGCTACACGGCGACCTCCGGAGCGGCCCTGCAGCGCCGCGAACTGGCCGGCGAGGCGATCCGGCTGGCCCGTACCGTCCACCGCCTGCTGCCCGACGACGGCGAGGTGGCCGGCCTGCTGGCCCTGATGCTGCTCACCGACGCGCGCCGCGACGCCCGCACCGGGCCGCACGGCGAGCTCGTCTCCCTCGACGAACAGGACCGCACCCGCTGGGACAAGGCCGCGATCGAGGAGGGCGTCGCCCTGGTCACCCGGGCGCTGTCCCGGGGCTGCGCCGGCCCGTACCAGGTGCGCGCGGCCATCGCCGCCGTACACGACGAGGCGCCGTCCGCGGAGGCGACCGACTGGCAGGAGATCCTCGGTCTGTACGAGGTGCTGGTCCGCCTGGTCCCGGGCCCCGTCGAACGCCTCAACCGCGCCGTGGCCGTCGCCATGGTGCACGGCCCGGAGGCCGGGCTCGCCGAACTCGACCTGCTGGAACCCGGCTCGGGCCACCGCCTCGACGCGGTCCGCGGCCATCTCCTGGAGCGCGCCGGGGCGTACGAGGAGGCCCGCGCCGCCTACGAGTCGGCGGCCGCCGGGACGCTGAGCCTGCCCGAACAGCGCTATCTGCAGGGGCGGGCCGCACGGTTGAGGCCGTAACGTGAACCCATGACAAGCGAGTTGGGGGAATCGCGCCGCCGTGCGTGGCGGTGGGCCGTGGCGGTGTGGGCGATCGCCGTGGCCGTCGCAGGAGGGCTCACCCTGTGGCTGCAGGACTCCGCGGAACCGCCACCACCGGTCGGCTGGGAACAGGCAGACCCCTCCGAGGAGCCCGCCGCCCCGCTGCTGAAGGCCACCGAGTGCCCGCACGAGGACGGGGCCACGGCCGCTGCGTGCGTCTACGCCTGGCCCTGAGCGCCCCGGCCCTCCCGCGCAGGCAACCCGCCCGTCTCCGGATCCCGCCCCGTGAGGCAGTACGTGCCGCCCGTCGGATCCCGCATCACCGTCCAGTGGGTGCCGCGGGTGACCGGCCTCGCGCCGAGGCGTTCGTGGGCGGTGCGGGTCGCCTCGATGTCCGTGCAGGCCAGGTCCAGGTGGGCGGTGGTGGGGCGGTCCTCGCCGAGGCGCTGGAGGAGGATGCGGATCGGGAGGCCCGCCGGCGGCGCGAGCACATGGAACTCGGGGAGCGAGCCCGGCCGGGACTGCCACTCGGGCAACAGGGCACTCCAGAAAGTGACTTCGGTCTCGTACGCGGAAGGCGCGACGTCGATGCAGACCTGGTCGAGGCGGCTGCCCCGCACGACGGGCGGGCGTGTCGCCTCCGTGCGCCAGGACATGGTGCACAGCTGCTGGCCCGCGGGCGACCGCAGCACCGCCCACGTCCCGTGATCGGCGACCACCTCAGCCCCGAGAGCCACCGCAGAGCGCATGAACTCCCGTTCGTCGGCCACCGGGAAGTCCAGATGCGCACCGCCGGGACCCGAGGTGACCCCTTGCACCTTGACGCATGCGTCGGCCCCGTCGTGCAGAAGGGTTGTGAACTCCTTCTGCTCGCCGCGGAGTTCGGAGAGGCGGGTACCCGTGACGGCCGTCCAGAACTCGCAGGCGGCTGTGAAGGACTCGATCGGCCGGTCTATGAAGGCGTAGGTCCACAAGGTCTGTCGGCTCATCCCTTCTTCCGCTCCATGAACCGCAGCATGTTCCCCGCCGGATCCCGGAACGCGCAGTCCCGGACCCCGTACGGCATGTCCGTCGGCTCCTGGAGCACCTCGGCGCCGGACTCCTGGACGCGGGCGAAGAGGGCGTCGCAGTCCTCGGTGGTGAAGTTGACCCCGCGCAGCACGCCCTTGGCCAGCAGCTGCTCCATCGCGTCACGGTCGGCGGGGGAGAGGTCGGGGTTGGCCGCGGGCGGCTCCAGGACGATCGACACGTCCGGCTGCAGCGGCGACCCCACGGTCGTCCACCGCATCCCCTCGTACTTGACGTCGTTGCGGATCTCCAGGCCCAGGACGTCGCAGTAGAAGGCGATCGCCTTGTCGTGGTCGTCGACGGCGATGAAACAGGTGTGCAGTTTCAGGTCCATGGGGCCAACCTAAGGTCGGTACCGGTGTCACGTCCTTCTGGGACGCGTGTACGCACGCACCACGCACGGCGGGATCTCCGCGCTCTCCTCGTGCGAGCGGGCCCGGTAGGAGCTCGGCGTCTCGCCCACCAGTTCGGTGAAACGGGCGCTGAAGGAGCCCAGCGAGGTACAGCCCACCGCCATGCAGACCTCCGTGACGGTGAGGTCGCCGCGCCGCAGCAGGGTCTTGGCACGCTCGATGCGGCGCGTCATGAGATAGCCGTACGGGGTCTCGCCGTACGCCTCGCGGAAGCTGCGCTGGAAGTGCCCCGGAGACATCAGTGCGGTGCCCGCGAGGGCGGCCACGTCGAGGGGCTCGGCGTACTCCCGGTCCATACGGTCGCGGGCCTGTCGCAGGCGTACCAGATCCTCACGGTTCACCACGTCAGCATCGCACGACCCTCACCGGCCGGGTGCCGGGTTCTGGCATGGGCTTTGCCTTCAGTTCGCCTGCCGTATGAAAGCGCTTGTTCCCCTAAGGGGATGGACCACATCACGTTCCTCGTGGCGGTAGTCATCGTCACGGCCCTGGCCTTCGACTTCACCAACGGATTCCACGACACCGCCAACGCGATGGCCACCTCCATCGCCACCGGCGCGCTCAAGCCGAGAACAGCGGTGCTCGTGAGCGGAGTCCTCAACATCGTCGGAGCCTTCCTGTCGACGGAGGTCGCGAAGACGATCTCCGGGGGAATCGTCGACGACACCCTCGTCAGTCCGGGAATGATCTTCGCCGGGCTGGTCGGGGCGATCCTGTGGAATCTGCTGACCTGGCTGGTCGGGCTGCCGTCCAGTTCCTCGCACGCCCTGTTCGGCGGGCTGATCGGCGCCGTGTGGGTCGGCGCGGGATCCCACGGCGTGCACTTCGACAAGGTTGTCGAGAAGGTGCTCATCCCGGCAGTGGCCTCGCCGGTCGTGGCGGGCGTCGCGGCCCTGATCGCCACCTACCTCGCCTACAAGCTCACCGCCCGCGGCCGCAAGGACTCCGTCACCAAGGGCTTCCGCATCGGCCAGATCGCCTCGGCCTCGCTGGTCTCGCTCGCCCACGGCACCAACGACGCGCAGAAGACCATGGGCATCATCACGCTGACCCTGATCTCCGCGGGCGCCCTCGGCCACGACGCCGGCCCGCCGGTCTGGGTGATCGCCTCCGCCGGTCTCGCCATCGGCCTCGGCACCTACCTGGGCGGCTGGCGGATCATCCGCACCATGGGCAAGGGCCTGACCGAGATCCAGTCCCCGCAGGGTTTCGCCGCCGAGACGGCCTCCACGACCGTCATCCTCACCTCCGCCCACCTCGGCTTCGCCCTGTCCACCACCCAGGTCGCCTCGGGCTCCATCCTCGGCGCGGGCCTCGGCCGGCGCCTCGCGGAGGTCCGCTGGGGCGTCGCGGGACGCATGGTCGCCGCCTGGCTGATCACGCTGCCCTCGGCGGCGCTGGTCGGCGGGGTCTCGGCGAGCGTGGTCAAGCACGGCGGCAACTTCGGCACGGTCGTCGTCGCCCTGGTCGGCGTCGCCGTGGCCGGCGGCATCGTCCTCGTCTCGCGCCGCAACCCGGTGCACGCGAGCAACGTCAACGACACCCACGAAGTCACCATCCGCACCGAATCGCCGGCCCGCGTCGGTACGGCCGCCTGAAACACGGGGAGTTCGCAGCATGACACTCGACTGGAGTGCACTCGGCCAGGTCACCGCGGTGAGCATCGGCGTCACCGTCGCCGTGGTCGTCGTCTTCGCCCTCGGCGTCCTCGGCCTCGCCCGCTTCGAAGGGGCACGCGAGGACGGCGGCGGGACCTCGTCCCTCGGCCTCGCCCAGGCCGGCCTGTGCTTCCTCGCCTGCGCGGCGGTGGTGGCGTACGGGATCTATCTGATCGTGCCGCAGTTCCACTGAGATTCCGGAAGGACATCGGGATGACGACGCCACCCCTGTCGGCCGACCTGAAGGTCGACTACACCGACCCCGACGACCCGGTGCTCATCCGCCCGGACGGCAGCCCGATCGACACCTGGCGGGAGAACTACCCGTACGGGCACCGCATGGAGCGCAAGGAGTACGACTGGCACAAGCGGCTGCAGCAGATCGAACTGCTGAAGCTGCAGAGCTGGATCAAGGAGACCGGGCGCCGGCTCGTCATCGTCTTCGAGGGACGGGACGCGGCCGGCAAGGGCGGCACCATCAAACGGTTCACCGAGCACCTCAACCCGCGCGGCGCCCGGGTGGTGGCGCTGGAGAAGCCGACCGAACGCGAGCGCGGGCAGTGGTACTTCCAGCGCTACGTCGAACACCTGCCGACCGCGGGCGAGATCGTGCTGTTCGACCGCTCCTGGTACAACCGGGCGGGCGTCGAGCGGGTGATGGGCTTCTGCTCGGACGACGAGTACCGGCGCTTCATGCGCCAGGCGCCCGCGTTCGAGCGGATGCTCGTGGACGACGGCGTCGACCTGATCAAGTTCTGGTTCTCGGTCTCCCAGGGCGAACAGCGCACCCGCTTCACCATCCGTCAGGTCGACCCCGTACGGCAGTGGAAGCTCAGCCCCATGGACCTGGCCTCCCTGGACCGCTGGGACGACTACACCGCCGCGAAGGTCGCCATGTTCCGCGAGACGGACACGGAGCACGCGCCCTGGACGGTGGTCAAGAGCAACGACAAGAAACGGGCCCGCGTCGAGGCCATGCGCAGCGTGCTCGCCCGCTTCGACTACACCGGCAAGGACGAGGAGGTCGTCGGCCGTCCCGATCCGCGGATCGTGGGGGCGGCGGCGGGTCTGCTGGAGGTGGGGGAGGACGACGACGGGGGGCCGGCAGGGGGTCGGTAGCCGCCGGCGACGTCCTCGGCACCTTCCGCGACCCCGGGCCGGTCGTCGCCCACATGGCCTCGTACCGGGCGTGGGCGGACCGGCGCGACGTGCCGTTCGCCGCGACCGTCGGGCGCGCCCGCGCCCTCCTCGCGGACCACATCGACCGGCAGCGGGCGTTCGAGATCGGCTGCCGGAGCGGCATCCAGCCGAAGGGCCCGGCCGGTTCCCGGCCGGGCCCTTCGGAACGCCCGTGGACCTGCGATGGTGCACCGATCGCGGGTCCACGCGAACGGGTCGTTCGTCAGGCCTTCTTGGTCTCCCAGAAGATCTTGTCGATCTGGGCGATGTAGTCCAGAGCCTTCTGGCCCGTGGCCGGGTCGGTCGAGCCCTTGGCGGCCGAGAGGGCCTTCAGGGTGTCGTTGACCAGCTGGTGCAGCTCCGGGTACTTCTCGAAGTGCGGGGGCTTGAAGTAGTCGCTCCAGAGCACGGAGACGTGGTGCTTCGCGAGCTCGGCGCGCTGCTCCTTGATGACGGTGGCGCGAGCCTGGAAGTGCGGGTCGTCGTTACCGGCAATCTTTTCCTGGATGGCCTTGACCGACTCCGCCTCGATGCGGGCCTGGGCCGGGTCGTACACACCGCAGGGCAGGTCGCAGTGTGCGCTGACCTTGACCTTGGGGGCAAACAGGCGGGAAAGCATGGAGCATTCCTTCCTCGTGATCGTCTTCTCAGGTGGGACATTACTCCCTGCGAGACGGGTTTTCGCGAGTGCCCCCATGGGCTTAGGACAAAAGTCCGGGGTCAGACTGAGACTGGTGGAGGAACGTACCGGGGAGGTGCCGGGCATGCCGGAGCTGTCGCAGGAGATCGAGCGCGGGCGGGCGCTGCTGCCCTTCGGGGCGGCAGAGGTGACCGGTCCGTCCATGGTGCCCACGCTCCACCACGGGGACCGGCTCGTGGTGCAGTACGGCGCCCGGATCAGGCCAGGAGACGTGGTCGTGCTGCGGCATCCGTTCCAGCAGGACCTGCTGGTCGTGAAGCGGGCCGCCGAGCGGCGCGACGGTGGCTGGTGGGTGCTCGGCGACAACGCCTACGCGGGCGGCGACAGCACGGACTACGGGACCGTCCCGGAGGACCTGGTCCTCGGCAAGGTGCGCTTTCGGTACCGGCCGCTGAGGGCGGATCAGCGCTCGCCGTTCGCGCTGGCGCGCTGGGTGCTGTCGGCCGCGAGGCCCGTGCTGTCGGACCGGTCGGCCTCCAGGCGTTTGCGGGCGCGGTAGGCGGCCACGTTGGCCCGGGTCGCGCAGCGGTCGGAGCAGTAGCGCCGGGAGCGGTTGGTGGAGGTGTCCAGATAGGCGTTGCGGCACGGCGCCGCCTCGCACAGGCCCAGCCGGTCGACGCCGTACTCCGTGAGGTGGAAGGCCAGGCCCATCGCCGCGATGGCCGCGTAGCCGGCGGTCGCGTTCGAGGGGTGGTCGGCCAGGTGCATGTGCCACAGCGGGCGGCCGTCCTCGTCCCGGAAGTCGTGGCCCGAGATCTGCGGGCTGACCGGGAACTCCAGCAGGAGTGAGTTCAGCAGGTCCACCGCGAGCGTCTCGTCGTCCTTGTCGGCGGCCTCGAAGACCGCGCGCAGCCGCGCCCTGACCGAGCGGAAGCGGGTGACGTCGGCGTCGGTGGCGCGGCGGGCCGCCGAGGCGTTGCCGCCGAACAGGTCACGAACGGCCTCGACGGAGGTCAGGTCGTCCTTGCCCCGGGCCGGTTCCTCGCTGTTGACGAGTCGTACGGCGTAGTCCGAGTAATAGGCCAGTTCCACTTGTGGTCCTTACGGAGGGGCTCTATGGTCGTGGGTGCGAAGAGGTAACGACTGCCTGTACTTCCAGGGTATTACGCGGGTGAGGGGAGAGGGATTCCATGACGGGAACCACGGCAACCGGAACCGGTACGACGGGGACCGACTGGCAGGCCTGGCAGGAGAGCTGGGACCGCCAGCAGGAGTGGTACATGCCAGACCGCGAGGAGCGGTTCCGCATCATGCTCGACATGGTCGAGGCCTGCGTCGGGACCGAGCCGCGCGTCCTCGACCTCGCCTGCGGCACCGGCAGCATCACGGCCCGGCTGCTCGCCCGCTTCCCGGGCGCCACCAGCACCGGCATCGACCTCGACCCCGCGCTCCTCGCCATCGCCCGCGGCACCTTCGAGGGCGACGACCGGGTCACCTTCGTCGAGGCCGACCTCAAGGACCCCGACTGGCCGACGCGGCTGCCGTACGAGACGTACGACGCGGTGCTCACCGCCACCGCCCTCCACTGGCTGCACAGCGCCCCCCTCGCGGCCCTGTACGGCCGGATCGCCGGGCTGGTCCGCCACGGCGGCGTCTTCATGAACGCCGACCACATGATCGACGAGACCACGCCCCGGATCAACGCGGCCGAGCGCGCCCTGCGCCACGCCCGCATGGATCAGGCCACGCGGGACGGAGCCCTGGACTGGGCCCAGTGGTGGCAGCTCGCCGCCGAGGATCCCGCGCTCGCCGGCCCGACCGCCCGCCGCTTCGAGATCTACGGCGATCACGCGGACGGCGACATGCCCTCGCCGCAGTGGCACGCGCGCGTGCTGCGCGAGAAGGGCTTCGCGGAGGCCCGCGCGGTGTGGTGTTCGCCGGCGGACACATTGCTGCTGGCGCTGAAGTGACGTCGGCGGGCCGGAACTGAGAAGGGGCGGTACGGGATGCCCGTACCGCCCCTTTCCCGTCGTACCGCTACAGCACCTTCGACAGGAACGACTTCGTGCGCTCGTGCTGCGGGTTCGTCAGCACCTCGCGCGGGTGGCCGGACTCGACCACCACGCCGTCGTCCATGAAGACGAGCGAGTCACCGACCTCACGGGCGAAGCCCATCTCGTGGGTGACGACGATCATGGTCATGCCGTCCTCCGCGAGGTCCCGCATCACGTCCAGGACCTCGCCGACCAGCTCCGGGTCGAGGGCCGAGGTCGGCTCGTCGAAGAGCATCAGCTTGGGCTCCATCGCCAGCGCCCGGGCGATGGCGACGCGCTGCTGCTGACCGCCGGAGAGCTGGGAGGGGTAGTGGCCGGTCTTGTCGCCGAGGCCCACACGGTCCAGCAGCCGCGCCGCGCGCTCCCGGGCGACCGCCTTCGACTCGCGCTTGACCTGGACCGGAGCCTCCATGACGTTCTCCAGCGCCGTCATGTGCGGGAAGAGGTTGAAGCGCTGGAACACCATGCCGATGTCCCGTCGCTGCGCGGCGACCTCCTTCTCCTTCAGCTCGTAGAGCTTGTCGCCGTTCTGCCGGTAGCCGACCAGCTGACCGTCGACGTACAGCCGGCCGGCGCTGATCTTCTCCAGGTGGTTGATGCACCGCAGGAACGTGGACTTGCCGGAACCGGACGGGCCGATCAGGCAGAACACCTCGCGCGGGTTCACCTCCAGGTCGATGCCCTTGAGGATGTGCGCGAGACCGAAGGACTTGTGCACGCCCTCGGCCTTCACCATTGGGTTCATGGGTTACCGCCGCCAGTTGGAGAGGGAGAGCATGTTCATCTTGGTCAAGTTGGCTCTGACCTTCTGCAACGGAGTCGCCGGCAGGTTGCGGGTCGAACCGCGGGCGTAACGGCGTTCGACGTAGTACTGCACGATGCTGAAGATCGTGGTCAGGAACAGGTACCAGATGCAGGCCACGAAGTACATCTCCACGACCGCCAGCGAGGTGCTGGAGATGTCCGTGGCCTTCTTGATCAGCTCGGGGAGCTGCACCGCGTACGCCAGCGACGAGGTCTTCAGCATGTTGATGTACTCGTTGCCGGTCGGCGGCACGATGACCCGCATGGCCTGCGGGAGGATCACACGCCGCAGCGTCTGGCCGTGGGTCATGCCCAGGGCGTGCGAGGCCTCCGTCTGACCCTCGTCGACCGACTGGATGCCGGCCCGGACGATCTCCGACATGTACGCGGCCTCGTTCAGGCCGAGCCCCAGCAGGGCCGTCAGGACCGGCGTCATCACCTGGTTCATCTCGTCCTTGTAGAACCCCAGGTTCAGGATGGGGAAGACGAGCGAGATGTTGTACCAGAGCAGCAGCTGCACCAGCACCGGGGTGCCGCGGAAGAACCAGATGTAGAACCAGGCCACGGTGCTGGTGACCGGGTTCGAGGACAGCCGCATCACGGCGAGGACGATGCCGAGGGCGACACCCAGCACCATCGCCAGCACGGATATGTACAGCGTCGTCCAGGCACCGCTCACGATGCCCTGGTCGAACAGGTAGTCCGGGATGATGCTGTAGTTGATCTTGGCGTTGGAGAAGGCGATGCCGATGAGCACCAGGACCGCGATGACCAGGGCGCCGGCCACCCAGCGCCCGTAGTGGCGCACCGGGATGGCCTTGATCTGCTCCGGCGGCACGGCCGCCGGAGCCTTGTCGAGAATGTCAGTCACGGTGACTGCCTTTCAGTGCTGCGCGTGGCTCAGGAGCCGCCGTTGATCTTCGCTTCGGTCACCGCGCCGTCCGTGACGTTCCACTTCTGCAGGATCTTGGTGTAGTCGCCGTTCTTGATGATCGCGCTCATCGCGGCCTGGAGGGCGTCGCGCAGCTGCGTGTTGGTCTTGCTGACGGCGATGCCGTAGGGACCCGCCTCGATCTGGTCGCCGGTGACCTCGAAGTCCTTGCCGCCGCTGGAGGTCTTCGCGTTGTACGCCGCCACCGGGAAGTCGTTCAGGTCGGCGACGGAGGCGCCCTGCTTCAGACGGAGCAGCGCCTCGGGGTCGGTGTCGAAGGTCTGCAGGTCGATGGCCTTCTTGCCGTCCTTGGTGCACTTCTTGCTCTGCGTCTTGGCGATGCCCTCGGAGGTGGTGCCCTTCTGCAGGGCCACGACCTTGCCGCACAGGTCGTCGAGCGACTTGATGCCCTTCGGGTTGCCCTTCTGCACCAGGATCGAGGTACCGGCGGTGAAGTAGTCGACGAAGTCGACCCCGTTGCCGACCTTCTGGCCGTTGTCGGAGTTGATGCCGTTCTGGCGGTCCTTGGTGTCGCTCATCGCCGACATGATCACCTGGAAGCGGTTGGCCTGCAGGCCCACGATCAGGTTGTCGAACTTGCCGTTCTGGAACTCGAACTTCACGCCGAGCTGCTTGCCGAGGGCGTCCGCGATGTCCGGGTCGATACCGACGGTGTTGCCGTTCTGGACGAACTCGACCGGCGGGTAGGCGATGTCCGAGCCCACCTTGATGACGCCTGCCTTGCGGATGTCGGCAGGGAGCTTGGAGGCGAGGGGAGCCGAGGATGTGCCGGAGCTGCTGCCGCTGCTGCCCTTGTCCGTGTGGTCACCGCAGCCGGTGAGGATCAGGGCGCCTGCGACCGCGGTCGCACCGACCGCTGCCAGACGGGTGCGTGCGGCGGCCGTACGACGGGTGGAGCCTGCGGTCATCTTGGGTTCCTCCGGCTGATGGGTGCAGTTGCCGATGGGTCGGGAACACACACCTTCGGGTGTCGCGACCTCGTGGGTTTACGGCATCTTGCCATTCGGACTAAGCCGTTCAGGGGACCCGTCATGTCAAAATCGGATAACGGGTGACCCCCGAACTGCACCAGGCCGGTACAACATGGCCGGACCATCTGCGGGAATCCGGCCCTCCGGCCGGAAGATCTTCGACGCATCTCGGGATGCGGACCTGCACCTCCGAGGCGTTGATCACTGTTCGGCCGCCGGTCCAGGGCCCGTCGAGGTTTCGTCGAGGGCGAGTGCCTATATTTCGGGACGAACCTTGTGGCCGAGATGTGACCTTCGGGTTCCGCGATGTGACCTTGCCCTTATTGGACTCGTCCTCGGCCCGGTGGTCCGGTAAGAAGGTTCTTTACACCCCTCATCCGGGGCTCAGGGCGCGTGTGCGGCGCGCCCGTCGCGCAGGACCCGTACGCAACACCGACCGGGACTGACGCGGTGCCCGCCCACCCCTCACCAGGAGTGGCCACCCTCAACCAATGAAGACTTAAGGGGTAAAACAAAGTGGCAGCGGAGATCGTCAATCCTCGCAGCGACAGCAGTACGGATCAGGACGGCGGGGCCGAGCCCCTCGATTCCTTCGATCCGGCGTTCGCGCTGCACCGCGGTGGCAAGATGGCCGTGCAGGCCACCGTGCCGGTCCGTGACAAGGACGACCTGTCCCTGGCGTACACGCCCGGCGTTGCGAAGGTGTGCAGCGCCATCGCCGAGCAGCCGGAACTCGTCCACGACTACACGTGGAAGTCGTCCGTCGTGGCCGTGGTCACCGACGGCACGGCCGTGCTCGGACTCGGGGACATCGGCCCCGAGGCCTCCCTTCCGGTGATGGAAGGCAAGGCGATTCTGTTCAAGCAGTTCGGCGGCGTCGACGCCGTGCCGATCGCGCTCGACTGCACCGGCGTCGACGAGATCGTCGAGACCGTGGTGCGGCTCGCGCCGTCCTTCGGCGGCGTCAACCTGGAGGACATCTCGGCGCCGCGGTGCTTCGAGATCGAGCGGAAGCTGCAGGAGCGGCTGGACATTCCGGTCTTCCATGACGACCAGCACGGCACGGCGGTCGTGACGCTGGCGGCCCTGCGCAACGCCGCGCGGCTGAGCGGGCGGGCCGTCGGGGATCTGCGGGCCGTCATCTCCGGTGCCGGTGCGGCCGGTGTCGCCATCGCCAAGATGCTGGTCGAGGCCGGTATCGGGGATGTCGCGGTGGCCGACCGCAAGGGCATCGTGTCGGCGGACCGGGACGACCTGACGGACGTCAAGCGGGAGCTCGCCTCCTTCACCAACAAGGCCGGCATCACCGGGTCGCTGGAGGCGGCGCTGGAGGGTGCGGACGTCTTCATCGGCGTCTCCGGCGGTACGGTCGCGGAGGAGGCCGTCGCCTCGATGGCCGAGGGCGCGTTCGTGTTCGCCATGGCCAACCCGAACCCCGAGGTGCACCCCGACGTCGCGCACAAGTACGCGGCGGTCGTGGCCACCGGGCGGTCGGACTTCCCGAACCAGATCAACAACGTGCTGGCGTTCCCGGGCATCTTCGCGGGTGCGCTGCAGGTCCGTGCCTCCCGGATCACGGAGGGGATGAAGATCGCGGCGGCCGAGGCGCTGGCGGGGGTCGTCGGGGACGACCTTGCTGCGGACTATGTGATTCCGTCGCCGTTCGACGAGCGGGTGGCTCCGGCCGTCACGGCGGCTGTCGCTGCGGCGGCCCGTGCGGAGGGTGTTGCCCGGCGCTGACGTGCCGTCGGCCTTGATGGCCCCGCCCGGCTGGGCGGGGCCATTTCTCTGCCCCGCCCACCCGTTCGGGTGGTTTGAGGGCTGGGCTTTTCCCGTGGGTGGGGTCGCCGTCGGCGGGTGCGTGCGGGTGGGGGCCGGTAGTGCAAGAGGGTGTGTGTCACAGGGCTCTGCGGTTCCGCCGGGCCGGTGGGCCGCCTATCGTCAAGGTCATGTTCGCCGTCTACGCCGCCCGAATCGACCGTGACCAGCCACTGAACGGCCTCGAGTTGGGGGACCGGCCCGCTCCTGAGGCCCGGCCCGGCTGGAGTGTCGTCGACGTCAAGGCCGCCTCCCTCAACCACCACGACCTCTGGTCCCTGAGGGGTGTGGGCCTGTCCGAGGACAAACTGCCGATGATCCTCGGCTGCGACGCCGCCGGTGTCGACGAGGACGGCAACGAGGTCGTCCTGCACTCCGTGATCGGACAGAGCGGTCACGGCGTCGGCCCCAGGGAGCCCCGTTCCATCCTCACCGAGCACTACCAGGGCACGTTCGCCGAGCGGGTCGCCGTGCCGACCTGGAACATCCTGCCCAAGCCCAAGGAGCTCTCCTTCGCGGAGGCCGCCTGTCTGCCGACGGCCTGGCTGACGGCGTACCGCATGCTCTTCACCAACGCGGGCGTACGGCCCGGCGATTCGGTCCTCGTGCAGGGCGCCGGCGGCGGGGTCGCGACGGCCGCGATCGTGCTCGGGAAGGCGGCCGGACTGCGGGTCTTCGCCACCAGCCGGGACGAGGCCAAGCGGAAGCGGGCCGTGGAACTGGGTGCCGTCGAGGCGCTGGAGTCGGGGGCGCGGCTGCCGCAGCGCGTCGACGCCGTCATCGAGACGGTCGGCGCCGCCACCTGGTCGCACTCGGTGAAGTCGCTGCGGCCGGGCGGCACGCTGGTCATCTCGGGCGCGACGAGCGGTGACCGACCCTCGCACGCCGAACTGACCCGCATCTTCTTCCTCGAACTCAAGGTCGTCGGCTCCACGATGGGCACCAAGGACGAGCTGGAGGACCTGCTCTCCTTCTGTGCCGCCACCGGGGTACGTCCTGTCATCGACGAGATGCTGCCGATGGACCGGGCGCGGGAGGGCTTCGAACGGATGGCTTCCGGCGAGCAGTTCGGGAAGATCGTGCTCACCAACGACTGACGTCTCGTATCCGCGCGCATGACGGCCGGCCCGGCTTCGGGCCGGCCGTCGGCGTTTGTCAACCAGGGTTGACAGGGTCGGCATGTCAACGTAGGTTGACGCCATGACCGAAGCAACGGATCTCGCCGAGCGCGCGGGCGACCGCGATCCACGGGTCGGACTGCGCGCCGTCGCCGCACTGCGCAGGCTGCTGGAGCAACTGGAGGCGGTGCAGGTGCGCAGTGCGCGCAACCAGGGCTGGTCGTGGCAGGAGATCGCCGCGGAACTCGGAGTCAGCAGGCAGGCCGTGCACAAGAAGTACGGGAGGCATTGATGTTCGAGCGGTTCACGAAAGACGCCCGTGGGGTGGTGCAGGCGGCGGTCGAGCAAGCGGAACGCGCAGAGGCGTCGTCCGTCGAGGCCGAGCACATACTGCTCGCGCTGCTCGAACGCGAGGGCAGTCGCGCCTCGTTCGCGTTCACCTCCCTCGGGGTGACCGTTGAACGCAAGGAGTCGATACGGGAGGCGGTGGCCGAGTCCCGTCGGCGGGCCGGGCTGTCCCGTTCCGAGGCCGACGCTCTCGCCGGGCTGGGGATCGACGTGTCGGAGATCGTCGCCCGTGTCGAGGCGGTGCACGGCGTCGGCGCGATGTCCGGTGACCGCAGGGACAAGGGCTGGTGGTCGGGGCGCCGCAGCTTCGGCCGGGGCGCCAAGCAGATCCTCGAGACGTCGCTGCGCACCGCCGTCGCCCACGGCGACCGGCACATCGGCGACGAGCACATCCTCCTGGCGCTGACCGCCCGTCCCGGCATCCCCGCCGAGATCCTCGCCGACCGCGGGGTGACATACGAGTCGCTGATGCGGGTGCTGTTCGGCGGGGGCGGTGAGGCGAAGGCCGGGTGACCGGGCGCACGTGACGGGGTCGGCAGGCGGTTGTGCTGGGCCGGAGGGGTCAGTGGTGGGTCCTAGGGTGGGGCCTGCCGAGGTTGGCCTGGTCCTTCGAAGGAGCTTTCATGACCGTGTCCGAGCCCGTGCCGCTCGTGTTCGTCCCTGCGGACGGGGCCGTGCGTGAGGCGGTGACCAAGGTGGGCGGGCAGCCCGTGTGGCTGGAGGAGCCCCAGTGGCCGCTGTCGCGCCGGACGGGCCGGCCCATGGAGTTCCTGGGCCAGTTCGCCCTGGAGGGCGGCCGGCTCGCCTGTCTGTTCATGACCGGGGACGAGGGGGAGTACGTCGACGGCACCTGGGAGCCGGAGGGCGGGGAGAACGCCCTGGTGATCCAACCCGGCGGCCACGTCCCGGACTTCGTGACCGTCGAGCAACGGGCCGAGGGGCCGAGCGCGGGGGCCGACCATCTGCCGCGGCACATCGACTCCGGTGAGCACTCCGGTGAGCCCTCCGACGAGGAAGAGGACCGCAGGCCCTGGCAGTTCCTCGGCGGGCCCGGTGTCGAACCGCACTGGCTCCAGGGCGACGAGACGCCCGGCGACGGATGGCAACTGGTGGTCCAGCTCGACTCCGGGAAGCTGCCCTTCGACGTCAACTTCGGTGACGCAGGCGTCGGTTACGCCTTCGCCTCCCCGGACGGCAAGGAGGGCCGCTTCCTCTGGCAGTGCACCTGACGACTGCCCTCGCCTTCGCCTCCGCCTCCGCGGTAAGCGGCCCGCCGGCCCGCTACACCCTCGGTGCGCGCAGTATCGCTCCGATGTGTGCCGCCGCCGTCGACAGATGGCGGCGGGCGTCGCGGAGCTGTTCGTCCGTGACACCGTGGTCCCGGGCCGCATCACGGATGTCGTCCCGGAAGCGGTCCAGCAGGCGGTCGAGGTCGCGGGACGGGTCTCCGGTGGTGGCCTCGTGCGCCCACGACGGTTCGTACTCCGCGGGGAAGTCCTCCTTGGTGTGCGAGTACTCCGGCCGCGGTGCCGCGGTGCCGGCCCGTCCGAACCCGAGGTCCTTTCCGAACTCCCTGCCGAAGTCCTTCCCGAAGTCCCCGAACTCCTTGGCCAGTTCGGTCAGGCCCTCCCGCACCCCCGTCGGCCAGTCGCCCCGCGCGAAGTGGTCCTGCACCTGCTCCTGCACCCGCCTGGCGATGCGCTGCAGCTCCTCCTGGGCCTGGGCCCGGGCCTGTTCCTGTGCCTCCTTGGCCTGGCGCCGGGCACGCTGGGCCTCCTCGCGGGCCCTGCGGCTCTCGTCCTTGGCGCGCCGGGCCTGCTCCTTCCACTCCTGCTTGACGCGCCGCATCTCCTCCTTCGCGGCACGCCAGGACTCCTTGTCGCCGTACTCCCCGAAGTCACCGAGGGAGCCGTCCCCTTCGCCGCGCCCCTTGTCGCCGGTGCCGCGCCGGGCCTCCGTGGCCGCGGCCCGCATCTCGCGCCGCAGATCGCCCGCCGCGCCGCGCACATCGGCCCGGATCTCGGCGGCCAGTTCCGCGACCGACTCGCGGATCTCCAGCTCCAGATCGGCCAGCTCGCCGCTGCGGTCGGCCAGCTCGGCGCGGCCCGCGTCCGTGATCGCGTACACCTTGCGGCCGCCCTCGGTGGTGTGGGTGACCAGGCCCTCGGCCGCCAGCTTCGCCAGGCGGGGGTAGACGGTGCCCGCCGACGGTGCGTACAGCCCCTGGAAGCGCTCCTCGAGGAGGCGGATCACCTCGTAGCCGTGGCGCGGGGCCTCGTCCAGGAGCTTCAGCAGGTAGAGGCGGAGGCGGCCGTGGGCGAAGACGGGAGGCATGTCAGAGCACCTTCTTGTCGGTCGTGCCGTCGGCAGGGTCGTCGGTAGAGCCGTCGTCCTGGCCGGAAACGGAATTGTCCCCCGAGTCGTTGCGTGGTCCGTCTGCCGGGGTGCTCGCCGGGCCGGTCTCCGCGGCCGGCTCCGCAGCCGCCGGAGGTGTGTCCTCGATCAGGGGGCCGATGTCCTCCGGCGCCACGTCCCACGGCTCCTCCTCCGCCGGAGGTCGCCGCAGCAGGGCGATCGATCCGGAGACCGTCGTCGCCTTCAGGCTTCCGCTGCCCGAGCCGAGCCGCCCGGTGATCCTCTTGGCGCCCCACTGGCCGCTGACCCGCAGGTCCTCGAAGGCGTTGGACACCGTCCCGCTGGCCGTGTTCGCCTCCACCTCCGCATCCGCCGGGTGGGGCAGCCGGATGGCGATCTCGCCGGAGACGTTCGCCAGGACGATGTTGGTCGGGCGGCTCGCCGGATCGAGGTCGACGATCATCGAGCCGCTCACCGAGTCCGCCTTGACCGAGGAGCCCGCCTCGACCACGGTCAGGTCCCCGGAGACCGAGTTGAAGCGCAGGTCGCCGCGCAGGGCCTGCGCCTCCAGGTTCCCCGAGACGGTGTCGGCGCGCACCGGGCCCGTCAGCCCCACCAGGGTGGTGTCCCCGGTGACCCCCTTCACCTCCGTACGCCCGTCGATCCCGGAGACGACCGCCGCGGCGCCGACCACGCCCACCTCCACGCGCGTGTCGGCAGGGACGGCGAGGGAGACGACGGCGCTGCGCCGCCATCCCTTGCGGTCGAGCCACTTGAGGAAGCCCTTCCACGGCAGGTCGTCGTACGCGACGGTGAGGGTGCCGCCCTGCTGGCTCACCAGCAGTGGTGGTCCCTCGATCTCGGAGACCTCCAGTCGGGCGGAACCCTCGTCCGTGCCCACCACGTTCACCGTTCCGTTGACGATGCGTACGTGGAGTTCGCGGACGGGCTTGTCGAAGGTGAGCTTCCGCGGCTCACCGACAGACCACTCGGACATGGTGCAGACCTCCCCGTTGCAACGCGCCATATCGCGTCTCCTGCAATTCACGATATATCGCGGACGGTGAAAGTCAAGGCACTCGTTCCGGTGATCTGCGCGGCCTCGGAAATGACCAAAGCGGTCGAACCGCCCTAGCGTGTGAGCATGTCGAACGTCGGCGCCCTGCTCCTGTGCCGGGCGCAGCCCGAGTCCGTCGCCCCCGCCGCCCACCTG
This sequence comes from Streptomyces sp. NPDC001604, assembly GCF_042893475.1. NCBI lineage: Bacteria > Bacillati > Actinomycetota > Actinomycetes > Kitasatosporales > Streptomycetaceae > Streptomyces > Streptomyces sp. NPDC001604. Next base: position 217,640 of record NZ_JBIAUY010000015.1, on the reverse strand, counting down.
CTGCGCGACCGCATGCTGCTCGCCCCGGCAGGCGACGCCTGGAGCGTGCTCCTTCCCGAGGGCCGGCCCTGGCTGCACGGCGGCGAGCCCGTCGACCGCGTCCTGACCGGCTGGGCCACCGCTCTCGCCGTCGGCGCCCCCTGGCCCGTACTCGCCCTGTGGTGGGACGCCGACCGTGCCGGATTCACCCTCGCCTCAGGCTTCCGCCGCCCGGTGGGCTATGTCTGGCTCGCGAACGGCACCCCGGCCGCCGAGGACGAGGCCATGCGCACGTTCGCCGACCGCCTGGGCCTGGACCCGGTGCTCGACGTTCAGGACCTGGACCGCCTCACGAAACCCGACCCCGGGACCGATGCCCGCGCCCGCCTGCGCGCCCTGGTCGCGGTCCTCACGCGCGCGGGAGTCGCGCTTCCCGAGGGCATCACCCCGGGCGAACCCGCCGCCCGCCTCCGCGAGGCCGCACACGCCCTGCCGGACGTCCGCCCCGCAGAGTGGCCGGGCCGGCGCGAGGCGGTACGGGCGGAACCCGGCGCCGTCGAGAGCGGCCACCCGGGCCCGTGGCTGCCCTGGTCGGGGACGCCCCGGGCGCGAGCTTTGGCCCTGGCCCAGGTCGCGGCCGGGCTCCCGCTCACGGCCTGGGGCCTACGACGCCGCAGCGGCGGCTGGACCGCGGCGGGGGCGCTGCTGCTGGCGCACGGGGCGGTCGGACTGTCGTACGACCTGGTGCGGCCGTGGGACTGAGGGCGAGGCAGGCCTTGGGACTGCGGGCGGCGAAGCCTTGGGGCTGTGGGTCGTGCAGCGGGCATGAAAAAGGGGCGCCACGCGGACGCCCCCGCAGTCGGATCCCCCGGGCACCTACTCCTCGTCCTCGTCGTCCAGCCGCGCCAGCCATGTCGCCAGTCGCTCCACCGGCACCTCGAAGTCCGGGTTGAGGTCGACGAACGTACGCAGCTGCTCCGCAAGCCACTCGAAGGTGACCTCCTCCTCGCCGCGCCGCTTCTCCAGCTCTTCGATGCCTCGGTCGGTGAAGTACAACTCTTGCTCCTGATGCGGACGAGCCTGGGGCCTGCCTCTCCAGGATATTCCGTGCCGTGCACGGCCGGGTCCGGACGGCAGGCGGGGTCGCGTGCAACCGAGCGGCGCACTAGCCTCGTCGCAGTTCAAGTGGACGTCGGTCCTGGTCTGTTGACCGGGCGGTGCGAGCTCGACGGGGGAGCGGGATGAGTCATATCCAGGACATCGAACTGCCTGACGGCACGGTGGTCACCGCAAGGATCGGTGCCGGGGACGCCTACGGGGACCAGGAGGACGTCGGCTTCACGGAAGCCGCCCTCGCCAAGGTCGAGCAGCTCCAGGAGCTGATCAAGGGGGTCGGCGGCACCGTGCTCGATGCCGCGCGCGCGGCCAGGCCCTCCGAGGCCGCCATCACCTTCGGGGTCGAGCTCACCGCCAAGGAGGGCCTGGCGGTGGCCGTACTCGCCCGCGGGGAGGCCAAGGCGTCCCTGGAGGTCACGCTGACCTGGAAGTTCGACGGCCCGCCCGAACCGGCCCCGTCCGCAGCCTCACCCGCGACAGACGCCTCCCTCGACCCCTCCGCGCAGTGAACGGCGTCAACGACCGCCTGGACGCGCTCGCCAGAGCCGCCACCGTGCAGATACTGGGCACCGGCGCCGGCGACGGGCCCACGTGGGGCAGCGGGTTCTTCGTCGCGCCGGGCTGGGTCCTCACCGCCGCGCACGTACTGAGCGCGAACCTCAAGGGCGATCACCAGAAGGAGTTCCGGGTGCGCGGCGTGGGCATCGACGCCGCGGCCCGGCTGGAACAGTGGCTGCTCACCGATCCGGGCCGGGCCCGCATCCCGCTCGAGGAGGACCTGGCCCTGGTCCGGCTGACCGGCGACCCCGAGGACCATCCCCACGAGTGCATGTGGTTGCCCGACCGGGCCGTGCAGCACTTCGGCGTCGTCCACGTCTACGGCTCCTACCCCGCTCCGCCGTACATCCACGAGCGGCCGGTGATCGCCGAGATCAACGGCCACGAGGACACGTACGGGCTGATCATCAAGCCGGACATCGAGTTTCCCGCCGGGATGTCGGGCGGGCCGCTGGTCGATCCCGGCACCGGAGCCGTCGTCGGACTGGTCAAGTCGCGCCGTGTGCAGAAGGACGGCGGAATGGCGGTGTCGATCTCAGCCCTGCGCCGCTTCGGGGAGGAGACGTACCGCACGGTCATGGCCGCCCATGACCGCTGGCACGGCGAGGAACCGGTTTCCGAGGCCGGGGACAACTGGATCGACCTGCAGGCCGGCCCGCGGGCCGGTGACGGCGAGCGGTGGACGCCCGGCGACCGGCGTGAGGCGCTGCGCCTGCTCGCCTCGCTGCCCACACCGCCCGACACGCACACCGTGGAGATCCTCGCGGCCCGCGCCCGCAGCAACAACCGGTGGCCGGGTGAGACCCCGGCCCTGCTCACCTGGCGCGACGGACACGGTCTGCTCTATGAGGGGACGCATCCGCTCGACTCGCTCGCATTCCTGCGGTACCTGAGGTTCGCGGCGGAGTACACCCGCTCCCGAGGCGGTGACTGCGAAGAGCTGACCAAGTGGATCGAGAAGCGGCTGCGCAGGCACCCGTACCGGCCCATGCACGACTTCGTCCGGGAGGCCAGCCTCCCGGAGGCCCTGCTGCCGGCGCCCGGGGAGCTGCCGGAACGCATCGTGATCCCCTATCCCGGACCCGGCGAGGGCCCCACCGTCGCCGTCCTGCTCGATCCCGTGATCGATGATCCCAGCCGCTTCTTCTGGCAGATCTGGTTCGACGAAGGCACTCCCGGAAGCGAACCCGAACTCGTCGAGGCGGACGACTCGGCGGACGGAGTGCTGCCCCGTGACCTCGTGCAGGCACTGCGCGCTCCCCTGAACGATCTGCTGCGCCGCAAGGACCGGGCGGGCCGGCCGGTGCCGCTCGAAGTCGCCCTGCCCGCCGACCTCTTCGACACCGCCGTGCATCGCTGGCGGCTGGAGGACGTCGCCGAACTGGACGATCCCGGAGCCCTGGGCGCACGCCGGGGAGTCGTACTGCGCTCCCTCGAGCGCCGGGGAGAACCGGACAAACTCTGGACCGACCGCTGGCAGGCCATGACCGCCGAGCCCCGTTTCAGAGGCTGGCGCATCCCCGTGCGGGGCGTCGTCCAGAACCCCCGCGACTACCACAGCGCCGATCACAGCCTGGTGCCCGTCATGTGCCGCCCGGCCGGGCGCGGCGCCGGCCGGAACGCGATGAGGCTCGCTCTGGAGAACGGCCACGGCGTCGCTCTGTGGCGCATCGGTGGCCAGGCCGCCCACACCTGCTCGGACGAGTGCGACACGCTGCACGTCCGGGCCGGGACCCTGCTCGGCACCCTCGGCTCCCTCGCCGAACTCCCCGACCGGCTCAGGTCCGTACGGCAGGAGATCAGCGAGCAGCACGCCGAGAGCCGCTGGGCGGAACCGCTGGCGCTGCTCTACGACGACCCCCGGCGGCCACTGCCCGCTGAGGACTCCGGACCACTGGACGCCCCCCTGTGAACGGCATCCGGTACGTATACGACGGCTGGCCGAAACCGGCGGTGACACAGCGCTGGTCCGGGTACATTTCCAGGGGCCCGTTGTGGGCGCCCCATGCCCCCGCCGGCCAGGCCGTGGAACACCACCGACCGTCGGCGAGGAGCACACCATGAGCCAGTGGTTCGTCTACGAGGGGACCGGGGAGCAGGATCCGGACAAGATCGGCCGGCTGCCGGTCCCGCCGCCGTGGCGGGCGTTCGACGCCCCGCCGGTTCCGTACGAGGTCCCGGACCTGGACTCCTCGACCCGCCGCCGGCTGGGCGAGCGCACCGTCCCCCTGCCCATCCAGGACACCGAGACCCTGGAACTCGTCAACGCGGCCCTGTACCTCAGGCGCCCCCTCCTCGTCACGGGTGAGCCGGGCGTCGGCAAGTCCACGCTCGCGCACTCCGTCGCGCACGAACTCGGCCTCGGCCGGGTCCTGGAGTGGCCGATCGTCAGCCGCAGCGAACTGAGGGACGGGCTCTACACGTACGACGCCATCGGCCGGCTGCAGGACGCACAGCTGGAGCGCAGCACCGCCACCGGTGCGCCGGTGTCCGAGGACATCGGCCGCTACATCAGGCTCGGTCCGCTCGGCACCGCCCTGCTCGCCGCCGAACGGCCCCGGGTGCTGCTCATCGACGAGCTGGACAAGAGCGACATCGACCTGCCGAACGACCTTCTCAACGTCCTGGAGGAGGGGAAGTTCCCCATCCCCGAACTGGAGCGGATCTCCGACCGGACACCGGTGGTGAAGGTGCTCACCGACGACGGGCGTCGTGTCGAGGTGACGGGTGGTCAGGTGCGGTGCCGGGCCTTCCCGTTCGTCGTCATGACCAGCAACCGCGAGCGCGACTTCCCCGCCCCGCTGCTGCGCCGGTGCATTCCTCTCGACCTGAGGGCACCCCGCGACCAGCGCCTCGCCGCGCTCGTCCAGGCCCACTTCGGGCAGAGCTCGTACGACGACAACCGCGACATCGTCGAGCAGTTCACCGAGGTGGAGGCGGACGGGGCGATGCGCCCCACCGACCAGCTGCTCAACGCCATCTTCCTCACCCAGCACGCGGCCCGGGACGCGATCGGTCGCGAGGAGATCTCGCAGTTGCTGATGCGGCCCCTGGACCAGGGGCCCAGGTAGCGATGCCGGCCCGAGCCCCGGACCCGTCGCCCGGCGAGGTGAGCCCCGAGCTCACCGCGCTGGTCGCGCGGCTGCGCGAGGCGGGCGTCCCGCCCGGGGTCGAGGAGCTCGCCGACGCCCTGTGGCTGGCCCGCTGGCTGCCCGGGCCGAGCGGTACCGCCCCGCAGGCCGCCCGCGGAGCACCGGACCTGACGACCACGACCGACGAGACGCGGGACACCACCGCGCCCCCGGTGTCGCAGGCGGGATCCGTCGCGCCACCCGTCGAGAGCGAACAGCAGGACAGGGCGGCGCTGTTCGCGCCGGGAGCGGGAGACGAGCAGGCGGCCGTCCGTATGACGCCGGTCCGGGTACCCGCCGCCCCTGCACTGCCCGAACCCCTCGCACTGCAACGGGGGTTACGCCCCCTGCAGCGGTACCGCGCTCCGGTACGCCCCGTACCGAGGACGCTGGACGAGCGGGCCACCGCCGAACGGGCCGCCGAGTCCGGGCTCGTGCTGCCCGTGCTGCGCGCCGACCGCCGCCGTGAGGCACGTCTGCTGCTCGTGATGGACGTCTCGACCTCCATGGCGGTGTGGCAGCAGGTGCTCGACGAGCTGCGCCAGGTCTGCGAGCGCGCCGGCGCCTTCCGTGAGGTCCAGATGCAGTACCTCCACGAGACGGACTCAGGCCTGCCCGGGCTCGCCGTCGGCCCCGAGCGCACCGGTCCGCTGCATGCCCCGGAGCAGCTCAGCGACCCGACCGGTCGCAGGTTGACCCTGGTGCTCAGCGACTGCGCGGGCCCCATGTGGCGCAGCGGGCGGATGCAGCAGCTGCTGCACCGCTGGGCCGCGACCGCGCCGGTGGCCGTCGTACAGCCGCTGCCGCAGCGCATGTGGCTGCGCACCCATCTGCCGGCCCGGCGCGGGGTGCTGCACCGGCGCGAAGGGCCCGCCGGGACGCTGGAGTTCACGCCCGACAAGGGGCATGTAGACCGGGCCGCGACGCCGATCCCCGTGCTGGCCCTGCGGCGCGGCTCCGTGGAGGGCTGGGCCCGGCTGCTGTCGGGGGCCCGCGGGCAGTCCCTGACGGCCGCTGCGGGCTGGGTGCGCGCCGACCACGCGGCGTCCAGCGCACCGGTGCGGGCGGCGCAGGACCTGAGCGCCGAGGAACGCGTCCGGGCCTTCCGGCGCAACGCTTCCCGGGAGGCCCGCAGGCTGGCCGTGCACCTGTCCGCGGTGCCGCTGTACCTGCCCGTGATGCAGCTGGTGCAGCACGCGATGCTCGCCGGGACCGGCCCCGAGGTGCTCTCCGAGGTGCTGCTCGGCGGTCTGGTACGGCGCCGTGACGACGCGGACGACCCGCAGGCGGTGCGCTACGAATTCCTGCCGGGGGTGGCGCCCCGGCTGCGGGAACGGCTGGCGGTCGACGAGGCCGAGCTGCTGTTCAAGCACCTCTCCGACTATGTGGAGCGGAAGTTCGGCCGCAGCGTGCGCAACTTCCCTGCGCTGGCGGGCGCGTTCCTGCGCGGGGCCGTCGACCCGGGTGTGGTGCCCGTGGCGGACCCCCGCACGGACGCGCACGAGCCGGCCGGGCTGCGGGCGTTCGCGGAGGTGTCCGCCGACGTGCTCCGCGACCTCGGCGCGCGGATTCCGGCGGTGCCGGTGCCGGTGTCGACGTCGCTCGCCCCGAACGCCCGGGAACTGCTCAGCAAGGGGCGGGAGGCGATCGGGCGGTACGAGACACAGGGGTCCACCCGGGAACTCGACGCCGCGGTGGAGTACCTGCGGCAGGCGCTGGCGGCCGCACGAACGGAAAAGGAGTGGACGTCCGCGGCCGAGGAACTGGCCAACGCGCTCCTGGCCCGGTGGCGGGTACGAGGAGTGGGGGACGACCTCCGGGACGCGTGGGAAGCGGTCGGCGACGGGCCGGTGACCATGCGGGCGCAACTCATCCGTGGGACGGTCTGCTGGTTGCAGTGGCGCGAGGCGACCCGGGTCGGCCTCGGGTTCTCCGGGATCCCCGACAGCCTGCGCGAATGGGCCGGAAGTGAGCCGCACGGGACGGAGCGTGCGCACGCAGTCCTGCTCCACCTGGCCGACCGGGACCTCACCGCGGTCCTCGACGACACGGAGACCACTCCGGACGCGCTCGACCGCAGGCGGATCGCAGCCGAGGCGCTGGTGCACGTCCGGCGGGCCGTCGCGGGCTCCGTGCCGCAGGCGGAGGACCAGGACGGCTCCCTCCCGGTGCCGGATCCCCAGCAGTGGTACCTCGCGCACTTGGACCGGGCCATCGAGGCGGCCGGGACACGCATCCGGTTCCCTCAGCCGGAGGGCGCGTACGCACTGCGGGGCGCCTTGTGGTTCGAAGTGGCACAGCAGCACGCGGGGTCGGGCCCGATCACCGTACGGCCCCGCCCCGAGCGCGCGTCCGTGGCTGCCGAGCACGCTGTGGAGGACCTGCTGGTTGCGGTCCGCGACCGGACCGTGCTGCCGTCCGCCGAACGCTGCCGCATCTGGCTGACCGTGGCGTCGGCCGCCGAGATCCTCCAGCCGCCGCGCGACGACCGCCGGGAGCGCCGGCTGATCCAGTCGGCCGTGGACCAGGCCCTGGAGGCCGCCGGTGACGACGAGGAACTGCTGCTCGACTGCCATCTGTGGGCCGCACGGGTCTACCGGGACCGCTTCGAGCGGACCCGGGACCCCGCCCATCTGGACCGTGTCGTCGAGGCGTGGACGGCGGCCGACCTGTTGCTCGGCGAGGACGATGCGCGGCGCCACGAGGTACTGACGGACTTCGGCGTCGACCTGCTCAGACGGGGCGAGTCCACGGGATCCGCCGAGGACGTGAACCGGGCCGTGCACCTGCTGCGCACCGCCGTCGAGGAGACGACGTCCGGCGATCCCCGGCTGCCGTCGAGGCAGCGGCAGCTGGCGCTCGCCCACTGGAGGCGCTTCCTGCTCCACGAGGTCCTGTCCGATCTCTACGAAGCGGACTGGATACTGGGCGAGGCCGTGCGCGGCGCCGATCCGGAGGCACATGGCTTCCTCGCGCTGTGCTGGCTGGAGCGCGGCAACGTGTGCTCGGCCCTGCACGACCGTACGGGCGAGGTCGGTGACCTCTACAAGGCGGCCGGCCACTACGCACAGGGTGTCGACGAGGCCCGGGAAGCCGGCGAGGACGAGCTGATGGCCCGCGCGCTGATGCATCGTGGCGGCGCACGGGAGTTGCTCGGCTCTCCCCGGGAGGCCGTGAGCGACTATGCCGAGGCCCTCCGGCGCACCACTGATCCCGAGCTCTCCAGGGACGTCAGGGCCGCCCTCGCCCGCCTGAACCCCGAAACGGCCCCCGAGTGACCGCACCACCCCAGGACACGCCCATACCCCTGCCCGACATCCCCCGCCCGGACCACACCGACCATCCGGTTCTCTCCGCCATCCTCGCCGAACTCCGCGCCAGGGAAGCGGAGCCCGTCGTCGTCGCCCGTTACGAAGACGCCCCATGACCACACACCCGCGCTGGCCCTACGCCGAGCTCGACACCGCGGCCCATCGGCCCACCCCCTTCCACCAGTTCGTGCTGAAGGTCCACGGCCGCTGCAATCTCGACTGCTCGTACTGCTACCTGTACCAGGGCCCCGACCACGGCTGGCGCGACCGGCCGGCCCGTACCCCCGACACCACGATGGTGCGCACCGCGCACCGCATCGCCGAACACGTACGAGCCCACCGCCTCGACCGTATCCGCATCGAACTCCACGGCGGTGAACCGCTGCTCACCGGCCCGGACCCCGTCCTCGCCTACGCCCGCGTGGTACGGCAGGCCGTCCCCGCGGACTGCCACGTCACCGCCACCGTCCAGACCAACGGCACCCGCCTCACCGCCGCCGCCCTCGAGCGGCTGGCCGCCGCCGGCATCCGGGTGGGGCTCAGCCTCGACGGCGGGCGTGCCGGCCACAACGCCCGTCGCGTGGACCGCGCCGGCCGTCCCGCCTGGCCGGCTGCCCGCGCCGCGGCGCAGCGGCTGACGGCGCGCCCGGAGACGTACGCCGGAATCCTCTGCACGATCGACCTCGGGGCGGACCCGCTCGACGTGTACCGGTCGCTGCTCGAACTGGGGCCGCCCGGCGTCGACTTCCTCCTCCCGCACGCCAACTGGGCCCACCCGCCACCGGGCCTCGCCCCGGCACCGCCCGGCCGGCACCGCCCGCGCGCCACGCCCTACGGTGACTGGCTCGCGGCCGTCTTCGACGCCTGGTGGGACGAGGGCCGGCTGCGGACGCGGGTGCGGCTCTTCCAGGAGATCGCCGCGCTGCTGCTCGGGGCGCCGAGCGGGGCCGAGGCGGTGGGGCTGTCCCCGCTGGCCGCCGTCGTCGTGGAGACCGACGGCTCCATCGACCAGGTCGACTCGCTGCGCTCGGCGTACGCGGGGGCTTCGCGGACGGGCCTCGACGTCTTCCGGCACAGCTTCGACCAGGCCCTGCGCCATCCGGGCGTCGCCGCACGCCAGTTGGGCGAGCGGGGACTGGCGGACGAGTGCCGTGGGTGCCCGGTGGGCAAAGTGTGCGGCGGTGGCAACTATGTGCACCGCTACGTACCCGGCAGCGGGTTTCTGCACCCCAGCGTGTACTGCGCGGACCTGGAACGACTCATCCGCCATGTCGCGCACCGGCTGAACCGGACCGCTCGGGGATCCGCATGAGACCAAGCAGGCCCCAAATCTTCATCTTGAAAACCTTTTTGACGCACAATCGAATAGCCTGTGCACAGTTGTGGCCAGGATCGGTCGAGGGGAACTGAGAGATGGCGGCAGAGCTCGGCCACGTCACGGTGGTCTTCGCCGGACAGAGCGAGTCCTGGGCCAAATGGATCGACCACCAGATACGGGCCGCCGGGCGCGCCACCACCCTGGTGCGCTGGAATCCGCTGCGCCGTCCGCCGACCCCCGGTTCGCTGACCGACCTGCTGAGCGCGCCCGGCCGCATCCTCCTCGTCATCGACGACTGGTACGAACGGCTCGGGCACGGCAGGTTCGAGGCCTGGGCCGACGTCCTGCGGCAGGTGCTCCCGGCGCACCGGGACCGGATCGCCGCAGTGAGCATCACCGCACAGCCCATGCCGGAGGCCGTCATCGCCCTGGCCCCCGTCGAACTGCGCGGCCTCAGGCCGGAGGTGGCCCGCAGCCGCGTCCTGGAGTGCGCGGGCATCCCGGCCCCCGGCACCCTCATCGCGCTCTCCCGCGGCCCCCGCTTCCCCGACGACCCGCCCGAGGTGTGGCAGGCACCCCGCCGCAACCGCCGCTTCATCGGCCGTGCCGAACTCCTGGAGAAGGTCTACGGCACCTTCTCCGCGGCCGGCCGGGACGGCGCCGCCGTGGCCCTGCTCGGCCCCGGCGGCTTCGGCAAGACCCAGCTGGCACTGGAGTACGTGCACCGCTTCGCCGGCGAGTACGACATCGTCTGGTGGGTCACCGCCGCCCAACGCATCACCGCCCGCCAGCAGTTCGCCGAACTCGCCCCGCGGCTCGGCGTGCCGGACGGCGGCGACCTGTCGGCGACGATCAAGGCCGTACGGCGCGAACTCGACAGCACCGCACGTCCCTGGCTGCTCGTCCTGGACGGAGCGACCGGCGATCCCGAGCGACTGCTCGACATCGTGCCTCAGGGGCACGGGCACGTCCTCGTCACCACCCACCGCACGGAGTGGGGCGCCCACGCCGAGACGATCACCGTGCCGGCCTTCGAACGCCGGGAGAGCGTCGCGTTCGTCCGGCGCCGGGCCGATCGCCTGACCGACGACGAGGCGGAACGGCTCGCGGAGGCCGTCGAGGACATGCCGCTGCTGCTCGACCAGATGGCCGCCTGGCTGGACCAGACCCCGACCGCGTCCGTGGGCGACTACATACGCGACATCGGCGAGGGCAGGCCGGACCGGTTCGGAGTGGTGCACTCCGGCGGGTACCCGCGCTTCGAGGTGGCCTGGGCGAAGCTCGTCAACACGCTGCGCGAGGGTTTCGAGCCCGCCTGGAAGCTGCTCAACCTGCTCGCGTGCTTCTCGCCCGACGTGGTGCCGGTACGGCTGCTGCAGACCGCCCGTCACGGTGATCTGCCGCCCGACCTGGCCGAGTTGGTCGCGGAGCCCAGCAGCTGGAACAGCGCGCTGCGCAAGCTGTCCGAGATCACCTCCATGCGGATCGAGTACGAGCAGAGCCCGCGCCTGGACACCCAGACCGTCAGCACGCTCCGTATGCACCGGCTCTTCCACCGTTTCGTACGCTCCATCCAGTCACCGGACGACATCGCGTACTACTCGGCCGCGGCCCGCAGGGTCCTGGTCTCCGCCGACCCGCGCGACTCGTCCTCGGCGGGCAACTGGGCCCGGTACGCCGAGCTCATACCGCACCTGGAGCCGTCCGGGGCGCTGCGATCGGCCGACGACGACGTGCGCGAACTCGTCCTCAACTGCATCGAGTACCTGCGGATGCGCGGCGAGTACCACGAGGGCTGGTGGCTGAGCCGGCAGGTCGTGGAGAACTGGCGCGAGGCCTTCGGCGACACCGACCGCTCGGTGCTCGTCGCCGTCCACCAGCTCGCCAACATGCTGCGCCGGACCGGCCGTTACAGAGAGGCGGAGGAGGTCGGCCGGGAGAACCTGAGGCGGCTGACCGAGGCCGGTGACACCCGGCCCATCGAGCTGATCCGCGCCAAGGACGGACTCGGCGGAACGCTCATGGCGCTCGGCCGGTACACCGAGGCACGCACCCTGTTCGAGGAGGCCGCCGCGAGCGCAGCCGCCGAGCTGGGCGGCGAGAACGTGCCGCGCACCCTCACGATCCGCAGCAACCTCGCCGTCGCCATCGGCCTGCAGGGCCGCTACACCGAGTCGCTCGCCCTGCACCGGAGGATCTTCGAGGCCCGGGTCGAACTCCTCGGCGGCAAGAACGCGGCCACGCTCAACTCGGCCCTGCACACGGCCTGGATGCTGAGACTGCTCGGCCAGTACCGCGAGGCACTGCAGATCCAGGGTCACAACTCCCGTGTCCACAGCCAGATCCTCGACCGCAACCACAGCCAGACCGTCCGCGCCGAGCACAATCTGGCCCTGTGCTCCCGGCGCGTGGGGGACCTGCAGTTCGCCCACGCCATGATGCGCGGGGTCCGGGAGAAGCTGCTGCGCCGCTGGGGCATGCTGCATCCGGAGACGCTCATGGTCTCCTGCGACTACGCCATGCTGCTGCGCCAGATGGGGCTGGGCACGGAGGCCCGGGAGCTCGCCGAGTCCACCGCCGCGCAATACGCCTCCCAGCTCGGCGACGGCCATCCGTACGCGATCGGAGCCCGCGACAACGTGGCCATCGTCATGCGGGACATGGGCGAGAAGCGGGCGGCACTGGAACTTTCCCTGCACACCACGCACCAGATGGAGCAGGCGGTCGGCCAGGACCACCCCTGGGCGATAGGCTGCGCCAAGAACCGGATCGCCGCGCTGGCCACCGTCGGCGACACCGATGCCGCGGCCGCCCTGGGGCGGGAGGCCGCCGAGCGGTCCGCCCGCGCCCTGGGCGACTCGCACATCCTGACGATCAGCCTCAGGGCAGGACTGGCGCTGGATCTCGCCGAGCTCGGGGAGCGCGAGGAGGCCGAGAACCTGCGCACGGAGGCGGAGAACCGGCTCACCGCCCTGCTCGGCGCCGACCATCCGCACGCCGACGACATCCTCGAACGGCACAACCCCTACTGGGACTTCGAACCCCAGCCGATCTGACCGCGCTGCAACGCCGAAGGGCCCGGCCCCCGAGGGGACCGGACCCTTCCGCGCTGCTGTCGAGACCTACGCCTCGAACACCTCACGCACCAGCTGCTCCTGCTCCGCCTGGTGCCGCTTCGCGGAACCGACGGCCGGGGACGAGCTGTGCGGGCGCGAGATGCGGCGCAGGCGCTCGCCGTGCGGGACGTCCGCGCCGACCGCCAGGTCCAGGTGGTCGATCAGGTTGAGGGCGATGAACGGCCAGGCGCCCTGGTTCGCCGGCTCCTCCTGGGCCCACAGGTACTTCTCGACGTTCGGGTACTTGGCGATCTCCGCCTGGAGCTCGGCACCCGGCAGCGGGTACAGCCGCTCGACACGGACGATGGCGATGTCCGTGGCGCCGCGCTTGGTGCGCTCGGCCTCCAGGTCGTAGTACAGCTTGCCCGCGACGAACACGACCTTGCGGACCGCGGCCGGGTCGACCGTGGAGTCGCCGATGACCGGGCGGAACTGACCCGAGGTGAACTCCTCCGTCTTCGACGCGGCGGCCTTCAGGCGCAGCATCGACTTCGGGGTGAAGACCACCAGCGGCTTGTGGTGCGGGTTGTGCACCTGCCACCGCAGGAGGTGGAAGTAGTTCGACGGGAGGGTCGGCATCGCGACCGTCATGTTGTTCTGCGCGCACAGCTGGAGGAAGCGCTCGACACGGGCCGAGGAGTGGTCCGGGCCCTGGCCCTCGTAGCCGTGCGGGAGGAGCAGGGTGACGCCGGACGTCTGGCCCCACTTCTGCTCGGCCGCCGAGATGTACTCGTCGACCACCGTCTGCGCGCCGTTGACGAAGTCGCCGAACTGCGCCTCCCACATCACGAGCGCGTCGGGGCGGGCCAGCGAGTAGCCGTACTCGAAGCCCATGACCGCGTACTCGGAGAGCAGCGAGTTGTAGACGTTGTAGCGGGCCTGGTCCTCGGCGAGGTACTGGAGCGGGGTGTGCTCCTCGCCCGTCTCGCGGTCGATGAGGACCGCGTGGCGCTGGCCGAAGGTGCCGCGCTGGGAGTCCTGGCCGGAGAGGCGCACCGGGGTGCCCTCCAGGAGCAGGGAGCCGACGGCCAGCGTCTCGCCCATGCCCCAGTCGATCGTGCCGTCCTCGACCATCGCCGCCCGGCGCTGCAGCTGCGGCAGCAGACGCGGGTGGACGTGGAAGTGGTCGGGGATGTTGACCTGGGACTCGGCGATCCGCTTCACGACCTCCGAGGTGATCGCGGTGTTCACCGGGACCGGGAACTCGGCCTGCGGGTCCGAGACCGGGGCGGCGCCCGGCTGCGAGGTGGCCTCGCGGACCTCCGTGAAGACCTTCTCCAGCTGGCCCTGGTAGTCCTGCAGGGCCTGCTCGGCCTCTTCCAGGGTGATGTCGCCGCGACCGATCAGGGACTCGGTGTAGAGCTTGCGCACCGAGCGCTTCTTGTCGATCAGGTCGTACATCAGGGGCTGGGTGAAGGCCGGGTTGTCCGACTCGTTGTGACCGCGGCGGCGGTAGCAGATGAGGTCGATCACCACGTCCTTGTTGAACGCCTGGCGGAACTCGAAGGCCAGCCGCGCGACGCGGACCACGGCCTCCGGGTCGTCGCCGTTCACGTGGAAGATCGGGGCCTCGATCATGCGGGCCACGTCCGTCGCGTACATGGAGGAACGCGAGGACTCGGGGGCCGCGGTGAAGCCGACCTGGTTGTTGATGACGATGTGGACCGTGCCGCCCGTGCGGTAGCCGCGCAGCTGCGACATGTTCAGGGTCTCGGCCACCACGCCCTGGCCCGCGAAGGCCGCGTCACCGTGCAGGGCGATCGGCAGGACCGTGAAGTCCGTGCCGCCCTTGTTGATGATGTCCTGCTTGGCGCGGGTGATGCCCTCGATGACCGGGTCGACCGTCTCCAGGTGGGAGGGGTTCGCGGCCAGCGAGACCGTGATCTGCTCGCCGTCCAGGCCGGTGAAGGTGCCCTGGGCGCCCAGGTGGTACTTCACGTCGCCGGAGCCGTGCATCGACTTCGGGTCGAGGTTGCCCTCGAACTCGCGGAAGATCTGCGCGTACGACTTGCCGACGATGTTGGCGAGCACGTTCAGGCGGCCGCGGTGGGCCATGCCGATGACGACCTCGTCCAGCCGGGACTCGGCCGCGGAGTCGATGACCGCGTCGAGCAGCGGGATGACGGACTCGCCGCCCTCCAGGGAGAAGCGCTTCTGGCCGACGTACTTCGTCTGCAGGAAGGTCTCGAAGGCCTCCGCCGCGTTCAGCCGGCGCAGGATGCGCAGCTGCTCCTCGCGCTCCGGCTTGGAGTGCGGGCGCTCCACCCGGTCCTGGATCCACTTGCGCTGCTTGGGGTCCTGGATGTGCATGAACTCGATGCCGGTGGTGCGGCAGTACGAGTCGCGCAGCACGCCGAGGATGTCGCGCAGCTTCATCATCGACTTGCCGGCGAAGCCGCCGACGGCGAACTCGCGCTCCAGGTCCCACAGGGTGAGGCCGTGCTCGGTGATGTCCAGGTCGGGGTGCTTGCGCTGGCGGTACTCCAGCGGGTCGGTGTCGGCCATGACGTGGCCGCGGACCCGGTAGGAGTGGATCAGCTCGAAGACCCGGGCGGCCTTGGTGACGTCGTCGTCGTGCGAGGCGTCGATGTCCTTGAGCCAGCGGACCGGCTCGTAGGGGATGCGCAGGGACTCGAAGATCTCGTCGTAGAAGCCGTTCTCGCCGAGGAGGAGGTTCGCGACGATCCGCAGGAACTCGCCGGAGGCGGCGCCCTGGATGACCCGGTGGTCGTAGGTCGACGTGAGCGTCATGACCTTCGAGATGCCGAGCTTGTTCAGGGTGTCCTGGCTGGTGCCCTGGAACTCCGCCGGGTAGTCCATGGAGCCGACGCCCATGATGACCGACTGACCGGGCATCAGACGCGGGACCGAGTGGACGGTGCCGAGGCCGCCGGGGTTGGTCAGGGAGACCGTGACGCCGGTGAAGTCGTCCATCGTCAGCTTGCCGTCGCGGGCGCGGCGGACGATGTCCTCGTAGGCCTGCCAGAACTCGAAGAAGTTCAGCGTCTCGGCCTTCTTGATGCCCGCGACGACCAGCTGGCGGTCGCCGTTGGGCTTCACCAGGTCGATGGCGAGGCCGAAGTTGACGTGCGGCGGCTTGACGAGGGTGGGCTTCCCGTCCTTCTCCGCGTAGTGCCAGTTCATCGACGGCATCGTCTTGATGGCCTGCACCATCGCGTAGCCGATCAGGTGCGTGAAGGAGATCTTCCCGCCCCGGGCGCGCTTGAGGTGGTTGTTGATGACGATGCGGTTGTCGAACAGCAGCTTCACCGGGACCGCGCGCACGGACGTGGCCGTGGGCAGCTCCAGGGAGGCGTTCATGTTCTTCGCGACGGCGGCGGCGGGACCGCGCAGGGTCACCAGCTCGGGGCCGTCGGCGGCCTCGGTCGCGGGCGCGGCCTTGGCGGCAGCGGCGGGCTTGGCCGGCGCCGGAGCCGGGGCGGCCTTCGCGGGAGCGGGCGCCGGAGCGGCGGCCGCGGGCTTCGGGGCCGCGGGGGCCGGCGCGGGAGCGGGCGCCGCGGGGGCGGCCGGGGCCTGCGCAGCCGGGGCGGCGGGCGCCGCGGGCGCCGGAGTGGTGGTCTCTGCGGCCCCCGCGGCCGCAGTACCCGCCGGAGCCGGGGCGGCAGGGGCCCCGGGCTTGTAGTCGGCGAAGAAGTCCCACCAGGCTCGGTCTACCGAATTCGGGTCCTGGAGGTACTGCTGATAGATCTCGTCGACGAGCCACTCGTTCGGTCCGAACGCGGCCGCGGGGTTCTTGCCCGCTTGGTCTGCGTCGGTCGAGATGCTCGAGTTACTGGGGGACTGTGGCGACACGGCGGCAACCGCCCTCTTCCGCTTCACAAGGTGATGGACAGCGGGAATAAAGGCTACGCCTCCAAGACCCAGAAGGTCAGGCCGGGCAGGTTCATCGTCGTGTAAGTCACATCGGAAACCGCGTTTCGGGCCTGGAAATGGCGGGAAACAAACGCGGTTCCGGTACGGAACGAGGGTGACGGGAAACGCCGAAGCAGGCCCTGCACGCTCAGCGTGCGGGCGTGTGCCTGATCACACGTGTCCGTCGGCGCGGACCGCGGTGGATCTTGAGGCTCCGATTCGGACTTTACGTCAACTTTGAACGGATGTCTCTCCCGGGAGGGTGACGAGAATCCGGCAACCCCGCTCGGATTCGGCCACTCCGATCCTGCCACCGTGCAGGTCGACGGCCCAGCGGGCGATCGCCAGGCCCAGCCCCGTACCGCCGTCGCCGCCCTGACCGTTGGAGGCTCCCGCGCCGCCCCGGTTGAACCGCTCGAAGACCCGGTGCCACTCCGAGCGCGGAATGCCGGGGCCCTCGTCCAGCACCTCCAGCTCCAGCGACTCCGGCAGCGTCCCGCGCCGCGCCTTCACGGTCACGCGGCCGTGCGGCGGGCTGTGCTTGACGGCGTTGTCGATGAGATTCGCCACTACCTGGTGGATCCGCTCGGGGTCCGCGTGCGCGGTCAGCTCCGGCGGGGACACGTCGAGGTGCAGATGCACGTCCGTACGGGTGTGGCTGCCGGAGCCGGAGGCGATGCCGGCGCGCGCGGGCACGGCCATGTTGGCCTCCTTCAGCACGCCCGACAGGTACGGCCAGACCTCGAAGCGCCGCCGACGCAGCGGTACGACGCCGTTGTCCAGCCGGGACAGGTCCAGCAGCGTCTCCACCAGCCGGCCGAGCCGCTCGGTCTGCTTCAGGGCCGTACGCATGGTCTCCGGGTCGGCCGGGGAGACACCGTCGACGATGTTCTCCAGTACCGCCCTCAGGCCCGCGATGGGGGTGCGCAGCTCGTGCGAGACGTTCGCCACCAGCTCCTTGCGCTGGCGGTCCTGGGCCTCCAGGTCGTCGGCCATGCGGTTGATCGTCTGCGCCAGGTCGCCGAGCTCGTCGCGGCGGTTCTCGCGCACCCTGCGGGTGTAGTCGCCGTGCGAGATGGCCTTGGCCACCGCGTTCATGTCGTCCAGTGGCGCGGTGAGCGAATGGGCCACGAACTGCGTGATGAGCAGTGTGGCGATCATCGAGAAGACCGTGATGAAGCGCAGCTCCGTCGCCGTGCGCATGGCGATCATCATCAGCCCGGTGGTGATCAGGACCGCGATGACGACCAGAGCGCCCAGCTTGGTCTTGATCGAGAACGGGCTCACACCGCCCCAGGGCTCCCCGGGGCTTCTCCGGCCGGCCGGATCGCCGCTCATGGCGTCGGGGTCTCCAGCGCGTAGCCCACGCCGTGCACCGTGCGGATCCGCTCGGCGCCGATCTTCCGGCGCAGCGCCTTGATGTGGCTGTCGACCGTACGGGTGCCGGAGGCGTCCGCCCAGTCCCACACCTCGGCAAGCAACTGCTCACGGGAGAGCACCGCGCGCGGGGTGTTCGCGAGGCACACCAGCAGGTCGAACTCGGTGGGCGTCAGATGCACGTCCTCGGAGTGCACACGCACCCGCCGCTGGGCGTGGTCGATCTCCAGCTCGCCCAGGCGCAGGATGCCGCTTCTGGGCGTCGCGGCGGCCAGTGCGGCCCGCTCCACCCGGCGCAGCAGCACATGCACGCGGGCGGCCAGCTCCCGCATGGAGAACGGCTTGGTCATGTAGTCGTCGGCGCCGACGCCGAGCCCGACCAGCATGTCGGTCTCGTCGTCGCGCGCGGTCAGCATCAGCACCGGCACCGGGCGCTGGGCCTGCACACGGCGGCAGACCTCCAGGCCGTCGAAGCCGGGCAGCATGATGTCGAGGATCAGCAGGTCGGGCTGCCAGGCCTCGGCGGTGTCGACGGCGGCCGGGCCGTCACCCGCGGTCTGCACGAGGAAGCCCTCTGCGCGCAGGCGGGCCGCGATGGCGTCGACGATGGTCGCGTCGTCCTCGACCACCAGTACCCTGCGCTGTGCGCCCGGGGTCGCCGTCGTGCCGTTGTGGGATGTGTGGGTCTGCTCCATCGCCCGCCCCTGAGTTGCTTTCCGGAATCCGTGGGGTGATCCGTTACCTGGCTCATGCCTGCGCATGCTTGCGATTGACGCTTGAATGATCTGCGCCAGAGAAGCAGAGTACGGGGAGTCACCGTCCCACGGCTATCCAGGTCGGACGGCGATGTGCACAACGTCGGGAACGCCACGGGCAACCGGGATCTCTTCGGTACGCACCTGTTGGAACCCGGCATTCCGCAAGGTTTCTTCGAAATCCGGAGAGGGCTGTGCGGACCACACCACCAGCACCCCGCCCGGCTTCA
The DNA here is from genome assembly GCF_042893475.1 of Streptomyces sp. NPDC001604. NCBI lineage: Bacteria > Bacillati > Actinomycetota > Actinomycetes > Kitasatosporales > Streptomycetaceae > Streptomyces > Streptomyces sp. NPDC001604. The sequence continues at coordinate 198,876 of NZ_JBIAUY010000015.1, read as the reverse complement.
ACACCCTTGCGCAGCTTGTCAGTCCGGCCGGCGAGTAGAGGTCGTCGTTGCCCTCGGTGACGGTCCAGTCGGGGCCGTTGTCGATGTCCAGGCACAGGGCGTCATAAGTGGCGGATGTCTCACGGACGTACTCGATCAGATCCGTCTCCACGATCTCCGTGCGCGGATCGGCGACCGCCCGGGCCGAGAGGGCGGCGAGGGGGCCGTTCAGGTGCCAGTCGATGATCGCGCGCTCGCGCTCCACGACCGTGATCGCGCCCCAGCGCGGGTCGGCCGCCGCGTGTGCGAGCGAGAAGCCCACTCCGAGGCCTCCGATCAGCACGTCCGGCGCCCTGCGGGGGCCCAGGGCGTCGAGCGCGGCGTCCACGAGGAGCCGCTCCGAGCGGCCGTCCGAGGTGTCCATCAGAAAGCAGCCGTTGGCGATGATCTGCAGCAACTCGCCGTGCCGGCGGAGCACGACCTCGCCGTACGGGCCCTCGCGACGGTCCAGGACCACAGGGGTGTCGTAGGTGGCGGTCATGGGTTCATCCTGCATGAACGCTCCGCCGGCTGTGCCGAATTGCGCCGCGGGGGGACTGCGGACGCTCAGGGCGTCGGCGATGCGCAGCGGACTCCGCCTCGCGTGCTTACGCTCGAAGCAGCGTGAGAGTCGCGTGGGAGGGCCGTCAGGCCTGTGGGAAGTGCGCGGTGGCTGCCATGGCCTCGAATTACCCGTTCGTGGGACGTGAAGACGTGCTGGGGGAGCTCCGTGCGGCCCTGGAGCGGTCTGCGTCCGGGCGGGGCGGGCTCGTCACCCTCACCGGGCCGGCCGGCGCCGGTAAGACCCGTACCGCCGAGGAGGTCGCCGCGCAGGCCGGTGGTTCTCGCGTGCTGTGGGCCTGGTGTCCGCCGGAGACCGCCGGGCGGGCCTTTCGGCCCTGGTCGCGGTTGTTGCGGGTGCTGGTCGCGGAGGATGTGGCCTGCGGGCGGCTGGTGGCCGCGTCGCCGCCGCTACGGGCGCTGGTCTCGGGGGCGGCGGCCGGTGCCCTGCGCGGTGCCGACCCGGAGACCGCGCGGCTGCGGCTCGCAGGCGATGTCTCCGAGCTCCTGGCCACGGCCGCGCGCCGCCGCCCGCTGCTCCTGGTGCTGGACGACGTGCACGCCGCCGACGCCTCCTCGCTACGGCTGCTGCTGGAGACCGCGGACGCGGCCCGCACCTGCCCGGTCCTGCTGCTGGCGACGGCTCGCGACGAGGATGCGGCCTGGGGGGACGGCGGCTGGGCTCGGGCGCAACTGCTGCGACGGGGGCGGGCGTTGGGGCTCGGGCCGTTGAGGGAGCGGGACGTCGCGGTGTTGGTCGAGGCGGTGACGGGGGCCGCTCCGGAGGCGGATGCGGTGCATGCATTGGTACGGCGTACGGGCGGCGACGCGTTCTTCGTCACCGAGCTGCTGCGGGCCGGGAGTTGGGGCGCCGCGCCACCCGGGGACGGGGGCGGCCCCGGTGTCCCTTCGGTCGCCGTCCGGGCCGCCGTACGCGCCCGGTTGGACGACCTGACCCCGCGGGCCGCGCGCGTGCTGGAGGTGGCGGCGGTCCTCGGTACCCGGTTCCGGCTCGATGTGCTCGCCGAGGCCGCGGAGGTGCCCCTCGGCGAGCTGCGCACGCTGCTCGGGGAGGCCGCCGGTGCCGGTCTGCTGGCCGAGGCCGGCGCCGACCGGGGCGCCTTCCGGCACGACCTGCTCCGGGACGCGGTCCACGACACCCTCACCCCGGCCGAACGCGCCGCCCTGCACCACGCGGCCGCCGAGGTCCTCGCCGGCTACGCCCGCCGCGGCCGCGACACCGGCCCCGCGGAAGTGGCCCACCACCTGCTGCTGTCCGGCCCCGAGCAGGCACGGGAGGCCGCGAGCTACGCCCGCGAGGCGGCGGCCCGGGCGGAGGCACTGTTCGCCTTCGAGGATGCGGCCCGGTGGTACGAGCGCGCGGTGGAGCTGTGGGACGGGGGCGCTGTCCGGGCCGGCGGTGATGACAGGGGGGCCGGGGGCCCAGGGGCCGGGGGAGTTGCGGGGCCTGGCGGTGGGGGTGATGGCGGGGCCGAGGGCGATGGCAGGGGGGTCGGGGTCGCGGGTGCCGGTGGTGCGGGGGCCGAGGCTTCGGGTGTTGGTGTCGTGGGGGTCGGGGGAGTTGCGGGGCCTGGCGGTGGGGGTGACCGCGGGTCCCGTGGCGGTGACAGGGGGGTCGGGGCTCCCGGTGCCGGTGGTGCGGTGGGAGGGGCTTCGGGTGTTGTTGTCGTGGGGGTCGGGGAAGTTGGAGGGCCTGGCGGTGGGGGTGGTGGCCGGTCCGAGGGCGATGGCAGGGGGGTCGCGGGTGCCGGTGGTGTGGCGGCCGAGGCTTCGGGTGTCGGCGTCGTGGGGGCCGGCGAAGTCGGGGGACCCGGCGGTGGGGGTGATCGCGGGTTCGGTGGCGGTGCTGATCAGGGGCGTGGTCCCGGACCGGGGTCGGCCTCCTGCGCCTACCGCGTCGAGCTCGTGGAAGCCCTTCTCGGGCTGGGTTCCGCGCGGCTCGGGGCCGGGGAGCCGGAGGCCGCGCGGGGCGCGCTGCTCAGGGCCGCCGGGCTGGCGCGGGAGGCCGGGCGGGCCGATCTGCTGGCGCGGGCCGCGCTGGGGCTCGGGACCGGGCCCGTCGGGTTCGAGGTCGACCTCCAGGACCGTGAGCAGCTCGACCTGCTGACCGAGGCCCGCGCCGCGCTCGCCGCCGAACCCCGGCACGCGGCCCTGCGCGCCGCCGTCACCGCACGGCTCTCCCTCGCCGCCGGGCTGGTCGAACCGGAGAAGCACCGCATCGCCCTCGCCGAGGAGGCCGTCGGCACCGCCCGCGAGGCCGGTGATCCGGCGACCCTCGGACCGGCCCTGGCCGCGCTGTGCGACGCCCGGCCCGGCCCCGACCACTGCCGGGACCGGCTCGACTGGTCCACGCAGATCGTGACGACCGCCCGCGACCTGCGCGACCCCGTGCTCGAACTCCTCGGCCGGCGGCTCCGGTTGGTCGCGCTGATGGAGACCGGCGACTTCGCCGGGGCCGACGCGGAGGCGCTCGCGTACGAGACGGCCGTACGACCGCTGCGGCGGCCCCTGTACGCCTGGTACGTGCCCCTGTGGCGCGGCGCGCGGGCGCTGATGGAGGGCCGGTACGAGGACTGCGCCGCCGCGCTCGACGAGGTCGAGGACCTGGGCCGCAGAGCCGGCAGCGCCAACGCCGCCATGCTCGCCGTCACCCAGCGCTGGTGCCTGTACGCCGAGACGGGCGACACGGCAGGCCTGCAGCGGGTGCGGGCGGAGGCGACCATGCTGGAACGCTCCCCGATGCTCTGGCCCCGGGTCAGCCTCGCGCTCGTGGCGGCACAGTTCGGCCGGTTCGACGAGGCCGCCCGCCGCCTGTCGGCCGTCGCACCCCGGCTCGACGGTGCGCCCAAGGACAGCGAGTGGCTGCCGATGCTGGCACAGGCCGCGGAGACGGTCGCCGCACTGGGCTCCCACCCCTGCGCGCCCGCCCTCTACGACCTCCTCACCCCGTACGCCGGCCTCTTCGCCGTGGAGGGCATCGGCGCGGCGGTACGCGGCCCGATCGACCGCCATCTGGCGCTGCTGGCGGCAGCCATGGGCGACCCGGACCGCACCCGCGAGCACCGCGAGAGGGCACTGCGGGCGGCCGCGGCGGCGGGCGCGGTCGCGCTGACGGAACGCATGGCGGGTGAGACGAACGGCAGGCAGCGGGAAGGCGAGGCGCAGGCCGACACCCCGTCCGGCACCCCCGGCTCCGCCCTCTTCCGGCGGGAAGGCCCCCTCTGGCACCTCCGCTACGCCGGTCACGACACACGTCTCCCCGACAGCAAGGGCCTGAACGACATCGCCGTCCTGCTGGCGCGTCCCGGCACGCCCGTGCCCGCGGTCGAGCTGGCGGCGCCGGGCGGCAGGGGGGAGCACGTCGAGGGTCTGCATCCGCAGGGCGACACCGGGGAGGTCATCGACGCCACCGCGCGCTCCGCATACCGGCGCAGGCTGCGGGAGCTGGAGGAGGAGGCCCGGGACGCCGACGAGGCCGGGGACGCCGGGCGTTCGGAGCGGATCGCCGTCGAGCGGGACGCCCTGGTCGGACAGCTCGCGGCCGCGTTCGGCATCGGGGGCCGGGTGCGCCGTACGGGATCGGACGCCGAGCGCGCGCGCACCACCGTCACCGCCCGCATCCGGGCCGCCGTACGGCGGATCGCCGCGGCCCACCCGGAACTGGGCCGGCACCTCGAAACCTCCCTGCACACCGGCACCCTCTGCGTCTACCAGCCGGAACAGACGCCCGAGTGGCGGCTGTGAGGCCCCGCCCCACACTGTGATGTCCGATCTCACGCCCCCTGGGTGAAGCACCCGAGCCAGAACCCAGGGAAGGCAGGACACCATGCCACGCACCGCCAAGGCCGAGGCCGAACTCAAGGTCGACGAGCCCGTCATCGAGGGGCGCTACGCCCAGCTCGGCCCGTACACCGTCGCGTACGAGTCGATGAAGCAGGACATGGACCCCGCCCCGCTCTTCCGGGGCCTGCCCGACGACCGCTGCCAGTGCCCGCACTGGGGCCAGGTCGTCTCCGGCAAGATCGTGTTCCGGTACGCCGACCACGACGAGGTCTTCCACGCCGGCGACGCCTACTACGGCGCCCCCGGCCATCTCCCCCTGATCTTCGCGGGCACCGAGATCGTCGAGTTCAGCCCCACCGCGGAACTCAACCGCACGATGGAGACCGTCGGCCGCAACCTCGCGGGAGCGCAGTCATGACCACCGACACCGACACCGGCACCCGCGTCAAGGAACTCGCCGATCTCTTCGTCCGGTTCCTGGAGACCAACACAGCCCCGGACGGGCTGTTCACGGACGACGTCTTCCTCGACATGACCGTTCCCCAGTGGCGGCTGCAGGCCGTCGGCCGCGACGAGGTCGTCGCAGCGCGCCGCCACAGTCACCCCTTCCTGGGCACCGTGCCGCGCCACCGCGTCGACGCCACGCCCACCGGACTCGTCCTCGAGGTCGAGGAGCAGTGGCAGGACGAGCAGGACGGCACCTGGTACTGCAGGGAGCTGATGCGCGCCGACATCCGCGACGGCGCCATCAGCGAGGTGTCCGTCTACTGCACCGGCGACTGGGACCCCGCGACACGCGCGGCACACGCCAAGGAGGTCGACCTGCTGAGGCCGTAGCAGGACGAAACAGTAAGCAGGGGTTGTCCTCTGACGCATGAAAAGCATGAGAGGTTGCTGTGAATCGCCTCTCGCGTGGCGTCGGTCACAGACAGGGACCCCTGTGGTTGCGAAGGGTGGGGCGCAACGGAAGGAGCGCCGCAACGTGGAACCCATCGCGACGGCCGACAACGAACCCTCGGTCGCGCCCCTTCCCGACGTGTCCGAACTTCTCGACGGTATGCCGCGTCAGCGCGGCGCGGTCACCGTCGCCGCACCGACCGTTCAGGTGCCGCCCCCCGCGGCCCGCGCCCTGCGCCCCTGGCGCCTTCTGCCGACCCCCACCGGTACGCCGTTCACCTTCGCCTACGCGACGGTCCTGGCGGTCACCACTCTGATCGCCGACTACGCCGCCCCGTCGCTCGTCGACAGCCTGCTCCAGGCCTCCAGCACGGACGTCGCACACCTCGTGCAGACGCCCGTGCTGGTGCTGCTCGCCAGCGCGCTGTGGATCGCGGGCGGGGTCGTGTCGCCGTACGTGGTCTGCTTTCTGCTCGTCCTGACGGCGCTGGAGCGGCGCATAGGCGGGGCGCGCACGGCCGTCGTCTTCCTGCTCGGCCATGTCCTCGCCACCCTCGCGACCGAGGTCCCCGTGGGCCTGGCCGTGCTCGTCGGCCACCTCCCCGACAGCTCACTCCACCGCTTCGACTACGGCATCAGCTTCGGGGTGGCCGCCAGCGTCGGCGCCCTGGCCGGACTGCTCATACCCTGGCTGCGCTGGCCGATGCTGGTCCTGTTCGGCGGCATGCTGGTCCAGGACCTGATCGAGTTCACGGACCCGCTGAGCAACTGGGGCCACCTGATCTCCCTGGCCATAGGCATCGCGACCTGGCCGATGATCCGCCGCTGGTACCGCGCGGCGACCGCCTGACTGCCGCCCGACCGCGGATTCTTTTCACCTCGCCCGGCGTTGTCTCTTTTCAGCCCGTCCGGCGTTTGAGGACGAGGCCCCTCAAGGGCCGAAAGGCGGGGGTCTGGGGGCGGCAGCCCTCAGCACACGCGCACCTCACCGCCGTGATCGCTGACAGCGAACGGGACCCCGGGAACATTAGCGGAGCGCCATGCATTGAGTCGGCATAACTCAACTTGACTGCCGGAGGGTAGATCATGGCATCGACGTCCACACCGCTCACCCTGCCCGTGCTGCCGCTCGACGACGAGGTCGTGCTGCCCGGCATGGTGGTGCCGCTGGACCTGAACGACACCGACGTACGCGCCGCGGTGGAGGCCGCCCAGGCCGCCGCCCGCTCCGAGCCGGGAAAGCCCAGGGTCCTGCTGGTGCCACGCATCGACGGCACATACCCGGGCACCGGTGTGCTCGGCACCGTCGAGCAGGTCGGCCGGCTCGCCGACGGTGACCCGGGCGCCCTGATCCGCGGCCGCGGCCGCGTGAAGATCGGCGCGGGCACCACCGGCCCGGGTGCGGCGCTGTGGGTCGAGGGGACGAGGATCGACGAGAGCGTGCCCGAGCCGCTGCCCGGTCACGTCACCGAACTGGTCAAGGAGTACAAGGCCCTTGCCACCGCCTGGCTGCGCAAGCGCGGCGCCTGGCAGGTGGTCGACCGGGTGCAGGCCATCGACGACGTGTCCGCCCTGGCCGACAACTCCGGATACTCGCCCTTCCTGACGACCGATCAGAAGGTCGAGCTGCTGGAGACCTCCGACCCGGTCGCCCGCCTCAAGCTCGCCACCCAGCACCTGCGCGACCACCTCGCCGAGCAGGACGTCGCCGAGACCATCGCCAAGGACGTCCAGGAGGGCGTCGACAAGCAGCAGCGCGAGTTCCTGCTCCGCCGCCAGCTGGAAGCCGTACGCAAGGAGCTGCGCGAGCTCAACGGCGAGCAGGACGGCGAGGAGTCCGACGACTACCGGGCCCGTGTGGAGGCCGCCGACCTGCCGGAGAAGGTCCGCGAGGCGGCGCTCAAGGAGGTCGACAAGCTGGAGCGGTCCAGCGACCAGTCCCCGGAGGGCTCCTGGATCCGCACCTGGCTGGACACCGTCCTCGAACTCCCCTGGAACGAGCGGACCGAGGACGCGTACGACATCCAGGGCGCCAAGGCGATCCTCGACGCCGAGCACGCGGGCCTGGAGGACGTGAAGGAGCGCATCACCGAGTACCTGGCGGTGCGCAAGCGCCGCAGCGAGCGGGGCCTCGGCGTCGTGGGCGGCCGGCGCGGCGGTGCCGTACTGGCCCTCGTCGGCCCGCCCGGCGTCGGCAAGACCTCGCTCGGCGAGTCCGTCGCGCACGCCATGGGCCGCAAGTTCGTCCGCGTCGCCCTCGGCGGTGTGCGCGACGAGGCGGAGATCCGCGGCCACCGCCGTACGTACGTCGGTGCGCTGCCCGGCCGTGTCGTCCGCGCCATCAAGGAGGCCGGTTCGATGAACCCGGTCGTCCTCCTCGACGAGATCGACAAGGTGGGCTCGGACTTCCGCGGCGACCCCGCGGCCGCCCTCCTGGAGGTCCTGGACCCGGCCCAGAACCACACCTTCCGCGACCACTACCTGGAGGTCGAACTCGACCTCAGCGACGTCGTCTTCCTCGCCACGGCGAACGTCCTGGAGGCCATCCCGGAGGCCCTGCTGGACCGTATGGAGCTGGTCCGCCTGGACGGCTACACCGAGGACGAGAAGGTGGTCATCGCGCGGGATCACCTGCTGCCGCGTCAGCTGGAGCGCGCGGGGCTGCAGTCGGACGAGGTCACCATCGACGAGAGCGCGCTGCGCAAGCTCGCCGGCGAGTACACCCGCGAGGCGGGCGTCCGTACCCTGGAGCGCTCGATCGCCCGGCTGCTCCGCAAGGTCGCGGCGCAGCACGAACTGGGCGACCGGGAGCTGCCGTTCACCATCACGGAGGGTGAGCTGCGCGGTCTGATCGGGCGGCCGCACCACGTGCCCGAGTCCGCCCAGGACCCGGCGGAGCGCCGTACGGCGGTTCCGGGCGTGGCGACGGGTCTCGCGGTCACCGGCGCGGGCGGCGACGTCCTCTACGTGGAGGCGTCCCTGGCCGACCCGGAGACGGGTGCGGCGGGTCTGACCCTCACCGGCCAGCTGGGTGACGTGATGAAGGAGTCGGCGCAGATCGCGCTGAGCTTCCTGCGCAGCCACGGTGCCGAACTGGAGCTGCCGGTCGCGGACCTGAAGGACCGTGGAGTGCACATCCACTTCCCGGCGGGCGCGGTCCCGAAGGACGGCCCCAGCGCGGGTGTCACGATGACGACGGCCCTGGCGTCCCTCCTGTCCGGGCGGCTGGTCCGCACGGACGTGGCGATGACCGGCGAGGTCTCGCTGACCGGCCGTGTCCTGCCCATCGGCGGCGTGAAGCAGAAGCTGCTCGCCGCGCACCGGGCGGGTGTCACCACGGTGATCATCCCCAAGCGCAACGAAGCCGACCTGGACGACGTCCCCGCGGAGGTGCTGGACAAGCTCGACGTCCACACCGTGACCGACGTCCGCCAGGTCCTGGAGCTGGCCCTCGCGCCTGCCACGAGCGACGCGAAGCCGGAGGTTCCGGTGGCGGCGTGACGGACGCCACCGGACAGGCAAGGCCCGGGTCCCGTGAGGGAGGCCCGGGCCTTCGCCCGTGTGTACGGGATCAGCCGTTGGCGAGTGCCTGGACCCGGTCGAGCGCTCCATTGAACTTGTCGTGGTCGCCGACGGTCGGGCCGGACGAGGTGTACTGCCACATGGTGTAGTACCCCCAGCCCGCCGGCAGCGTCCCGGCATCCGATGCGTACCGTGCGATCCACAGCGGGTTCGCCGAGGCGAAGCCCGCGTAGTTCCCGGTGCAGTCGCTCCACCAGCTCGTCGCCGTGTAGATCACGGCATCCCGCCCCGTGCGCGCCTTGTACGTGTTCAGGAAGTCGGCGATCCAGCTGACCATCGCGCTCGCCGACTTGCCGTAGCACTCGGCGCCGTACGGGTTCCACTCGATGTCGAGGGTCCCGGGGAGGGTCTTGCCGTCCCTGGACCAGCCGCCGCCGTGGTCGACGAAGTAGTTCGCCTGGGTGGCGCCGCTGGTGGTGTCGGGGGTGGCGAAGTGGTACGCGCCGCGGATCATGCCGACGTTGTACGAGCCGTTGTACTGCTGGGCGAAGTACGAGTTCGTGTAGTACGTCCCCTCGGTCGCCTTCGTGTAGGCCCATTTGACCCCGCTGCTCCACAGCGTCGACCAGGCGACGTTGCCCTGGTGGGCGGAGACGTCGACGCCCTCCGTCTGGGTGACGGCGGTCGGGGCGGGGCTGCCCTTCCGCCCGTCGTGGGCGAGGACGCCCATGCCCATGTGGGCGGAGCCGCGGGCGGGCTGGTCAGCGGCGGAGGCCGGGACGGCGAAGGGCAGTGCGAGGGAGAGGGCGGCGAGCAGGAGCGCGGCGAGAAAGAGGCGCCGGGGGCGGACCGATCCGGGTCTGTGCACGGGCATAGCGTGCCTCCGAAGGCTCGGTGATGCTCGGTGGGGAAGCGCTGCAGCGCCGAGATGCTGTTGGCGTGGGCATGTCGGCCATTTCCTGGTAAGGAAGCTACGCACGTAGAAGAGCGGGTGGGAAGGGGGCCCGGAGTCTGCCGTTGGTCTAGCCCTGCGAAATACTTGAGGAGCTGCGGCAACGACGGGGTCTGGCGGAAACTTTCAGGATCGGGAAAACCGAGGCAGGGGCTGACGTGCACGAAGGCGGAAACGGGGACGAGAGCCGGCTCCCGGACCGGTCGGCACCGAGCGGCGCGGACCAGGAGTACCTGTCCCTGGAGCGCGAGCTGACGGTTCTGCTGCGGCGCGCCCGGGCGAGCCAGGGCGAGATGGCCCGCGAGGTCCACCCCGACCTGGAGTCCGCCGCGTACGGCCTCCTCGTGCGCCTCGACGAGCACGACCGGCTGCGCGCCACCGAGCTCGCGGCCTACATCGGCGTGGGCAAGGCCACCATGTCCCGGCAGCTGCGCGCCCTGGAGGACCTGGGCCTGGTCGCCCGCGAACCCGACCCGGCGGACGGCCGGGCCTGGCTCGTCCACCTCACCGAGGAGGGACACCGCCGGGTGAGCAGGGTCCGGGATGCCCGGCGGGCGCGCTACGTCAGCCAACTGGCCCACTGGGACCGGCGCGAGGTGGCCGAACTGGCGCGGCTGCTGGGGGAGTTGAACCGGGGCATGGAGAAGTAGGCCTCGCCCGGCTGCCTCAGGCGGGCGCCGAGCAGTCGTGCCTGGCCGGCCGCGCTTCAGGCGGCGGGCCCCCGACGAATTGCACAGCGAGAAGCCACCCCTTCCGGGCGTGGAGGAGTCACGAAGGAGTTCTACGGCGAGCGAGTTTGCGAGTTGCCGCGCCGCCGCGAGGGTGCGGGGCTCTCAGTCCGGTCTCGGAGACCTGCTGTACTGCTCGCGGAGGACTACGGACCGTGAAGAGCACGCACGACCTGCATTCCGCGCGCCGGCGCAAGTCGTCGTACAGCAATGCGGACGGGGGGAGTGCGTCGAGGGGCCGACGGCCTCCCCGGCGTCATACCAGTCCGCGACAGCAAGGTTCCCGACGGCCCGATCCTGCTGTTGTCGCCCGCGGCCTGGTCGTCCTTCATCCACGCAGCCGCCAAGTAGGTCACAGGACGACGTACACGACCGTCGCGTCGTCATGCGTCTTGCTGCGCCGCAGATACCTCCGCTCCTCCGCGTCGGCCCGCTCCAGCATCCGTACCCGGTCGACCAGCGCCTGTGCCCCCTCCTTCCGTACGAAACGGAAGCAGTCCGCCCAGTCGCCCTCCCGGAACTTCTCCACCCACCGTGTGGCGCCGTCCGTCAGGGCGGCCAGGGCCCGCACATCGCCCCGCGACAGCACCCCTGTCACCGCCCGTGCCGCCACGGACGGATCCGCGGCGGCCGTATAGAAGCCGCCCTCTTTGTTCCGGACCGTCGAGTCCACGATGGCGTCCGTGGCCAGGGACGAGCGCGGCAGCCGGGACAGGCGGTCGTCCAGGAGGGAGGTGACCGTGCCCTCCGGTGACTCGACCAGCAGGGCCGAGTCCGACAGGACCAGGTACTCCAGCGTCTCCACGCCCCACCGCGCCACGACCACCGTTGCCTGTGGGGTGCGTGGGTGAGAAAGGTCACAGGTGGTCGCATGGGCCTCGGCCGTACGAGTGATGGCGCGGGCCAGCGCCTCCTGCAGCGGAACATCCGGGAGGGAAACGGTCAGTTCGGTCAGGGCGCCGCCGAGACGGGACGTGAACCAGGGGACTGAATGCAGACAGCCCGCCCCACCGCGCGGTGGCGTCACCCCGTCCAGGACGACGAGGGTCCCGCCCTGGCCGGAAGCGGGGAGCGTGGCCGCGGCGAAGTCCTCGTTGGGGTAGGTGGGATCACCCGGCTCCGAGACAAGTTCCGTATGCATTCGGCCAGTCTGCACGACGTCTTCACAAGGTTCGCCAAAGCCTGGCATCGGTCGCGGAATTGACGCACTCGTGCAGGTCAGGCGCCCTGTTTGGGGTGGAATCCGTTGTTCCGGGAAGCCGTGTCGGCGAATACTGCCACCGCCCGGCGCGGACGTCCAACCGGCCTGCCGCACAGGGGCGCTGAACCCTTCCCAGGAACTTGCTCGCCAACTCCCCTCCGATGTTCACTCCTTCGGGTGGCGGGTCAGGTGATGCTCGTCCACTGCCCACCGGCACTGGGAGGGTCGGCACCGTACTGGGCGTACGTACAGTCGACGTCGGTTGACGGAGCGTCACACCCGGGCCCATGAGTACCACGAGTCAGGATTGCGAGCACCGGTGCAGAAGACGCGGCCTCGTCGCACAGGCAAGCAGACGGACCCCGCAGCGGGCGTGGAGCACACGTCCGGCAGCACCGCCACCACCACCGGCAAGGGCCGGCCCACGCATGTACGCAACCGGCTCGTCGTCGCCGTGGCCGTGGTGGCCGCCGCGATAGCCGGGGCCGGTGTCCCTTCCGTCCTCACCGCCTCCGGGCAGCTCAGCGACTCCCAGGACCTGGTGACGCTCGCCGGACAGACCCAGAACGCGCTCGCCCTGGCGCATTCGCTCGCCGACGAGCGGGACGAGGTGACCTCCTACATCGCCGCGGGACGGCCCAAGTCCAAGGCGCCCTCCGAGCAGCGCAGCACCCGCGTCGACCGGCAGGTGGAGGAGCTGCAGCAGGACACCGACACCCCCGCCGCCCTCCGCGGTGACCTGGACGGCATCGCCGCGCTGCGCCGCGCCGCGCTCACCGGCAAGAGCGACGCCCTGCAGACCCACGACGCCTACTCCGCCGCCATCACCGAGCTGCACCGGCTCGCCGAGCAGCTGGCGCAGCAGATGCCGCCCCGGGCCGGATCGGGCGCGTACGCCCTCGCCGAGCTGGACACGGCCGTGCAGCAGGCCGCCGCTGCTCGCGGACTGCTCCTCGCGGCTCTCAACGTGCCCAGCACCACCCAGACGGTCATCAGCCCGGTCACCGGACTGCCGACCACGGTCAGCTCCTCCTCGGCCGCCGACACCAAGCAACGCAACGCGTTGACCGTGGCCGCCCAGCAGGCCCGGCTGCGCTCCGACGCGGCCCTGGCCGACTTCCACGACACCGCGACCAAGGCCGCCCGGACGTCGTACGACTCCACGGTCACCGGCCCGGAGGTCAACTCCGCCGAGAAGTACCTGGCCAGGCTCACGGACCAGCCGACGCTCTCCGAGTCGGAACTCGGCACCAGCGCCTCGAAGGTCGACGCCGCGCTCTCCGCCCGTATCGACGCGATGCGCGGCGCGGAGTCCGCCCTCTACGACCGCCGTACCAAGGACCTGGCCCAGCTGCGCGACGACGACGTCAGTGCGCTGGAGCTGCGGATCGCCGTCCTCGGCGCCCTGATGCTGCTCGCCGTCGGCATCGCCACGGCGATGGCCCGCACCCTCACCCGGCCGCTGTCCGTGCTGCGCCGCGGCTCGGCCCGGCTCGCGGAGGCGGCGGACCCCGCCGCCGAGGAGCCCATCACCTTCACCGGCCGCAACGACGAGTTCGCGCAGGTCGTCCGCTCCGTCAACGCCCTGCACGCGCACGCGGCCGCCCTGAGCGAGCGGATCGTCACCCTGGAGGCCGACCGCAAGCACCTGGTCGGCCAGCGCCAGATGATGGCGGACGCCCGTGAGGAACTGCGCGCCGAACTCGCCGAGTCCGCAGCCCAGCTGGAGCGGTTGCGGGAGAGCATCGGCGGCACGTTCGTGAACCTCTCGCTGCGCACCCTCGGCCTGGTCGAGCGCCAGCTCGCCGTCATCGAGAGCCTGGAGGAGCGCGAGCAGGACCCCGAGCGCCTGGCCACCCTCTTCAAGCTGGACCACTTCGCGACGGTCATGCGCCGCCACAGCGAGAACCTCCTGGTCCTCGCCGGCACCGAGCACGTCCAGCAGCACGCGGGGCCCGTCCCGCTCGTCGACGTCGTGCGTGCCGCGGTCAGCGAGATCGAGCGCTACGAGCGCGTCCGCATCGCCGTGCTGCCGCCGCACGCGCATGTGGCGGGCTTCGCCGCGGACGACCTCTCGCACCTGCTGGCCGAACTGATGGAGAACGCCACCTCGTTCTCCCCGCCGGACCTGCCCGTCGAGGTCTCCGGCTGGCTCCTGGAGAGCGGCGAGGTCATGCTCTCCGTCCAGGACGAGGGCATCGGCATGACCGCCGAACGCCTGACCCGCCTCAACGCCCGCCTCGCCGAGTTCGACCCCGAGTCCCCCTACGACCAGGAGGGCGAGGAGGGCCTGGGCCTCGGCCTCTACGTCGTCGCCCGCCTCGCCCACCGCCACGGCGTCCGCGTCCAGCTGCGCGAACAGAAGCAGGGCGGCGTGGCGGCGGTGGTGGTCCTGCCGAACCCCCTGCTGGCGGCGGCCCCGCCCGCAGCGGTCCCGTCGTCCTCCTCCCCGACGACCGGCGGCACGCTCACCTTCTCCCTCCCGGGCGCGGACGCGGAGGCCAACTCCAACGAGCTGCCGGCCCGCCCGAAGCCGACGGATCCCCTGGTGGCCCTGGCGGAGAAGGCCCTCCAGCACGAGGCGCCGACGCCGGCCGAAACCACGATGGAACTCCTGCTCCCGGACCTGGCGCCCGAGGCCCATGGCCGGCCGTCCGCCGCGGGGACGGAGGCTCATGGCGAGCCGTCCGCCGAGGGGACGGAGGCCCATGGCCGGTCGGCCGCCGAGGGGACGGAGAGCCATGGGGGGCCCGCGCCCGAGGCGACCGAGGCCCACCCGCGTCTCGCGTCCGGGACCATCCCGCCCCAAGCCCGACCGGCAGCCGCCGACGGCGAGTCCACCCCACAGGGGCCACCCGCACCCGACGACGAAAGTGGTACGGGTAGTGCGGTTGGGAACGTCCCCGCCGAAGGTGAAGCCGAGGCGGAGCACACCCGCGCCCCGGACGAGGAGCAGCTCACCGACAAGGGCCTGCCCAAGCGCACCCCCAAGATCACCACCCCGGCCGCGCCCCCGGCGCAACGCCCCCGCACGGTGGACGCGGACGCCCTCCGCCGACGACTCGGCGGCTTCCGCACCGGCGCCCAGGCCGGCTACCGCGCCGTGGAGGCGGAGATCGCCGAACAGACCGCCCAGGACCAGATGCCGGGCACCGCACCAGCCGTATCCGAAGAAACCACGGGGGGCACCGTCGAGGAGGCAAGCAGTTGACCGCGCCCAGTACCTTCGGACTGAGCAGTGAAGCCCGCAACCTGCACTGGCTGCTGACGAACCTGGTCGAGGAGGTGCCGGGCATCCAGTCAGTAGCGGTGGTCTCCTCGGACGGCCTGCTCCTGCTCTCCTCGGACCCCGGCCGGAACGCAGCGGCCAAGGACCAGGCCAAGCAGCGGCGGACCGGCCCCCGGGGCTCCTCCGCCGACCTCGCCACCATCGTCTCGGGCATCGGCAGCCTCACCATCGGCGCGGCCCGCCTGATGGACTCCGGCCCCGTGAAGCACACGATGGTCGCGATGGACGAGGGCAGCCTGTTCGTGATGTCGATCAGCGACGGCAGCCTCCTCGGCGTGCACGGCTCCGCGGACTGCGACATGAGCGTGGTGGCGTACCACATGGCCCTGTTCGTGGGCCGCGCCGGACACGTCCTGACGCCCGAACTCCGCAGCGAGCTACGAAAATCCCTGGAGTCGGAGTCCGCCGGGAGCCACCGATGAGCAGTTCGCCCAAGAAGCTTCCCGTCCGCGGCGGCGACCGCAGGCCGGCCCGCGTGCGCCCGTACTCGCTCACCGGCGGCCGTACCCGCTTCGGCCACGTCCTCCTCGTGGAGACGTTCGTGGCCGCGCTCGACGCCCCGGAGGAGCGCAAAGAGCTGACGAATGGTTCCCTCAGCACCCGGGTCATGCCCGAGATGCAGGCCATCGTCGAACTGTGCCGCCGTATGCGCACGGTGGCCGAGATCGCAGCACTGCTGAAGATGCCGCTGGGCGTGGTCCGCGTGCTGCTCAGCGATCTCGCGGACCAGGGCAGGATCCGCGTGTACGGAACAGGTACCGGTCACGGCACGGGCCGCCCGGACCGCGCTCTGCTGGAAAGGGTGCTGAGTGGACTCCGTCGTCTTTAGAGACACCGCCTTCACGGACACCGACGAGGACCTGAAGTCCTGGCAGACGGACCGCACCCGGGCCCCGATCGCGACGAAGATAGTCGTGGCGGGCGGTTTCGGCGTCGGCAAGACCACCCTGGTCACCGCCGTCTCGGAGATCACGCCCCTGCAGACCGAGGCGCTGATGACGGAGGCGAGCGAGGAGACCGACGACCTCACCGCCACACCGGGCAAGCTGACCACCACGGTGGCCATGGACTTCGGCCGTCTCACGCTCGACGACGACCTGGTGCTCTATCTGTTCGGCACGCCGGGCCAGCAGCGGTTCTGGTTCATGTGGGACGACCTGGTGCGCGGCGCGATCGGCGCGGTCGTCATGGCCGACACCCGTCGCCTGAAGGACTGCTTCCCCGCCCTCGACTACTTCGAGAGCTGCGGACTGCCGTACGTCGTCGCGGTCAACCACTTCGACGGCAGTGAGCTGTTCGAACCGGAGGACGTGCGGGAGGCGTTGACGATCCCCGCGCACATACCTGTAATGATCATGGACGCGCGCCGCCGGATCTCGGTGATCGAGACCCTGCTGTCCCTGGTGGGCCACGCCCTGGACGTCACCCCCGAGTAGCCCCCGGCAGCCCCCGGAGCAGTCCCCGAGCAGTCCACGAGCAGTCCCCGAGTAGGAGAACAGCCCCGCATGCGGAAGATACTCGTCGTAGGAGCCGGCCAGTCCGGTCTCCAGATCGCCCTCGGACTCCAGTCGCACGGGTACGAGGTCACCCTGATGTCGAACCGGACGGCGGACGAGATCCGCTCCGGCCGGGTCATGTCGACGCAGTGCATGTTCCACACGGCACTGCAGCACGAGCGCGATCTCCAGCTGAACTTCTGGGAGTCCCAGGCCCCGAAGATCGAAGGACTCGGCGTCTCGGTGGCGGCCCCCGGCTCGCACGACCCGGGGCCGACGCAGCGTGCGATCGACTGGGTGGGCAGGCTCGACGGGTATGCGCAGTCGGTGGACCAGCGGGTGAAGATGGCCGGCTGGATGGAGACCTTCGCCCAGCGCGGCGGCCAGCTGGTCATCCACGGCGCGGCGGTCTCCGACCTCGACTACTTCTCGCGTACGTACGACCTGGTCCTCGTCTCGGCGGGCAAGGGCGAGCTGGTGTCCATGTTCGGCCGCGACGCCTCCCGTTCGCCGTACAGCGAGCCGCAGCGGGCCCTGGCCGTCTCGTACGTCCACGGCCTCGGCCCCCGCCCCGAGCACCCCGACCACGAAGCGGTCCGCTGCAACCTGGTCCCCGGCGTGGGCGAGCTGTTCGTCATGCCGACGCTCACCACCTCCGGCCGCGCCGACATCCTCTTCTGGGAGGGCATACCCGGCGGCCCGCTCGACGTCTTCAACGGCGTCAAGGACCCGGCGGAGCACCTCTCCCTGACCCTGGAACTCATGGAGAAGTTCACGCCCTGGGAGTTCGAGCGGGCCAAGGGGGTCGAACTGACCGACGCGGGCGGCGTGCTGTCCGGCCGCTACGCCCCCACCGTCCGCAACCCCATCGGCCGGCTGCCCGGCGGCGGACTGGTCCTCGGCGTCGCGGACGTCGTCGTCGCCAACGACCCGATCACCGGACAGGGCTCCAACTCCGCCTCCAAGTGCGCGGCTTCGTATCTCGCGTCGATCCTGGAGAACGGCGAGAAGGAGTTCGACGAGACCTGGATGCAGGGCACGTTCGACCGCTACTGGGAGACCGCCCGGCACGTCACCAAGTGGACGAACGCGATGCTCGCCCCGCCGCCGGAGCACATCCTCAACCTGATCGGCGCGGCCGGCCAGCTCCAGCCGGTCGCCGACCGCTTCGCCAACGCCTTCAACGACCCGGCCGACTTCGAGAACTTCTTCTACGAGCCCGAGAAGACGGCCGCCTACCTCGCGGAAGTGACCGGCTAGGTGCCCTTGGGGCGCCGGTCCGGACGCACGGCTCCCAGGATCGGGAAGGACGCGACCGGCGAGACCCTGACCGTCTCGCCCGTCCGCGGCGCCTGGATCACCATGCCCTCGCCCAGGTACATCGCCACATGCGTGGCCTCCGGGAAGTAGATCACGAGGTCGCCCGGGCGCAGCTTCTTCAGCGGGATCCGCGGCAGCTGCGCCCACTGCTCCTGGCTGGTGCGGGGGATCGGCCTGCCGGCCTTGGCCCAGGCCTGGGAGGTCAGGCCCGAGCAGTCGTACGACTTCGGGCCCTGGGCGCCCCACCGGTACGGCTTCCCGAGCTGCCGCACGGCGTAGCCGAGGGCCCGGGCGCCCTTCTTCGAGGGGCGGCGTGCGCTGCTCAGCACACCGGACGCCATCAGCCGCTGTTGCGCCGCGGCGGTGCCCTTCTCCTCCAGCTCGCCGAGCGCGGCCAGCTGTCGCGGGGTGAGGGAGGTGAGGAGTTTCTCGACGTCCTTCAGCCGCGCCTGTACGTCGTCGCGGTCCTTCTTCTGCCGCTCGGCGAGGGCCAGTTGCTCGTCGAGGGCCTTCCGCGCCGCGCGGTCCAGCTCGCCGGTCTGCTTCTCACTCGCGGTCAGCCGTCCGACCGCCTCGACCCGCTCCCGCGCCAACTGGCCGATCACATGTCCCTCGTCGAGCGCCTGCTGGGGGTTGCGGGCGAGCAGCAGCCGTACGTACGCGGAGATCTCGGTGCTGCCCTGGTACTGCTGCCTGGCCAGACGTCCCGCGGCGGCCCGGCTGTCGTGCAGCGAGCGACGGGCGCCGGCCAGTTCGCGGTCGAGGCGGGCCACTTCCGCGCGCTGCTTCGTCAGCTTCTCCGCGGTGGCGTTGTAGGTCTCGGTGGCCTTCTCGGCCTCCCGGTACAGCCGTTGGAGATCCGTCAGCTGCTGGGCGACGGTACGCCCGCCGGGCTCCGCCCCGGGCACGGCCGCGGCGGGCGGCGGTACGAGGAGCGCGCCGGCGGCCATCGCCACCGAGCAGACCAGGCGCAGCAGCTTTCCTGACACATCATCACCTCCGGTGCGGGGCAGCCCCTCTGCTCCGCACTGTCAGGTGTTGACGTCTCCACGGCCGAAAACGCGCCGCGTGTGCGCCGGCCGGCGCAAGCTCGTCACCCGTCCGTGTCGTCCGGCTTGCGGCCCGGCGTGGCGTCTGGATCGGCGTCCGGAGCAGTGTCCGGCCTGGACCACGGCCACTTCGGCTTCCCGCTGTCCTTCCAGCCCTCGGGGTCGTACTCGTACTTCCAGCCCTGCGGCAGCCCGAGCCGCTTGCTGTGGCCGCGCGGGACGCGCCGGTAGACGAGCACGGTGGGCGGGCCACCGGCCGCGTCCGGCACGGGGATGCGGTACGTCTTGGGCGGGTGCCCGGTGGGGCCCACGAGGACCGGCAGCACCCGGCCGTCCATCGGCCCGCCCACGAACGGTGTCTCTTCGCTCTTCACGGCACCAGTCTCAGACATCCTCGGCCAGCGCCTGCACCAGCGCGGCGGTCTGCGGGTCGCGGGCCGCGGTCACCGAGAGGACGGCCACGAACTGCTCGACCAGCCAGTCCCGCAGCTCGTCGAGCGGCGGATGCTTGTCCTCGTCGAGCCAGATCAGGGAGGCCGCCTCGACCGCCGTGATCCACATCCGCACGGTCATCCGCAGCAGCAGCCCGGGGTCCGGAACCTCCAGATGACTGAGGATGTGCTCGGCGGCGGCCCGCCGCACCCCGTCCACGATGGCGGTCGTCCGTGACGTCTCCACCACGCTGCCGCCCTGCAGCAGCGCACTGAACCCGGCGTCGTGCTGGTCGACGAACGCGAGATACCGGTCCAGGGCCCGGGCCAGCCGGGGCAGCAGCGGCCCGACCCGCGCCTCGTCGAAGCACTGCTGCAGCTCGTCCGCGGCGGACCGCAGCGCCGCCTCGTAGAGCTGCTGCTTCCCGCCGGGGAAGTACCGGTACACCAGGGGGCGGGAGACCCCGGCCGCCTCCGCCACGTCGTCGAGGGAGACGTCCTCAGGGGCGCGGTGAGCGAACAGGGTCAGCGCGGCTTCGAGCAGCTGGCTGCGGCGTTCCTCGACGCTGAGGCGGCGGTAGGCCGGCGCGGCAGGGGTCATGGGTGCAGCGTAGTCGGCGGCTGCGGGTGCGTCGTGGCTGGTCGCGCAGTTCCCCGCGCCCCTCAGGGGCGCGGGGAACTGCGCGAGCAACCCCCACCGGCGCGCACTCTGCACTCAAGCAAGCAGCCCCGAGCTCTTCCAAAGCCGTCGCCCGACACCCCGCAGCACACCGATGTCGTCCAGGAAGTCGGTCAACCGCTTCGCACCGGTCTGCATGACTTCCCTCCGGTGCCCGCTGCCGCGAACCTGCGCCATCGCCTCCCGCTTGTCAAGACCGACATTCGTGTACACCTCGGGGTTGACGAAGGCGACGGAGAACACCCGCGCGAACTCACCGGACGTCACCCTGGTGAACTCCTGCGACCACCGCGGCGCCGTCACCATCTGCCGCCGCAGCTCCTCCCGTGCGTACCGCACATGCCGGGCCTCCTCCACGACATGGATCCGCGTGACCCCCCTGATCAGCGGCTGCACCCGCTCGTCCGGGAACGTCAGCCGCTGCATCCAGTCGAGCACCTCCTCACCGAGGAGGGTGGCCGTGAAGGAGCCGGGCGTGGTCGAGATCGTCTTGAACAGCCGCCCCAGGTTCTGGTGCACCCGGGCCACCGGATACCACGGCGCGTCGCCGCGCGAGATCAGCCGCGCGAACATCTTGGAGTGCCGGCACTCGTCCTCGATCTCGGTCAGCGCGTACCGCACATGTGCGCTCGTGGCCGCCTTGTCGTAGATGTGCCGTACCAGCAGCTGCATGAGGATCAGCTCGAACCAGATGCCGAGGGAGGCCAGCGCGGCCGCCTCGTGCTGCGAGAGCAGGATCCGCTGCTCCTCGCCCATCCGCTTCCACAGGGGCGTGTCGTACAGCGACACCAGCTCCGGCGGCCAGAACCACTTGCCGTCCTCGAAGGGCGCGTCCCAGTCCAGTTCCTCGTCGGGGTCGAAGGAGTGCCTGGCGGAGGAGGCGAGGAGCCGTTCGGCCACCTGTTCGCGGTCCTTGAGCAGCCCGAGCGCGTCGCGCAGACCGGCCGGCGCGTCGGCTTCCGTCAGGGTCGTCATCGTTCTCCCACCTCTGTTACCCGGGGTCACATCCTCCACCGCTTATGAGACTGCTTGTCAGCAAGCTCGTCAATCCCCTGCGCGCGACTTGTTGACCCGGCGTCTACCACGTGTGAGCCTGCGAAGCATGCCGACTTACGACCTGTACGCCATGGACGCGGGAGACCCTCTCTGGCAGGTGCCGGCGACCGGCGCGGCCCGTTTCAGCTGGGAGTACGACGATGGCCGCGACCGCCTCCTCGCCCTGTACCAGAAGGGCAAGGACAAGCAGTGGGACGGCCAGAAGCGCATCGACTGGAATCTCGAAGTCGATCCCTACGACCCCCTCGGCACCCCCGACGAGGCGATGTCGCTGTACGGCACCAAGCACTGGGCCAGGATGACCGACAAGGACAAGGGCGAGCTGCGCAAGCACTACGCCTCCTGGCAGTTCAGCCAGTTCCTGCACGGCGAGCAGGGCGCGATGATCTGCGCCGCCCGGATCGTGGAGTCCGTCCCCGACCTGGACGCCAAGTTCTACTCGGCGACCCAGACCATGGACGAGGCACGGCACGCGGAGATCTACGGCCGCTTCCTGCACGAGAAGATCGGGATGCTCTACCCGATCAACGACAACCTGCAGTCGCTGCTCGGCGACACCCTCCGCGACAGCCGCTGGGACATGCCCTACCTCGGCATGCAGGTCCTCATCGAAGGCCTGGCCCTGGCCGCCTTCGGCATGATCCGCGACACCACCGACAAGCCGCTGCCCAAGCAGATCCTCGCCTACGTCATGCAGGACGAGGCCCGGCACGTGGCCTTCGGGCGGATGGCGCTGCGCGACTACTACAAGCAGCTCACCGACGCCGAACTGCGCGAACGCGAGGAGTTCGTCATCGAGGGCTGCTATCTGATGCGGGACCGGCTGCGCGGGGTCGAGGTCCTGGAGAACTTCGGCATCCCGACCGCCGAGGCGGAGGAGTACAGCGAACAGTCCGAATTCCTCGCGCTGTTCCGGCAGTTGCTGTTCTCCCGCATCGTCCCCTGCGTCAAGGACATCGGCCTGTGGGGCAAGCGGCTGCAGCAGGCGTACGTCGACATGGGCGTGTTCGAGATGGGCGACTCGAACCTGGACCTGTTGATGGCCCAGGACGAGGAGATCGCGGAACAGCTGGACGCGGAACGGTTCGCGGCGGAGGAGCAGGAACGCGTGGCCGAGGTGACGGACGCGATCGAGGCGGCCGCGGCCGCGGGCGAGAGCTAGACCGAGCACCCCAGGTCGTCCGGCACCACCAGCGGCACCGGCTCGGCCCCCTGCGCCGGGAACGACGTGCGCAGCGTGAAGGCGTACGGCGTGGGTCCGTTCGCGCGCAGGTGCAGCAGCCGCTGCTCGGCCTCCGCGACGGTCGGCCGGTGTCCCGCCGGGACCCACCACAGGACCACCATCGCCTCCTGCACCCGTTCGAAGAACTCGCGGCGGCGGGCCAGCATCTCGCGGTGGCGGCCCTGGTACATGTACGCGGTCAGGGCGTTGCTGTCGCGCCACACCGACATGTTGATGATCAGCCACTCGTCGCCGAAGACGGGCACGTCCGTCGCGTTGCCCGAGTCGCTCTCGAGCCGCCAGACGAAACCGTCCGCCGCGTCGGCGTCCGCGTTCACGGGGTCGAGGTTGTCGACGAAGTCCTTCAACTGCGGTGAGTCCAGAGGGGCTTTGAGGCGTCCGATGTTGACCTGGGCGAGTTGGTACGCGGCATCGGGTGTCGTCATGGACCGAACGATAGGTCGGGGTTCCTGGTGATCCCAGACCCCGTCTCAGCATGTGAGCCCTGTCGGCCGAGCCCGTCCAGGAGCCACGGTCAACTGCTGTTGTCGGGTGAGGAGTTCAGTACCGCCCGCATCACGTCCCGGGCGATCGGCGCGGCCACCCCGCCCCCGGTGATGTCGTCGCGGTCCGCCGACGCGTCCTCCACCACCACGGCCACCGCGACCCTCGGCAGCACCTCGCGCTCGCTCTGCGCCCAGGACACGAACCAGGCGTACGGCATACCGGAGTTGCCGATGCCGTGCTGGGCGGTGCCGGTCTTGCCGCCGACGATCGCGCCGGGGATGGCGGCGTTCGTGCCGGTGCCCTCCGTCACGACGTCCTCCATCAGCTGCTTCATGACGTCGGCGGTCTCCGGGCGCATCGCCTGGCGCACCGGGCGCGAGCCCGCCGTCGTCATCGTGGCGCCGTTGCCCGTGGTCGTCCGCTCCACCAGATAGGGCGAGCGCACCTGCCCGCCGTTCGCCACGGCCGCCGCGACCATCGCCATCTGCAGCGGCGTGGCCCTCGTGTTGTACTGCCCGATCGACGACAGCGCGAGCTGCGCCCGGTCGACGTGGGTGTCGAAGGTGCTCGGCGCCACGGAGAAGGGGATCCGCAGCCGGGGGTCGTTGAAGCCGAAGGCCTTCGCCGCGGCCCCCATGCGCTTCACGCCCACATCCACGCCGAGCTTCGCGAACACCGTGTTGCAGGACCAGGCGAAGGCATCCCGCAGCGGGGCGTCCTCACAGCCGTCGCCCTCGTTCATCAGCAGGGTCGTGGTACCCGGCAGCCGGTAGGGATCCGGCGACTCGGTCGGCCGGTCGACGTCCAGGACGACACCGGCGTCCAGCGCGGCCGCCGCGGTGACCACCTTGAACGTCGAACCCGGCGGATACGTCTGCCGCACCGCCCGGTTGAGCATCGGCTTGTCCGGATCCTCGTTCAGCCGCGTCCAGGACCGCTCCGTCGCCGCGGCGTTCCCCGACAGCACGGCCGGGTCGTAGGACGGGCTCGACACCAGCGCCAGTACCCGCCCCGTCGCCGGCTCGATCGCCGCCACCGCACCCCGGCGCCCGTCGAGCCCCTGGTAGGCCGCCCGCTGCGCCGCCGGGTTGAGTGTCGTCACGACGTTGCCGCCCCGGCCCAGGGTCCGCGTGAGGTCGCCCACCAGGGGGAACGGCGCGAGCATCGGGTCGGTGCCGGACAGCACCGAGTCCCCGGTGTGCTCCAGCAGCGTGGTGCCGTACACCTGCGAGGCGAAGCCGGTGACGGGCGCGTACAACGGGCCGTCCGTGTACGTCCGTTCGTAGCGGAGCTGCTCGCCGGAGTCCCGGGAGCCGGTGACGCTCCGCCCGCCGACCAGGATGTTGCCGCGCGGCCGCTCGTAACGGGCGATGGTGGCACGGCGGTTGGCGGGATTGTCGTCCAGGGTCCTGGCGCTGAAGATCTGGATGCGCACCGCGTTGACGAGGAGCGCGACGAGCAGGAGGGCGCAGAAGAAGGCGGCGTGCCGGATGTGCCTCGCCATCAGGGCGCCACCTCCCCGTTGTACTGCCGCCGTGCCGAATGGCTCACCCGGATCAGCAGCGCCACGATCGCCCAGTTGGTGACCAGCGAGGAGCCGCCCTGCGCGAGAAACGGCATCGCCATGCCGGTCAGCGGGATCAGCCCGGTCACCCCGCCCGCGATCACGAACACCTGCAGCGCCACGATCGAGGCGAGCCCCACGGCCAGCAGCCGGCCGAAGGGGTCGCGCAGGGCGAGGCCGGCCCGGTAACCGCGCTCCACGAGGAGGCCGTAGAGGAGGAAGAGCGCGGACAGGCCCGCGAGGCCCAGTTCCTCCCCGGCCGTCGCGAGGATGAAGTCGGACTTCGTGGCGAAGCCGATGAGGACGGCATGGCCGAGGCCCAGGCCGGTGCCGAGGACGCCGCCCGCCGCGAAGGCGAACAGGGACTGTGCGATCTGGTTGGGGCCCTGCCCCGCCTCGATCGTCGCAAAGGGGTGCAGCCAGTCCTGGACCCGGCTGTTCACATGCGGTTCCAGCCAGCCGACGGCCACCGCGCCCGCGGCGGCCAGCAGCAGTCCGACCGCGATCCAGCCGATGCGCCCGGTGGCGACGTACAGCATGACCACGAACAGCCCGAAGAACAGCAGCGAGGTGCCGAGGTCCCGCTCCAGCACCAGCACACCCACGCTCACCAGCCAGATCGCGAGGATCGGCCCGAGCGCCCGACCCTTGGGCAGCTGCACCCTCCGCAACCGCCAGACCTGACGCCCGGTGTACGCGAGCGCGCTGCGGTTGGCCGCCAGATACGCGGCGAAGAACACCGCGAGCAGCACCTTCGCGAACTCGCCCGGCTGGATGGAGAATCCGGCGATCCGCACCCAGATCCGGGCGCCGTTCACGGCCGGGAAGAGGATCGGCAGCGCCAGCAGGAAGAGCGCGGCGACGACGAAGACGTACGCGTACCGCTGGAGCACCCGGTAGTCCCGGACCATCAGCACGAGCATGATGAACAGGGTCACACCCAGCGTGGACCACACGAGTTGGGTGGGGGCGGCCTGGTCGTGCGGAGTCTCCAGGTCGAGCCGGTGGATCAGCACCAGACCGATGCCGTTGAGCAGTACCCCGATGGGCAGCAGCAGCGGGTCGGCGTACGGCGCCCGCATCCGCACCGCCCAGTGGGCGAGCAGCGCGAGCACGCCGAGCCCGGCGCCGTAACCGGCGGCGCCGGGCGGGACGGTGCCGTTCCTGGCGAGGCCCACGGCGCAGTAGCCGTACACACACAGCAGTACGGCGACGACGATGAGGGCGAGTTCGACGCCGCGGCGCCGGGGCAGGCGGGTCACTTGGGCCGGAGTGGCCGGGGCGTCCGCCTGTGCCACGGTGGGTCCGGCGTTGGTCATGTCCGGAACCTACCCAAATAGTCGGTCTTGTGATCTCAGCGTCTCAGCACCAGCGCGGTTGTTCGTGGCCGATGACTTCGATGAAGCGGGCCGCGCCCCACGCCCAGGTGCCGTCCGGGAGGAGGTACCAGATGTTGTCGCCGTCGACGCTCTGGCCCGGGGTCTTGCAGAAGATCGAGACCCGATCGCCCCGGTGCGCCACCCGGATCACCTGACTGCCGCGGTTCGGCGCACTGCGCAGGAACAACGTCTCCGCGGTGACGACGCCCCGCGCGAGCCGGTCGTGGTCGTGGTCGTGCTCGCCCCCCTGGCCGAAGCCGGGGTCCCCGTCACCGCCGCCCCACTCGTCGTCCGCGAGGGCGGGCGAGACGGCCACGGAACTGACGAGGGCACAGGCGGCGGTGGCGGTGGCCAGGCGTATGAGGGTGGAGCGCAGGGACATGGGGGATACCTCCATGAACGGGGGCGAAGCTGACTATTCGCCACATATCCGCCACATTAGGAGGAGAGGGCGGGGCTCGCCTGTCCTGCTGGTCCATAGGGGCGCCCCTTCAGGGGTGCGAGGCTGTATCGATTTGCGGCTCCGCCGCGTGGGCGCGACAAGCCCCCACGGGCCTGTTCGCGACCGACGACCGTCGGACCGGAGCTCTCAGCCCCCCGACCCCAGGGTCAGAATCGCAACCGCCCCACCATCCACCGCGTTGGCGAACTCCAGCCGCGCCCCCAACACCTCGGCCTGCCCGACCGCAATGGTCAACCCGAGCCCGTGCCCCCGGGCACCCCCCTCGGTCCGGAACCGCTGCGGCCCATGCTCAAGCAGATAGTCCGGGTACCCGTCCCCGTGATCCCGCACGGTCACGACCGCCCCGTCCACCGTGAGAGACACCGGCGCCCGCCCGTGCTTGTGCGCATTGGTGACCAGATTCCCCAGCACCCGCTCCAGCCGCCGCCGGTCCGTCTCCACGCGGGCGTCCCGCAGGACGACGACCTCCGTGTCGGTCCCCGACGCCCGCACCACCCGCGTCGCCAGCGCGCCCAGTTCCTCCGCGTCCAGCTCCAGCTGCTCCCGCCCGGTGTCCAGCCGGGAGATCTCCAGCAGATCCTCGGTGAGCGTGCGCAGCGCGGCCACCCGGTCCCGTACCAGCTCCGTCGGCCGGCTCGGCGGCAGCAGCTCGGCCGCCGCGTGCAGCCCGGTCAGCGGGGTGCGCAGCTCGTGCGCCACGTCCGCGGTGAACCGCTGCTCGCTCAGCAGCTTGCCCTGCAGCGAGGCCGCCATCGAGTCCAGCGCGGCGGCCACGGCGGCCACCTCGTCCTGGGGGTGCGTCGGGTCCTTCGTACGGGGGTCGTCGACGCGGGCGTCCAGGTCGCCGGCGCTGATCCGCCGGGCCACCTGCGCCGTGGCGTGCAGCCGCCGCGTCACCCGGGTCACCGCGAACGCACCCACCAGCAGTGTCACCGTGATCGCCAGGCCCGAGGACCACAGGATCGACTGGTCGAGCGCGGCGATCGTATGGGACTGCTGCGAGTAGTCGACCTCGACGGCAAGCGCCCTGTTCCGGTCCGCGGGCCCCGCCGCCCACATCGTGGGATGCCCATGCTGCTCGGAGACCATCGTGCCGCGGTCCCCGTCCGCCGCCAGCTCCCGCAGCGCCCTCGGCAGCCCCGGGGGATCGACGCCGGCGCCCGGCAGCAGCGAGTCACCGGCCTCGTAGGCCTTCGTCGCGTCCGTCAGTCGCGACAGCGCGAGGTTGCGGGCCTGGCCGACGGTCTGGTTCGTCACGGACACATGCACGAGCACGCCGAGCAGCGCGGCGAGCGCGCAGCACATCACGGTGATGAAGACGGCGGCTTTCAGGGCGAGCGTGCCGGCCCACTGGGGGAGCGCGAGCCTCGTCATGGGGTCGCCGAGGGGGAGGCGGAGGGCGATGCGGAGGGGTGCGACGGGCGCTCGCGCTTGCCGATGTGCAGCATCTCGTCGTGGGTCAGCAGCATCACGCGCTGGTTGGGGTCCCAGGTCCACTGGAAGCGGTACTCGTAGTCGGCGAGATCGGACGGCGCGTGGATGATCACGGAACGCCCGGCCAGCTCGACGCCGCTCACCGCGTCGTTGTTCGACATGACCTGGACCACCCGGCCCGCCTCGACGGTGTAGACGCGCACGGCCGTCTGGTTGCCGGGCAGCAGCCGGAAGCCCAGCGTCAGGTCGGCACGCCCGTCGCCGGTGACGTCCCGGTAGTACGCCTTGAGCAGCGGACACTTCGGGTTCGCCGGCTGCTTGCCGCAGTAGGCCATACGGCGGGCCGTCTCGCGGTACGGCGCCTTGGAGCCGGAGTAGTCGGCCGGGTGCTGGGACATCTCGGCCTTGACCACGGCCACCGGGTCCACCTTGCGGATGTCGTCGTCCGGGGCCGTGATGCCCTTCATGACCTCGGCCTCGCCGTTGTCGTAGTCCCAGGCCGGACTGGCCGCCGGGCTCAGACTGGGCCACAGCTTGTCCGGGCTGGTCGCGGTCGGGGTCGACCCGGCGCCCTGCAGTCCGCCCGCGTCACCGCAGCCCGCCGCCAGCAGGGCGAGGAGGGCCGTGACGAGGGCTGCGCATGCGGCGCGAGTGCGGAGCACTGTACTCCTGTGGCTGAGAACGATCGGTGACCCGGTACACCCTATTCGTCCGGCGAAACGATTACCTCGCTACCCGGCCTGCCTGCGATACGGCCGCTCGTGACCTGGTCGCCGGGCTATTCGGCCAGCTCCTCCAGCAGCCGTGCCGTGGACAGCCCCGCCCGCAGATAGTCCACGAACAGTTCGTTGTGCAGCGCCCAGGGGGAGCGGCGGGACCGTATCAGCCGTATCGCCTCCTCGGTGGCGTGCCCCCGGCGGACCAGGGCGTGCGCGACGACCAGCCCCGAGCGGTTGTACCCGTGATAACAGCGGACGAGGACCCTGCGGCCCTCGTCCAGTGCCTCGCCCGCGGCCTGCGCCAGGCGCATCACGCCCGCGAGCTGGGTGCCGTCCAGCGGCCCGTCCGGTATCGCCCACACATGGTGCTCCACACCGGGGTCGGGCCCGTGCCCCGGCAGTCTCAGCAGGGTCTGTACGAGATCGAACTCGTCCCGCACGACGGCGAACTCCAGTTGCCCGGTGCGACCCCTGAACTCGTGCCCGCCCATCCACAGTCCGGGCACGATCTCGCTCCACGGGCTGTCCGGAGCCGGTACGTCGGGCTGCTTCCTGCGGGTACGCAATCACGCCTCCCCAAAGCGCCGCTTCCGTGGAGCCCAACTCCTCTTCAAAGGTAGCCGGGTTCTTGCCCGCGGAGCACCCCGCCTGTTCCCATGGTCAAGGGGTGATGGTGCATGACCGGACTGCGTGTCGTACCGTCCTGGCGGCACGGCCAGGAGCGGCTCTACGTATGCCTCGCGGACGGGCGGAACGTCGCCTGGTACGACAGGGAGGCCGCCAGGGTCAACCTGCTCAGCGAGGACGAGAGGGAGGGCGTGCTGCAGGCCCTGGGCCCCTTCCTCACCGGGCCGGTGGCCGTCGGCCCGCCGCCGGTCCCGACCCCGGCCGAGCTGGCCCGGCTCTCCCTCCACCCGGACGACGACCTGGCGCCCAACCGCCCCGGGGAGGCGCTGCTGGTCGCCCTGGACCGGGAGCCCGGGCCGCCGCACCGGCTGCGTCCGGACCCGCGCCGCCGGGCGCTGGCGGCGGAACAGACGGTCGGCGAGGCCCTGGACCGCCTCGACGGCGCGGGCTGGCACGCCCTGCACTCGATCCCGCTGCCCGGCGGCGACCGCATCCACCACCTGGCGATCGGCCCGGGCGGCCTGTTCGCCGTCCATACGGTGTACGCCCGTAAGCAGAAGGTGACGGTCGCCGACCCCATGGTCACCCTGGGCCGCCGCGAGCCCCACCCGCTGCTGCGCCGCGTCCGCGCGGACGCCGACCGGGCGTCGTACGCGCTGACGGCCGAGGTCCACCCGGTCCTGGTCCTCGCGGAGCCCGCGGACGTCGTGATCCCGGCCCCGCTACGTGAGGTCCGCGTCCTGAAGGACACCGACATCGAGGGCCTGGCCCGCCTCGGCGGCGTGCTCAAGCCGGCGGACGTGGAGGCGCTGCACGCGATGGCGCGGGACCGGGGGACGTGGACGCGGGTGTGAGGACTGCTGGGCGGTCTCTTTCAGGCCGTCCGGACCGTCTCAGGCCGTCCGGACCGTCTCAGGCCGTCCGGACCGTCTCAGCCGGTCCGGCGTTTGAGGACGAGGCCGTTCAGGCCGAAAGGGGGTCTGGGGGCGCAGCCCCAGGACGGCACACGTGCGACCGGGCAGCGGGTCAGGGCAGGGGCGCCGCACCGGCAGGGTCGAGCAGCGGGGCGAGCAGATCGCCGTAGTCCTGGAGGCGGGGCGCAAGATCGGGTGCCTGGAACGTCAGCTGCGCAGCCGACCCGCACTCCTCGACCTCGGTCCAGGTGACGGGCGCGGAGACGGTGGGCTCGGGCCGGGCGCGCAGCGTGTAGGGCGTGGCCGTGGTCTTGCGGGCGGCGTTCTGGCTCCAGTCGACGAAGACCTTCCCGGGCCTGAGGCTCCGGGTCATCCGGTGCAGGGCGAGCCGGGGCATGGCCCGCTCGGCCTCGACGGCGAGCTGCTTGGCGTACTCGCTCACCTGCTCGGACGGGGTGGGCCGTACCGCTGCGAGCAGGTGCAGCCCCTTGGACCCGGAGGTCTTGGCGAAGGCGTCGATGCCGTCGGCGGCGAGCCGCTCCCGCAGCCAGAGGGCGACCTCACAGCAGTCGACGACGGTCGCGGGCGCCCCCGGGTCGAGATCGAAGACGATCCGGTCGGCGACGCCGGGGTCCTGGACGAGCCACTGCGGCGTATGGAACTCGGTGACGAGGTTCGCGGCCCACATCAGGCTCGACAGGTCCTGT
The DNA here is from genome assembly GCF_042893475.1 of Streptomyces sp. NPDC001604. NCBI lineage: Bacteria > Bacillati > Actinomycetota > Actinomycetes > Kitasatosporales > Streptomycetaceae > Streptomyces > Streptomyces sp. NPDC001604. Next base: position 168,337 of record NZ_JBIAUY010000015.1, on the reverse strand, counting down.
ACGAGCACCATCCGCGCAGGCCCCTCCATCCGCGGCACCTCGGCGGTGGTGACCCAGTCGGGCGTACCGGGGGGCACGTTCTTGGCGAAGAACACCTGTCCGTCCGGCCCGTCGGGATACCGCAGAAAGGAGACGGGCCGGTCGCGAAGATGAGGAAGAAGGTGTTCGGCGGTGGTGGCGTAGTAGTGCAGCACCTCACCCTTGGTGAACCCGGTCGCGGGATACAGCACCTTCTCGAGGTTGCTGAGCGCGAGCCGTCGCCCCTCCACCTCTGTGATCGGCGTCATACGATGAGAATCTCACGCAAACCGCAATGAAACTGAGTGAACGCTGCAAACGGATCAAAACCGACCGAAAGGGTGCTGCACGTGCGATCCATCTGGAACGGCGCCATCTCGTTCGGCCTGGTCAGCATCCCGATCAAGCTGGTGAACGCCACCGAGAGCCACTCGATCTCCTTCCGCCAGATCCATGTGGAGGACGGCGGCCGGATCCGCTACCGCAAGGTCTGCGAACTGGAGGACAAGGAGGTCAGCGGGGCTGAGATCGGCAAGGGGTACGAGGACGCGGACGGCACGATCATCCCGATCACGGACGAGGACCTGGCCCATCTGCCGCTCCCCACGGCGAAGACGATCGAGATCGTGGCCTTCGTTCCGGCGGACAGCATCGACCCCCTCCAGATGGACGCGGCGTACTACCTGGCGGCGGGCGGCGCCCCGGCGGCAAAGCCGTACACGCTGCTGCGTGAGGCCCTGAAACGCAGCAACAAGGTGGCGATCGCCAAGTTCGCCCTGCGCGGCAGGGAACGGCTGGGCATGCTGCGGGTGGTGGAGGACGCCATCGCCATGCACGGCCTCCTGTGGCCGGACGAGGTGCGCGCCCCCGAGGGGGTGGCCCCCGACGCAAAGGTCAGCATCAACGACAAGGAACTCGACCTGGCGGACGCCCTGATGGACACCCTGGGCGGCATCGAACTCGACGAACTCCACGACGAGTACCGCGAGGCACTGGAGGAGGTCGTCGCCGCAAAGGCGGCGGGCGAGGCCCCACCGGAGGCCCCGGAACCGGCGACGGGCGGCAAGGTCCTGGACCTCATGGCAGCACTGGAGAAGAGCGTGAAGGCCGCCAAGGAGTCGCGCGGCGAGGAGGAGCCGGCAGAGGTCAGAAGCCTCCCTCCCCGCAAGTCGGCCCGAACGGCCCCGAAGCAGGCGGGCGGAAAGAAGTCGACGTCCACGGCCAAGAAGACGACGGCGAAGAAGACGACGGCGTCGGCCTCTGCCAAGAAGTCGACGGCGAAGTCCGCACAGCCGACGAAGAAGACGGCGGCGAAGACAACCACCGCAAAGAAGACCCCCGCCAAGAAGACGACGTCCCGCAAACGCACGGCCTGACACCGTTCCACTCCGTCGCGGAGCTCAAATCTCGATGACCGTCTCGCGCGCCCCGCGGAGTGCGGTGAGGTCATCCGGATCGGACGTGAGCACGGTTACGGGCGGCGGCGGGGGCGGCGAGAGCTGTCGCACCCACCAAGGTCGCCGCGGACGCGATCACGCGCAGGTCATCGGCGCGGGAGGGCGAGCCAGGCGGTGACCGTTCGGTTGCGCAGTACGGCCTAGGCCAGTCCTTCGCCGCCCAGCACCAGCGTGCCGCCCGGGGTGGCGGAGGACCGTGTCACGCTGCGGACGCCCTGTCACCGGTCTGCTGTGCGCTTGCCTGATGCAGCTGGGCGCGCAGCGCCTGCACCTCGTCCCCGCTGATGGGGCCGTGCTCTGCCTCTGCGACCTTGTCGCGCGGCGCGTGCGATCGCTGCGAACTGGCGGAGGGACGCGACACGTCGGGCCCGTTCTGAGCGGGTGTTCTGCGGCTTTCACCCGGTGCGACCTTGAGTCCGAATGGTGCCCATGGATCAAGTATTCATAAAAGATCACAAGAGGTTATGGAGCATTAGCTTCCCGGACAAACCCCCGCTCTGGAATGCTGAACCGCATCAGCTGCGAGCATTGCTCAGGGGGAGGCTATGCAGTGGACGACGTGCATCACTTGTGGCGCACTGGGTGGCCTTGTCGTGGAGATCGTGGTCTTCTACGGGCGTATCGCTGCGTGGCAAGCGGCCCGCCATCGCGCCCTGTCGAGAAACAAGGCGAGAGATCAGCTACCGCCGCTCGGCAAGTACATCGATGCACCCTCCGACGCCCTGGCGGCCCTTACCCGGCTCTCCTTGGGCGCGAGCGCCGGATGGATCTTCTCCCCCCAGTTGACCGGAGCATTCGCGGCTGTCGCGGTTGGAGCCTCAGCTCCGGCGCTGCTGCGGCAACTCGGCAGCGCGAAGACCGTCCAAGCGGCGATCAACGGAAGTCGCCCCGCCGTTACGGCCCTGGAACCGGTCCAGCACTCCGCCACGGTGCCGGATGGGGCGGAGGTCGGCCATGAGTAATCTTCGTCAACGCTATTGGGCGTCGCTGACTGATTCCAGGGACGACAACGTTGAATCGCTGGACCGCATCATCGAACACGGGCGACGGAAAGACCAGACCCTGTGGCGCAGGTACCTCGCCTCGTTGCTCGACATCGAACTGACGGGAAATGTCTCGGCCGGGAACTCAAAATACAGTCCGATCACTGCAGTCCGGGGCATCATCGCTCCCGTCCGTGGGGGCTGGCTGGCCATCGCGGCTTCCGCGCTTCTGGTCTTCGGTGCCGGGTTCGGTACCTCGTTCTTTCTGAACGACCAGAGAGCAGCGGCGTCGCCGGTGGTCATCGGTGCCGCGCCCACGCTGCCCGCAGGGGCGCACAAGGAGGACGGAGGGTATGCCTGGGTCCTGCCCAAGGGCTGGAGGCGGGATGTGAAGACGGGCACCGAGGTGCACTACACCTCCCCGGACGGCACTCAGGAGCTCGTAGCCAAGTCCTCACTCGCTCGGGGCGACCTGATGCATACATGGCAGATCTCGGAGCAGGCCGCCTCCCAAGCCGAGAACTATCGAAGGATCAGTTTCCAAAGGGCTACTTTCCGCGGCTGGCCCGCGGTCGTCTGGGAATACACCTTCACGTTGCAGGGGAGGAAATGGCACGCCCTGCTCCTCGGCTTCGATGCCTACGGCAAGTCCTACCAGATCAACACCTGGTACCAGCCCGAAACAGGGGTCCAGGCGCTCAAGATCTACAGCGTGGTGAAAGACAGCTTCACCGTGCTGTGAACTGTCCGAAATTCTCTTTCTCGTCGTCCAGGTCTTCCCTGACCCACCCGCCCTGGAACGGCTGGTGACCGCCGTGCTTTTCGAGATGCGCGACGAGTGGATCGCCTTCCCCCTTCTGATCAGCCGCGTCTGACAGGAAGCTCAGGCGCTGGCGCTCCCGCCGGCCGTTTTGGCCTCGCCGCTGACTGCCCGTCGACGGTCGGCAGGAGGTCGCCAACCGCCGCATTGAGGACCTGCTGCGCGAGTATGAGTGACGAGCGATGTCGGCGGGTTTGGTGTTGTTCCCAGAGGACATCCCGTTGTCGCCGGTATTGGTCAGCTGAGCCGCGTGTTCACACGGTGCGGGACGCGCGAAGCGGCATCGTTATCTGCCTCAAGGGCGCCAGAAAGGCTCAGCTCACGTTGCGGCCAGCGTTCGTCAGCTCCCGCATTGGCCGGAAGAACCCTCCTGACCCAGTCGTTCCGCCACCAGACTCTCGGGCATGAACATGATCAGGAGAACCGCCATCGTTGGTATGGCAGCCGCTTCTCTCGCGGTCACCGCACTGGTCACGGCTCCCGCGGCCTCCGCCACCTCCTACAACGGATGCACATACCCCCGCGTCTGCTTCTATCTCACCGACAGCCAGTGGAACGGTGGGACCCCCACAGCTGCGTACCAGGACGTCACCAGCGGCTACCAGAACCTCGGCCCCAACAGCCGCGGCGCCAACTGGGTGAACAACACCCGCAACGACGACCGGGCCTATCTCCGCTACATCGTCAACAGCACCGGTGCAACGCAGTACCTCTGCCTCCTGCCGAACTACCACGTCAACTTCTCCTCGGCCTTCACCGTGACCGGCATCAGGATCGACACCGCGGCCACCTGTCCCTGAGCCCGTCCACAGGTCCGGAGCCCATCCGTTGTGCGGTGGCGCCGGGCCGCTTCACAGTGGACCGACGGGGAGTCGCTTCCGCGCTCCTGGTCCCTGGATCCGTCGGGGAGCCTTCGTCATTTCCGGGGACTGGCCTCGGCCGATTCCTCAAGATCCCGTCCACAAATAGTCCACAGACTGCGGCACATGGCCGCCCAGCGTTGCGTACGGCTGCATATACACGAAGACCCCGGCCTCAGCGTTTCCGCTGGTGACGGGGTCTTTGGGCACCTCAGAAAGGGTGCCCCCGGCAGGATTCGAACCTGCGCACACGGCTCCGGAGGCCGTTGGATTCCCGCGCGTTTTCGCAGGTCAACGGCCTACCTGACGAATTGTCAGGCTCGCCGTCCCGCGCATGTCCCGCGGGAATGAAATGCCCGGTTCGATCGTCTTGTCTCGATCATTCCCTGTGGTGGTCGATCCATGCCTCGTGACGTAGATCACGACTTCCTTGGTCGAGCGTAGGGGGTATATGGTGCGCCCCTCAATCGAACAGCAGGGCGGTCTGGAGTGCCGTAGGTAGGAGGAGTGAGCCGGTTGCGCGCCTGGCTCGCTCGGGGCGCTCCCACGCGGTGGCCGGGGGTACGGGTGGTCGGCGACTGTGCCCCGCGGCTTCTCGTCCTGATGGGCTGGAGCGGGTGCCCGTGCCGGGGTTCCGGCTCCGGCGAGGGCTCGGCCCAAAGTCCATCGCCGAGGCTGTGCGCGAGCCGACGCGGCGGCCCTGCCCCGCATGGTGAGTGGCGTTGGCCGGAGGGCAGGACTCTATCGGGCCCCGGCAGCGAGCATGCGAGTCGGACGCCGGGCGGATTGCGACGGCTGCAATCTGGCGGGCGAAGGCCGGCTCTGGCCGGTCAGTACATTCCGACGCTGGGATGCGCAGTGGTGGCTGTGCGCCCTTTTGCCTCGTGGCCCTGGGCGTGCGGATCACAGGTGAGTCGGCTGGCCCCGGAAGTGTGTGCGCGAGGACCGGCCGCACCTGGTCGTGAATGCAGACGGCTGTCGTGTGAAGTTGCGGGATCGGTTCGGGGTGCGGCGGGTGTGGCGGTCAGGGAGTGGCGGTGGATCTCCAATTGTGCGTGTGATCCCCGGTTTCGGTAACCGGGGATCGCGTGGTATGGCCGTAACGGCGACAAGTGGCTCGTTTCCTCGCCCGCGGTCAATGGCGGTGGATCTTCCTTGGCCCGCGTTTTCGTAACGCCTTGGTCCGTCCATGTCGGAACACGTGGCGGAGTCTGGGTCACGACTTACCCGCCGATTCCAAAGGGCAACCCCTTGTGGTCCTTGCTCAGGGAATGGCGTATGGCATTGACCAGCCTCACCTGTGCCTGGGCGGGTGCCTGCCTGGCTTGCTCGAACTCCTCGGCACTTAGCGGGTTGTGTCGTGGGTTGCGTTCCCCTCGTGCCACCTGGTCCAGAAAAGAATTGATGGCGCTGCCAAAAACGTCGATCTCCATCGCGACTTCCGTGGGAGCAATCAGGCTCACGCGCATCAAGGTCGCGCTCCAGTCGCCCCAGTCGTAATCCCATGCGCGCCGGTCGGCATGCGCTCGTCTGAGCTCCATGGTGAACTTCGCGTAGTGGCTGAACAGTTCCTGATAGGCCACGAGTTGCTGATCACGTATCCAGTGGCGATCCTGAGCGCGACGCGTGAGGATACCGCCGACCAGCACGCCCACCGTGGCGGAAAGCGCACCAGCGGCCGTTGTCACCAGCGTGTCCAGCACCGCATCCCCCTTGACGTCCGACGCCGCCCCTCCGGCAAGACGAAAATACCGATCATCAGTCCTCGGCGGCAGCGATCAGTTCACTTCCGCCGACCTGAGGGCCCTATCACGTTGTCGCACAAAATCAGCGCTTCTCCCGTAATCAGATGCCATCCCGAACAACTGACGACCTCCACCCGTCAATCCTGCGTGACCTGAGTGCACCCGCGCTGGTGGATGCTCGAATGGACATTCCGGGCAGCCATGCCCCGCCGATCAGAAGGAGGCGGGCATGGACCCAGACGAACAACGAAACGGCGCCACACCGAACCCCGAACAGACAGCGGACCGATACCCGGCGCAACTGCATGGTGAGGGACGAGAGGACCACGGCAGCGCGGTCGCGGATCTGGCGGGCGCGTTCGGGGCAGAGCTGGTGAGGGCCATCCGCGCGGGCCTGGCCCAGGGCGCCAGCCCCGTGAACGGCTCCCGCGGACCGTCCAACCTGAGCTGGTACGCCTTCGCGTCCCTGTACGCGCAGGCCCACTGGTCCGGCAGGGCGGCGAAGACCCGGGACGAGGTCAGCGAGGCACTGACCGCCGTCACCGTGGCGATGCTCGGGGATCTTCCGGGAAGGCCGACGGACCAGCCACTGCGCCGTGCTCTGCGGCACTGGGCTTTTGTCGTGCCCGGGCCGGGGCAGGGGGAGATGCCGGCGCAGGACCGGCTGGTGCTGCAGTGGGTGGCGAAGGCGTCCCGGCCCCTGGTCGACCTGCACGATCCGGTTCTGGCGCGTGATGTGCTGGAGTCGTTTCGCCGCAAGCTCGACGGGGGTGAGGCGGCGGTGGGGACGATGCGCCGCAAGCGCAAGGTGCTGGTGCACGCGCTCCGCTACGCCGTGGAGCGGCGCGAGTTGGGCAGTCATCCGCTCGCGAAGATCCAGTGGGGGGTGCCCAAGCCGGCCATCGCGGTGGATCCGCGGGTGGTGGCCAACCCGTACCAGGCACGGGAGTTGCTGAGCGCTGTCTCCTATGTGGGTGGGTACCGAAGGGCTCGTGGCCGTCGGCTGGTCGGGTTCTTCGCCGGCATGTACTACGCGGGTTTGCGTCCCGAGGAGGCTGTCGCGGTGGCGCTGCCGGACTGCCGCCTGCCCAGGGGCGGCTGGGGACTCCGGCGCAGGGTGCGGTACTGCGGCGCCTGCGAGAGCGTTCACGTACAGGGGCGGGGCACCCGGTCGAAGACTGCCAGGTGCCCCCCTGTGCGTACCGGGCTTGAATCCGGTGGAGGGTGAGGGCCGCTGTTGCGGCGCGGCCACCTACACCGTTCAGTCCGAGAGATCGGCGACCCGCTGGCGCAGTGAGGCATGGACGGTCTGGGGGCTGGTCACCCATACTCGCACAGCGCCGTCCTCGCAACCGCTGACAAGTTCCTCTCCATCGGAGCGAAAGGCCACTGCCCACACCGCGCCCGGGTGGGCATAGGTGACCAGCAGGTCGGCGCCGTCGGTATAGTTCCACAGCCGGACGCCGCCGTCTTGGCTGCCGGTGGCGAGGTGGGTGTGGGCCGGGTTGAACCGCGCAGCGTGCGACTCGCCGGTCGCCAGTCTGCGTACCTCTCGTTGGTCGTGCACGTCCCACAGTCGGGTGGTGCCGTCGCCGCTCGACGTGAGCACGAACCGGCCGCTGCGGCTCCAGTCAACCGCGTGCAGCGGCGCGGTGTGTGCGGAGAGTCGGACCGGTTCGGCGCTGGAACCGGGCTGCCAAATGCGGGCTTCGGTCTGCCAGTCGGCGACGGCGATGTGCTCACCGGTCGGGCTCCACGCCACATCCTCGACGAGCTGATCGCCCGCCAGACGCGAGCGCTCCCGCAAGCCGTCGGATGACCACACGATCACGGAGCCATCGTGGGCGGTGGAGGCCAGCAGCAGCCCGTCGGGACTCCACCGCACCGCGGTGACCCGGTCCCGGTGGCCGTCCACGGTGGAGTCCATCGCCAGGGTAGACGCGTCGCGGATGCTGATCCTTCCGTCATGGCCGCCGATGGCGAGACTGCGACCGCTGGGGCTCCACTCGACCGCAGCGGCGTCGGTGGCGAGCTCGGTCGGGGGGCCGTCGCCGTCGACCTCCCAGATCCGCACCAACCCGTCCTGGCCCGCCGAGGCGATCCGGCGCCGGTCGGGATGCCAGGCGACGCTGAGCACACGGCCGTCGTGCTGACCAACGATTCGCGCCACAAATCCCTCATCGACGCTCGTGACGCGGGCGGTGGCGTCTTCGCTGCCGGACAGGAGCAGCCGACTGTCGGGGCTCCATGCCACGCCGGAGGCCCAGCCGACGTGGCCGGGTAGCACGTCGACGGCCTGCCCGAGATCGACGTCGAGGACACGAACCTTCCCGTCCTCGCCGCAGACGGCCACTCGCCGCTGCATGGGCGACCAGGCCGCGCCGTAAAGCGGCGTGGCGGTCACCTGAAGGCGGTGTACCGGCGTAAATCGCTCGGCGTCCCACAAGCAAACGCTGCCGTCCTCGCTCGCAGTCAGTAGCTCGGCTCCGTCGCGGCTCCAGGCGACCGCAGGCACCGGCCCGTCGTGCAGCTGTAGCGTGGCAATTCGCTCGCCGCTGTCGACCTCCCAGACTGCGGCGGTGTGATCGTAACTTCCGGTGCAGATCCGCCCACCGTTCGGATGCCATTCGGCCGAGCGTACCCAGTCGTTGTGGCCCTCCAGGACGCGGATTGTTGTGCGGGTATCGACGTCCCAGATCCGGGCCGTGTTATCGAGACTGCCGGTCACCGCGAGCAGACTGTCGGGGCTCCATCGCACTGAGGACACCCAGTTGGCATGACCGCGCAACGTGCCAATTTCCTTCTTGCTCTCGACGTCCCAGATGCGGGCAGTACCGTCCCATCCGCCGCTGAGTAGCCGTGCGCCAGCGCTGTCGAAGTCGAGCGACGTTACACAGTCTTGGCCAGCCTCGATCACGGCCAACAGCCGCCCACGGCCGACGTCCCAGAGTCGGATCGTGCGGTCGTAGCTCGCGGTGGCGGCGCACCGACCATCGGGATGCCACGCAACTGCCGAGAGTCGGTCGGCGTGTCCGCGCAAGATCCGGCGGATCTTCGCCTGGCTGAATACCCTGAACATTGTCCGCTGTACGAGTGGGATATCCCCGCTGTCGTCCGCGGCCTGCAATGCGAGCACCATCGCTTGCTCCGGCGCGGCCTCGAGCTCGAAGATGGCCTGTCCGGAGCGGGCGAGAGTCCGGTCGGACTGCTCGCGGGCTACTACGGTGTCTTGCGCGACCCGGCTTGAGGTGAGGAACACGTCTTCCAGTCGGCTCAACAGTCCAACGTTGCGGGTGGCCCAGTCGCTGGCGGCGGCAAGGCGCAGCCCGCGGTACAGATAACTGTCTTCGCGCTCATGGTCTGCCCACTCCTGCGCGGCTTCGGTGAGCAGCCGATGCGTGCGCAGATCGGCGGTGTCCTGCTGCAGCCAGGCGATGAGCGTGTCCCAGTTGTCAATGAGTGCCTCATGCACGATCTCCACGGTGTCGCGGCCGACGGTGACCAGCCGGGCGTCGCGGTGCGAGAGTTTGAGGATCACCTGCTCGATTTCCTGCGGGTCGGCGTCGACGAGATCGAGTTCGTGCCGGGGGACGCGCCGTCGCGTGTACGCCCCGTCGCGGAATGCCACAAGCCGCAGGAACATCAGTCGGGCGAGCTCCCGCTGGCGGTCATCGAGGCGCGCGTAGGTGTCGTTGGCCAGCCGGTTCAAAGCGCCGCCGATCCCGCCGACGGCGTCGTAGTCCGCGTGAGTGAGCCACACACCGCGGCGGTGACGCCAGAGTGCAGCAAGCGCGGTCTGCAGTAGCGGCAGCGCCCCCGAGCGTCCGCGCATGTCGGCCAGCACGCGGTCGACGAGACCACGTTCGAACAGCGCGCCAACGTGCTGCGCCGGCATGAGCATCGCCTCGCGCAGCGAGGCATCATCGAGTGGCCCGAGCAGCAACTGGCCGGCCGCGAGCATTTCGCGCAACTCGGTGAAGCCGAGGCAGTGCTGGACGAAGTCGGCGCGCAGTGTGATGACGATCCGAACCTCGCCGGTGAGGGACTCCGCGGCCCGGCGCAGGCTCTGGATGAAATGCAGCTGTGCATCGATGTCTCCGCGTTGACGCGGTTTGAGGGTGAAGACCTCCTCGAACTGGTCGACGATGAGCAACAGCCGGTCGATCCGGTCATCGACGGCGACGAGGTCGTGCACAAGCTTGCCGAATTCGTCTGGGTCGCGGAGCAGTTGCCGCTCGAGGTCGGCGGCCGTGACCTGGTGCCCAGAGACCAGGAGCGTGGCGAGTCGGGTCGCCATCGCGCGTAACGGCCAAGGGCCGGGCACCATGGTGGCGACCAACGTCCGCTCTCCGACGGCTGGCACTAGTCCTGCCATCACCAACGACGACTTGCCGGAGCCAGAGGCACCCACCACTGCGGTAAATGGAGCGCGGCTCACCTGTTCGATGAGACGTGCGGTCTCCGCCGAGCGCCCGAAGAACAGCGGCGCCTCGCTGGCGGTGAAGGCCCGCAGACTCGGGAACGGCGCTGGGTCGTCGGGCAGTACGGTCTGCGACCGTTGGGGCGCGAGTCCTTCAACGGTGGCGATCAGCTCGGCGGTCATGGCCGGCTCGTGTAGCGCGGTACGCAGGTCGACGGCGAGCTGCTTGGACAGGAATGCAGGCAACAGCCGCGCGGAGGCGCCAGGCAGCAAGATGGGTACGATGCGCAGGTTGCTGCGCTGGCGGCTGGCGTACTCGACGGCGGCGCGGATGCTGCTGGACCGCTGGGTAGTGACGCCATCTGGCCCGACGAGCACGGCCACTGTTTCTGTCTGATCCAGCGCGGCCCCAATCGGGTCGGGGGCCACCGCATCTTCCGACGGCACCAGATCGGTCAGCGGCTGGATGCTGTGCCGCAGCAGCAGCCGTACCACCTGGTCGGCGGAGGTGTCGTCACCAGCCTCGTAGGAGAGAAAGACCGTTCGCGACGGCTGGGGTGGCGCATGCTCGCCGGCCACCGCATCGGCTGACTCGCCTAGGACGTCGACGAGTTGCTCCACCGTAGTGGGTAGGCCGGTCAGCGTTTGCAGGCAGTCGAGCTGTTCGGAGTCGAGCAGGGTGAGCCAGCCGTCAACCCGGGTCGCGGTGAGTACGCCCAAGCCGTCAGAGCGATGGTGGCGCGAGATCAGACCGATAAGTACACCGCGGGCGAATACAGCAGCGCCGGACATGCCCTCCCACGGGGAGACGTCCGGGTCGGGGTCGCGCTCCGGTGCGCCGACGCGGATCTCCAGCGTGCCCTCGCGCCGGTGCGACAATGCAGCGATGGTGCCGTGGACGTGGCTCGAGTCGCGGAACCATCCGTCGGCGGTGCGCCGCAGCTTGTACCTCGGGAAGCCGACGGAAGAGCACGACAGAACCGTGTCAATGTCGTCGACCCAGCCGAAGCGGATCGCAGGCGGAGTGCCGTCGCGTCTCTCCGGCAGCGGCCAGGCGCCCTCGAGGACTGCCACATCGATGGTCTCGTCGAGCCATGCAACCGTCGCCGAGCCCACCGTCTCACCGGAGCGGTCAGCGTCGAATCGGACCAGCACCTGTTCAGCGCCGACGACGACGTGGGCCGCGGTGAGCACCGCTGTCTCGGATACGCGATAGCCGGAGCCGCGGCGTCTGGATCCGTCGGCCAGGGTGGTGATGATCTCCGCAGCACTGTGCGGATCGAGTCGGTGCCCCGGAATCTGCCCCGAACGTCGGCCCGTTGAGGGCATGGCACTACCGCTCGCCCGGCCGCTCGCTGCCAGAGACGTACGGCGGCGAGGTGGAGCCGACCGTCCGCGGGGTGAGCGACAGCTTCACCCGCTGCAGGGACGTCGCGGCCAATCGCCCGTTGGACTCCAGATCGACGACCAAGAACCGGACCTTTGCTGAGGCCCCGCCGCTCTTCTCTACGCCGACGCTGACCTCCAGCTCGATCGGGCCGAGCTCGAACTGCAGCCCTTCGTCAGGCGCGGCCGACATCGCAACCGTCAGCTCGGAACGCAGGTCGCGAATCAGCTCATGTAGTTCGATCACGGCGGTGCCACCTGGAAATCGAGATCTATCAGAGTCAGGTCAGCCTACAGACTCGGGGCAGCCTAGCCGGTCGAAAACGATCACCCGGGCTCCGGCGCCGCTGCGGTACGCCCTGGAGGCGCGTAGGTCCCTGCCGATCTTGACGCGTAACAGCCAGCGGTCGGTGCCGTCGTATCGAGGCAGGAACGCCGGACGGCCATGCACCGCCTGGTGATTGTCGAGAAAATACATGTCACCTGGCCGGGCGACGAAAGGCCGCAAGGCCGTGTCGACGGCGGCGCTGAGCACGGCTAGAGCTTCCGCTGCGGCACCGTCCCCAGGCGCCGGTGTCATGTATACCGAGTCAGCACTGAGGTAGGGGCGGTCCTTGGTCCCGTACAGCACCGGCGCGTACTCGACCCGCCCCTCCGCGCCCACCTGCGGCATGCCAAACAACGGTTGGCGCAGGACCTCCTCGATACCGGGGTCGAGGACCAGGTCGCCGACCAGCCCGATCGTGGTCGGTACCTGCTGCGGGTTCCGCAAGCAGACGAAGGCGAGGTGGTCGGGGCGGAACCGAAAACCGGCCTCCTCGGTGTGCCAGGTCAGCTCCTCGGTGCTGCTGGTGGCACTGACATACGTCTCCGTACCAGCGACTGGCACGATGTGGTTCACCAAGTGCCCAGCCTGCGCCGAGGACAGGGCGAACGGGTCACCGACGAGCGAGGCAACCAGTACCAGCAGCATCTGATGCCGAAGGTTCGAGTTCGCTCGACTGGATCCGACGTGTTGCCAAGCCGCCTGCCAGTCTCGTGGGGTCGGACCCAATGCAGTGTCGCCGACTGGCCAGCCCTCGACCAAGAAGAGCGGCCGTTCGAGGGTGCGGCAGGTTGCAAGAAAAGCACGCAACCGCAAGGGCAGGCCGTGTGCGAGTTTCTCAGCTTCCAGCAGGAAGTCTGTGTCGTCGATGGCTCCGTGTCGCGCGGCAACCTCGGTTAGCAGCCCGTCGATTTCGTCAATCTCGCTGTCCATCAGGGTGAGGCGGTCGACTTCGGTCACCTGAGCGTTCCTCGACAGTGAAGCCCCCGTGGCGCAGGCCACGCCACGGGGAATGGACGGTTTAGCGAGTCGGAATCGGCGGTGGGGGCGGCGGCGGTGGGGGCGCCGGAGGAGTGGCCGCCTCCAACGTCGCTGGCGCATCCGGCTCCGTGACCTCCGTGGTCACCTCGGCCGATGTCTCGTCGATCGGCATGGGCAGTCTCCTCACTCGGTGTTGTCCGGCTCCGCCGGAGCGAACATGCGCAGCCGGAGCCGGTGCTGGTGGTCGTTCGGCCCTGGAATATCGCCTCCGGGGTGCCGGCCTAGGAAATAGTCCTTCTCCCAACCGGTCGGGTTGGCCTTGCTGAAGGCGGCGCGGTGCTCGGCGAAGCGGTGGTATTCGTCCGCCAGCTGCGGCTCGGACCGCAGCTCCCGCAGCTGCGGCCGCCAACTCTCCAAGTCGCCGCGGCGTTGCGGCACGAGTAGGCAGATCGGCTCTCCGTCGGTCCAGACCACGGTGCGCCCAGGGTCGGTGAGCTGCCATGAGTGGAAAGCCGGGGTGATGGCCCAGTCGGTCTCGATGACGCCCTCTAGGGAGCTCGCGCCGCCTTTGACGTGGTTGGCGGGGCCGCGCATCAACATGTTCCAGCCCCGCGGGGTCCGAAAGAGATACGGAATGCGCCAAGTCACGATGCCACTGCCGAAGTGCGTTACAGGCGGGTCGGCCCAGCCATCGGCGGTGATACACACGTCTCCTGGGCCGTCACCTCCGTTCCACGTCACGCTGGTCGTTCCTCGGTTCAGGACGTGCCAGCCGTGCTGGTTGGCGATGAGCATTGGCAAGCAACGGTTTGCGTACCGGTCGGGTGTGGCGTCTATCCACTTGCGACGTACCGAGGCAGGCTCGATGGGAAGGTGCGGAGGCTCCAATGTGTAGGCGATTAATTGCCGCCCGGAGAGGTCCATACGCTCCTCATTCGTGGCATCGCGTGACCGCCATGGTGAGGGCGGCGAACGGCCGTCGTCAAGAACGAGCGTGCAGGTTTTTCGTCTTTGTCACCTGGGCGTGAGTGGTCATGCAATTCCCCATCATCGGCACCGCGAGCACCAGGAGTGGACTCCTATCCCCGTGGTCATCGTGGTGGCAACTCTGCGTTCCGCATGGTTAGTTCTGTGATCTTTCAGCTGGGGAATTACGTGACGATCCACACTCAATTTCGCACGGCGACCTTGAGATAACCGGTTTGAGGGCATTATCGTCAGCGAGTCGGCACAGAGACCACCGGGGGCGTCGCAATGCAGATCATGGTCCGGCCGGGGTTCGCAACGGCGGCCGAGTGTGCCAGTCTCGTCGACGAGATCCGGAAGGTTAAGACGCTTGACTCGACGGTACGGATTACCCAACTGCGCACGGAGATGTCAGCGATCTCACTCAAGGAACACGGCTACGACGCCATCGAGGCGATCCGCTTGCGTGTCCTTGCTGAACTGGGCCAGTTCTTCGCCGTCGATGACCTGCGACTGGAGTGCACCATCCTGAGCGAGATGCACCCCGGGGACTTCCACCCTACGCATGCCGACAACGAGCGTCGCGTGGGTACGGCGTGGGAGCCTAACCACACCCCGTTCCGTAGCCACGCTGCGATCCTGTACCTCAACTCCAGTGGTATGGGCGGTGACTATATGGGCGGAACGCTGCGGTTCCCGGCCCGCGCGGTGGAGGTGATTCCGGCTTCGGGCACCTTGGTCGCGTTCCCTTGTAGCCGTGACTTCGAGCACGAAGTCGGCGTCGTCTCAGGCGGCCATCGCTACACGGTGGCGATCTGGTGCACCACCCACCCCGACCACGAGGAGCCGTGGCCGTGACGGACCGTGTCTTCGGGGCCTATTCATTGCACGATGAACCTGGCCTTCGCTTGGTTGCGGCGTCTCCAACCCGGGCGTGGATGACCGGCACCCCGTCCAGCTTCGCCAACCGCTGCCTGCCCCTGCTGATGGCCAACCAGGCTGGCTGGCTCGTGTGCAACGATGTGAAGGTTGAGGTCACCTGGAACGGCGAGGACGCACACGCCGGCCTTACCGTCCGCTACGACAGTGACTCGCCTGCATATGCAGCGATGAGCCATTTCGGCTGCGGAATTGTGACCTGGAACCTGCCCTGGGTTTTTCGTACACCACCCGGCTACGACCTACTCGTGCGTGGCCCGGCGAATTGGCCGAGGGACGGGGCGGCCCCACTGGAGGGCCTGGTCGAGACAGACTGGTCGCCAGCCTCTATCACGATGAATTGGAAGCTGACCCGACCCGGCCACACTGTTACATTCGCGGGCGGTGAGCCCATCTGCATGCTTGTACCCCAACGGAGAGCCGAGTTGGAGACGTTCACCCCACGCCTGCATGCGCGCGACGACGATCCCGCGTTGCGCGACGATCACGATAACTGGGCGGCGGCGCGCGGCACATTCCTGCGCGAGCTCAGCGCTCCAGGCTCTGCGGCGTCCGAGCACGGCTGGCAGAAGGACTACTTCCAGGGGCGCCGAGGCGACGGCAGCAGAGTGCCACAGCACCGTACCCGCCTTCATCTGGCCCAGTTCCCTGACACCAACTCCTGATCACGAATGACATGTGTGAATCCCGAGGTGGCCTCAACCAGTGACTATCGGTGGACCGTCGGAGGAGAAGTGTGGTTCCTTGGGAGGGGCGCCACGGCCTGGGGATCCCTCAACTCGATTGGTTCAAGCGAGTTTGACGGACAGTGAGTTCGCTGATCGGGTCACCGCACTCACCGACGTCGCTGAGACGAAGTGCCTGCCGCATTTGGTCTCCGCGGCGATGAGCCGCGCACGCCGAGAACATCTGGGACAACTGCCGCACCGACGGACAGTACCGAGTCCATTCGTTCAGATACCTCTCCCCCGTACCGTCATCCTCGGCCGTGAAGTTTGGCGAGACGTGATGTCCGCCGCAAGCAGCAGTTGGGAAAGGGACACGACGGCGCCCCCTAGCGCGACACGCGCCAGCAGCTCAGCTCTTACGCAAAGCGACACGACGTGCGAGGGACACGATCTCTGCCGACACAAAGCTGCTGCTTCAGCTGCACTACTCGAGCACGGCACTGGGCACGACGCTGAGTGTGGCGGCACTGGGCGGGTTCTGCGGCGCCCTCGTCGTCCGCCCGCTGGTCACGCGGTACGGGTCCGGTGCGGGTCATGCTCACCGCCCTGGCCCTGGCCCCGTTCACGGAGGTGCCGCTCCTGCTCGCCACGCCCGGTCGTCCTTTGCAAATGCCGTCGCCTTGGCGATGTTCGTCCAGTTGGGGTGCGCCGTATCGCAGGGCTCCACGCAGCGCCCCGTCCGTCAGGCCGTCTGCGACCCTGCGCTGCAGGGCCGCATGCTCGCCACGAGTCGTTGGGTGGTCTACGGCTACCCAGCCGGTGGCCGCACTCCTGGCCGGCGCCGTCGGAACCTGGCTGGGGCTGTGGAACGGCCTGGCCGTGGGCACTCTCGCCCTGGCCGTCCCGTTCCTCGTACTGCGATCTTCCTCGCTTGCTGCGGTGCCTCAGAGCACCGACGTCTCCAAAGAAGCCGATCGTTGAGTCCGAGGGCTGCGGCCGTTTCCCCGCAGCGCACGCTGGGCGAGGTGACGACACGGTCGGCCGGACGCAGCGACGGGTTCATCGCGGACGAGATGAGGGGGGCGCGGCGGGTCACGCGGTCGCTACTGCCGTCGGGAAGTCGTGGGATGCAAGTCTCCGCCGGATGGGGCACTGCCCGAGCACGCGCACGCTACCTGCCCGTCCAAGCGGGTGCTCCCGCTGTGGCCGGCGACCGGCCGGGGCCAGAGCTCGAGCACTCCGACCCCGGCCGGTCGCTGTAATCAGGACACGGTCAGCTCACTCCTCACCATGCGGGCCGCGGCGACCAGATTCTCCACGGAAGCGCGGGTCTCGGGCCAGCCGCGGGTCTTCAGCCCGCAGTCGGGGTTGACCCACAGCCGCTCTGCGGGAATCGCCTCAAGTCCCTTCCGTAGCAGGGCTGCTGCTTCCGCCGCGCCCGGTACGCGCGGTGAGTGGATGTCGTACACGCCCCGCCCGGCCTCGCGCGGGTAGCCGTGCGAGGTGAGTTCGCGTGCGACCTGCATGTGGGAGCGGGCGGCCTCCAGGCTGATCACGTCGGCGTCGAGATCGTCGATGGCCTGGACGATGTCGCCGAACTCGGCGTAGCACATGTGGGTATGGATCTGCGTGTCCGGCCGTACACCGCCGGTGGTGAGCCGGAACGCCTCGGTGGCCCACGCCAGATACGTCGGACGGTCGGCGGCGCGCAGGGGCAGTGTCTCGCGCAGGGCCGGCTCGTCGACCTGGATGACCGACGTCCCGGCCGCTTCCAGGTCGCCCACCTCCTCGCGTAGCGCGAGGGCGACCTGGCGGGCCGTGTCGGCGAGCGGCTGGTCGTCGCGGACGAAGGACCAGGCGAGCATGGTGACCGGACCGGTGAGCATGCCCTTGACCGGACGCGAGGTGAGGGCCTGGGCGTACGTCGTCCAGCGCACGGTCATCGGCTCGGGGCGGGAGATGTCGCCGGCCAGGATCGGTGGGCGGACGTAGCGGGTGCCGTAGGACTGGACCCAGCCGTGCTGGGTGGCGAGGTAACCGGTGAGCTGCTCGGCGAAGTACTGCACCATGTCGTTGCGTTCCGGCTCGCCGTGCACCAGGACGTCCAGACTCGCCTTCTCCTGGAAGGCGATCACCTCGCTGATCTCCGCCCTGATGCGCTCCTCGTAGCCGGCTGTGTCGATCCGTCCGGCGCGCAGGTCCGCGCGGGCGGTGCGCAGTTCGCCGGTCTGCGGGAAGGAACCGATGGTGGTCGTGGGCAGCAACGGCAGCTTCAGGTGGGCACGTTGGGCGGCGGCACGCTGGCGATACGGGTACGAGCGGCGGGTGTCGAAAGCGGTGACGGCCGCCGCGCGTGCGCGGACGGCAGGGTCGTGGGTGATCGGTGAACCCGCCCGGGAGGCCAGGTCGGCGCGGCTGGCGGCCAGTTCGGCGGCAATCGTGTCGGTGTGCCCTGGGCGAGGCCCTTACCGATCATCAGCCCTCGGCGGCAGCGATCAGTTCACTTCCGCCGACCTGAGGGCCCTATCACGTTGTCGCACAAAATCAGCGCTTCTCCCGTAATCAGATGCCATCCCGAACAACTGACGACCTCTACCCGTCAATCCTGCGTGACCTGAGTGCACCCGCGCTGGTGGATGCTCGAAAGGACATTCCGGGCAGCCATGCCTCGCCGATCAGAAGGAGGCGGGTATGGACCCAAACGAACCTCAAAACGGTGCCACACCGGGCCCCGAACAGACAGCGGACCGATCCCCGGCGCAGCCGCATGGTGACGGACGGCAGGACCGCGGCAGCGCGGTCGCGGATCTGGCGGGCGAGTTCGGTGCGGAGCTGGTTCGGGCCATCCGTGTGGGCCTGGCTCAGGGGGACAGCTCGTCCCGCGAGCCGCGGGGGCCGTCCCGGCTGAGCTGGTACGAGTTCGCGACCCAGTACGCGCACGCGCACTGGCCCGGAAGGGCGGCCAAAACCCGGGACGAGGCCAGCGAGGCGCTGACCGCGGTCACGGTGGCCATGCTGTGGGACGTGCCGGGCCGTCCGAAGGGGGAAGTCCTGCGCCGTGCCCTGCGGCACTGGGCTTTTGTCCTGCCCGGAGCGGGGCTGGAGGCCATGGGGGCGGAGGACCGGCTGGTTTTGCAGTGGGTGGCGAAGGCATCCCGGCCATTGGTCGACCTGCACGATCCGGTCCTGGCACGTGATGTGCTGGAGTCACTACGCCGCAAGATCGACGGAGGCGAGGCGGCGGTGGAGACGATCCGCCGCAAGCGCAAGGTGCTGGTGCACGCCCTCCGCTACGCCGTGGAGAGGGGCGAGTTGGGCAGTCATCCGCTGGCGAAGATCAGCTGGGGGTGCCCAAGCCGGCCATCGCGGTGGATCCGCGGGTGGTGGTCAATCCGTATCAGGCGCGGGAGCTGTTGAGCGCCGTCTCCTACGTGGGCGGCTACCGGCGGGCCCGGGGGCGTCGGCTGGTGGGGTTCTTCGCGGGGATGTATTACGCGGGTCTGCGTCCGGAGGAGGCGGTTGCGGCGGCGTTGCCGGATTGTCGCCTGCCCCGGACCGGCTGGGGGCGGCTGATCGTGCACCGCACCCGTCCGCAGGCGGGCAGACGGTGGACCGACACCGGCGAGTTCCACGACGACCGCGGGCTGAAGAACCGCCCGCCCGGCGACACCAGGGTGGTGCCGCTCCCTCCCAACTTGGTGGCCCTGTGGCGCGAGCACGTCGCCACCTTCGGCACCGCCGACGACGGCCGGCTCTTCTTCAGCGAAAGCGGCCGCATCCTCACCTACACCACCTACCACCGCGTCTGGCACGAAGCCCGCGCCCTCGGCCTGCCTCCCGCCCTCACGAGCACCCCGCTCGCGAAACGCCCCTACGACCTGCGGCACTCGGCGCTGTCCACCTGGCTGTGCGCGGGCGCGGACCCCGCCGAGGTCGCCCAGCGGGCGGGAAACAGCGTCGAGGTCCTGCTGAGCCGGTACGCGAAGTGTCTCTATGACCGGCAGTCCATCAACAACCAGCGCATCGAAGGGCTGTTGAGCGCCTACGACCAGCCGCCCGACCCGGACGTGGCGTGAGGAGTCCGGTATCGGGGTGCAGGAACTGGATCAGGCGATCTCGGCAGACGGGAGACGGGGGCATGGCGGTCGAACCTGAAAAGGTGGGCCGGTAGCGGCTCGAGGAACTCGTCGCCGACGAGGGGATCTCGTTGGCTCACCGTGCGCTGTGGTCGGCGCTGTGGGACGGCCAGGCCCGGGTGGCGGACTGGCTGCGGGCGGAGATCGACGACGTGGACCTCCCCGGGCCGGCGGGTGCACATGCGGGAGCCGGTGTGCCCGGACATGCCGGAGTGGGTCCCGGTGAGCGGGCTCACGGCAACGCTGCTGGGCCGGTTGATCGGTGATCTCGAGCGGGCCTCTTGTTCTTCGATGGCCCGGCGCGGGTCACGGGTAAGCGCGCTTTCGCCATGGCGCGCAGCCGCGCGGGGACCGACTTGCACGCGTTCCGGTCTGGTGGTTTGAGCGTCCGGCTCCCCGAAACAGTCGTCCAGTCAGGGGCGTAGTGCCGCCGGCTGGACCGGACATGGGACGGCGGCCTCAGGTGTGAGGCATCCCCGCGAGTACCGGCTACGAGGTGCCCCCCGGAGCCGTGAGGTACGGCTGGTCGAGGAGGTTCTCCGGCCCCGCCCACGCCGGGGCGCAGGGAATTGGCCAAGTTTTCTCAAAATCGACCCACTGGCACCTTTTAGGTAAGGCTTACCTCATCTACTTTCGGGGTGTACTTCTCCGCTCACCGACTGGAGTCCCCCCTTAATGTCCAGTTCCCAGGTAGCCCTGCTCGGCGCCATCGCAGGGTTCACCATCTACCTCGGCC
This sequence comes from Streptomyces sp. NPDC001604, assembly GCF_042893475.1. Taxonomy (NCBI): domain Bacteria; kingdom Bacillati; phylum Actinomycetota; class Actinomycetes; order Kitasatosporales; family Streptomycetaceae; genus Streptomyces; species Streptomyces sp. NPDC001604. Next base: position 147,897 of record NZ_JBIAUY010000015.1, on the reverse strand, counting down.
TGCCCCTCGGCCGACTGCGCAACCCGAGCCCCCGGCTGCGCGCAGGTCTGAACGCCGTCGCCATCGGCATCCTGATCTTCCTGGTCTGGGACGTCCTGACCCACGCCTGGGAGCCGGTCGACGAGGCGCTGGGCAAGCACGACTGGGGCACCGTGACCTCCGGGGGCCTCACCCTCGCCGTCGGCCTCGGAATCGGTCTGATGAGCCTGGTGTACTACGACGGCTGGATCGCCCGCCGTGCCGCCTCCGACCGGCGGCCTGCCGGCCCCGGTGCCGCCGCCTCCACCGAGCTGGCCCCCCGGGTCCGCAGCCAGGCCGGCTCGCTCGCGCTGATGATCGCCACCGGCATCGGCCTGCACAACTTCGCCGAGGGCCTGGCCATCGGCAACTCCGCCGCCCAGGGCGAACTCTCCCTCGCCCTCCTGCTGATCATCGGCTTCGGGCTGCACAACGCCACCGAAGGGTTCGGCATCGTCGCCCCGCTGGCCGCCGAGGGTGAACGCCCCTCATGGGGCACGCTGCTGCTGCTCGGTCTGATCGGCGGCGGTCCGACCTTCCTCGGCACCGTGGTGGGCCAGCACCTGGTCGACGACACGGTGTCGATCGCCTTCCTGGGGCTGGCCGCGGGGTCGATCCTCTACGTGGTCATCGAGCTGCTGGCTGTTGCCCGCAAGGCCGCGCTGAAGACCCTGACCACCTGGTGCATCCTGCTGGGCCTCGTCCTCGGCTTCGCCACCGACGCCATCGTCACCGCCGCCGGGGCCTGAAGCTCCCGCACCGTCTGCCGACGGCTGCCCGCGCGGAGAGTCGCGGGCAGCTGACGTACGTGTTCCTCAGCCGTCCTTCACCTCGGGTTGGAAGGTCTGCGAGATGGTGCGGGGATGTTGAGCCGCGAGGACGACATGCACTCGTCGAGGTCCCCGTAGACAAGTGCCTCGAACTCGCCGTGCTCGCGGCGGCGTTTACCCACCCATGAGGGCCGAGCATTCGTCTGCCCCGGCCAAGCGTCAGGCCGCGGCCGGGACCGCTCAGCCGCCCCAGCGGGTGGCTTGCTCGCTGCGGATGCGGGTGACCTCCCTTGGGAGGTCACGGTGGCATACAGCAGCCATTTACGACCAGGCGCCGACGGCCTGCAGCAGAAGGTGGAGGTCGTGTGCGGCCTCGGCGGTCGTGAGCGTCGCGGCGCTCAGGACGGCCGCGGTTGCTGCGGTGAGGGCCGGGTGGCGTCCCAACGGCGGGGCGAGGAGTGCGGCGACGCGGCGGGGTACCGGGCCGGCGCCCGCGCGGCGGCCGCGGCGGCCCAGGATGCCGAGGGCGGCGCCGGTGGCGCGTGTGCGGGCCAGGGTGCGGTGGGCGGCGAGGGCGGCCTTGCCGACGGTGCGGGCGACGCGGGTGCGGTCCCCGGTGGCGGTGGCCGCGTTCTCGTCGGCCCAGCGTTCGATGGTGTACGTGACGGCGGTGGCGAGCGGACGCAGGAACGGGTTGACGGCGGCGCCGAGCTGGGCCAGCGCGACGAAGGCGTAGTGGTGGGCCGTCAGATGGGCGCGCTCGTGGGCGAGCAGGATGTCGTGCTCGGTCTCGTGCAGGGTGTGCAGCATGCCGGTGGACACGACGATCCGGCCGGGCAGTCCGGGAAGTGCGTAGGCGTCAGGGGCCTCGTCCTCCATGACGACCAGGCCGTCGCGCGCGGGCATGCACGCCGCGTCCATCGCCGCGGCCGCCAGAGTCCGGGCGCGACGCCAGAGCATGCGGACGGCCGCGAGCACCGCGCCGCCGAGCAGCAGTCCCGCGATCAGGGCGATGGAGAGCTCGGTCGGGCTGTCGCGCTGCGCGCTGTGGGACGACCAGTGACCGAGGTCGGCCAGTGGCGGGACGCGGATCAGGCCGGTGACGGCCAGCAGCCCCAGGGAGATCATGCTCGCCGCCCCCAGCATCAGGGACGAGGCGGTGAGCAGCCAGGTGGCCAGGCGGGGCTCGCACCGCTCGGACAGCGGCCGCGCGCCGAACGGGGCGAGGAGCGAGAGCAGCAGCGGCACATACACGGCGATGCGCATCCGGCGGGCCCGTCAGTCGGCGTCGGCTTCGGGGCCGAGCAGTTGGCGCAGCAGGTCGGCGTCCCGGTCGGACAGCTCGTCGGCGAAGCGGGCCAGCACGGCGTCCCGGTCGGGCCGTTCCTCCAGGACGGTGCGCATCCGGCGGGCGGCGAAGCCGGCGTCATCGGTGACCGGGGCGTAGGCGTACGCCCTGCCGCGGGCACTGCGGGCGAGCAGCCCCTTGGTGTGCATGCGGGTGAGGATCGTGACGACGCTGCTGTACGTCAGCTCGCCACCGAGGCGCCCGGTCACCTCCCCCGGCGTGAGCGGTCCGTCGGCTTGCTGGAGGAGGGCAAGGATCTCGTTCTCCCGGACGCCGTTGGCCCGTTTCGGGCCGCGTGCATGCGAGTTGTCGCTCACAGCGTCGTCATTCCTCTCGCTACCCGCCGACCATGGCCGACCGTGTATCTTCTACACGCGTGTGGAACCTCTATACGGGTGTAAAAGTTCCGCTGCCCGAGTGTGCCATGCCGCCTGCCCCGCCCTCCAGAAGATCCCGCCCTCCAGAGAATTGGGACCCCGCATGAGTGCCATCAGCATCGGCCAGGCCGCCGTCTTGGGAGTCGTGGAGGGGGTGACCGAGTTCCTCCCCGTCTCCTCAACCGGCCATCTGAAGATCACCGAGGGGCTGATGAGCATCCCGGTCGACGACACCTCGGTGGTCGGCTTCACCGCCGTGATCCAGGTCGGCGCGATCGCCGCCGTACTCCTGTACTTCTTCAAGGACATCGTGCGGATCGTCTCCGCCTGGGGCCGGGGCATCGTCAATCGGGAGGAGCGTTACCACCACGACTACAAGTTCGCCTGGTGGGTCATCTACGCCACCATCCCGATCGTCGTGGTCGGACTGGCCGCCAAGAAACTCGTCGAGGGGCCGCTGGGCTCGCTGTGGGTGGTGGCCGGCTCCCTGATCGTCGGGTCCGGTGTGATGTGGGCGGCGGACCAGATGGGCCGGCACAAGCGCGGCGAGGACGACACCACGCTCAAGGACGCGATGCTGGTGGGCTGTTCTCAGATCCTCGCGCTGCTCTTCCCGGGCTTCTCCCGCTCCGGCGCCACCATGTCCACGGCCCTCATCCTGGACCTGGACCGCGTGGCGGCCACCCGTCTGTCGTTCTTCCTCGGTATTCCGGCACTGACCGGCGCCGGCCTGTACGAGCTGAAGGACGCCGTGGGCGCAGGGGTCGGTGTCGCGCCGCTGGCCGTGGGCACCGCCGTCTCCTTCGTGGTCGCCTACGCCTCTATCGCCTGGCTGCTGAAATTCGTGGCGAAGCACTCCTTCAATGCGTTTGTGATCTACCGGATCGTGGTCGGAGCGGGACTGCTGGGACTCCTGGCCACCGGGGTGCTGAATGCATGAGGGCAGGGTGGGGATCCAGTCGTCCACGCGATGCGCCTGAAACCGCTGTCCGGCGCCCTCGCGGACCGTATCGGCGCCCGTTCAGTGCTGTTCGGCGGGCTCATCGCCTTCGCTGCCGCCTCCGCGCCGGATGCTCTAGCGGACTGCCCCGGCTGGCTGGGGGTGCGTGCCGCGGGCAGGGTGCCGCGGCTTCAGCGTCGGCCGCGCCGATCCGTGCCCCGGTCGCGGGCGTCCTCGATGGTGGTGCGGCGCAGCCTCGTGATGAGGGGTTCGATGTCCTCGACCTGGGCCCCGCCCTTGAGCTCGTGGTAGATCCTGTCGGCGATCTCCTTCTGGCGCCACGTCTGGCCTGCCACCAGCTCCTCACTGAGCTCGGCGAGTTGGGCCGCTCGTCGCTGGGCAGCGGGGTCGTCCTGGTCCTGGCGTTCTCCCGGACCGTGGGAGCTGTAGGCGCCGTGGATGCTGTGGGCGTTGTAGGAAGACATGGTCGCTCTCCGGTTTCTTCGGCTCAGTTCTGTCCGGTCTGCCTGCGCTTCTTGGCCCGGCGCGCGTCCCCGAGGCCGCTGAACGGATTGGTGGTCAGGTCGACCGCGGTCTTGCGAACATCCACGGAGTGGTGCTCGTTGAAGTGCAGGACCCAGGCGAGAATCAGCAGCCGGTTCACGCGGGGGTCATGGACGGTGACTTCGTACTCGGCCCGCACTCCCGCGCGCCTGGCGAAGTCGAAACCCTCGGACTGCGGCCCGGAAAAGCGGTGCTGTGCGGACAGAACGGCGTCGACGCTCGGGCGACTGAGGTACCAGTTGATGACTGGAGCGCGGCGCAGTTTGGTGTTGAGGCCCTTCGGCTGCCCAGTGAGTTCCCCAAGGTCATTCTGGACCAGGGTCCACGCGCCGGTATGCCGGTGCCAGTCCGGGGACCGCACCTCGCCGATCTGCCTGCGGTCGGCCGAGAACGGCATCCACGGGGTGACGAAGCCCAGGGTCTCGTCCGGGCGTTCCGCGGGGAACACCCGGTATTCGGGCAAAGAGTGGTGCGGGGAGTCCTTGTGCATCCGGATCACCGGGGTGTGGTGTCCGGCTGCGTGCACGTCCCAGGTGGTGTGCGAGCGGCTGTAGTCGGCGGAGACCGTGAACTCCTGAAGGGACTGGAGCAACTGGTTCATGGGTTTCCTTCTGGGCGTCGGTAGCGGTGCTGCGCACAGTTGCCCCCCGTTGCGCTCCGGCTCAGGCCGGCGACATCGCCGTAGCAGCTGACGTCTGTCGTCATTTCTCGGAACTCTCCGATGCTCACGCCGCGGGGAGCAGGCCGATGCGGGACGCTCCCATGGCCGGCGACCAGCCGCCGCCCTTCTCGAACTCGAAGCCGCGTTGCTCCACGTCGTCGATGAGGCTGCCGATGGACGGCGGCGACTCCATGAAGTCCATGGCCTCCTTGACGCCGTCCTTGATGGCGTCCACCGCGTCGGAGATCTTCTCGAAGATCGTCTGGATCATGCCGATCGCGTTGATGATGAGCCTGACGGTCTTGTACATGTCGTAGAGCTTGTCGGCAGTCCAGAAGCCCGCGACGACGTCCGCGAGCGGGTCTTCGGGACCGAGGCCGACGGCTTCGATGGCGGCGTCGCCGGCGATCATCTCCGCGAACTGCTCGACCAGTTTCTTGATGCCGTCTTCCATGAGCTTGCCGATCTCGCTGAGCGCCTCCCAGACGAGTCCGACGACCACGTGGTAGCCGTCCTTGAACGCCTTCGCAGCGAGCTTGGCCGCGTCGCCGATGCCGCCGATGCCCATGGTCCAGCGGAACAGGTACGAGTCGAAGTTGGTCGCGGTCTCCCCGGACCACTCACTGCCGAGTCTCCAGGAGCCCTTGCGCAGGGTTGCGGCCACCGTGTATGCCGCGTCGCCCAACTCATCGTAGGCGTCGCTCAGATACTTCAGCCTGCCGTACTCGCCAAAGAGGGGCGTCAGCATCAGCTCGACCAGGCTCTGGCCGGTGCACCACTGGAAGGCGTGCTCCGCCGCCTTGAGATCGGCACTGTCCCTGGCCACCAGGAGCGCGGTGTGGATGTTCTTCGACGTTGTCTCGTCGGCGTCGTCCAGCTTCTTGAGTTCGACTTCCTCGTCGGTGAAGTTGCCGAGGTGCGAGGCGCCGGGAAGCGTCGAGATGTCCGGGAAGGAGAAGGAGGACTGCGGGTATATGTTGCGCAGTTCTATCGCGGTGTTCTGGTCGACGTGGGCGTACGCGGCAGCGGTGCTGTGGATCTTGTCGTCGATCACGCCCATGCCTCGCTGGCACTGCGCGAACTTGTCGCCGAAGAAGGTCGAGACGTCGGGGACGAACGCGCGCGCCACCACGAGCACTCCGTCGAGGCCGTCGACCTGCGCGCACTCGTTGTGGCTCCACTGCACGAGCCTGCCCAAATGCTCGCCCTGGCTCTTCGTGAGATTGCCGTATGCGTGAAAGTCGCTCTGCGCGGGCGCGCGGAAGCCTGTCACGGTCACTCCCCCAGTTGACGTCATGTCAGTGTCCGGTGCTGCGACCGGGACACTACATGCCGTAGGGGTGGATTTGGCGGGCCGTTGGCATGTTCATTAGCAAATGTTGACGGCCTGGCCTGGGAAGACATGATGCCGAGGACCCGTCGAAGGGGGAGCCGTGGCACGCCACGAGGTTCTGGACGCGTGGTTGTCCGGTCACAGCGGCGTCGAGGACCGTCAAGTGCCGCTGGCGGAGTTGGCCGCTGTCCCGGCTGTGATCTCCGTGCAAGGTTCGGCCCTTCGCATCACCACACATCTGTGGCGCGACTTCGTGCCCATGTCGCTGCCGGGCGGTAAGCCCTTGGTCGTGGTCGAAGCTGTAGAGGCGACACAACTCCCCGCCGGTCTGGCAGCCACCCGCATCGCCGTGGTGCATGAGAGACGCGTGTGGGTGGCGCCTTCGGTGGAGGAACAGCCCTCACGGCGTACGGACAAGCGGTTTGAAGTGATCTCCCGAGGCGGGCCCGTCTGGGGTCCTGAGGTGGCTGTTGATGTGATGCTGCAACTCCAGGACGCGGCGGGCCGAACTCATCACCTGCGCACACCCGAGCAAATGATCAAGCGCACCGACTGATCAGAGGTCGGCCGGCCGGTTACCTGCTGGTTGGGCCGACGCGAGCGGTGAGTTGCTTGCGGAGGCAGCTCTCGTGTTTCGGGTGCGCCGTTGGATTCGGCCTGTGATCAAAGCGGAGAGTGCGAGCGCGGACAACGCGGAAACGACGCCGCCCAGGATCAGGGTGGAGCGGGCTCCGAGGGCGTCTGAGACCAGGCCGACGAGGGGGGCGCCGACCGGGGTGCCACCGAGGAGGACGAGGAAGTAGACGGACATGACTCGGCCGCGCAGGCGTGGGTCGGCATGAAGCTGGGTCAGCGCATTGGCGGTGGTGGTCACGATCACGGTTGCGAAGCCGGTGGGGATCAGCAGGGCCATGAAGGAGCCGTAGCCCGGCATCAGGCCCAGCGCGGCCTCCAACGTGCCGAAGACGACCGTGCTGGTGACCAGACGTCGGACGCTCGGGGACCTCCCGGAACGCGCCCCGTGGATCGCGCCGATGAGGCTGCCCAGGGCATAGGCGGCGGCGAGGTAACCGAAGGCGGCCGCCCCCGTGTGGAAGACCGTCATGGCCATCAGCGAGGTGGTGACCTGGAAGTTGAGGCCGAAGGTGCCGACGAAGGCGATCAGGCTGATCGGCAGGAGCAGATTGGGGGTGGAGGTGATGTCGTGGAAGGCGTCGCGCATTCGGGTACGGCGGGGTCGGGGCTGGACCTGGTCGTCTGGCTTCTCTGTGCGGATGGTGATCAGGCCGTAGAGGACTGCCAGGTACGAGGCGGCGTTCAGGAGGAATACGGGGCCCGCGCCGAAGGCGGCAACGGTCAGGCCCGCGAGGGCGGGGCCGAGGATGCGGGCCACGTTGAACTGGGCGGAGTTCAGGCTGACCGCGGTGGCCACGCGCTCGCGGGTGACGAGTTCGGAGATGTATGCGTTGCGGGCGGGACTGTCCACGGCGGTGGCGGTGCCGAGGGCGAATGCCAGCGCGTAGAGGGACGGCAGGCTCACCGCCCCGGTGACGGTCAGCAGTCCGAGCAGGAGTGACTGCAATCCCATGGCTGTCTGGGTGAGCAGGAGAAGCCGCCGTTTGGGGTAACGGTCGGCCAGGGCGCCTCCGGTCAGGCCGAACAGGGTCTGCGGCAGGAACTGCAGTGCGGTCACGAGGCCGACCGCGCTGCCGCTGTTGTGGGTGATGTGGAGGACGAGCAGGTCCTGGGCGGCGCGCTGCATCCACGTGCCGATGTTGGAGGTCAGCTGTCCGAGCAGGTAGCGACGGAAGTTCCGGACGGCGAGTGCTGCCGTTGCCGGCGTGGGGGAGCCGGCGCTCATGCGCGCTGATGGGCGTAGATGCCCGGGACGGACGCCTCCGCGTCGTCGAGGTGATGGAAGGTCGGGTGGGGGTGCATGAGGAACGCGTGGTGGGAGATGTTCCAGGCGTAGGCGCCGGCCATGGCGAAGGCGACACGGTCGCCGATGCGCAGCCGTTCGACCATGACGCGGCGTGCCAGGACGTCCTTGGGCGTGCACAGCTGTCCGACCAGCGTCACCGGCTTGTCGTGGGCCTCCGGGCGGTCCCAGGGCCGGAACCAGACCTCGTCGGGGATCACCTCGAAGGGCTGGTCGTGCTGTTTCGCGGCCGGGGTGCGCAGATGGTGGGTGCCTCCGCGCAGCACCGCGAACGCCTCCCCGCGGCTGAACTTGATGTCCAGGACCTGAGTGACGTACCAGCCGCAGTAGGCGGTGATTGAGCGGCCGGGTTCGATCCGGAGCGTGAGGTGAGGGCGGCGGTCCAGGATTTCTCGCAGTCCGGCACCGAAGGCGGACCAGTCGAATACGTTGCCCGGGTGGGTGTAGTCGACGCCCATTCCCCCTCCGACGTTGACCTCGGCCAGGGCGACTCGGCGTTCACGAGTCCAGTCGTCGGCCCAGGTCAGGAGCTTGTCGGCAAGGGCCAGTTGGGCCTGGGCCTCAAGTCCGCTGGCCAGGTGGAGGTGGAGGCCGCGTAGCCTGATGCGCGGGTCGGAGGCGATCACCTTCAGACAGCGGTCCAGGTGCAGGGGATCCATACCGAAGGGGCTGGGGTGCCCGCCCATGGCGAGTGCGACCTGGCCGAGGTCGACGGGCAGGTTGACGCGGAGCAGGACGTCGACGGTCCGGTCGCCCAGCAGGGTGGTGAGCAGACGCAGTTCGTGTTCGCTCTCGATATGCAGGCGCTCCACGGCGGTGTCCAGGGCGGAGGTCAGCTCTGCCGACGTTTTGCCGGGGCCGCCGAACGCGATCGGGGCTTCGGGAAGGAGTTGCCGGACATGGCTCTGTTCACCGCCGGAGGCGACCTCGAACCCGTCGACGTGCCCGGCGAGCGTCCGCAGGATCTGGGGATCCGAGTTGGCTTTGGCCGCGTACAGCAGCTCGACGCGTTCCGGCAGCGCGGCTCGGATCGCCTGCACGTGTTCGCGTAGGCCCGGCAGGTCGTAGACGTAGGCGGGCAGGTCCTCGTCGGTCAGCCGGCTGACATGGTCGAGCAGTGCGGGCCTCACCTGTTCACCTCGCGGGGGAAGTCCGCGCCGAGCGGGCTGGGCAGGGGGACGTAGGTGGCGTGCCGGTCGGCCTTGCGGGCCCAGCGCAGGAGGAGGTTGGCCTTGGCGGGCAGTGGTACGCCGGACAGCAGGGCGCGTAGGCGTGGCGGCTGGGCGGCGGTGCGGGCGTAGGCGTCGAGGTGGTCGCGGACCAGGCCCCACAGGGCGGGCTCCAGCGTCGGATCGAGGTCGGCCAGGGTTCCGAGCACTTCGGCGGTGTGGTTGACCAGGAGGCAGTACGCGACGCGGTTCCAGCCGCGTTCGGCGTCGTAGGTGAGGGGGCCTCGGACGTCTTCGGGCAGGCCGTCGAGGGTGCGCTGGTGGTGTCCGGGCAGGAGCTTGGTGCCCTCCAGGTCGCGGAAGAGCATCTGCGCCGGGGTGCCGTCGGCGTTCACGCCGACGACGACGTTCTGCAGGTGGGGTTCCAGGACGACGCCGTGTTCGAAGTAGGCGGCCAGCACCGGTGGCAGCAGCAGGCTCAAGTAGGTGTCCCACCAGGCCAGGACGTCCCCGTCACCGCGGGCGAGCAGATGGGAGACGTGGGCTGCGCTGGTGGGGTACTCGTCCGCCACGGCGGCGGCGAGCAGGGGGGTGACGCCGGGACGCAGATGATGACGCAGGCCGGAGCGGACGATGACGCCGAGGCCCTCCAGGAGGGCGGTGTCGCCGACGTCGAGGGTGCGGTAGCCGGGCTCGGCCAGGAGCGCACATCCCGGGAAGCGGCTGGCGAGTTCTGCGAAGAGGGGCTGGAGTAGCCGGTTGAGGGCGAGACTGCCGGGCAGCTCGTAACTGGCGTGTCTGCGGACGCAGTTGGTGAGGCGGACGTTCAGGCTGAACTTGAGGAAGGTGTCGTTGCCGGGGTGGTAGAGCGTGCGCACCGATGCGCTCGGCACCAGCTCCGGTCCGCTCACACCGGTGTCGACGACATCACCGGCCGCGATCGCCTCACGTAGCCGCTCGTGGCCCTGAAGCAGCCGGTACTGCCAGGGGTGCACCGGCAGCATCGCGCATTCCGGGTCGGCCGTCGGGTGCAGCGCGTCCATCTCGTGCAGCTCGCCCTCCTCGCGTGCGAGGCGGCGGCGCACGGCCAGGTAGCGCAGGCGGAAGCACGCCCCGGTCTCCGGGCCGTAGGCGAGCCAGTCCGCAGGGTCGCCGGTGCGGGCCTTGGGAGTGGGGTGGAAGCGATGGCCGAACACCAGGGACTGCTCCGACGCAACGTACGGGTCCGCATGCGGTGTACCGCTGGTCCGCTCCTGCAACGCGGTGCGGATCGTCTCCCGGCTGTCGGCGACCTGGGGGAGGAACTCCTCGTTGGTGACACCCGTGCGCAGTTCCAGTTCGTCCCGGATGTAACCGGCCAGCTCCTTCCAACTCACGGTCACCCAGGCATCGTTGTCGAGCCGCTGTACCTGGTCCTGGAATCGGTGCGCTCCGATCAGCGAGGTGCGGCGCAGGCGGGAACGCAGCAGGAGGCCCCGGCGGGGCAGGCGCAGCAGGAGGTGGCCGTCGTCGACCGTCACCTGATGCTCGGGGGCGGACACCTCGCGGATGAGGCAGTTGAGCAGCGTGTGGGCGGTGACGGCGTCAGCTGTCTTCATGGGTCCGTCGGCCGCAGGGGTGACGGCTGACGTCCTGATGTGGGGGGCAGTGCCCGTGGTCATACGGTCGCTCCAGGGGGACAATGATCGACGTCGGATGTCAACGGCACAGGGCCAGCGGGTTGGGAGCGGACGTCCACTGCGCCTTGCCCGGGTTCTCGGCCAGGCGCATGGCGATGGTTGCCTTGAGGGGCATCGTGTCGCCGAAGAACGCTGCTGCGTCCTCCTGGTTGGGGAGGTCGGCGTATACCCGGCGGCCGACCTTGGCCACCGCGCCCCACAGCGCCCGGGGGTCGGCCGCCTGTGTCCGGCTGAGGACGTCGACCAGCTCGCTGAAGACTCCGCTGATCAGGCCGCCGAACAGCTTGGTGTGCAGCGCGTTCACGTCGTCTCCCGCGCGAGTGCCGAGCAGCGGCGGCAGCGTGAAACCGCACCGCTCCAGGCGGCGTGGGCTGACCCGTACGCCGTCCAGATCCCGGTACAGCACCCGCACCGGCCGCCCGTCACGCAGTACGACCAGGGTGTTCTGGCCGTGGGCCTCCAGCGCCACCCCCATGGACAGCAGCGTCAGCGCGGGCGGCAGCACGAGTTCCGCGAATGCCGCCAGCCAGCGCACCGGATCACCCGACACCACCGACGCTCGGGTCGCGTGGACGGCGGTGAGCGGAACCGCGATCTCCCCGGCGTCGAGGTGGCACTCGGTCGACTCCCGGATCATTGCCCCCAGACTGGGGGAGGGCTGACCGTCCACGCACACCGAGCCACCGCCCAGCTCACGCAGGACGTGAAGGCTGCTGCCGTACCCGGCCTTGTCGATGACGGCACAGACCAGGTCGGACAGCGGCGGGCCGTCGGCGATCTCGGCTGGGGAAATGGTGCGTCGGTAGTTGGTGACCTGCACGTCGAGTGCCGTTTTGACGTGGCAGCCCGGCAGGACGTCCAGCGGTGCCAGCGTGCGCAGCGACAGCAACGGCCGGGCCGGGATCGTCTCCTCCTCGACAACGAGGTCGGGGTGGTGTGCGAGCACATGGTCGCGCTGCCAGGGATGCAGTGGGACCAGGATCGTGTTGCCGTCGTGCAGTTGCCGCGGCCAGGCGCCGGCCCCCTGCCAGCGGTCGGCCGGGACACGGAGAAGGCCCAGCTGGACGACCGGGTGGTGCTCGGGAGCGTAGGCGAGGACGTCGGCGATCGACATGCCGGTACGCGTCCGGCAGCAGGGGTGCTGCGGGTGCCCGTCGACGACTGCCTGCTCGGCACCGGCCGAGTCGTTCAGCGGGAGGGCGCCGTCTGCGTTCGCGGCCCTGGCCAGGGCCAGGTTGACCACGCTGTTGTCCAGCTCGGCCGCCAGTCGGTCCGCTGCCGGGGTACGCAGGCCCAACTGCGCCAGCAGCTCCGCCGGTCCGCTGATCGGTCCTTCCGGGCCGGTCACGGTGAAGCCTTCGGGCACCTCGGCGAAGGGCCGCGCGCAGGACTCGGCCGCACACAGCGAGCCGCCCCCCAGCAGATCGACCACCACCGTGCCGTGCTCCCGGTGATGCCCGGTCACGCCAGGCAGTGGTTCTCGCACGAGGGCTCCCCACAGTCGGCCCAGCACGGTGGCACGTGCTCCTGGGAGTGCGGTCGTGAACGGCTCTACCAGGTCTGGGCGCACGCGGCGCAGCTCATTGGTCGGCATGCAGCCGACGCTATGGGACGACGATCAAGCAGATTGCCAGAGCAATTGCAGAAAGAGTCCTGGAGGCTTCCGAGGGACCGTTTCACCGTCCTTGATTCCAGCAGATTCCGGTGCGGACACCCCAGCTGATGCGGCCGGTCCTTGGATCTATTTTCGATTGTGATCAGCATTCCAGGAGTCTGATTCAACTGGCGTTCGAAGGAGGTCTTAACTCTTTCCTGGCCGCACGCTGGCAGCATGCTTGATGTCGGCATCGCGCTCGACCACAGCGGTTACGCCATCGGAGGTGAACCCGGTTGACCGCGACGAAAGGATCACCGGCTAGGGGGACGCTACGGCGTTTGTGCCACGCGCTCCGGCCGCCGTCTGTGAGCCTTTCGGCATGCGTGTCTTGCTGATCGAGGACGACGACCGGGTGGCCGGACCTTTGATGGAGGGATTGCGCCGCTTCGGATTCACCGTGGAACACGCAGGAACGGGGGCCGATGGCCTCGCCGCACCGGAGCCGGCGATAGTCCTGCTGGACCTGGGATTGCCCGACATGGACGGCATCGACGTCTGCCGCGCTCTGCGAGCGCGCTCGTCGGTGCCCATCATCATGATCACTGCCAGAGACGACGAGGTCGACCGGGTGCTCGGCCTCGAGCTGGGTGCGGACGACTACGTCTCCAAGCCCTTCGGCGTGCGCGAGCTCGTCGCCCGGATCCGTGCCGTCACCCGCCGTACCCGCCCCTCCGTACCGGACACGCGCCGTGAAGAGCCGGACCCCTCGGACGGATCGGCGCAACCCGGGATCCCTGACGTCCAGCGGATCGGCCCGCTGACCATCGATCGCCGCACTCGGCAGGTACATCTGCATCAGTCGCCGATCGTCCTCGCGCCCAAGGAGTTCGACCTGCTCGTCTGTCTCGCCGAAGACCCCGGAGCCGTCTGCTCCCGCCGGCAGATCCTCGACACGGCATGGGAACCGAACTACTTCGGCCCCACCAAGACCCTGGACGTCCACATCGCCGCGCTGCGTCGCAAACTCGGCGACTCGGCCTGGATCGAGAACATCCGCGGAATCGGCTTCCGCCTGGTCCCCCCGGCACCCCTAGACGCCGCACCCGCCGTAGAGCCGGCAGGCGGCGGAGGGCCCCGGTGACACGTCGCCTCCTGCTCAGCCATCTGAGCCTCATACTGCTCGTCCTGCTCACCCTCGAAGTGCCGTTCGGCATCTTCTACGCCCGCAGCGAGCTCTCCCGCCTGACCCACGCAGCGCAGCAGGGGGCAACAACGCTCGCCGAGGTCTGCGAAGAGAAAATGGAACGCGGACTGACGGCAGACCTACCCGAACTCGCCCGCACCTACGGACAACGGACCGGCAGCCGCGTGCTCGTCGCCGACCGCAAAGGCGCGGTCCTCACCGACACCGCCGCCCTCGCACCGGTCGGCAAGGACCTGTCCGCCGAGCCGGACATCTCCACCGCACTGCACGATCACCCCGCCGTCGGCACCCGGAACGACCCGTCCACCGGCGATGAAGCCCTCTTCGTCACCGTGCCCGGCGGCTCCGACGCCACCGTCCCCTGTGTGGTGCGGACCGAGTACCGGCTGGGTCCGCTCAAGGCGAAGGTCCATGCCACCTGGCTGGCTCTCGGAGCCATCGCTCTCGGAGTGCTCGCCGCAGTTGCCCTGATCGGATTCGTGCTAGCCCGCTCCGTCACCCGCCCGGTCCGAGCCCTGGAACGCGCCACCGCCCAACTCGCCGAAGGCCGGATGACCAATCCGCCGGCCACCGACCACGGGCCCCCGGAACTGCGCCGGCTGGCCGCCTCGTTCACGAGCACCGCGACCCGGCTCCAGCATCTGCTCCAAGCCCAGCAGGCGTTCGCCTCAGATGTGTCACACCAGCTGAAGACCCCCCTGACCTCGCTACGACTGCGCCTGGAAAACTTCGAGCCCCACCTGGCGGCCTGCGCCCAGGACAGCCTCGACAAAGCACTCGGGGAACTGGAGCGGCTCAGCCGTATGGTGCAGGGGCTGCTCGCGCTCGCCCGGCTGGAGAACTCCGCGCTCAGCCCGGAGGCGGTCGATCTGGGCGCCGTCGTCGACGACCGTGCGGCCATCTGGACAGCCTTCGCCGACGAACAGCACGTCGACATCATCGTCCCTGCAACCGCAGCCGTTCACGTGTGGGCGGTGCCGGGAGCACTGGAGCAGATCATCGACAACCTGCTCTCCAACGCGCTGCGTGTGTCCCCGCCGGGAAGCGCAATCACTTTGACCACCGTCACCGGCCGTAGGGAAGGCAGTTGCACACCGCCCGTTGTCGAACTGCACGTGACCGACCAGGGTCCCGGCATGACCGGCCCCGAGCGGCAACGAGCCTTCGACCGGTTCTGGCGGGCCTCCGATGCCGACCACGACGGCACAGGACTGGGCCTGCCCATGGTGCAGCGACTCACCCGCGCCAGCGGAGGCGAAGTCTCCCTGGAGGCAGCCCCTGGCGGCGGGCTCGATGCCGTCGTCCGACTCCGGCGCGCCGGCAGCCACACCCAGCGAGAACACCCGGATGCCTCTGTAAAGGGCTCAAAGGATTCCTGTGCGGGCCACCGGTGCCACCGCTCACCACAGCCTGTGGCTGCCAGGGGCTTCGGGAAGAGAGAGCTGGGAGCGAAGAAATGATCACCCGGGCAACCAGAGGATTCGGCTGCGGGGGAAGCCGTTTACGGGCTCCCCGCGCCCGGGGCCGGCAGGCCAGCGCGGCGCGGGGGTGGCTGCCTCCAGGTAATGAGCGCCTGTTCGGGCCGGTGTTCCCGCCGCCGGGCATACGTGCGGCGGGAACACGAAGGCGCCGGACGGGTCACTCCAGGCCGACGGTCTCCAGGGCGGTGGTCCAGTCGGCGGCGATGGCCTTCTGCGCCGGGGCGAGCTTTATCGTTCCTGCGCAGACCGCCTTGTACAGCTTGTACTCGACCGTGTCCTTGTCGGTGGCGGCGTACCCGCCCACCTCGTAGCGGGGTTCGGGCCACAGGTTCTGCTCGCTCTTCGGGTTGCCGCCCAGTGAAAGCGGTATGAGGTGGTCTTCCTCGTAATCTGCGGTGTCGGTGTCGTCGTAGCCGTACTCGGCGATCTGCTTCACCTTCAGGGCGTTGGTGTAGCTGGTGGACGGGCGGATGGAGGAGCTGTAGCCGGACACGCAGATCGTGGAGTTGATCGTGGACTGGGTGACCGCCGAGTTGAGGGCGCCGGGCTGGCAGGCGAGGTCCTGCAGCGGCAGGTAGGACTGCGAGCAGCTGGCGGCGTGCGCGGTGCCGGTGGTGGTGACGATCAGGCCACCGGCGGCGAGGGCCACGGACGAGACGACGACGGCGAGTTGGCGCATGCGGGACATGGGGGCTCCCGGGTGGTCGAAGGCGCACCCCGACGGATTGTCGGAGTGTCGCTGACATGACAACACCGGTTCATCTATGCGGGTAGACCTGTGAAGTGAACAGCTCATTGCCGGCCGGTAACCTTGACCGCCCCTTGGTGGCTGCCTGGCCAAACCGAGCTGACGAGAGGGGAGTCGGAGTCCTGTGGCGCTCTCGCGACGAACCAGCGGGCACTGGAACGACTGGCGCGACGGCAGTATGCCCGCTGCTGCCCAGTAGCCGGACGGCAGAATCGAAGGCTGCTGTGCTGCCTAGGATCTTCGAACGTGGATGAGGACTGCAGGGGCGGAACGCCAAGACTAGGAGCAGAGAATGAGGAAGTACGTCTGCGGCGCTGCGCTCATACTCGCGGTGGTGCCTGCGCTGGCCGGGTGCGGTGCTCTCGGGAAGCGCGCACCCACGCCGGTTGCTACAGGCCCGGTGACGATGCCTGATCTGGCCGGGAAGAACGCCGAGCAGGCCGAGGACCAGATGGAGAAGCTCGGCGTGCCCAAGAGCCGGATCAAGCTGCGGGCGGATGACGGAAACCATGTGGTGGTGCTGGTGGCATCGAACTGGGACGTGAACACCCAGTCGGTGAAGGCGGGGGCGCAGCTCGGGGTGAAGCAGGTGCTCGTGCTCGGCGTGGGCAAGCTGACGTGGCGCGAGCGTCATCACGGCCACCTGCTCTAGCAAGGCGAGGCGGGCACGCTCTACGCCCTCGATCCGGACACCAGCCGGGTCCGGCGGCACCCGGGCGACCTGCCGAACTACGCCTGACGCCCGTCCGTGTGCCCCGGTACACGTGCTCGCCGGAGAGCACGGGTGGCTCTCCGGCGCGTGGATCGAGGGTCGTCGCTGACGGCGACTCAGTCCTCGATACTGTCGTCGCTCGAGCCGTTGCCAGCCGAGTGGTTGCTGTCGTCGTTGCGGTCGGTGTGGGTGGCCGTGACCTTGCCCGACCGGGCGTCGACGGCGACTTCGTGGTCGGTGCCCTTGGCGTCGATGACGTCGATGTGCCAGGCGGCCGTCCGGCCGTTGTCGCCGTCCAACTCGGCAGACGTCGCTGTGCCCGGGACCTTGGCGAGCACGCCGTCCACGGCCTGGCCGAGGCCGGTCCTGGCGGACTTGGCCAAGGAGGCGGCGCCGTCACGGTCATCGTCCTGGTCGACCTTGCTGCCGGTGACCTTGCCGTCGGCGGCATTCACGGTGACCTCGTGCTCCACCCCCTTGTCGGAGACGATGTCGACCTTCCAGACGGCCTTGCCCTGCTGTCCCTCCAGTTCGACAGAGGTAACCGTGCCCGCGACCGACTTCCGGGCCGCGTCGGCGGCCTGCTTCAAGTCGATCCTGCTGCTCGTGGCGAGCGTGCTGTCGTCGTCGGAGTCGTCGTGCGTGCCGTCGCGGTCGTCGTCCCGGTCCTCGTGGTGGGTGCCCATGGCCGCGTGGGTGCTGTCGTGGTCGCCGTCGTCGGCGACGGCCACCGCGGTCGCGGCACCGGCGCCACCGAGCAGCACGGTGGCCGCGAGCACGGCGGCGACGGTGCGGCGACGACCGGTCAGGGGGCGCTTGAGGGCCTTCATCGTGGGTGGTCCTTTCCTCGGGTCACGGGGGCCGGCCGGTGGTGGCCGGCCCGACGTGAACCACCCTGCGCGGGCGACCCTGAAGCCACGCTGAAGCTCCCTGAAGATCACTTCAGGGAGGGTCTGCGACGCTGTGCGTATGCGCCTGCTGATCGTCGAGGACGAGAAACGCCTCGCCACCGCCCTCGCCCGGGGTCTGTCCGCCGAGGGCTTCGCCGTGGACGTGGCCCACGACGGTGTGGCCGGTCTGCACCTGGCGCAGGAGCAGGACTACGACCTGATCGTCCTGGACATCATGCTGCCCGGCCTGAACGGCTACCGGGTCTGCGACCGGCTGCGGGCCGCCGGCGACGAGACGCCGATCCTCATGCTCACCGCGAAGGACGGCGAGTACGACGAGGCCGAGGGCCTGGACACCGGCGCGGACGACTACCTCACCAAGCCGTTCTCCTACGTCGTCCTGCAGGCCCGCATCCGCGCCCTGCTGCGCCGCCGCACCCGGGCCGGCGCCCAGGCGCTGCGGATCGGGGACCTGACGGTCGATCCCGGTGCCAGGCGTGTGGAGCGGGCAGGGGCGGAAGTCACGCTCACCGCCAAGGAGTTCGCGGTCCTGGAGCATCTCGCGCTGCACGCGGGCCGGGTCGTGTCCAAGGCCGACATCCTCGCCCACGTCTGGGATTTCGCCTACGACGGCGACCCGAACATCGTCGAGGTCTACGTCAGCGCCCTGCGCCGCAAGCTCGATGTCCCGTTCGGACGGCGCTCCATCACGACCGTGCGCGGCGCCGGGTACCGCCTGGAGCCCGACGGCGGCCCTCATGCGTAGACCCTTCGCCTCCGTCCGCTCCCGCGCCGCCCTCGCCGCGACCCTGGTCGTGGCCGTCGCCCTGGTGGTCGCCGGTGTCGCCGTGATCGCCGTACTGCGCCACAACCTCACCGGCCGGGCGAGCCTGGAGTCCGAGATCACGGCCCGCACGGTGGCCGGCGCCCAGGCTGCACTCAACGGGAACTTCGCCTCCCTGGAGCTGCCCGACGACCAGGACAGGCTCGTGCAGGTCGTCGACTCCACCGGCAAGGTGCTGGCCGCCGGTGACGACCTGGACAGACGTCGCGTCCTCGCTCACTACGCGCCCGCCCCCGCCGGCACCGCGCCGACAGCTTCGTCAGGCGGCGACGACGATGACGACCACGACAGCACCCCGGCCCGCGGCAAAGTCGGCACCGACGTGGACCGCAAGACCCTCATCGTGACGGTCGGCGACGAAACCCGCGACTACAGCTTCGCCGCCGTACAGGGCACGACCTATGACGGCCGCACCTACACCGTCTACGCCGGCACCTCCCTGGAGGACGAACAGGCCACCCTCGACCAGGTCACCCAGGCGATGCTGATCGGCCTGCCGTTCCTGCTCCTGGTGGTCGCGGGCGTGACCTGGCTGGTCACCCGCCGGGCGCTGCGTCCGGTGGAGGGCATCCGCGCCGAGATGGGCGAGATCACCGCCAGCGGCGACCTCTCCCGCCGTGTGCCCCAGCCCGACTCGCACGACGAGATCGCCCGGCTCGCCGCCACCACCAACGAGACCCTGACCGCCCTGGAGCAGTCCGTCGAACGCCAGCACCGCTTCGTCGCCGACGCCTCCCACGAACTGCGCAGCCCCATCGCCTCCCTGCGCACCCAGCTGGAGGTCGCGCTCGCGCACTCCGAACTCCTGGACGTCGAGGAGGTGCTCCAGGACGTCGTCCGCCTTCAGCACCTGGCGGCCGACCTGCTCCTGCTGGCCCGCCTCGACGCGGGGGAGCGCCCGACGGAAGGCCGGGTCGACCTGGCGGGCCTCGTCCGGCAGGAGCTCGCCGAGCGCAACGCCACCGACCGCATCGTCCCGAGTGCGAGCATCAGCGACACACGCCTTGAAGTCAGCGGAAGCCGCGGCCAGTTGGCCCGTGTGCTCGGCAATCTCCTCGACAACGCCCAACGCCACGGGAGATCCATGGTCACCGTCGATCTGCGCGCCGATGCCGCGGACGCCGTGCTCACCGTCACCGACGACGGGCAGGGCGTCCCCGAGGCCGACCGGGAGCGCATCTTCGAACGCTTCGTCCGTCTCGACGAGGCCCGCACCCGGGACGACGGCGGCGCGGGACTCGGACTCGCCATCGCCCGCGATGTCGCCGAACGCCATGGCGGCACGCTCACCGTCGGCGAGGCGCCCGGAGGCGGCGCGGTCTTCCGCCTCCGGTTGCCCGCCGCACGCTGACCGTGCGGTGGTCAGCGACTCACAGGGCGAGGCCGGGCGGTAGACGCAGGCCGCTCGTGCCGTCGTAACGCCCGAGAGTCTGGCTTGAGTTCAGGCCATCCGGGTCGGTGACGCGGACCGCGACGGTGTGGGTTCCGGGGCTGAGGGTGCGGACGTCCAGGGAGCCACCGGTGGCTGCGGTGGGGGCGCCGTCGACGATCCACGTCACGGCGGTGTCGGTGAGGGCGCCGTGCTGGGGGGAGGTGCCCTGGGCGTGCAGCAGCGGGCCGTCGGTGGCGCCGAGCAGGATGCGCGGGGGCCGTTTCGGCAGCGCGAAGGGCGGGGTCTGGACGTAGGAGGTGTGGAACCCATTGGTGGCGACCACCTGGACCAGGCAGCGGTCGTCGCCGGGCAGTTCGCGCAGGTCGAGGTCGAAGGAGGTGCCGGTGAGGTTCACGCCGACCCACTGTGCGAAAGAGCCTGCCGCGTTGGTGAAGCGGACGTAGTAGGTGGGATCCGGCAGGGTGCCGGGGCCGTCGCCGACCGGGCGCCAGCGCAGGTGGAGTACGCCCTCGGTGTCGATCTCGGGGAGGGCATTGCCGTGCGTGAGCACGAAGTGCGGCGGGCGCGGCGGGACGACGAGCGCGCCGAGTTCGGTGCCGTCGCGGCGGAGGACGACACGGTGGGCCTGCGCCTTGTAGGGCAGGCGGGCGTTGAAGGGTGCGTTGTCGAAGTCGTCCGCGGGGAAGGACGGGTCGGTGGCCGTGGTGGCCAGGACGTGTCCGGCATCGTCCTCCAGAGACACGGTGTACGCGGGTGCCGTGGCCGCCTCTGTGACTTCCAGTTGCTGGGGAGGCGGAGTGGCGAAGGTACGCAGGGCCGGGCTGAAGCGCACGGTGCCGGCACGGGAGAGGCGGCCGCGGACGCGGATGTAGGGGCCGGGGAAGGGCTGGCTGGCGGGGATGGAGGTGGCGGGCAGGGCGGGCGGCGGTGTGGCGGAGCCCTCGCCGGTACTGCCGGTGCTGCCCGAGGCGGCGGCTTCGGCGGTCAGCGGGAAGGGGATGTGGTTCAGGCGCAGCCACAGCTTGGTCCAGTGGTAGCCGCTGATCCACTTGTCCTCGAAGCCGCAGTAGCTCATGAAGTCGCCGGTGGAGGCCGGCCACACGACCATGTTGTGCGGGTCGACGCCGACGTCGCCGAGCTTGCCGTCCTTGGGTACGAAGTTGTCGTCGGGGTTTGCGGGGTTGCCGCACGGAGCGTGCTTGAGCCCCCACAGGTGGGCCAGTTCGTGCGCGAAGGTGACGGTGTAGTTCTGGCCGAAGGCGACGTGCTCGCTCTGCCGGGCCCGGCCCGAGATGGAGCCCAGGTTCACCGTGTTGTCGACCATGGCGTACAGGAACTTGAAGTCGGCGGCCTCCTCCTGGATGTCCTCCAGGTCCTCCATGAAGTCGTCCCACCCGTCCTCGTTGGTCAGGTCGCGGGTGGTGGTGATGACCTCCTGGCCCGGCAGGATCCAGTAGCGGATGCTGACGGCCGGGTCGTCGGCGATCGGGTAGCGCAGCGGGAGCGTGTTGGCCGTCCTGATGTAGTCCGCGTCCGACGGCGGGGCGATCGAGCCGACCTGGACGCGCAGCATCAGGATGTCGACGACCGGCGTGGGCTGGAAGTCGACGGTGATCTCGGTCGGGTTGCTGACCGTGCCCGCCACGGTCGCCTGCACGACCAGGGTGGCCTTCCCCGTCGCCTTGTCGGCCGGGATGAGGAAGTTGAGGGTGTGGGCGAGCTGTTCGCGGTCGACCTGGGCGATCGGGCGGGCGGTGATCGGCGCGGTGGGGCCGGTGGAGAAGGAACCGCCGTTGACCGTGAGCGTGCCGGTCACGCCGGCCACGGTGCCGCCGCCCTCGCTCGGGTCGATGCCGGAGTCCAGATAGACCCGGACGAGGGTTGCCTTCCCGGCCACCAGGGGCAGTGAGTTGTCGGTGCCGAGGGCGGAGTGGAAGTGCTGGATGGCCTGAGTGACCTCCAGCCCGGTGATCTCCAGATCCGGTGTGGCGTCGGGCGGCAGGACCTCGCTGGTCATGGTGATGAGGAAGCCGGCGTTGCCGTTGTCGGTCTCGGTCGGGCCCAGCTGCCGGTGGCCGAGGGTGAGCGGGTCGACCGGGTCGAGGACCAGCACGGCGCCGCCGAGCAGGTTCTCGTGGGTGTTGTTGTCCGGCCAGTCGCTGTCGTCGTCGGCGTAGCCCAGTACCGATATCTGGGTCGGGCCGCCGACGGTCAGGTCGACCACAGGCGTGACGGCACCGTTGGTCATCGGATACCGGTGCACCTCGTCGACCTTGGCGCCTCCGTTGTTCCAGCGCAGCAACTCGCGGTCGATCGCGTCCACTCCGCCCTGCGCCGGAGCGAACGCGCGGATGTAGACGGCCATATGGGTGTCGTTGGCCTCCTCGTCCTGCAACAGCAGCAGGTCCTTGAAGGTCAGCCGTACCTGGGCGCGCTGAGACGGCTGGACCACACGGGCCTGGACGGTCACGTCGTAGCCGGTGTTGCCCTGGTCGGTGGTGGCCGGGCCGAGCAGCAGTGTGCCCAGCGTGCTCGGGTCGCGTGGGTCGATCAACGCGTCGGCGCTTCCGAGGAAATTCTCGTGCCCACCCGCATCCGGCCACGGATTGTCGTCGTCCGTATAAGCACTGACGGTGATCGTTCCAATGGCGTCCAGTTCGAAGTCGACCACCGGTGAATTCGCGGCGTCCAACTGCAGGCTGTAACTGCGGACCTCGTCGACTTTCTGGGACTGGTTGTTCCACCGGAACGATGCCAGTTGATTCCCTGACGCGTCCTTGACTACGGCGTACATCGCCATATGGGTGTCGTTGGCCTCTTCGTCCTCGAACAGCGTCAACGATTCGAACGCCAGACGGATACGTGCCATGTTTCGCCCCCGATGATTCGAAACGGCAGCGTCCAGCCATGCCGCACCCGGGCGGAGTTCACGGCCGCGCCACGCAGTACGCTCCTCTTCGCTCAGGCAACACGTCAAGCAGAATCGAGCGTTCTAGTACGGAACTGGTCATTCGGAACTTTGTAATCCCTTTACGGTGGCGGTGGTGAAACATTGGGCAACTGCTGGCCTTCCTCTGCCGGTTTGCTGTGCTCCCTCTTGAGGGCGTGTTCCTAAGGTCATTGGAGTCCCCCGGAAGTCCGGTCACGGACCTCCGCTTCCCCACTGATCTGGAGATATCTGATGGGTGCCCTGCCCCGCCGTGCCATTCTCGCCGCTCCTGCCGCCGTCATGCTGTTCGCCCTCGTTGCCTGCGGCGGCGGCTCCGATTCCGGTTCCGGCGGCTCCAAGGCCGCCGACACCCAGCAGACGGCGCAGGCCGAAGGAGCCGGGGCCGCGGGTGACGCCGCCGATTCCGACGACAAGAAGGAGCCGCCGCTGACCGGCGAGGTCAAGCAGAAGGCGGAGGCCGCGGCGCTGGCCAAGTACCCCGGCACGGTCGTGAAGTCCGAGGAGGACGCGGAGAAGCCCGGTATGTACGCGGTGGAGGTGAAGAAGGCGGACGGCACGTCCGTCGAGGTCTACCTCGACAAGTCGTACAACGTCACCGGCACCAAGCAGGAAGGCACCGAGGAGCAGAAGGGCTGACGAAGCGCCGGGCGCCGTCCGGGTCGTCCGAGGAGGGAGCAGAGACAGCATGGCGAGCGACCACGTAGAGCGCACGCAGGTGATTCCGACGACCGAGCAAGGCTACGGGGGCCGCTACGAGGAGGATTCCTTCGACTACCCCTCTGCCGTGCCCGTGGACCGGTCACGGGTCGAGGAAGCGCCGCCCATGGGGCATGATGCCCTGCCTTCCTCGGGGCCGGAGCCGGAGTCCGAGACCGAGGAGAAGTCGGCAGCGGCCGGGCCCAGGAGCCTTGGGCAGCTGGCCGTCGCCCGGCGCGGGCTGGTGCTGTCCGTCGCTGCGGGCCTGCTCGCCCTGGGCGGCTTTGGTGCCGCGCTGTCGATGGTGAGTGACACCGTCTCCTCCGACCCGAGCCCGGGCGGCACGGCCCAGGTGTCCTCGCCGACGTCCCCGGCCGCGCAGCCGCCCGCTCCGAGTGCGCCTGCCTCTTCGCCGGTGGACACCGGAGCCATACCCGGAGGCACGGTGCCGGCCGCACCGTCACCGACCAGCGCGGCGACCAGTGCTGGTGCCCCGGGCCAGGGCGACCATCAGGAAGACGGGCAGGACGACCAAGAACGCGAGGACGGTGACCGCTCCGGCGACGGCTGACTCCCCGGCCGCCGCCTCACTGCCTCGCCGCCACCGCCCGGCCGATCTTCATCCTGCGCTGATCGGCCGGGCGGCCTTTGCCGTCCTGTCACTGACGTGTCATCACCGCGAGCCAACTCCCCCCTCCAGGATGGCTTCTCACGGATAGATCAACTTCCGTGACACCCGCAGGGGGAGCGTATTGCCGCGTCGAAGCACGACGCCGCGTGCGGAACCACTGGACTTGCGCACCTCGGTAAACGCTCTTCGACGAGGATTGAATTGGTGGCAAGTCGTGTGCAGGTCTGTGAGGTTGAGGGCAGTCCGCGTCACCTACCTCGGGATGCCCATGACCAGGATCTCGCCCCGTGCCGGCCGACTCGCAGGCTCCGTGGCCTGCGCGTTCATCCTTGTCAGCACCTTGACGAGTGCTGCCGTCGCACAGCCCTCCGGGAGCGACTCGGCCGCCCGCCCGTCCGCGTCCAACTGCCTGCGCGACCAGAGCGACACCAACCACTGGTGGTGCAACAACAAGGCCGGAATCCGTGTCGAGTGGGACGGAGAGACCGTCGGCTACCTCAACAGCACCACCAACTGGTTCACCTGCCGATACGAGGGCGATCCCACGGGCGGCGGCGGTCCTCACCCCAACCGATGGATCTACACGCTCGCCGACAGTCCGCACCGCAGCCATGGCGGCTGGGGCTTCGTGAAGGACAGCGACGTCTACGACGAGACCAACCCGCTGCCGCCCTGCTGAAGCCGAACCCGCCGTGGTACGCCGCCCCACAGCGAACGTCCCCGCTCCGGCGGGGCCGTTCGCGAGTCCCCGCAGCCCTCGCCCAGGTGGCGGGAGGTCATCGCGGCGGACCGACGTATGCCGACGGCTCGCTGACCCTGACGGCGTGTGGTTGCGCCGACTCGATGCCGTGCTCCGGCCGAAGACGCGCCTGATCAGGTTGAAGGACAACCTCAGGACATGTCGCCGTCGGGCACCGTGAGGCGGAAGCCTATGCCCCGGACGGTGGCTATCCAGGCGGGATCTCCGAGCTTGCGGCGCAGTGCCGAGACGTGGACGTCCAGCGTCCTGGTCGGTCCGAAGTAGTGGGGGTCCCACACCGCGTCGAGGATCTGCTGGCGGGACCACACGGCGCCGGGATCGCCGGCGAGGTAAGCCAGCAGGTCGAACTCCTTCGGCGTGAGCGCCAGCAGTCGGCCGTCGAGGGTGACGCTCCTGGTGCGCCGGTCGATGGTCAGCGAACCCAGGTGCTGGACTCCGCGGTCCTCCGCTGCGTGGGCTCGCGTGTGCGCGGAAACGGGCCCGCCGGGCACGGGTGCGGCGGCGGTCGGTTGGGGGTGTCGCTCGGGGTGAGTGCGGCGGGTGACGGCTCGGATGCGGGCCACCAACTCCCGTACGCCGAACGGCTTGGCGAGATAGTCGTCCGCCCCGAGTTCGAGTCCGACGATACGGTCGGCTTCCTCGCCTCTCGCGGTGATCATGATGATGGGGACGGCGGAGTGGGCGCGCAGCGTGCGGCAGACGTCGATGCCGTCCATGTCGGGCAGCCCGAGGTCGAGCAGGACCAGGTCCGCCGCAGGGGCTGCGAGGGCTGCGGCGCCGGTCTTCACGCGGTCGACGGCGAAGCCGTAACGATTCAGCCCCTCGGCGAGGGGGCCGGCTATCCGGTCGTCGTCTTCGACCAGCAGAAGGCGCATGGCTTCGGGCTCGGATGTGCTCGGCTGGCCGTACTGCCCGCTTGCGCCGATCTGTGGGGACTGAGGGCTGTCGGTCGTGTGGTGGGCCGGGACGACGTGTTCACGCCCGGTGGGGTACGACGGGTGGTCATGCATCGTCATGAGCGTGTCCGTGATCGTCCTGGCCGGCTTCGCCGCTGCTGGCGTGGCGGGCGGGGGCAGTGGAGGCGAGCGTCTGAGCGCGGGCGGCCTGATCTGCGCGGCCGCGCGCTGAGGTGCTGGGAGCGGTGACCAGTGCCGCCGGCAGCGTGAAGGCGCTCAAGGCGACCGCCGTCACGGACGCGAGGAGCAGCGCAACCCCCCTGAGCCGCTGTCTGATGCGACGGCTGCGCGGCGAGAGAGCGAGGGTACCGGCCGAACCAGCGGGCACTGTCTTCTCCCTCCCGGACTGGGCGAACACCGAGGAACGGCCACGACCTTACGGCCGGTGGGACAGCGGTGGTGCAGAAGTCCGTCAGCACAGTGTTAGCGAACGGCCAAGATTCGGCAGTCCTCCCTGCTGTGTGGTCTCCTCGGCGGCCGGCTCATGCCTTCGCGGCGTCTATGGCCGACTGGAGGGACTGCTTGTACGAGGCGGTGGTGAAGCTCGCTCCGGACACCGCGTCGATGCTCGCGCTCTGCGCGGTCAGGGCCTCCTGCCGCAGAGCGGGAATGGCCCTGGAGTTGATCTGTGCGCTGCGTGCGGGCGTGGTGGGGAAGCTGGCGGTGACGTCGGTGATACGGCCGCCGGAGACGGTGACGGTGGTCTGGATGGTGCCGTACTCGTTCTGCGCCAGTGCTCCCTTGAACGTGCCGTTCTTCAGGCCGCTGCCGGTGGCTGGGGCGGAGGACGAGGGAGCCGCCGCGGTCGGGCTTGCGGGGGCGGGAGCGGAGGTACACGGGGAACTGGGGGAGGCGGGGTCCGTGGGTGCCGCGGTCGCGGTGTCCGTGGGAGCGGGGGCGGCCGAGTCGGTGGGTGCCGCGGCCGATGGAGCGGCCGGAGCGGGTACGCCCTGGTCGTCGTCCTCTCCGTCCTCGTTCGCGCCGCCGTGGTCGCCGTCGTCGTCGCCGACTGCGAGGTACGCCGCGGGCTCGACTGCGCCGCCTCCGGTGAACGCAGCCGGGCAGGTCGCCGGACTACTTGTCGAAGGGGCCGTGGCGGTGGGGGTGGTGTCGCCCACGGTCGCCCCGCTGCCCGCCTGGGCCGCGGTGGCGGTGGACGAGGAGTCGGCGCCGACCGGGGCCATACCGAGCTTCAGCGCGGTGAGCAGGGTGGTCGCGGCGGCGGTGCCGAGCAGGGCCGCGGTGGTCTTGCGCATGGGGAGCCTCCGGAAGGTGGGCGGTGGAGATCGGGACGGGGCTGGGGCGGGAAGTCAGAACTCGAAGGGGTCGAGGTGGATCTGGCGTTCCGGCACGCCCAGGTGGCCGAGCACGTCCACGGCAGCGGAGATGAGGGCGGGAGGCCCGCACAGGTAGACGTCCCGACTGGTTGCGTCCGGTACGAGGTCCGTCATGCCCTCGGGCGTGAACAGGCTCCGCGGCCAGGGGTCTTCGCGGGAGCCCAGGACGTAGTGGATCCGTGCGCCACGGCGTGCCGCGAGGTCGTCCAGTTCGTCCCGGAAGACGACCTCTTCGGCGCTGCGGGCCCGGTAGATGAGGACAGTGTTCGGGGGTGTGCGCTCCAGCAGGGCCCGAATCGGGGCGATGCCGCTGCCCGCTGCGATCAGCAGGGCCTTGGAGTGGCGCTGCCGGTCGGCGGTGAAGGTGCCGAACGGGCCCTCCGCGATGACGCGGGTACCCGGCCGCAGAAAGCGGAGCTGGGTGGTGTGGTCGCCGACGGGATTCACCGTCAGCCGTAGCCACTGCCGGTTGGGGGCGCTGGACAGGGAGAACGGGTGCGACTGCCACCAGCCCTGAGGAGTCAGGAACCGCCAGCGGAAGAACTGGCCTGCGCGGGCGCCGAGCCGGTCCAGGTTCCTGCCCTGCACGTAGATGGAGAACATGGTCTCGGACTCGCGCACCACGGCGGCGACCTTCAGCCGGTGGCGCGCATTCAGCACCAGTGGCTCCAGGACGCGACCCCAGACCAGGCAGGCGACCGTCACCGCATACAGGGCGGTCCAGTACAGGCGGGCCACCGGCGTCTGCAGGTCGCTGCCGAGCGTGAACTGGTGGCCGTAGCCGAGCAGCAGCACCAGGTAGGTGGTCAGGTGCAGTGCGTGCCAGAGCTCGTAGGGCATCCATCGGCGCACCGACCGGATGGCCAGGAGTGCGATCGTCACGAGAATGGCGGTGGCGGCGAAGGCACCGGCCATGTCCTCGTACGTGGTCAGCATCGTCCAGGTCTGGGAGCCGAACGAGACGCTGCTGGAGAGCGCGTAGCCCTCGATGATCAGTGCGGTGTGCGCCAGGATCAGCCCGGTCGTCATCGCGCCCAGCTGGCGGTGCCAGATCATCAGATCGTGGGCGCCGGCCCACTCCTCCAGCCAGCTCACCCTGCTCATCATCAGTACCTGGACCAGCAGGACGAACCCGCCGGCCATGCCGGTGATCCGTCCCGCCGCGGTCAGTCCACCGGCCAGGTCGGTGACGGAACCGGCCGGGGTGTTGAACCACCACAGTGCGACGCTGGCGGCCAGCAGGGTCCAGAACACCAGGAGTACGAGGAGCCGGTTGCCGTCCGCGGGGTGGGCGGCCTGGCTGGACGGCGCGGAGGAACGCTTGCCGGTCATGCCTCTGTCCGAGCGGTGCTGCCCGGCACGGTGTCGGGGAACGCCCCTTACGCCGGAGGGCGTCCCGGCCCAGGCGGCGCTCGGCGTTGCGAATACGGCGGTGTCGTCGCTGGCCGAAAGGACGGGCTCGTACGCTGCCACGCGCGGTAAAACGGCAGTCGCGTCATACGGATCGCTGCCGCGGGATGGCGGCGGACTCCCCGGGGCGGGGACAGTGCTGGGCGTGTACATGGTCTGTCCTGGGCTCGAAGTCCCGCGGCCGGGGCCGCCGGTGGGTGACGGACGGGGTGTCTCGTGTCCTGCACGACCGACACCCCATCGCCAGTTGCCGCTTCCTCCCTTTCCGATCGAGCACCGGATGGATGGCCCGGCCTGCGCGTCGGCCGCAGAGGACGGAGATTCGTCGGCACGAACGCAGGCCGGGGAACACGAGACGTCCACCCCTCGGTGACGTGTCAGGGGCGGGGTGAACGCCGGGGAACGGCAAGGACTGTAGGAGGCCGCACTGCAACGCAATGTCAGCGAACCAGCAGCAGGCCGCCAAGATTCAGGCAACCTCTCGCAGCACTACGCGCGCACGATGGGCGAGGACGTGATTCGGCGGCGTGAAGCCCTTACAGGGCCGCTACTGATGCCCCTCGCGCACGGGCACGGGGGAGTCGGCCCACGAGGACGGCACTGTGGCCGGCCGTGTCCCGAGGCGAGAGCGCGGGCGGCGGCCCGGCAGCGTGTTGGGGGTGCGGGCGAGGCGCAGGCGTACAACCGCGTCGAGCCCTCCGCCGGGGGCCGGGAGCAGGACGACTTCTCCGCCCGAGGCGCGGGCGAGTTGCTGGACGATGGGCAGTCCCAGACCGGTGCCCTCGTGGTGGGTGTCGGAGGCGCGCCAGAACCGGTCGAAGGCGCGTTCCCGCTGCGCCTCGGTCATCCCGGGGCCCTGATCCATGACGTGCAGCTCGACCATGCCGGGATTGCCGCTCGCGGGGGCGATCGCGAGGGTGAGTGTGGTGCCGGGCGGGGAGACCCGCAGCGCGTTGGAGAGCAGGTTGTCGATGATCTGCTCCAACGCCCCGGGAATCGCCATTACTTCGCCGATCCGGGGCCCGACGACGGCGATGTCGACGTACTGTTCGCCCGCGAAGGCGGTCCAGACGCCGGCCCGGTCTGCGACGACCGCGTCGAGGTCCGTGGCCTCGGGTGTCGTTGCCGCGTTCTCCAGCCGGGCCAGGGCGAGCAGCCCTTGCACCATGCGGCCGAGCCGTTCCACCTCTCCGACGGCCTCGTCGAGACTGCCCTGGGCACGCGGGTCGAGGTGGGGCTCGAAGTTCTCCAGCCTCAGCCTGAGCGCGGTCAGGGGTGTCTTCAGCTGGTGGGACGCCTCGGAGGCGAAGGCGTGCTGGGCCTTGAGCAGGTGCTGCAGACGGGTTGCGGTGCGGACGAACGCGGCTGCCAGGCGCCGTAGTTCGGGGGGGCCGAGGTCGGTGGCGGGCGGGTCGGTCAGCGTGCCGTCGGCGAGTTGGGCCGTCGCGTGTTCCAACGCCCGTACGGGGCGGGTGATCCAGCGGGCCAGGGCCAGGGCGATCAGCGTGACGGCCGCGAGTACGCCCAGTCCTACGGCGGCCAGCACGAGCCACGCGTCGTGGACCTTGGACGTCACCATGGAGACGGGATAGGAGATCCGGACCGCGCACCGCACGGTGGCGCCGGACGCGCCCGGCACGGTGGCGACGAAGGCGGTGCCGCCCAGGGTGGCGTCCTGCCGGGTGGCGGAGGTGGACCGGTTGCGCAGAGCGGTGGCGATGTCCGCCTGGGTGGACAGGTCCGTTCCCGCGGCGATGGTGCCTCGGGAGTCGGCGAGCAGTTGCCCGTTGCGGTTGACGACGATCACATGGCCGCCGGTGCGCCGTGCGAAGTCCGCGACCAGGGTGGGGACGTCGTCCGTGGCCTGCCGCTCGACCTTCTCCTCAAGCACCTCCGCGAGCATCACCGCTGCCTGTTGCCCGCCGCTGGTGAAGCGGGACATCTCGCCGCGTGCGTAGACGTAGCCGAACGGCAGCTCCAGGCACAGCAGGACGAGCAGGGTGAGGCTGAGGTAGCTGAGCAGGAGGCGGCGGGTCATCGGGCATCCCCCTCGGGATCCTGCCGGCGTGGGGCAGCGGGGTCGGGGTCGGCGGGCGGGGTGAGCCGGAATCCTACGCCGCGGACGGTGTCGATCCAGGCGGAGTCCCCGAGTTTGCGGCGCAGGGCGGCGATGTGGACGTCCAGGGTCTTGGTGGGGCCGAAGTAGTGCGGCTCCCACACGGCGTCCAGGATCTGGCGCCGGGTACAGACGGCTCCCGGGTCGTCGGCGAGATAGGCGAGCAGGTCGAACTCCTTCGGCGACAGCGCGATGGGGCTCTGCTGCATCCGTATCTGGCGGCCGCGACGGTCGATGGTGA
This sequence comes from Streptomyces sp. NPDC001604, assembly GCF_042893475.1. Taxonomy (NCBI): domain Bacteria; kingdom Bacillati; phylum Actinomycetota; class Actinomycetes; order Kitasatosporales; family Streptomycetaceae; genus Streptomyces; species Streptomyces sp. NPDC001604. The sequence goes on along the minus strand of NZ_JBIAUY010000015.1, from coordinate 117,133 downwards.
GCGGGCCGATCCGCTGGGCTTCGGCGGCGGGCGGCCGTGCTGGGGCAGCCGGGCGGAGTTCCGCCATTGGGCTCACGTCCGCATGCACGGGCCGCGTGCGCCGCACCACGGCCCTTATCCGGGCAACGAGTTCTCGAACCCCGAACGGCTTGGAGAGATAGTCGTCGGCGCCCAGCTCCAGACCGAGGACGCGATCGACCTCGTCGCTTCTGGCACTGATCATGATGATGGGCACCTGGGAACGCAACCTCAGCATGCGGCAGACGTCGGTCCCGTCCATGTCGGGCAGCCCCAGGTCCAACAACACCATGTCCGCTTCCTCGGCGGTGAGTCCGTCCGCTCCGGTGCGGGCGTGGTCGACGGTGAACCCGAAGCGGCTCAGGCCCTCGACCAGCGGGCCCGCGACCCGGTCGTCGTCCTCGATCAGTAAGACTCGCATGCCCACAGACTCACAAAGATCCGGTGCCCCGCACCGGGAAATCATTTGATTCACCTGTGCATTGATGACGGTGAGACCGAAAGCACCCTGTTCCTCGGCATGAACGAAAGGCCGTCGACCCCGGCGCCCGCCGGTCGACGGCCCTTCGCGGCCTTTTCTCTCATCACTTCACCGGCGTGACCGGCATGCCAACGACTTTAGGGGCCGCACGACAGAGCCCGGTCAATGAACCGACAGCGGGATGCAAGCAGTGTGTTAAGAATCGGCAGCAGAAGGTGGCTCCTGGTCGACCACTGAGCGGACGCCCCACCGTGCGGCGGCAGGCTCGTACAGCCTTTCCGCTGTCGGGACCGGCCCGAACGAAACGCTGGATGGATTCTGATACCGCGCTTCCCGCTCGCTGTCGATCAGTTAACTAACGATCCCGTAACGTCGTTTGCGGTCAACCGGAAACGGATTCCGAGTCCGCGGCGGTCACGCGTCGGGCTGATTTCGGTCTGTCTGAAAAGCGGCGCGGAAATCCGCCACATCGATGGCGCCCGTATTGGCCGCTCCCCGTTCCATCCGCTCGTTTTCCCCATGCCTTCGGACGGTGAAACATGCCCCACAGCACCACCATCGACGAGCTGCGCCGTGCGCGCCCCGATCTGATCGGTCCCTTCAGGGCGGCACTGCCCGGCGCCCGGGCCACGGTGCTCGGCCGGCTCTGGGGCGCCTTCTGCCGTGAGCAGCTCCCGGGTATCACCGCGCGCACCCAGGCGGCCGGCACCCGGATCGTCCGTCTCGCCGACGGCGGACTGCTCACCGGCCCGGACCTGGCCGCTGAACGATTCCCCTCCATTCCCGACGACTTCACCGTGTCCGGCCCCGAGGGACCGATCCACGAGCCCGCCCAGCTGCTGGCCACACTCGGCCCGCTGACCGCCCCAGGTGCGGCGCGTCTGGCGGCCGAACTCGACAACAGCGTCGCCAACCTGGCCCTGGCCCGCGCGGCCCACCGCGAACCGCATCCGATAGGGGACTCCGCCGACGCCGAGCAGGCGGTGGTCGACGGCCACCCGCAGCATCCGTGCTGCCGTACCCGCACCGGCCTGTCCGTCGCCGAGGTCCTCGCGTACGCCCCCGAGCACCATCCCGTCATCCACCTGGCGCTGCTCGCCGTACCGACAGACCGCTGGCAGGCCACCGGGGACTGGCCGGACGAACTGCGCGACGGGGACACGGTGTTGATGCCCGTGCACCCCTGGCAGCGCGAGCACGTCCTCGCCCATCACCCCGAACTGACGGTCGTGGACCGAACCATCGCCGCCCGCCCCCTGCTGTCGATGCGCACCCTCGCCCCCCTCGACGCACTGCAGCGCTGCCACATCAAGACTGCCCTGGATGTGCAGGTCACCAACTACCGGCGGACCATCTCCCCGGCCGAGGTCGCCGACGGCGCCCCCCTCTCGGAGCTGGTTTCCGCGGTCGTCGACAAGGCCGGTTTCGGCGAGAGCCTGCGCATCCTGCGCGAACTCGCGGGCGGCAGCGTCCGCGTGGACGGCAAGCCGTCGTCGAGCCTGGCCGCGATGATCCGGGAATCCAGCGAACGCCACCTGATGCCCGGGGAGATCGCGGTCCCGCTCACCGCCGTCCACGCCACCGGAGCCGCCATGGTCACCGGGGACCCGGTCACCTGGCTGTCTGAGTTCGCCCGGCTGGTGCTGCCGCCCGCTCTGACTTTGCTGTCGATGGGCGTGGCTCTGGAGGCGCACGGACAGAACACTCTCGTCGCGCTGCGGGACGGACGTCCTGTCCGCGTGCTGTACCGCGACCTGGACGGCGTACGCATCCACCCCGACCGGCTGGCCGCCTATGGCTTCCTCCTGCCGCAGCTCGCCGGCAGCCGGGCCGGCAACGACGACACGGCGCTGCGCACGAAGCTGTTCGGCGGCCTGCTCAGCGGCGTCTTCAGCGAACTGGTCGACGTCCTGGCCCGCACGCGAGGCGCCGACCCCCACGAGCTGTGGGCGGCGGTCGCCCAGGTCGGCGGCCACGTCTACGCCGACCTGCCGGAGGCGGCCGGGGACCGCGAGGTCTTCTTCGGCGACACCCTGCCGCTCAAGGCGACCATCGCGATGCGTCTCGCGGAGGACTCCGGAGTCGCGCAGTGGACGCCCGTTGCCAACCCGCTGGCCCGCCACCGCTGATCGCGGCCCCCGTCCCTGGCCGAAGCACTCCCGCTCACCCATCCCCTGGAGCCGTCCCGCATGACCAGCACCACCACCCCCCTCCTCGCCCCGACCGGCAGTCCCGCCCAGCTGGCCGACGCCGTCACCACCCACACCCTGCTCAACTGCCTGATCCGCGAGGTGTCAGCGCCCGAGCGACAGGTCACCGTCGCCCAGGACCACCTGCTGCTGCGCCTGCCCCGGCGTGACACCCTCCTGCGAGTCCGGCTGCGCCGCGTCTCCCTGATCGGCGCGCACCGCTTCACCGGCCCCGTGCAGCGGCACGACGGCACGGTCTGGGCCACGGTCGGCTGGCGTGAGCTGGCCGAATGCGTCCAAGAGGAGCTGGAGCTGCGCACGGGCGTGGCCAACGACGAGTTCCTCGCACAGGTCACCGACAGCCGCGAGACCATCCGCACCGTCCTGCGCCAGCGCGCGACCGCCACCCTGCCGAACGACCCCTACCTGGCCTCCGAACAGTCCCTGGTCTTCGGCCACCGCTTCCACCCCTCACCCAAGTCCCGCACCGGCGACCCGCAGGACTGGCTCCACTACGGCCCCGAAACGGGCACGCGCTTCCCCCTGCGTTACCTGGCCGTGCGCCCCAACCTGGTGCACGAGGAGGGCGACCTGAGCCGACTCGACGCACTGCACCCGCAGGACCGGCACGGATACGTCGCCCTGCCCGTCCACCCCTGGCAGTACCGGCTCCTCGGCAGCCACCCCGCCCTGCGCGCCGCCATGGCCGCCGGCGACATCCTCGACACCGGCGTCAACGGCCCCGCCTACGCCCCCACCGCCTCCGTCCGCACCCTCTACCAGCCGGACGCCGACACTTTCCTGAAGTTCAGCCTGAACGTCCGGCTGACCAACTGCGTCCGCAAGAACGCCGCCTACGAACTGTCCGGCGCCGTCGCCCTCGACCAGCTCCTGAAGCCCGTCTTCGCCGAGATCGGCCAGGCGCACCCCGGCACCGCCCTGCTCTCCGAACCCGGCTACCGCAGCCTCGCCATCGACGGCGACCGCGACCTGCTGGAGGGCTTCGGCGTCATCGTCCGCACCGGGCTGCGCGAGCACCTGCGCCCCGGGGTGACCCCGCTACTGGCCGCTGCGGTCGCCGACGAGCACCCCACCAGCCCCGCCCAGGTCTCCCGCCTGCTCACCCGCGGCGACGGCGACGCCCTCGCCTGGTTCGACGCCTACCTCGGCCTGCTCCTTCCGCCAGTGCTGACCGCCTACTTCGAGCACGGCGTCGTTCTCGAACCCCACCTGCAGAACGTCGTCGTCGGCGTCCGCGAGAACGGCACGCCCGCGCAGATGCTCTTCCGCGACCTGGAAGGCACCAAGCTCCTCCCCGAGCACCACGGCTCAGCACTGGCCGCGCTGCCCGAGGACGTCCGCAACCCGATGACGTACGACGCCGAATGCGGCTGGAACCGGGTCGCCTACTGCCTCTTGGTCAACCACACCGCCGAAGTCCTCGCCGCCCTCGCCGACACCGACCCCGCGCTGGAGCCCGCACTGTGGGGCCTGGTGCGCGACCACCTCGACGCCTACTCCCGCAGCGCCGGCGACCCGCCGCGCCTGCGTGCCCTGCTCTCCGGCGTCCCGCTGCCCGCCAAGGCCAACCTGCTGCTGCGCTGGTCCCGCCAGGCCGACCGGCACGCCGGCTACGTCCCCCTGCCCAGTCCGCTGGGCGAGGACTTCCCGCGCGAGGTGACGCGATGAACGACGCCGTGACGAGCGACCGCCTTTTGCGCCACGTCCACGAACTGGACGAGGACCAACTGCCCGCCTACGTCTACGACCTGGAGCAGCTGCACGAGCACGCCGCCGCGATCCGCGCCGCCCTGCCCGAACGCGTCCAGCTCTTCTACGCGGCCAAGGCGAACTCCGACTCCCGGCTCCTCGAGGTGCTGCGCGAGCATGTCGACGGCTTCGAAGTCGCATCCGGCGGCGAGCTCCACCATGTCCAGGCCACCGCGCCCGGCACCCCAATCGCGTTCGGCGGCCCCGGCAAGACAGCCGCCGAACTGGAACAGGCCCTCCAGACCGGGGTCGACCGCCTCCACATCGAAAGCGAACAGGAACTCCGCCTGCTCACCGAGCTGCTGGGCGAGCGCACCGTGGACGTGCTGCTCCGCGTCAACCTGCCCATCGCCCTCGGCCCGGTGGCCCTCGCCATGGGCGGCCGGCCCAGCCCCTTCGGCCTGGACCCGGACCACCTCGACCCCTGCCTCTCATTGATCGCCGCCGACCACCGCATCCGGCTGCACGGCATCCACGTCCACCTCGCCTCCGGCCTCGACGCCACCGCCCACCTCGACGTGGCACGCCAGGTCCTGGCCTGGGCGAGCAACTGGGCCACGAAGAGGGGCGTGCAGCTGTCCGAGGTCAACCTGGGCGGCGGCATGGGCGTCGACTACACCCGCCCCGACACACGCTTCGACTGGACGGCCTTCGGCTCGGGCCTGCGCCGCCTCCTGCAGCCGTACCCGCACCTGACCCTGCGGATCGAACCCGGCCGCTCAGTCACCGTGTACTGCGGCTGGTACGTCACCGAGGTCCTCGACATCAAGCGCAGTCACGGGCACGCCTTCGCCATCCTGCGCGGAGGCACCCACCACCTGCGCACCCCCGCCACCAAGCAGCACAACCAGCCCTTCGCCATCCACCCCGTCGACACCTGGAACCGTCCCTGGCAACGCCCCGAAGCCAGAGACGAACTCGTCACCCTGGTCGGCCAGTTGTGCACCCCCAAGGACGTCCTAGCCCGCAACGTGCCCGTCGCACGCCTTCGCACCGGCGACCGCATCGCCTTCTCCCTGGCCGGCGCCTACGCGTGGAACATCTCCCACCACGACTTCCTCATGCACCCGGCCCCCCACTTCCACCACCTCGACCACGCTCCCGTCTCCGTCCCCGCCGGATCCCACCCGTAGAAGGCCGACCCGCCCAACACCATGAGCAAGCACCGCCGTGTCCGCAGCAGCGACAGGACGCAGACCCTGCGCACCGCCCTGGCCACCCTCGACATGGGCGGCCGGCACCGCAGGGTCCGCACAGGCGGGAAACGACGCGCCCCGAGCGAGGCACTCGCCACGCTCGGGGCGCGCAACTTCCGCCGCTACCTGATCGGGCAGCTCGTCTCCAACATCGGTACCTGGATGCAGCGCGCCGCCCAGGACCTGCTCGTCCTCCAGCTCACCGGCAACAGCGGCAGCGCCGTGGGCATCCTGACCGCCCTGCAGTTCCTGCCGCAGACCCTCTTCGGGCTGTCCGGCGGCGTCTTCGCCGACCGCTTCGCCAAGCGCCGGCTCCTGCTGGTCACCCAGACCGCGATGGGAGCGCAGTCCCTGCTCCTCGGCCTGCTCACCGTCTCCGGCGCCGTCAACCTCTGGTATGTCTACGGCCTCGCCTTCCTCCTCGGAACCGCCACCGCCCTGGACAGCCCGGCCCGCAACGCCTTTGTCTCCGAACTCGTCGACAGACCACGCCTGTCCAACGCGGTCAGCCTCAACTCCGCCCAGTTCAACATCGCCCGCGCCATCGGACCGGCGGTGGCGGGCCTGTCGGTCGCCGTCGCCGGGACCGGGCCGGTCTTCCTGGCCAACGCCGCCTCCTACCTGGCCGTCCTCTACGGTCTGATCGCCATCCGCACTGACGAACTCTTCGCCCCCCGCGAGAAGAAACGCGACGACACCACCCTCGCGGACGCCTTCCGCACCATCCGCGCCACCCCCGACCTTCTGCTGCCGATCACCGTCATCGCCTTCGTCGGCACCTTCGGCCTCAACTTCCAGGTCACCATCTCCCTGGTCGCCATCACTGTCTTCAACTCCGGCTCCGCCGCCTACGGTTACCTCTCCGCCGCCTACGCCATCGGCAGCCTCATCGGCGCACTCAGGGGCGCCGGGAAACGAAAACCTCCCACCACCGGGCGCCTGGTCACCGCCACGGTCGTCTTCGGCATCCTCGAAGCGGTCGCGGGCCTCATGCCCGGCTACGGCACCTTCCTCGCGATCCTCCTGCCCACCGGCCTCGCCTCCGTGACCGTCACGACCACCGCCAACGCCATGACCCAGCTCCACGCCGACCCCGCACTGCGCGGCCGTATCGTCTCCGTCTACCTCCTGGTCCTGCTGGGCGGTACCCCCGTGGGCGCCCCGCTGGTCGGCCTGGTCTCCGACACCCTCGGCGCCCGCTTCAGCCTCATCCTCGGCGGCGCGATCTCCGCCCTGGCCGCCGCCGTTCTCTCGGCACTGATCAACGCACGCGCCAGAGCAGTACGGTCGGCCGCCCCGCCCCTTGCCTCCACCCCATCCGCACCGCTCACCGACATCAGCACCCTGCCCCGCCCCGCCTTTGCACCCGACCCCGTCTTGCGTCGGCCGGCCGCCTGAAGACGGGCGGCAGAACATTGGCAGCCTCCTGGCAATTCGCTGACACAGCTCTGCAGTTGCTCTGCGAACGGCTCCCTAGGGTGATGCACGGTCCGTCATCGGCAGAGGGAGGACGCCGTGCCATCCGACTCCAAGACGACGACACCTCCTCCCGCAGACGCGGGCCCCGAGCCCGATGCCGGGCTGTGGGACCGGCTCGGCGATCGAAAGGCCACATACCTCAGTGCCGGAGTCGCAGCCATCGTCTTCATCGGGATCATTGCCACCGTGGCGATGGTCACCGACGACATCACCTTCCCGGAGAGCGACGCACGCCCCGCCGGACAGGCAACCTCGGTGACGGCCCCTCTCGCCCCGGCCATCCCGCCCGAAACGACCGGCTCGCCGAGCGCACCTGCCACACCACCGATGCCTCCGACCGCCCTGCCTCCCTCACATCTTCCGACGAACACGGCCACCAGCCCGGCTGCGGAAGAGCACCGCAAGAGGGACGACGAAGGCGACGACGATGGCCGCCATGACGAGGAGTACTGACCGGACCTCCCGCCTGCGACGATCGAGCGGAATCCTCCCCAGCGGACTACGGGGCCGACGGGCGGCGCCGACCCCTGTAGGTTCGCAATTGGAGTGTCCCGTGCCGTCGTGACGACGTGCCTCCCTGCGCTTTCTCGTTCGGCTGGCCCGGGATTCCGTCTCGCGATCTTGTCCTTTCCGCTGCCCGGCCGACCGCTCGGAGGTTCCGTGTGTCTCCAGGCGGCCGGAGAGCTGTGCCGAGCGAACCCCGTCATCCTTTGTCAGCCGCTGGCGTCGGCATCCGGAGAACGATGGGGTGGCGTGCAGTGGTGATCACGCTCAGGTGCCCGTGAAGTGCTGGGTGGTCTGGTTGTGGTCGCCGATGACCACGCCTTGGCTGGAAGTGACGGTGACCTGGTACTTACCTGCCTGGGAACCTTCGGGATCGGTGAGGGCCAGCAGTTGGGCGGCAGCCCGAACAACCTCGGGGTCGGTGTCGGCGCGGATGGCACGCAGCCGCTCTTCCAGGGTGGCGCGAGTCTGCGGGTCCTCGGCGGTGGCGGTATCCAGTACGCCGTTGTCCTCGGGTTGGCCGCCGGAGCGTTGGAACAGGAGCCTCTTCAGGGCGGCGTAGGCGTCGGCGACGGCAGTGTTGGACAGGTTGGTGAGCCCGGCGGCGAGGGCTGCGGTGATCAGGCTGACAGGGTCCATGGGTGTCTCCCGAACCGGTACAGGTGCGGAGGTGATGCCCCATAATGATGTGGTGAACGCTGGGGGCGGGGAATATCGGGTAACGGATTCCCGTGGTGTGTCGATCGGCGACAACAACACGATCTATCAGCACTTCCACAGTGAGCGATTCGCGCCCCTGGCGCAGAAGTTGATCAGTTTCTCGGATCTGATCGAGGAGCGGACCGACGGGTTCGTCGGACGGCGTTTCGTCTCCGACGCTGTCGACGCCTTTCTGCGGACGCACCGCTCGGGCTACTTGGTGATCGAGGGTGAACCGGGGGTGGGAAAGACCTCGCTGCTCGCGCACCTGGTCAAGACGCGGGGTTTCCCGCACCACTTCGTCGTCGCCACGCTCGGGGTGAATCGCGCCGAGCAGTTCCTGGAGAGCGTCTGCGCGCAGCTGATCGTGGGCCACGCTGTCGACGGGCGGTCCTGGCTGCCGCCCGAGGCATCCCGGGACGGCTCGTATCTCGCGGCTCTGCTCGGGCAGATCAGCCGGGAACGGGAGCCCGGCTCACAGATCGTGGTCCTCGTCGACGCGCTGGATGAGGCCGTCGTGTCGGCGGACGTGCGGGAGAACGTGCTCTTCCTCCCGCCAAGCCTTCCCGACGGGGTCTTCTTCGTGGTCACCACCCGCCCCCGTGACCGTGGCGACCTCCGACTCCGGGCCGATCGCCTGGAGTTCTTCACGCTGGACGCGCGATCCTCGGCCAATCAGGCGGACGTCCGCCGCTATTTGGAGGAGTTCGCGGAGCGACCCGCCATGCGGCGCAGACTCGCCGAACTCGGCGTGGTTCCGGTGTACTTCGCCGAATCCCTGGCCGAGAAGGCCGAGGGCAACTTCATGTATCTGCACCATGTGCTTCCCGCCATCGAAGAGGGCCGGCTGGGCGCGGGCGGACTCGGTGAACTGCCTCAGGGGCTGCGGGCGTACTACGACAGCCACTGGCGGCAGATGCGTGCCACGGACGGATGGCTCGCCTACCGGCAGCCCGTGATCGTTCATCTGGCGGCTGCCCGCGAACCCATCGGGGTGTCCCAACTGGCCGAGTGGACTGGGCTTTCCGCAGGGAGGGTCGGCGAAACCCTGCGTGCCTGGCGGGAGTTCGTCCAGATCGAGGTCATCGAGGGGACACCGCGCTATCGGATCTACCACGCGAGCTTCCAGGACTTCCTGCGCGGCAAGGACGAGACCAGGGAGATCGATCTGGCCGACACCCACCGCAGGATCGCCGAGCACCTCCTGGGCACCCTGTTCGACGGCGGCTGGCCGTGAGCGGTCCTTCGGATACGGCCGAACTCCGTTACAAGCTGGCTCACATCGCCGAGCATCTGGCCGCGGCCGGTGAGCGGGAGAAACTGCTGCGCCTGATGGCTCCGCGCTGGCTGGAGACCAAACGTCTCCATCTCGGTGTCGACGCCTACCGGAGCCTGGCCCGTGACGTGGCGGTCGCGCTGCGCGTCCCCCCGTCACGCAGTGCGGACCTCCCTGCTTACATACGGCTGTGTGTGCTGTCCGGCACCTTGAACGCACTGGTCACCGACCTGCCCCCGGAGGCTCTGGCCGTCCTGGCCGGGAGCGGACGGGTCTCTGAGGCACTGGCCGCCGTGGGCATGATGACAGATCCCGATCGGCGCGCCTGGGCCCTGCACGTGATCGCGAGGAAGCAGGTGGCGGGCGATCGGCAGACAGCGATCGACGTGTGGCGGCAGGCCCTGTCCCTGGCCTCGGCCGACGACCGGGCCGGCGCGGGGCGGTTGCGCGCCGCGATTGCCCGTGGACTTGCGGAGGCCGGAGAGACCTTATGGTCCGAGGAGCTGATGGACCAGGCCGAGCGGGACCTGAGCGCCGTAGGAAAACCGTCCGGGCTGCCGGTCGCCGAGGGTTTCGCCGATCTGGCCGCCGTACGGCTCGCCGTCGGCCCCTCCCCGCAGGGAGTGGCCTTCCTGCACCGCGCCTACGCGGCGCTGGCCCAGGTCCACACGGCGTGGTACACCGACTCACACCGCTTCACCGAAGTGTTCCGGAAGGTCGTCGCCCTGGCCGTGCGCGCGGGTGAGAGCGGACCGCTGCGGACAATCAGGAAAGACCTCGTCGACGAACAGAACGAGAACGAGCGCCCGAATCCCAGATACGTCACATCGGGCACGTGCCGCGCTGGCTGCGCCGCGTTCGCGATCGGGGCAGCCGAAGCCGGCGATCACGACCAGGCGCGCTGGGCCCTCGACGCCCTGGAGCGGTTCGGTGATGCCGGTCGTCAAAGGCGCGGTCCGGTCGACTCACCGACGTTTGCCCGCATCATGGACCGGACCGCCGTGGGGAGCGGGTTTGTGAACGCCCCCTTCACCGCCCGACGCGTCGACGTCGACGAACTGTCGCTCGTCTGTCTGGCCGTCGCCACCGTCTCCCGGCACTCGGCGGCGCCCCCGGCCTCGGTCATGGAGGCCGTGAAGCGCCTGGACCAGGGCATCGCGCGCATGGCCGAGGAAGAGTCCAGCCGCCGCAACCGACGCCAGTGGGGGCCGACCCACCTGGAGGGATACAAGAATCTCAACCATCAATACACTCTGACCGAGATGTACGAGGGTCCGTACGGCATGGCCGAGTTGCGCGCCGGGCACCTGGACAACCGGGTGATCCGCTGCATCGCCCACGCGCGGTGCGCCCTGGCCCTTCACCGCGCCGGTCTCCTCGATCAGGCGTCCGCCCGCTTCGCTCGCGCCCTGCACGAGGTCTCCGGGCTGCCCGCCGAGCGCGGTGCGGCCGTTGCCGTGCTGCTGTCGGCCGCGGGTGAACTGGAGGCCACACAGGACGCCGACGCCTCACTCATCACCTACATATCCGACCAACTGCGACTGGAGTGGGTCAAGGCACTGGACCTCTCGCTGGATGGCGGGCACGGCATCTTCGAACTGGCGACCACGACCGCGTCACTGCGCAGCGGGGCAGGCGACATCGAGGGTCTGGGGCTCATCCTCTCCCGGCTGAGGGAGTACCCGAGTCCGCCTGGCTTGCGCGCGAACCTCGCCTGTCACCTGGCCGATGCCGGGCTGGCCCGCCAGGCACGGAGTCTGGCACGCTCGGTCGCCCGCCTGCCGCCCCGGTCCAACACCGTCGGGTACGAGAGCCCCGCCGCCCTGGCCCAGGCCGCGTACGCGCTGCGAGTCGCCGGTCGGCCCGGCGCCGCTCGGCGCAGACTGCGGTGGGCCGGCAGGGCGGTCCACCTCCGGCTTTTCTTCCCACCGGAGGAACTCGCCCGCGCCTGCACCGCGATGATGCGGCCCGCCCTCCTGGACGACGACCAGACCTTCCTCCGCCGCATCCTCGGCTGGCTGACCAGCGTCGAACGCCCGGACCTAGAGGTCGCCGCACTCGCCTCGGGGATCCACCAATGGAACACCGCCGGCACAGCGCAGCTCTCCGACGGGATGCGCCAACTGGTGCGCGCGGCCGCCCTGACCGCGTTCGGACGCTACGACGCCACCGGGCCTGAACCCGGCCAACGCACCGCCACGGCCGGGCTGTTGTTCCGGCTGATGGAGGAGATTGACGATCCGCGTGGCGTGGATCTACTCACTGCCGCACTCGGCACGGACGACGACCGCGACGCCACCGTCCGGTTCCACGCGACGCTCGCCGCGATCGCGACCGGGCGGTTCGAACTGATCGACGCGGCCCTGGCCGCCGCCGAATCCCGCACCGTCTCGCCCGACGACGACTGGATGGTGGACAGTCTCGCCTCGCGCCTTGCCCGGCACCCGGGGCACCTGTCACCCGGACACCTCACGCGCCTGCTCACACTGATGGGCGCCACCCCCACTCCGTCTCAAGTCAGCAGCCTCATCGAACTCGGCGCGGCCCTCCCCGCTGGACCCGACCGGCAGAGGATCGTCGACGCGGCCACCCGGCAGGCCCACCGGCTCCGCAGCGACAGGCCCGAAATGCTTGCCGACCTCGCCCGCCTCGGCTCGGACCCGCCGCGAACAGTCGAACTGCTCGCGCTCGGCGCGATGTCCACGGCCGCCGCCACGGAAACAGCCGACGCCCAGTCCCGGCCCACGACAACCTTCTCCTCCTACCTGCTGGCCGCGGCACCCGCCCTGCATACGCTGGACCCCCCCGGCGGACTGGTGAAAAGCATCTGGCGCGAGATACACCTCCTGCGTGACTTCCGTCCGGACCCATCACGCCGCTACCGGATGCCTTACCGGGTGATCGCCCAGTACCTCCGCGAATTCGCCACCTTCGCGACGCAATGGATGGCGACTATTTACCTCCTTCAGGTCCTTCTGGCCTGGGGAGGTATCTGGTTCATGAGCTGGCTTGGCAACGGAACCTTCGGTCCCTCGTGGCTCGGCTTCGGCACCGCGTCGGGGGTGACGGCGGTCCGCGGGTTCCGGACCGTTGCCAGGAATCTGCTCACACCCACCAAGTGGGTCGCACCGATCGTTGGCACCGTGCTCTGGCTCCTGTGCCTGCCCGGCGCGTGGTGCGCTGCGAAGGGGCTGACCACCTACTGGTTCCCCACCCTGCTCGGCCCTGCCACCTTCCCGACCGTCCTGATCTGCCAGATCGTCGGCATGGCCCTGGTCGCCATGGACTTCTCCCGACGACTCTGGTTCAGCGATGCCACGCGCTACCTGGGCCCAGCCGTGTAGTGGAATCCCTACCGGCCGTTGTCATCCGGCATGACGAACTCGACCACCACTTCAAACGCTGCCACTCAACAGCTGACGCGATGAGAATCCGAGAGCCTTAATGCGATAGGACAGGAGTTCGTCTCACTGTGCCGTCCTTTGGATCGGACAAAGGCCACGGTCAATGAGAAAGGGTCATGCGAAATGCGAACCTACAACCCCGCAGCGGATGTGGTTGTTACACCCGTAACATGGCTCCTATGTGTGAACGTGGATTCCGACCGACCGGTGAGGTGGGGCAGTGAGTGGTGGCTGGCAGATCCTGATCGGCATCGCCGCCGGGCTCCTGGCCTGCTGGTTGATTCTGGTCGCCGCGCTCGCCCTCGCACGCCCGAAGGGCAACCTACTCACAGAGGCCGTCCGCCTCCTGCCCGACCTGCTGCGCCTGGTATCCCGCCTTGCCCGCGACAAGGCCCTCCCGCGCCGCACCCGCTGGCTGCTGTGGATCCTGGCGGGTTACCTCGCCCTGCCCATTGACCTGGTCCCCGACTTCATCCCGGTCCTCGGCTACGCCGACGACGCCATCGCCGTCGCACTGGTGCTGCGTACGGTCATCCGCCAGGCCGGGCCCGAGGCGCTCGCCCAGCACTGGCCGGGCACTGACGACGGGCTCGGCGTCGTACGCCGTCTGGCCGGACTGCCCGCCGCTGCACCACAGGAGTAGCAGGGTTACCCTGCTGGCCAGGGCTCCCAGTGGGCGGACCTGCGTCCAGGCTGCCGGACAGGGACGGGCTGAATCCCTGCGAGCCTGACGCCGCGCATCAAGCGCCTGCGTCCCCCTGGTCCTCACATGCCAACGCAGTCGCCTCGAAGGCGGCCAACGCCTCGGCCGCCCGCTTCAGCTCGCCCCGGACCCGATCGCCCTGCGGTGCACCGAAGTAGTCCCTTGCCTCGATCTTTGCCACCCACGACCGGAACCGTTCCAGATCCGCTTCCGATTCCTCCACCTCAGCGAAGACCGCCCGCCCCCGCCCGGCCTCCATCTCCAACTCCGCGAAGAAGGACGGCAGCCGCTCCAGCACCTCCGCGTACTCCTGATCGATTGCGGCGCTCATCTCCTCGGCGACCGCGTCCCGCTCCGGTTCCTCGGCGATCTCGACATGGACCACCCGCATCCGCCCACCGTCGGACCGCACCCGCTCACCCAGCTCCGCCACGGCAGTGGCCACTGCCGGTCGGTTTGGCAGCAGGCACACGGACTGCTGCAGATACAGGGCTCCCAGCCCTTTCAGCTTCCGCCACACCTGCATCCGCAACGACGGGGCCGCCCCGGCTGTCGTCACCGACACCAGCAGCCACCGTTTATCGACCTTGCTCGCCACAGGGGGACCGTAACCCGGAGGTGGTTCAGCCTGCTTCTCATTGCTTCCGGGGCAGTTGAGTTGGGCGTCGCTCTGTGCAGCAGTTCTGGAGCCATCGGGGGGCCAGTACTGCCCGGGCTTCAGCTTCGCCGCAGCTACCGTGCGCGGTGAGAAGGCCCCGTCCAGCCCTCCGCTCGACAGCTCACCACGAGATCGCTGGGTATGGCGGACTGGGCTGGTGGTGGGGCATGGCGCTCAAATCCGTCGCCGGACCAGAGCGTGACGAGCCCGTTCTTGGCGGACGCTGTCGTGGGGTTGGAGGCCCACCACAACGGCGCTCCCACTCGTTATGGCACCGGTGATTCCCGCGGGTCAGCGGCTGTCGCTCTGGTGGGCGACTTGCAGTAGATGGTGGATGTCATGCGCCGCGTCCGCGCAGCACAGGAGGGCTGTGGCCACGAGTAGCGCGGCGAGTGTCGGGATGAGCGGCTGGGCGCGGGCACCGTGGTGGGGCGGTTGGAGCAGGGCGGCGACTCTGCGGGGGATGGGGCCTGCCGAGGCCGAGGGACCGGTGAAATGCAGCGCGATTCCGGGAGCGCGGGTGCGGATCGTGGTGTGCTGTCTGGCCAGAGCGGCCTTGCCGATCGTGCGGGCCACGCGCCGGCGGTCACCCGTAGCGAGAGCGGCTTCCTCGTCGGCCCAGCGTTCGACCGTGTAGGAGACGTGCCGGGCCAGTGGGCGGAGCAGCGGGTTCGCGGTGGCGGCCAGTTGGGTCACCATGACGAACCAGTGGTGGCGAGCACGTAGGTGGGCTCGTTCGTGGGCCACGAGGACGGAGACTTCCTCGGGTGTGAGCGCGGCCAGCATTCCCGTCGAGACGACGATGCGTCCTCCGGGAGCAGCTGATGTCGCGCTGCCGGGTACGGCGAACGCGTCGGCCGAGGGGTCCTCCACGACCGACAGACCGTTTCTCGCCGGCAGGCAGGCCGCTTCCCGCGCGGCCGTGCGCTGGGCACGAAGTCGCCGTCGCAGGGCCCGCGTCGTCGCGACGGCGGCTGATGCCAGGGCCGCGCCGGCCAGCAGAGGGATGAGCCTGGTGCCCGGGGTTCCATCCCTGAGTACGCGCACGGACCAGTGGCCGAAGGAGGCCACCGCAGTGGTGCGAAGCAGCCCGGTCAGAGCAAGCAGCATCAGCGCTGCGCTACTGGCAGCCGCAAGCGTGCCGGCGGTGGCGGTGAGCAGCCACGTCGCCGTCCGGGGGGCCAGGCACTCCGAGAGAGGGCGTGCGACCCAGGCAATCGGCAGGGCGAGGAGCAGCAGGAGATAGACCGTGCAGAACACGGACGGTTCGGTTCCCTTCAGCCTTGGGGGAGGGGTGAGTTCGGCGGCCCGGGCGCTCAGCCGTCGGAGGGCAGCTCCGTATCCAGCAGGCGACGCAGCAGCCGCTCGTCGTCCGGAGACATCGTGGTGACGAATCGGCTCAGGACGGCTTCGCGGTCGGGTTCGTCGGCGAGCATCTGGTGCAGGCGCCGGGCCGCCAGGCCGGGCTCGTCGTCGACGGGTGCGTAGGCATAGGCGCGGCCCCGTCGAGAGCGCTGCAGAAGTCCCTTGTCGTACAGACGGGACAGAGTGGTCACCACCGTGCTGTAGGCGAAGTCGCCGGTGAGTCGGTCCCGGACCGCGCCTGCCGTGAGGTCGTCGTGCGCCGCCTGGAGTACCGAGAGGACCTCCGCTTCCAGCGCGCCATTGGGGCGGCGTCCACCGGGGTCCCCGATGCCGAGCAGGGCTCTGCGGTCCATGGTGTGGTCACTCCCTTCCCCGCCTGGGAGTCTGCCACGGCGTGGCTACCGGTCGGTGCGCGGGTCCGCTCCGAGCAGCGCCAGGATCTCGCGCAGGGTCTGCTCGAACACCGGCCCGGGGTCGGTCAGTGCGAAGGCCAGGTGCCCGAACACCTCCATGGAGACCATGCCGTACAGGCGGGACCAGGCGAGGACGAAGACGTACAGCGCTTCCAGGGGTGGTTCGGAGCCGACGTGTTCGCGGACCTCCTCCAGTTGGGCGAGCCAGTCCGGGTCGAGCGTGCCGGGTTCCGGCAGTGGCAGGGTGCCGGCCCGCCAGAACTCCATCATCAGGCCCACGAACACCCCGCCGAAGCGCCAGCTGGCCGCGTGACACGGGTCGCCCGGCGCGCAGTCGGCGTCGGACATGGGCTTGCTGAAGATGAGGGTGAACTCGGGCTTGTGGTGCAGCGCCCAGGTGCGCAGGGCGCGGGAGACGGCGGTGAATCGGCCCTGCGGCGACTGGTCGGGTGCCTGGTCGCGGGCGCGCGAGAGGTCGGCGGTGAGTTCGTCGTAGAGGAACGCCGTCAGCGCCTGTACCAGTTCGCGGTGGTCGGCGTAGTAGCGATACAGCCCGGGGGCGGTCATGCCCATCTCGCGGGCGATGGCGCGCAGTGACACGGCGCCCGGGCCTTCGTCCACCAGCAACTGCCGGGCACAGCGCAGGATCACCGACTTCATCTCGGCGCGCTGCCGCTCTCGCGACTCCTCGCGCTGCTGCGCCCGTCGGGTCGACGGTGGTGCGATCTGGCTGCTCACGGTTGCGTCTCCTGCTGTCGTGCGGCTCCGCCGACCGGTCCGCGCTTGACAATGTTAACGCCTATCGCGTCTAGTAAACGCCGTAAGCAAACACCGTAAGCACGCGGTGCGGGCAAACGGCGTGAGCTGACGCCGTTCATGGAGTCGAGGGGAACATGCTGGCTCGCTGGGGGGATCTGGTCGCACGGCGCCGATGGCTGATGCTCGTTCTGGGCCTGGCCGTCGTGGTCGTGGGTGCGCTGTGGGGAGGCCGCGTCGGTGAGGACTTGAGCGGCGGCGGTTGGGACACGCCGGGAAGTGCCTCGCAGCGCACGGCGCAGCGCATCGAGAAGCAGTTCCCCGACGAACGTACGGATGTCATCGCGGTCTTCACCGATCCGCACCGCACAATCGCGGACCCGGCGTTCCGCGCAGCCGTCGAGTCGTCGCTGCGCGGGCTGCCGAGTGGGGAGGTGGCCGGCGTGCGCACGTACTGGAGCACGCAGTCCCCCGTCTTCGTCTCGCACGACCGCCACAGCACCTTCGCGGCGCTGCGGCTCGACGCCCCCGACGCCGACCAGGCCAAAGAGGTCTTCGGCCGCATCAAGGGGAAGTTCTCCGCCACCGGCCTACGGCTCGGGCTCACCGGCCACGCCGTGGTGATGGAAGACGTGAGCTCGCTCACCAAGCAGGACACCTCACGCGCCGAGACGCTGTCCGCCCCGCTGCTTCTCCTGCTGCTGGTCCTGATCTTCGGGGGTCTGGCCGCGGCCTCGCTGCCGCTTGCGATCGGGGCGCTGGCGGTCCTCGGCTCCTTCACCGTGCTTCGGATGCTGACCTGGTTCACGGATGTGTCGGTTTTCTCGCTCAACATCGTCACGATGCTGGGCCTCGGCCTGGCCATCGACTACGCGCTGTTCGTGGTCAGCCGCTTCCGGGAGGAGCTGGCCGGAGGCCGGCCGACCGCCGAGGCGGTCCGCGAGACCATGGCCACGGCGGGGCGGACCGTCGCATTCTCCGGGGTCACGGTCGCGGTGTCCATCGGCAGCCTGGTGATCTTCCCGCAGGGTTTCCTGCGTTCCATGGGATACGGCGGTGTGGCGGCCGTGGTCATCGCCATGGTCGCTTCGCTTACCGTGCTTCCGGCTCTTCTGGCGGTGCTCGGCGACCGCGTCAACGCGCTCCGCATCCCGCTGCCGACCGGCCGTCGACAGGCTGGTGGGGTGGAGGCCGGGGTCTGGTACCGAGGTGCACGAGCCGTCATGCGTCGGCCGGTACTGGTGGCCGTACCCGTGGTCGCCGTGCTGGTCGCCATGGGGCTGCCCTTCCTGCAGGCGAGTTGGGGTGGGGTCACCGAGAAGGTGCTGCCCAAGCACACCGGAAGCCGCGTCACCAGCGAACGGCTGGACCGCGACTTCACCCGGAACCTCACTTCGCCGATGTCCGTGGTGGTCACCTTCGACGGCGGAAGGCGAGCGGACAGCGCGAGCGCACACGCCGAACTCGACGCCTTCACCGGACGGTTGTCGCGGCTGCCCGGCTCCGAAGGTGCCCAGGTGACCGCCGTCCACGCCTCCTCGGCGCTTGTCCAGGTCGCCTACTCCTCCTACCCGATGAGCAAGCAGGCGCGGGACCTGGTCACCAAGGTCCGTGGGGCGCAGCCGCCGACCCACGCCCAGGTA
Source organism: Streptomyces sp. NPDC001604 (assembly GCF_042893475.1). NCBI lineage: Bacteria > Bacillati > Actinomycetota > Actinomycetes > Kitasatosporales > Streptomycetaceae > Streptomyces > Streptomyces sp. NPDC001604. The sequence continues at coordinate 98,579 of NZ_JBIAUY010000015.1, read as the reverse complement.
CTGGTCGGCGGTCCCACCGCCGCACTCGTGGACCAGCTGGACAGCCTGGCCGCGCACCTGCCCTGGATGGCGCTGATCGCTGTGTTCGCCACGATGGTGCTGCTGTTCCTGGCCTTCGGCTCGGTCGTGCTGCCCCTCAAGGCCGTGGCCATGAACGCCCTCTCGCTCTTCGCCGCTTTCGGCGTCGTCGTGTGGGTCTTCCAGGAAGGTCACGGTGACGGGCTGCTCGGCTTCACCGCGACGGGAACGCTCGACGCCAGTCAGCCCATCCTGATGCTGGCGGTGCTGTTCGGGCTGTCGATGGACTACGAGGTGTTCCTGCTGGCCCGCATGCGGGAGCACTGGGACCACAGCGGTGACGCGGTGGAGTCCGTCGCGGTCGGTGTGCAGCGCAGCGCCCGCATCATCACGAGCGCCGCACTGCTGCTGGTCGTGGTCGTCGCGGCCTTCTCGACCTCCGGGATCAGCTTCGTGAAGATGATCGGCGTCGGTATGGCGGTCGCCATCGTCCTTGACGTCACGGTGGTCCGGCTGCTGCTCATGCCCGCCGTCCTCCGCTTCCTGGGCCGGTCCGCATGGTGGGCTCCGGCGCCGCTCGTCCGTTGGTGGGACCGCCACGGGGTGCGGGAGGCGGAGCCGGCACGGCCGTTCACGCAGCCCGAGCCGGCCGGTCAGCTCAGCCAGCCCAGCTCCAACGCCCGTACACCCGCCTGAAAACGGCTCTCCGCCCCCAGCTGCTGCATGACTTCCGACGTGACACGGCTCAATGTCCGCAAGGAGATACCCAGGTGCCGAGCTATCTGCTCGTCCTTGATGCCGGTGGCCATCAGCCGGACCACGGTCTGCTGTTGCTCCGTGGCGGCATGGGTCGGCGGCTCCACCCCGTGGTCGGTCGTCACCGGCGAGGCCGCGTGCCAGCAGTACTCGTACAGTGCCGCGTACGACCGCACCAGCGCCGCGCCGCGCGCCAGGATGACGCCCTTCTGCGGCTCGTCCGGGTCGATGGGCAGGACGGCGATCCGGCCGTCCGCGACGATGATGTGCAACGGGACCGTCGGGCTCAGCCGCACCTCGCTGCCCAGCGCGATCAGGTCCTGCAAGTGCTGCTGAACATAAGGGACGTTGGCGAAGCGCGACGGGTACACCGTGCGGACCCGGGCCCCGCGGCCGATGTGCACGCGGTCGCGCTCCAGGCCGCAGCGCAGCACCTCGGCGGTCGGCAGCGGGCCGGGGTGCAGCGAGGCGACGTCCGTCTGGACCAGGTCGACCAGATCGTCGAGCAGCCGGTGGATGCGGCCGGCGTCCGTGATCACCTCGACCTCGATGCCGGCCCGCTCGTGTTCCACGGTGTGGCGGTACCGGCCGACGAGGCTCTCCACGGCCCACATGCCCCGGTCCAGCCAGTCCATATGGAGGTTCATGTAGCGCCGCTGCTCCTCCAGCAGGCGCAGCAGAGCCGCCTCGGGGTCGACCACAGAGACGGAGGATTCGTCGGCACCGGTGTGCACGAGGCCCAGCTCCCTCAACTCGGTCCAAGCAGCGTCCAGTTCCCCGGCCTCGACGCCCAGCTCGGCTCCGAGAGTGTGATCGTCGGTCGGGCCTCCTGTCCGGACCCATTGGTAGAGGGCCGGTGCGACGGCGCTCTGCTCCACCTTGTCCTGCGGGTCACCAAACCGTCTCACTCGTACCCCGTCCCCCCGTGAGTCCTTCGAACATCTACACGTTACCGTTCGGGCCGGGGTGGCAGGGGTCACCCCCCGGGGCGCCGGCTCCTCCAGCCGGTGTCTGGCGAATTCCTGCCATGGCGTACATGCGCAGCCGTAAAACGTGGTCCGGGTGTTTTCGGTACGGCAGAATAGGAAGTGCACGGGGGGTGCGGCCTGTTTTTGGCCCAGGGCTCCCCGTATCTCTCACTTTCGTTTAAACGGGGGCTTCTCATGTCTGGCGAGATCGCCATGCTGTCTGCATGTGTGCAGGTCAAAGCTGTGTTGATGCCTGCTCGGCAATGGTGGCCAACCAAGTGAGACCGGACACAGGCAAAGAACGTCGTACAGGGGGGTACGAGTAATGCGCATTATTCTGTCCGAGCGCGGATCGGTATGGTGGGAGGAATCCGCCGAGCTGGTCAAGAAGGTTTATGAAAACACCTTCGGAGCGCGCGTCGAAGTAAACCCGGAGCAGTTCCTGTCCTACCTGGAGCGGAACGAGGAGACCGGTCACGAGGAGGTCCTCGCATGCACCGGCCTCACCCCAGCCGAGGGCGGGCCGCTCTTCCTGGAGAAGTACCTGGACGCGCCGGTCGAGGAGCTGATCATCGCCGACGGCCAGGCCGTGACGGGCCGTCACGAGATCGTGCAGCTCGGCTCAGTGGCCTCGGTGCGTGCCACCGCCGGCGCGGAGCTGTTCAAGGCACTGACGGTGGTCCTGTGGGGGCTCGGCTGCCGCTACGCGGTCATGACGTCCACGCAGAGGTCCCTCGCGCTGCAGAAGCGGCTGGGCATCGTCTTCAATCCCATCGGCGAAGCCGACCCGGCCCGGCTGGACCCGGAGGAGCTGGAGAACTGGGGCACCTTCTACGACCAGCGGCCGCTCGTGGTCTACGCGGTGATCGCGGAGCAGACCCAGTCGTTCGTCAACGGCGTCGGCCGGTACCAGTTCGCCTCCATCGACATGCAGTTGATCCCGCGTCGCCCCAAGGAGCTGGCCGGTGTCTGACACGCGTATCTCGCTGGTCGACGGCCTGCTGGCCCGCGCCGACAGCGACGACATCATGGTCGAGGTGCTCTCCCCGGCCGGTGGGCCCACGCTGAAGTGGACCTACCGCCAGGTGATCGGCGCTGCCAGGGTGCTCGCCGACGACCTGGCCGTTCTCGCGGCCCGGCTGGGCCGCCCGCCGAGGGTCGGCCTGCTGGCCGAGAACTCGGCCGAGTGGGTCGTCGCCGACCTCGCGCTGCTCTTCTCCGGCGCCGTCGAGATCCCGGTCCCCACAGCCTTCAGCGCCGAGCAGGCGGCCTCCCTGCTGGCCGGAGCCGACGCATGCCTCGTGGACAGCCGTGGCGCCGTCAGGCTGGAGGAGTGGGGGACCGAACGGGTCCTGGCTGCCGACTGCCGTATCGACTCCGTCGACCTGCCCGCCCTGATCGCCGCGGGGGCATACCGGGACGAGCGTGTCGCCCACCCCATCGCCTCGTGGGACGAGGACGCCGTCTTCAAGGTGATCCACACCTCGGGCACGACCTCCGCGCCCAAGGGCGTGATGATCCGCCGGCACGGCATCGAGGCACTCCTGGCCTCGCTGCACCGGCGCAGCGCCCCGGAGATCTTCCGCCGCTATCTGTCCATCGTGCCGCTCAGTCTGCTGGTGGAGCAGGTCACCGGTCTGTACATGCCGTTCCTGGCGGGCGGCTCGGTGGCCTTCCTCCCGCCCGGCACAGCACTCGTGGGCACCTCGGGCGATGCCGGACCACGCATGCTGTCCCTGCTCCGCTCGGCCCGCCCCACCGCAATCGTGATGCCGCCGACCATGGCCGCGTTGCTTCTGTCGCTGTGCGACCAGCATCCGGAAGAGGACCTGACGCAACGGCACCAGCGGCTGTTCGGACACGAAGGCCCGGTGTTCATCGCCTGCGGCGGGGCGCCGGTGCCGCCGGAGGTGCTCACCCGGCTCCAGGAGTACGGCCTGCCGCTGTACGAGGGGTACGGGCTGAGCGAGAACAGCTCGGTCGTCGCCTGGAACTTCCCGGGCAACGTCCGCATCGGCACCGTCGGCAAGCCGCTCGACCACGTCGAGGTGCGGCTCGCCGAGGACGGTGAGCTGCACGTCCGCAGCAGCTCGCTCTTCGCCGGATACACCGTGGAGGACCCCTCCAGCTGCGCCGTCGACGAGGACGGCTGGCTGCACACCGGCGACCTCGCCACGATCGACGACGACGGCTACATCCGGATCGTCGGCCGCAAGAAGAACATCATCATCACGGCAGGCGGCCGCAACGTCTCCCCGGAGTTCGTCGAGGCCCAGTACCGGCAGCTCCCCTTCGTCCGGGAAGCCGTCGTCCTCGCCGACGGACTCGACACCGTACGCGGCCTGTTCGTCGTGGACGCCGCCCGCGACGAGGACGTGATCCGCAAGGAGATCACCGAGTTCGGACTGCGACACCTGTCCGACGTCGAGCGGGCCACCGACATCCGCCTCATGCGGCAGGACGACCCCCGCTACCTCACCTGCTTCACCGTGACCGGCCGCCCGAAGCGGCAGGCCGTGCGCGACCTTCTGCTCACCCAGGACCCGATCGAGGAGCACGTATGAGCACCGCAGTGCACACCCAGCCCTACGGCACAGGACAGGGCCTCGTCCTGACCCCGGCAGGCCCGGGCTCGGCCGCCGACGTGGACCCGGCCCACCTGCTGAAGCTGCTCTCGGAGTCCGGCTTCCTGCTGCTGCGCGGCTTCGGCGCCGACATGGACGCCTTCACCGCGCTGGTCAACAACGTCAGCGTCCGCACGACCATCGACCCGGCTCGCGACTTCTACTCCGAGGTCGCCCAGAAGGTGGACGCCGGCACCGGCCCCATCGGCCTGCACACCGAGAACGGCAACAACCCCTTCCGTTCCCACCTCGCCTGGTTCTTCTCCGAGAAGGCCGCCAAGGAGGGCTCGCAGACCACCGTCTGCGACGGCTACCGGGTCTGGGACGCCCTCTCCGACGAGGCCAAGGACGCCTTCTCGGCGCAGGACATCGTCTACTCCCGCTATGTGAGCGAGCAGCAGTGGCGTGCGATGGCGTTCCACATGATGGAGCAGCGGGTGCCGCTGGAGGAGATCACCTTCGACCAGCTGCGCGCCCTCGCCGACTCCGTCCCGGGCACCACCGTCGAACTGCACGAGGACGGCGGTATCACCTACGCCTTCCGTACGCCGGCCGCCGCGCCCACCCTCTTCGGTGAGCGCATCGCCTTCGCGAACTCCATCCTCGGCCCCTCGACCAACTACGAGAAGCCGCGCATCACCTTCGCCGACGGCACCGAGTTCCCGACCGACCTGCTCCTGGAGATCTCGGACGTCACCGATCGGCTCACCGAGAACCTCGACTGGCAGGACGGTGACATCGCCCTGATCGACAACACCCGCGTGATGCACGGCCGCCGCGCCATCGTCGACACCGCACGGACCATCTACAACGCCCTCAGCTACATCGACATCGAGGCGGCAGCGTGACGGCCCAGGCTCTGGAGCGGGTCAACGAACTCGCCCACGTCAACACGTTCCACCCGAACGCCTTGCCGTGGGAGAGAGCCCGCAACGACGCGGAACTCGCCTACCTCTCCCGGGTGTGCTTCAACGAGGAGGGCCACGAACAGGCCGCCGTTGCCTATGCGGTCAAGGAACTGGCCCAGCTCGCCGAGATCGAGCGGCACGTCTCCGCGGTGATGTCCATCGTCCTGTCCGAAGTCCAGGGCATGGAGGACCCGTTCACCGAGGGCCGCGGTCTGCACGACGCGCTGTCCTGCTTCGCCTCCGAAGAGCTCAACCACGCCAACGCCTTCTACCGTTACGTGCGTGAGCTCGGCGGTGTGGACTTCGTCCTGCCGGACAACCTGTTCAACGAGCGGCTCGCCCTCTACCTCGGGGACGAGTCCCCGTACGTGAAGCTGGCCGCCCTGTGCTGCACCGCGTACATCGGCGAGTCGATCATCACGGTGATCGAGCGGCGCACCCGGGCCTACGACCCCGAGATGGCGTACTTCCTGCCGAAGCTGCTGCACCTGCACAACCTCGACGAGGAGCGGCACGTCCGGACCGACCACTGGGTCATCGACGAGCTGATCCCCTCCTTCAACGAGGAGGAGCAGGCGGCGATGCGGCGCATCATCACGGGCACCGAGGAACTCAACGTCCAGCTGGCCATGGCTTTCGAGAAGCACGCCAAGGACACCTTCGGCGTCGACTACACCGAGGGCAACCTGATCCACCAGATGCAGACCGAGCTGACCATGGCCTTCGGCCGGCACGCCCTGTCGGGTCCGATCACCAAGCTCGACGACGCCCTTGACGACGAGACGCGTGCCCTGCTGGAGCGGTTCAGCGGCACGACGTCGGTCCACGTCTGACCCTCCCGAGTCCACGGTGTCGGGGCCGCTCAACCCCCGGACGGCCCCGGCACCGTGCCCGTCAACCTCTCACCACTCCCTGGAGCTGTCGTGAAGACCACGATCATCCTGACCTACACCTTCACCCCGGCCTGGCTGGCGCTCCCTCGCGAGGAGCGGAATGCGATGGAGGCCGCTCACATCTTCCCGGTGTTCGCCAAGTACGCCGACCGGGTCTCCGCGCGCTTCTTCGACGCCGAGGCGTTCCACACCGCGTTCTCCGACTTCGCCCTGCTGGAGACCGAGGACCTTCAGGCGTACTACTTCCTCATCGAGGAACTGCGCGACTCGCCGCTCATCGCCCAGGGCTACCTGGTCGTGAACGACATCTTCATGGGCATCGAGGACGGCTTCCAGGCGTTCGAGGCGCAGGCCGGCGTCGCAGGGGACGGGCAGGGCAAGTGACCGTCGTCGACGAGACACGCGAGGCGCGGGCGAAGGGCGGCGCTCCGGCCGGGCGCCGCGCACTGATCGCAAGCGCCCTGCTGGCTCTGTTCCTGGCTGCCGCCGACTCCACGGTGGTCGGGTCGATCCTGCCGTCCATGGCGCGCCACCTGGGACACCAGGAGCTGTACCCCTGGCTCGTGTCCGGCTTCCTGCTCTGCAGCATCCTGGCGACCGCGGTCTCCGGGGCCGCGGCGGACCGCTTCGGGTCGCGGGCGTCGATGTGCGTCGCGCTGGGCCTCTTCGCGGCCGGATCGGCCGGCGCGGCCGTCGCTCCGGGCATGGTCGCGCTGATCGCCGCTCGCGCGCTGCAGGGACTCGGGGCGGGGGCTGTGGTGACACTGTCGTACGTCCTGGTGGGGCGGGTCTTCGACGCCGCCGGCCGGGCCAAGATGCAGGGACTCCTGTCGGCGGTGTGGGGTCTGGCCGCGGTCGCCGGTCCGGCACTGGGGTCGGCGGCACAGGCGACGGTCGGCTGGCGCTGGGTGTTCGCCGCGAACCTCCCGCTCGCTCTCCTCGCGGGGCTCATCGTGGCGCGCCAGGCACCAGGCCGGACCACGGAAGCGGCTCAGCGCGGGCGGGTCGACGTCCCGGCGCTGACGACGTTCTCCGTGGGGCTCACCGCCCTCCTGGTGGTGCTGGTGTCGCCGGCGCTTCCCGTGCTCGTGGTGGCGGCTGTGGTCGCGGTCGCGGTCATCGGCCTGCACCTCGCCCAGGTCCGACGCGATCAGTCGGTCTCCCTGGTCCCGACCGCCATGGTGACGGACCGAGCGGCCCGGGCCGCCGCCATGGTCTCCATCGGCGCCTCGGTCGTCCTCTACGCCTCCGTCACCCAGCTGCCGCTGGCCCTGACCCGGACCGGGGCGGCCGGTGACGCGGCAAGCGGTCTGGTCGTTCTGGTGGCCTCGCTCGGGTGGGTGGCCGGCTCCGCGGTGTGCGCCGGGCTGCTGGGCAAGCACGGTGCCCGCAAGGTGGCTTCGGGCGGCGCGGTGCTGCTCGTCGCCGGTCCCGCCGTCCTGTGCCTGACTCCGCATCCCTCGCTCATCACGGCCGTGGTCGCGCAGCTGCTCGCGGGTCTCGGCACGGGCTTCACCGTCGCCACCGCTCTTGTACAGGCGCAGAACGCTGCACCTGCCGAGCAGCTCGGTTCGTACACGGGAGCCGTGACGCTGTGCCGCAACATCGGTGCCGCGATCGGCGTGAACCTGATCGCGAGCATCCAGCACGGAGCCGAGGAGCACCTCTCGGGCACCACCGGCTCGTACCGGCTGGCATTCGCCGCCCTCGCGGCCGCCGGTGTGCTGACGCTGCTCGCGACGCGACGGCTGAGTACGACCACGCCGCATTCCGCTGGAGAGATGACTCATGGCTGACACGTCCGCAGACACTGCGGTTCCGCTTCCCCGCCCGTCGGAAGCGGAACCGCCTTCCGGGATGCCGGTGGAGCCACCCCGTACCTGGCCGCTCACGCTGCTCAGGGTCACCTCGCTGCTGTTCCTGTTCGACACGTTGCTCCAGGGGGCCCTGGCCGGTCTGTTCATCACGGGTGACGTGCGCTTCCTCGACCTGCACGCGGCCAACGCGCAGCTGCTCGCCGCCACTGCCCTCGTCGAGGCCGTGGCGGCCCTGCTGGTGTGGCGTTCGATGCGGGGGCCGGCCTGGCCCTTCGCGCTTGCGGTCGGGCTGGTCGTGCTGGTCGGCGCGCAGATGGGGCTGGGCGCGGCCCGGATGCTGGGCGGTCATGTTCCGCTTGCCCTCGGTGTGTTCGGCGTGGGTGTCGCGCTGTCCTGCTGGGCGTACATGTACAAGGTCGGGAAGGGCACGGACAGGTGACGTCACGTCGACGGTTTCTGGGGCTTACGGCGGGCATCAGCGCCGGGCTCGCCATACCCGCCGGAGCAGCGGCGTACGCCAAGTGGTCGGGCGAACGCACCGGAACGGTCCTCTCCAGCAGGATCCGGCCGCCCCGGCAGTTCACGGTGCCGCTGCCCGTACCACCCCGTGCCCGCCCGTCCCGCACCACAGGCGGAACCGATCAGTACGACATCACCCAGCGCCGGGAGGCCGTAGAGATCATCCCCGGGCTCAAGACGACCATCTGGGGCTACGACGGCATCTTCCCCGGCCCCACCTTCACCGCCCGCTCGGGCCGCAGGACGGAGGTACGGCTCCACAACAAGCTGTCCGTGCCCACATCCCTGCACCTGCACGGGGGAGTCACCCCACCGCACTCCGACGGCTACCCGACCGATGTGCTGGTGCCCGCGCAATGCGGCGCCGAGTTCAAGACCCGGGGCATGACGCACGGCATGGGGGGCATGGGCATGCACGCCCCGGCGTCCGACTGGACGGTCTCGGAGGGCTACAAGACCTACGAGTACCCGATGGCCCAGCGGGCCGCGACGCTCTGGTATCACGACCACCGGATGGACTTCAGCGCCCCACAGGTCTGGCGCGGTCTGGCCGGCATGTTCCTCGTCCACGACCAGGAGGAGGATGCACTGCCGCTGCCCGGGGGTGAGCGGGACATCCCCCTGATGATCTGCGACCGCTCCTTCGAGGAGGACGGCTCCTTCCGCTACCCGGGGCACTCGCCGACCTGCACCGGCACACCCGGAGTCGAGGACGCCTACATGGACGGCGTCCTCGGTGACGTACAGCTGGTGAATGGCGCCCCCTGGCCCGAGGCGGAGGTCTCTTCGACCCGGCACCGCTTGAGGCTGCTGAACGCGTCCAACGCCCGCCGCTACCACCTGGTGCTGCAGCGGGAAGACGGTGGAACGCTCCCCTTCACGCAGATCGGTGGCGACGGCGGCCTGCTGGCCGCCCCCCAGCGCCTGGACGGCATCTCCATGGCGCCGGCGGAACGCTTCGACGTCGTCGTGGACTTCACCGACTGCCCGGTGGGCAGCCACGTGACCCTGGTCAACACTTTGTCGGACGGCCGCATGCACCAGGTCATGCGCTTCCGCATCGCACGCAAGGAGAAGGACGCCAGCCACATCCCGGCCCGCCTCTCCCGGTATGCGGTCCTGAACCCGGCGTCCGCCGTGGCCACTCGGCATTTCGACTTCCGCCGCTCCGACGACGCGTGGACCATCAACGGGCGCCCGTTCAGCACTTCGGAGGTCCTCGCCCGCCCCCGCCTGGACACCGTGGAGCGCTGGCGGTTCACCAGCGACTTCCACCACCCGGTGCATCTGCACCTGGCCCACTTCCAGGTCCTGTCGCGAGGCGGCCGGGCACCCGAACCCACGGACGCCGGCTGGAAGGACACGGTCGACGTCCGCCCGTACGAGGTCGTGGACGCACTGGTCCGCTTCCGCGGCTACCGCGGCCGCTACATGCTGCACTGCCACAACCTCGAGCACGAGGACATGGCCATGATGGCCAACTTCGAAGTGATCTGAGCGGCTGCGGTTCAGGGGGCCACGGCGGTGACCGGAGCGGCGTCCGGCCGGGGGCGGGGTATGCCAGTCGCCCTCGTAGTCGTCGGCCGTGCCTGCTCCCTACCAGTGACCTGCCGACGGCCGCCCTGACGAAGCGCCCTGACCATGAGCCAACTCCGGGTACCACTGCCTGCATCAGGGTAGGATCCGTCGCCTTCTACGCTTGCTTGGCGGCGGTGGCCGCCTTGTACTCCTGGCCGGCCTGTGGGCCGGACTCGCCTGGGGCGCGGACGGGCACGTACCGCTTCTGGTATCCGGCATCGCCGCCCTCGCCCTGGCGGCCGCCTTGCCTGTCCTGGGCCGCTTCCGGCATGCCAACGGATGACCACAGTCGGCAGACGATACTTGACGTGTCCTTGACTGCTTCTCTCAACTTCCTTAACGCCGTGCAGAGTTAGGCTCCCCACGCGACTCGTGTCCCGGCGGCACCGGGACCGTGCATGCGCCAGCACAGCCCAAGACGGACCGTCATTCGGGGAGTTGGGGGATCGCCATGCGCACACGTACTAGCACACGTACAAGAGCGTCTCTCGTGGCCATTTCGGCTGCGTTCGTGCTGGTCGCCACGGTGGGCAGTTCCTCCGCGGCAGGCGGCGGCCAGCCGGTCGGCCTGGTCTCGCCCGGTGACCCGTACGCCGCCTGTGACATCAGCGGCGACGGCACCGGCACCAACTACTTGTCCGCGGAGGACGAGCCGTATGTCACCGCCTCCCCGCGCGACCCGCGCAACGCGGTCGGCATCTTCCAGCAGGACCGCTGGTCCAACGGCGGCGCCCGGGGTCTGACCGCCACGTACACGCACGACGGGCGGCACTTCACCGAGACCCCGCTGCCGTTCTCGCACTGCGCGCCGGGCGGGCTGAACTACCAGCGGGCGTCGGACGGCTGGGTGAGCACCGGCCCGGACGGCACGGTCTACGCCAGCGGGCTGGTCTTCGACGCCACCGGCCCGCGCAACGGCGTGGCCGCATCGACGTCGTACGACGGTGGGCGCACCTGGACGCACACCACCCCGCTGATCGACGACACGGAGATCCAGTTCAGCGACGACAAGAACTCCGTGACCGCCGACCCTGTCCATCCGGGCGTGGCCTACCAGGTCTGGGACCGTATCGACGAGGACGACTCCGCAAAGGTTTACGACGGGCCCGCGTACATCTCCATCACCCGCGACGGCGGGCGGCACTGGTCCAAGGCCCGCCCGTTCGTGGACACGTCCGTCGTCCCGCACTCGCAGACCATCGGCAACGTCATCGTCGTCGACCCGCGCACCGACACCCTCTACGACGTCTTCGACTGGCAGACGTACGACATCGACTACACCACCGGCACCTTCACGCCCACCGACCTGCACTTCGCCGTCGTCAAGTCGACCGACCAGGGCCGCACCTGGAGCAAGCCGGTCACCATCGCCAAGGACACGGTCGCCGCCGAGGTCGACCCCAACGCCCCCACCGACTCGACCAAGGCCCTGCGGGCCGGCGGTGACCTGCCGAACGTCGCCATCGACCCGCACACCGGTGAGCTGTATGTCGCCTACGAGGGCTCGGACTTCAGCGGCGGCGCCTACAACTCCGTGGAACTGACCCACTCCACCGACGGCGGCCGGACCTGGTCCGCCCCGAAACGGGTCAACAGGTCGCCTCCGCGCCCGCCTTCACGCCCTCGATCAGCGTGGACGCCCGCGGCACGGTCGCGATCACCTACTACGACCTGCGCTATCTCACCGCCCAGAACACCACCACCCTGCCCACCGCCGCCTGGCTGCTCACCCTCCCGCGCGGAGCCGAGAAGCACGCCACCGAGCGCCGCATCTCCCGCATCTTCGACTGGCTCCAGGCCCCCTACGCCAGAGGTCACTTCCTCGGCGACTACGAGGGCCTCGCCACCGACGGCCCCTTCGCCGTACGGCCACTGTTCGTGGAGACCAACGACAACGCGCCGCAGAACTCCAACGACGCCTACAGCGGACTCTTCCCGACGGGCAAGGACTACGGCCCCTACGTGGCGGCCACGACCGCGGCGACACCGCGTGCGACGACCCGCCAGGCGGCCCACCCGCACCGGACCACCCGATGACCGGAGGCTGCCCGGCCGACTCCCTCTGCTGATCTTCGCGACGGCCAGGATGCCGCTCGTCTTCGCCCCGACCCGGTGCGGACGGGCGGCAGGCCCAAGAAGTGAGTGCAAGGGGTCACTATCTATGGCCCCAAATAGTGGCGGTTTGTCGGAAGTTCATGCCTAAACGAGCGGCAAACGCAAATTCCCCGCCATTTTTTCCTGTGATCCCTTTGTGGCACTGTTGTGGGCACGCCAAGATCTCCCCGCGCCGGGAACACCCCCATACGCCCGTCGCAGGGAGGAGAGGGCATGCTGCCCCCAAGACATCAGCGGCGGTTCATAACCTGCACCGTCGTGGCCGCGGCGTTCGGGCTGGTCAGCACCCAGTCGTTCGCGGCGTCCAGCGACACCAGACCCCGGCCCTGGAACGCGCGCCACCAGGCCGCCATCGGCCGCCAGCACATCAAGGCGGTGCACGCCGGCCACGGCAGGTCCGCCTTCGCCGCCTCCGAGGGCGACGACGACGGCGGCGACGAGGCGGTGAACTCCGCCGAGTCCACGGCCCAGTTCACCGAGGCCCGCACCGCCCCCGGCGTGGTCGCTCCCGGCGCCTACGGCGCGGCCTGGCAGCAGCTCCAGTCGATGAAGCACACGACCGGCAGCTGGGACCACGTCACCAAGAAGGCGTACAACTCGGACGACTCCCGCTACCGGGATGTGAACTCCAACTCCAGCGGCGGCTCGGGCAAGGTGACCGGCCGGATCACCGGAATCGCCGCCGACGACCAGGGCTATGTGTACGCGGGCGGCGCCAACGGCGGCGTCTTCCGCTCCACCACCGGCGGCGGGCACTGGAAGCCGATCGCCGACAAGCTGCCCTCCCTCTCGACGGGCACCCTCTCCCTGGATGGCCAGAAGCGGCTCTGGTACGCCACCGGCGAGTCCAACACGGGGGCGACGTCCTTCGTGGGCACGGGCGTGTACGTCCTGAAGGACCCGCACCACGGCAAGTTCCAGCCCGGCGACCGCGTCGGCGGCGCCGAACTGGAATCCACCGTCATCCACGCGCTGCGCTTCGCCGGCACCAAGGTGTGGGCGGCGACCAGCACCGGCGTGTGGTCGCACTCCACGACCACCCTGTCCGGCCCGTGGAAGCACGAGTTCGCCCCCAACCCGGACTATCTTCCGGGCGGTTCGAAGGCGGACGACCCGAGCGCGCCGTACAAGAACATCGCCAACGACATCGCCGTCGACCCCAAGGACCCGAACAAGGTCCTGCTCGCGGTCGGCTGGCGCGGCGGTGACACCTACAACGGTCTGTATGCCAAGCAGGACGACGGCAGCTGGAAGCCGGCCACCGGTCTCGGCGACCTGCCGACCAGCAGTGCCGACGTCGGCAACGTGACGTTCGCCGCGGCGGCCGACGGCTCGCGCCTGTACGCCATCGACCAGTCGCCGGCGCAGATGGCCGCCAACCCGGACAGCGGCCTCAAGGGCGTCTACGTGTCGAAGAACGGCTCGCCGTTCGGGCCGTGGACAATGATCGCGGACTACACCAAGCTGAAGGCGTCCGGCTCCGCACTCCAGGGCGACGGCTACCAGCCCGGCATCCAGTCCTGGTACAACCAGTTCCTCCAGGTCGACCCGGCCAACGCCGACCACGTCTACCTCGGTCTTGAAGAGGTCTTCGAGACCAAGAACGGCGGCGACAGCTGGATCACCCCGGGCCCGTACTGGAACTTCCCGTTCCCCTGCTGGAGCATCGACCCGGCCAAGCAGACCGGCGACTGCTCACCCACCACCCACTCCGACCAGCACGCGGTCGCGATCGGCAGCTACAAGGGCAAGAGCTGGGCGTACGTCGGCAACGACGGCGGCATCTACCGCCGCCCGCTCAGCGGCGCGGTCGACTCCGGCGGTCACGCCAAGGACTGGCAGTCCCTGAACGACGGCACCATCGACACGCTCCAGTACTACTCGGTGGGCGTCGGCAAGGACCTCGACCACGGCGGCGTCTCGGTGACCGGCGGCCTGCAGGACAACGGCCAGTCGATCCTGCGGGGCCACGACAAGGTGATGGGCTCCAACTTCGGCGGCGACGGCGGCGACACCATCACCGACCCCGCCAACGGCTGCAACATCGCCGCCGAGTACGTCTACCTCGACCTGTGGGTCACCCAGAACTGCGGTGTCAACGACGGTTCGTGGACCACGGACCCGTCCAAGGCCACCGAGTACGAGGTTGCTCCGCCGGACAAGGACCTGGGCGGCGCGGGCGCCCGCTTCATCGCGCCGATCGCCTCCGACGCCAAGAACACCAACACCTGGGTGGCCGGCGGCCGACACGTGTGGGTGAACACCAAGGGCTTCGCGATCCGCTCCGGCAAGGAGTGGACAGGCGCCTACGACCTCGGCGAGGGCCACGTGGCCACCGCCGTGGCCTCCTCCGGAGGCACGGTCTACGTCGGCTGGTGCGGGCCCTGCAACAACCAGGGCTTCACCCGCGGCATCGCGGTCGGCAACGCCGACGGCACCGGCTGGCACCAGCTCAACCTGCCCGTCGACGGCACCATCCCCAACCGCTACATCTCCGGCTTCGAGGTCGACCCGGCCAACGCCCAGCACGTGTACGTGGCGATCAACGGCTTCTCCCGCCGCTTCACCGAGGGCCCGGGCGCGGGCGTCGGCCACGTCTTCGAGTCCAAGGACGGCGGCACCGACTGGACGGACATCTCGGCCAACCTGCCCGACGTCCCCGCCAACACGGTCAAGCTCCTGCCGAACGGCGGCCTCGCCCTCGGCACCGACCTGGCCACCTTCTACCGGCCCGCCGGCGCCACCAAGTGGCAGGTCCTGGGCCACAACCTGCCCACCACGGCCGTGATGCAGCTACGCCTCGGCCCCGACGGCAAGCTCTACGCCGCCACCCACGGACGCGGCATCTGGACCTTCGACGAACGGCGCCTCAAGGGCCGTAAGGACTGATCACGGCGGCCTCCGGCACACGGCGGCCGGTGCGCCCCCTCAGCCCGGGGCGCACCGGCCGCCGCGCGTCCGGCTCACTGCACCGGATAGGCCGCCACACTCAGCCGGAGCGCAAAGAGGGGCGCGCTCTGCGGTCCCCAGGTGACGGTCACCGAGCCGGTGCGCGCGGCCCGAACCGTGACCCGGGCGCCGCCCTTGCTGTCCGTGGCGGTCGAGGTCACCA
The DNA here is from genome assembly GCF_042893475.1 of Streptomyces sp. NPDC001604. Classification (NCBI taxonomy): domain Bacteria; kingdom Bacillati; phylum Actinomycetota; class Actinomycetes; order Kitasatosporales; family Streptomycetaceae; genus Streptomyces; species Streptomyces sp. NPDC001604. The sequence goes on along the minus strand of NZ_JBIAUY010000015.1, from coordinate 83,271 downwards.
GTGCCAACATGGGGTTGCTGGTGCGCGGCTGCGGCCAGGCACCCTGTGCCCGGGGCTTGAGGATCACGGTCACTGTCGTACCGGATCGCACGCACAGGGTGTGGACGGAGGAGTCCTCAGGGCCGTGGGTGATGGTGGCGGAGCCCGTGACGCATCCGGGGGACGCGGGGCCCGTCGTGTGAGGGTTCGGAGCTCGCGTCGGCGGCTGCGATGACGGTGGCGTTGCCGGCCGTGTCGCGGAAGGCGAGCTGGGGGTACTCGGCGTGCTGGAGCTGCTCGCTGAGGGCGCGGTCGTGGGTGGAGTGGCGGAAGAGTGAGGCGGTGCCGAGTCCGCCTCCGGGCCGTCGCCGCTGCCTCCGCAGGCGGTCAGGAGACAGGAGAGAGCGACCAGGACGGCCGCGAGCGAGGGCCAGGATCCTCGGCCGCGTCTGCAGTCCTCCATCAGCATGACCACTCCTTCGCACCATGGGACGTCACTGCGACGTCTTCCGCCGCAGTTCGGTTCCCGTCGTCCCTGGCAGCTTGGCAGGGCCTCAGCGGATACCCGAGTCGAAGGGGATGATGATGTCGGTGAACCGCCCGCTGGTGACCGTGACAGTTATCGGTTGGGCGATGGGTGCGACGGCGCCGGTGAGGTTGGCGGGGTGGACGGTGTAGGTGCCTGGCGGCAGTGGGACACGGAATCGGCCGTTGGCGTCGCTGGTCGTCTCTGCGATCTTTCGTCCGGGGTCGCTGCTGGTGATGGTCAGCCGGGCGCTCAGAGGCCGGTCAGGGCAGGGGCTGTGGTCGCGGACCATGGGGCAGCCGCCGTCGACCATGGTGCGGCCTTTGATCCCGGAGTCGGATGCGGTCGGCGATCCGGTGCCGTGAGCGTCCCCGCATCCGGTGGCCGAGAGAACGGCGGCCAGCGCCAGGACGGCGAGCGCGGTGCGGGGGAGGCTCTTCATACGGGTTGGACTTTCCACGGTGGTGGGCGGTTCCGGTGATGGCGGCTGGCCCGGGGGCCGGACGGAGAAGATCCCGCCCGGCCCCCGGGTTGCTCACTGACGGATCTGGGGCGGGTGGTGCTAGGAGAACAGCACGTTGTGCGGCTCGGGGTAGGCGCCGGTGGCGCCGCAGTTGCCGCCCTTCATGGCGTAGCCGGCGGCGATCCAGCGGGTCGGGTCGGCCTGGTAGGTGCGGACGGTCAGGTACGGAGTAGGTGCAGGTGTTGCCGGCGCCCCACAGGTAGTAGTTGGGGCCGGTGTCGATGGCGTTGGCGGGCTGGGAGTTGATCGCGCTGCCGGGGTAGTAGTGGGTGGTGCCGGTGCCGCCGCCCCAGGCGAAGTCCAGGCCCACCCGGCCGAGCGAGTTGGGCGCGAGCGAGGCGAACTGGATGGCGCCCCAGCTGCCCCACAGGTCACCGGAGCCGTTGAGGTTCTTGTCGGATTCGTTGAACCAGACGAACCGGGTGTAGGGGAAGGGGTGGCTGCTGTCCTGCTTGGCGTTGAAGGAGAAGCCGATCAGCCCGCTCGTCCGGTAGGCGCCGAGGACGCGGGAGTCGGCGTACTGGCACCAGTTGGTCACCACGCCGTCCGCGCTGGCGCAGTTCTGGCCGCTGTTGCGGGTGTAGAAGCCGTAGGAGGGGACGGTGCGGTCCCACCAGGAGTAGTTGCCGGAGTTCTCCGCCCATGCGAACACGCGGAAGGAGCTGCCGTTGATCTGACCCCAGTTGCTGCCCCATTAGAGGGTGTCGGTGGAGCCGGGCACCAGTTTGAAGGTGAGGTTGTCGGTGCGGGTCAGGTAGCTGTAGTTGAAGGCGCGGCCCCGTCACGCGACGGGGCCGCTGTACGTGTGCCGGAAAGCGATCAGTCGAGTGGGAACCAGTACTCCAGCGGCGAGATGAGCCCGTGTTGGTGGAGGTAGTAGGCCAGCACATGGCTCACCGGTACCTCGAGCGCGGCTGCGGCCACGGCGAACCACCAGGCGAGGTTCCACTCGTGGAGCCTGCGCGTGAAGCGCCGTCCGGAAACGGACGGGGGGTGGCGCGGAAGAGGCGGCAGGGCCGCCCTCGCCGTCGCCCGCGTTGCCGCGCCGTCCGGCAACGCCTCGGCGGGCAGGGTGAGTACGACGGTCGAGCCAGCGGGGACGGCCCCCGCCGGTACGACAACGATCAGTACAGGCGCCGGGCGGGCGCCCGGTTCGGCCTCGGGTTCGGAGGGCACGGGGACGTCGGACATAGCGGTCTCCTGCGGGATCAGCCGGCAGCGGACTGCCGCCGGCGGAAGGCCAAGGAGGCCGTTTACAAGGGGTTTCCATCGATCGGGACACCCTCCCGCGCGGGGACGACTAGGCTGGTCAGCCTTGGGTTCGAGGACTTTTTGGACGATCGCGAACCTTGCAAGCCGTACGTGGTGAAAGGCCAGCGATGGGGCACGCGGAGCGGTTACGGGCGGAGCTGAACGCGCTCTACGAGGCGGCGGGCTCGCCGACGTTGGCCAGCATGGCAAGCCTGGGCGCGAAGCAGCTGCCGCCCGTCAAAGTCTCCCTCTCGTCCGTCGCCGGGTGGCTGAAGGGCCCGGCCGTGCCAAGCGCCGGCGCGTACACCCGCTACTTCCTGGCCCTCGTACGCCACCTGCAGGGCGAGGCGCAGAAAGCCGGGTCGGACTACGCCCCGCGGCCCCCGCAGTACTGGGAGGCGCTTCTGGGCCGGGCACGGGCGGAGCGCAAGGCGCGCGGCGGGCGTCCTCCGAGTGCCCCGGCCGATCACCTGCCGGCGCCCGCCCCGATGACGCTGCCGCCGGCCCCGGCAGGGTTCACCGGCCGGACCGACGAAATCGACCAGGTCTTGCGGTGGTTGCAGCCGCCGGACGGCGACGGTGAGCGGGACGAGGAGGCGGCGGCCATCGTGGTGTCGGCCGTTTCCGGGATGGGCGGCGTCGGCAAGACGGCGCTGGCCTTGCACGCGGCCCATCAGGCCCGGGCTCGGGGCTGGTTCCCGGGTGGGACCCTCTTCGCGGACCTGCGCGGGTACGGTGACGAACCGATTGGCGCCGCCGAGACGGCCGACCGGATGCTGCGTGCTCTGGGAGTGAAGACCAGGGACCTGCCGCCCACGTCTGACGGGAAGATCGACGCCTGGCGGCAGAAGCTGGCGGGGCTCGCGGCACAGGACCGGCCGTTGCTCGTGGTCCTGGACAACGTGCGCTTCTCCGCGCAGGTCGACGCTCTGCTGCCGGGCACGCCCCACCGGGCCCTGCTCACCTCGCGGCACCGGCTCTCGGCGATGCCCGTGCGCCAGATCGAGCTCAAGCCGTTGAGCGCCGCGGACGCCGTAGCGCTGCTGGACCGGTTCCTGCCCGCCGACGGCATAGAGGACGACCGCGTCACCAACCAGCCCGAAGCAGCACTGGAAATCGTGCAGCTGTGCGACTTCCTGCCGCTTGCCCTGCGGATCATCGGCGCACTGCTACGGGACGCGCCGGGCCGGCCGTTGACGGCCCAAGCCAGGGAACTGGCGGACGAACGGAAGCGACTGGACGCGCTGGAGTACGACGGCGCGGAGTCGGACGGGCGGCCGCTAGCCGTGCGGGCCTCGTTCGAGCTGTCGTACCGGCACCTCACGCCGGATGCGCGGCTCGCGTTCAGGCTGCTGAGCGCGGCTCCCGGGGTGGACGTGTCCACCGCGTCGGCGGCCAAGCTGTTCGACCGAGGCCCGGCGCACGCCCGGCGGCTCCTGGCCGGGCTGGCTAGGGCCCACTTGGTCGAGCAGAGGGTGCAGGGTGGGACCGACCAGGAGCCTGCGGACGGCGAACGCTGGTCCATGCACGACCTCGTACGGCTCTTCGCGGACGAGCACGGGCGCGAGGATGCCGCGTACGACGGCCGGGATGCGGCGATGGCGCGTCTGCTCGACCACTACCTCACTACCGCTCAGGCCGCCGACACCCACCTGCAGACGACGCCAGGCTGGCCCCTCCCGGACGACTTCACCGACCGCGGTCAGGCGCTGGAGTGGCTGGAGGCCGAACAGAGCAACCTCGTCGCCGCCGCCACGGCCGCCCCTGCGCATCACGCCGCCGCGACAGGACTTGTACTGGCTCTTGGTACGTTCTTCGACCTGCGCCGCCACACCAACGACTGGCTCAACCTCAGTACTGCCGCCGTCGGCATCTGCCGTGAGGCCGGAGACCGTCACAACGAGAGGGCAGCGCTCGATGGTCTAGGGCGTGCCCTCATCCGTGCAGGCAGGTTCAAAGAAGCTGTCGACGTCTTCACAGCGGTTCTCGATCTGTGCCGTGAGACCGGAGACCGCCACGTAGAAGCCATAACGTTGACTAATCTCGGACAGGCTCTGGCATTCACGGAGAAAATCGTGGATGCCGTCAACGTCCTCACCGACGCTGCAGCTCTTTTCGAAGAGGTAGGAGACAGTCTGGGCGAGGCCAGGGTACTGGGAATCCTAGGGCCCATCCAGATCAATCTGGGCGCATCCAAGCAGGCCGTCGGCTACTTGACCGAGGCCGTCGCTTACTGGAGGGAGATAGGCGACCGCCACGCAGAGAGCGTAACGTTGGTCAACCTCGGACTGGCGCTGGCCGGCGCGCAAAATTTCAGGGAGGGAGTCAAGGCTCACACTGATGCCGCTGCCCTCTTCCGTGAACACGGTGACCTCCATGGGGAGGCAGATGCTCTGAACAACCTCGGGGCCGCATTGATCCAGATGCGGAAATTCAACGAGGCGGCCGACGCTGTCCTCAGCGCTGCTCGCCTCTCCAAGGAAATCGGATACCCTCAATGCGAGGCCAAGGCGCTGGCCAATTTCGGGCAACTGCTGCTTCGGAAGAGGAGCTTCGACAAGGCCGTCACTCCGCTCACCACCGCTGCCAGCCTCTTCAGGGAAACCGGCGACCGCCACAGTGCCGCCTCCACGCTGGATTTACTCGGCCAAACCCTCGCCAAACAAGGCAGATTCGACGAGGCTGCTGACGTCGGCAACCAGGATGCGTCGCTTTGCCGGGAGCTGGGCGACCGCCACGGCGAAGGCATCGCTTGGAAGAATGTCGGACTCAGCCTGTATCAGGTACACAGGTTCGACGAAGCCGTTGAGGCTCTTTCCACCGCTGCTGCCCTCTTTCGAGAGACTGGCGATCGGCGCCGCGAAGACGAAGTACGAGTCCAACTGGCCCGCGCCTCACGTGGGCGGCGCACCTGACGGCCGTCCCCCAACCACAGTCCCTGACCTGCCCGAACACGGCCTTGTGCAACACCCTTTAGCGATCCATGACCGGCCCACCAAGAGCCCCGGAAGCGAAATCGAAAGAGGTGACCGAATTCCCTTGCCGTGAAAAGAAAACTGACTGTGGTCAAGGAACCTGAGGGTGGCAACAGCGCGTAGCAGCCAAGTTCTGAGGTGCGTTCCGGCGGAGGCCGGAACGCACCTCAGATAAGGCGGCGGGGTATCAGTGTCGGACGGGCAGAGGCGCCGATCCAGTGGGCCTGTGCGGTGCGACGACGCTCGTCGCCCCGCGGGTGCTGGAGGCGACGCTGCCGCCCGTGACGGTCAGTGGGCCGGCCGTGTAGAGGGCCTCGTCGAAGACTTGGCCGTTGGTCGGGGGCTTGCCGACGGCGAAGACGGAGACCGCCTTACCGCCGATGACGGAGGTGGAGAGGTAGTCGCCGACCATGCGGCCCTGGGTGGAGTCGGCGATCTGGGACAGGGACATCGGACCGGCAACGGTGGTCGGGGCGCTCCAGGTGCTGCCGCCGTTGGCAGAGGAGATATAGCCGACCTCCAGCTGGCAGGTGGAAGCAGTGCAGTTCGCGCTCGGGTAGAAGTAGTAGTAGAGGCCGAACTTGGCGCTCGTGCCGGAGGTGGCGTGGTCGACACCGATGCCGGGGATGAAGTGGTCGACGCCGCTGGTGGTGGCGTCGATCGGGACCCGGGTCACCGCCGACCACGACGTGCCATTCGTGGACGTGGAGTACACGATGTCGTTGGCGGGGCAGCCGGAGCGGAAGCGGCAGTCCTGCCAGGCGACGTAGATCTTGCCGGATCCGTCGATCTCGGCGGAGGGCAGGCCCTCACCGTCGCGCAGGTTGCCGGCCACGCCGTGGCTGGAGACGTTGGCGATCAGTGTGGTGCTGCTCCAGCTGGTGCCGCCGTTGGTGGAGTTGAAGGCGCGGACGGCGCTGCCGTTGGCGGAGTAGGGGACCACGACCGTGCCGTTCGGCTGGACCAGGGGCTGGCCGCCGAGGCCGGTGGGGCCGCCGGAGGGAGCTGCGGGCGCCGACCAGGTGGCGCCGCCGTCCGTCGACCGGCTCATCACCACTGCGTTGCCCGACGAGGTGACGTCGACCTCGACGTAACAGGTGCCGTAAAACGCGCTGGTGGACGTGTTGTCGCAGACGATCCATTCCTTGTCGTAGCCCTGGCCGTCGTTACCGACCGCCATGACCGGGTTCTGCCAGCTGGTGCCGTTCGTGGAGCGGCTGACGGTTACGCCAGCCCCGTTGACGTTGGCGTCGATGACCAGCCCGGCGACCATCCAGGTGCCGTGCTTGGCGTCGTAGGCGACGGCCGGGTCGGAGACGCGGGCCCAGGTGCCGCCCTGGTAGGTGGTGATGCCGGGGAGCATGCCGTGCTGCCAGGTGGTGCCGCCGTCGGTGGAGGTGTTCCAGCCGATGTCGGAGGCGCCGCCGTCGGTGAACCGGCCGACCTGGGAGGAGGCGACGATCGTGTTGCCGTAGGCGAAGGTGTCGGGCTCCAGCTCGGTGGCGTGCTGGCTGGAGGTGTTGGTGAACGGGTCGAGGTGATCTGCTTCCAGCCCTGGCCGTTGGTGCAGGTCTTGGCGAGCACAGTGGTCGTGGTGCCGGCGGTGGTGTCGGCGAGGGTGGCCGTCGCCCAGTCGTAGGTGAGCGTGTCCGGGCAAGTCACGCTGTACCAGAACGACAGCTGGTTCGCGCCGGTGGGCGCGGTGAAGGTCTGGGCGATCGAGGAATCGCCGTTGGTGGGGGAGGTGCCGCCCACGCGGGCGGCGTACGTACCCGCGTGTGCTCCGGAGTTGACCACCGCGGTGGTCCCGGCCGTCGTCCAGCCGGTCAGACTGCCGGACTCGAAGCCGCCGTTGGAGACGTCGGCCAGGGCCGGGTGCGAGGCGAGGAGGAGTCCGCCTAAGGAGAGCAGGGCGGTGGTGGCGGTCGCGACGGATCTGCGGACAGCGGTACGCGACATGAGGAGACCCCTTGTCGTCGATGGGGGGTGTTGGGTGTGCGGTGGACCGCCGGCACCCGGCCGGCGGTCCACCGCGGGGACGACGCGGACGATCAGGAAAGGGTCACGTCGTCATAGCGGGTGTAGGTGGCGTCGCCGGTGTAGTTGTCGTCGTGGCTGATCAGGGTGAGCGTGTAGCTGTGCCCTGCCGTGACGGAGGCGGTCTTCTGGACCCAGCCGGAGGACGACACACAGGTCTTCGCGAGCACCGTGCTGGTCGTCCCGGTGGTGTTGTCCTTGAGCGTCGCGGTGGCCCAGTCGTAGGTGAGCGTGTCCGGGCAGGTCACGTTGTAGTAGAAGCCGAGCGTGCTCGTCCCGGACGGGGCCGTGAAGGTCTGCGCGATGGAGGAGTCACCGTTCGTCGGCGAGGTACCCCCGGCACGGGCCGCGTAGGTGCCGCTGTGCGCCCCGGAGCTGACCACCGCCGTGGTACCGGCCGTCGTCCAGCCGGTCAGACTGCCCGCCTCGAAACCGCCGTTGGTGATCCCGCCGCCACTGGTGGACGTGACGGTGAGTGTGTAGGTGGCGGTGTGCGTGGCGGAGGCGCCCGCGCCGGTGACGGTGATGTTGTACGTCCCCGCCGGCGTCGACGCGGACGTGGCCACCGTCAGCGTCGAGGAGCCGCCCGCGGTCACCGAGGCCGGATTGAAGATGGCCGTCGCCCCGCTGGGCAGCCCGGACGCCGACAGGCTCACCGACTGCGCCGAACCGGACGTCACCGCGGTCGAGACCGTGGTGGTCGCCGACGAACCCGCGGCCACGCTGGACGAGGCCGGGCTGACCGCGACCGAGAAGTCGTTGGTCGACGTGGAGCCGCAGTTCGGGAGGGTGAAGGAGGCAAGCCTGGTGTGCCAGTTGAAGTTGCCGTTGGCGGGGATGTACTCGTTCGTGTACCAGAAGGTGCAGTCGTCCGTCGGGTCCACGGCCATCGAGGAGTAGTCGCCCCATCGGCTGTAGGTGGTCTGCGAGCCGCCGCCGGTGATCGCGGTGACCTCGCCCTGCGTCATCGAGCCGAGCGTGTCCCCGGCCAGACGGCCGGTGTAGCGGATCGACGGGTGCACCGAGGAGGAGGACTGGGAGTAGCCGAGGGCGATGTTGCCGACCTTGTCCTCGGCGATCGAGCCCATCCAGCGGTAGGCGGAGTCCGGGGCGTAGGTGCCCTGCTGGTAGACGGTCGGGTTGCCGCCCGACAGCCGCAGCTCATACCAGCGCACTCCGACCGAACTGCCGGCGGTGACCGCGTGGTTGACCACCAGCGACTCATGGTCGCCGAAGTTGCGGTACGCGAGGCGGAACATCAACCGGTCGGACAGCGAGTCGAGTTGCTGGCTGGTGCCGCTCTGCGGGATGCAGGTGCCCGAGCTGCCGCACGCGGTCGTGTACGAGGCGACCGTCAGCGTCGACGGGCCGGTGAAGGTCGAGTTGGCGGTCGTCGTCCAGTCGACGTGGAACTTCCAGTACGCCAGCGTCGTACTCGTCGTGCCCAGGCCCACCATCGGCTCCGGCTCCCCGGACGGCGGCGCGGTCGAGCCGTCGAGGTCGCCGCCGAGCAGGCCGCCGTAGGAGGACGAGGTGGTGAAGCACTGCTGGCCGGCGCTCGCGCCGGTGAGCATGGCCGAGCGGTTCAGCGCGCACGCCTCGGCGTTCAGGAAGCTGCCGGAGGCGGTGAACATGTTGTAGGTGATGTAATACGCGTCCGGCCACACCGACAGCTTCGGGTAGTCGGGGAAGTTGGCGTACTGGAACGAGTAGCGGTAGTAGCTGCCGGTGGCGTCCGCGCTCGTGGAGACGGCCACGCACTCGTAGTACGGGCCCGAGGACGAGGAGACGTTCGCGAACTGCGTCACCACCCAGCGGCCGGCGAGTGTGTCCCAGCGGACCACCGCGTCACCGTCGTTGGTGGACTGGCAGGAGCCGCCGAACCCGGACCACAGGGTGCTGGTGTCGGTCGGCGCGAGGACGGTGGCGCCGGACTTGGAGTACACCGCGTAGGCGGTGTTCACGGTCTCGACGATCTGGCTGGAGCCGACGGCGGCGTTCGGGTCCGGCGGCACCCCGGTGATGGAGTAGTTGCCGGCGCCGATGCCCTCGAAGTTGGTCCCGGTGGAGGGGGCGGACGGCCCGCCCGGGCTGGACTGGACGACGGGATCGGGGATGGGCGAGGCGGGAGGGTGCGGCAGGCGCTCCTCGCCGGGGTCGTCGTCCTGCTCCTTCTTGCCGTGGCCGTGGTGGCGTCCGTGGGCGGCCATGGAACGGAGCGTGGGAGAGGTGTCGTGGCGGACGGCGGGGCCGGTGTCGGCCGAGCGGTGGGATGCCGCCGAGTTGGTGTCCGGGGCGGGGGCGGCCTGAGCCGCGGGGGCAGAGAGCCAGAGGGCTGGAACTGCGGTGAGGATCGCGGTGAGCGCGGCTATCCGGCCGCGTCTGCGTCTGGATCGGGACACGGAACATCCTTTCGGGCAGCCGGAATCGACCCGGCAGAGTGGGGAGAAGGACGTTCACGCCGAAGGTGCGCGTGTTCGCAATCCGGGATGCTTGCACCGGACATGTCACACAACAAGATGGCGAGCGGTTGCAAGCCGCGAAGCAACCGAGAATTTACGCAGTACAGTCAAGTCACAGCAAAAACACAGGGTTTCCTCTGTATCGGCACAGAGTTCTCTCTGCATCGCCCAGGGCGGCACCGCGCCCGCCAGGTTGGCCGGGAACCTGCGGCCACACGGCCACGTCCCACTGCCGCCACGCCCGCACTCCGCACGGGAGGCGCCATGAGACACCACCACACCGGCGCCCGGCTGCTGGCCACCCTAGCCTTCGTCACCGCGGCCGCCGGCTGCGGCACCTCCGGCACCGGCACATCGACCTCTTCCTCCGCTGAGCCGTCGGCATCCGCCGTGCCGTCCGCCTCGAGTCCGGCCCCCGGCGGTTCGTCCGTCTCCTCCTCCACCGGCAGCGGATCCGCTTCATCCGGCCACGCCGCCTCGGGATCCCCGAGCACCTCGACCGTCACTGCCTCCAGCGGCTCGACCGGCCGGTGCCTCAGCGGCATCGTCGCGGTCCTCTACCCGCCCGCCGACAACCCCCTGCGCAGCACCTGCGTCCACGTCGGCACAAAGATCCAGATCACGCTGAAGCCGAAGGCCCCCAACTACAGCTGGGCGCCCGTCACCAGCTCCACCCCGAAGACAGTGGCCGTACTCGCCAACCAGCTCGCGTCAGACGGCACCCGCACCGCCACCGCCCGCGCCGCCGTCCCTGGCACGGCAACCCTCGGCTCCGCCGACACCTACAGCCCCGACCCGCACGGCCCACCGTCCAAGCCCTGGCAGCTGACCCTGACCGTCGTCCCGTAGCCCTGCCTGTCTACGACGAGACGCGCACCGTCAACCGCCACAGCCGCGTCTGCGGCCCGAACCGGTCTCCGCGGAAGGACGACGTCGAGCGCAGCTCCGCCTCTCCGGGGCCGGTCGCCCGTACGACAGCCTGCGCTGTGCCCTCGGTCGTCTCCGCCGTGATCACCGTCAGGGAGCCGGCGGCGACCTCGACCGGCGTCCAGCCGTAGGCCGGCGACCCGTGCAGAGTCACGGAGACCTCGTCGCCCACCCGCACCTGCACCGGCGGGCTCTGTGCTTCCCCCGGCCGGTGAACGATCTCCACGCGCCGCGTGCCGTCATCGGACATGCCGTGAGCGTAACCACTGCCTGAAGGGCACTTCGAGGAGCGACGGGCACGCGATCTGTGCCCGAGTCGCCGATGCCGGACCGCTGCTGCACGAGAGAAGGCGCGGCCTGCCAACGTTCGGGCCGGGAGCGGGCGGGCACTGCTCGCTGGGTCAGCGGGCGGTGGCCTGCCTGACCCATTGCTCGGCTGTCGCCCGGTCGACGCGCAGCCTGCGCGCGATCGCTCCCGCCGGGTCGGCCTCCCGCTCCACGCACCGTCTGACCGTCTGACGCACCAGTGCCGCGCCGAGCTCCCGCGCCCACTGCTCGCCGTTCCTGATGGCTTCGCTGACCCGTTGGACCACGTAGGCCATACGCCGTCGGTCGCCCTCGAACAGACCGATCCCCTCCTCCAGCAGCCTGGTGACCTTCCGCGCTGCCGGGAGACTGATATCCGCCGCGTAGGCGAAGTCCTCGATTCTCTTCTCGTTGCTGTCCACGCCGGTCCAACGATTCGCCGACCGTGACGGTTGCCGGCAGGGACCCTCCGGAGCAGCATGCTCTGGCGGCCTCCGGAGCCGGGCGTGCATGGATGGCCGGAGTCGGATGCCCATGCCGAGGGAAGATCACCTCGCAAGCCCGCTCCGCTTGGCGGACCGTCCGGTGCGGTGTGGTGACAGATGATGCTCCCGGGCGCCCTGACGAGCACCGGCGTGGGCTACGACGCGCCTACTGCGCCACGACGCCGGCGACCACCCATCTGGTTCCGGGATACGGAGCCGCTTCTAAGCTTGACGTTTACTCTCGCCGTTCGAACATGGCCCTCCGCCACGCCAGGTGGGCGTTTTCGCCCAATTCGCCCGCAAGTTGCACCGCGGATATCGCCCATCTCGTTGTCCGTGAACGTGATGCCGCATGGGGATTCCTGGGTCGCACCTCGGTCCCGCACCGAGGTGATGCGGGTCACATTTCTCCGTGTCACTGGCGCTCGGGCTGCCTCGTCCCGTGGGTGTAACCAACTGACGAGCACGGAGGAACACACCATGGACGCGCGACTCGACTTCTTCGCCGCTCCCGTCTCCGGCAAGGCCCTCAAGTACTTCATGTCCGCGGGCAAGGTGATCAGGGAGTCGGGGCTGCCCGCCGACCTGCAGGAGCTCGTATCCACCCGGGTGAGCCAGATCAACGGCTGCGCCGTCTGCCTCGACATGCACGCCAAGGAGGCCGTCGTCGCCGGGGTGAGCCCGGTGAAGCTGGCACTGGTGCCGGCATGGCGGGAGGCCGCCGTCTTCTCCGAGGCCGAGCGGGCCGCGCTGGCGCTCGCCGAGGAGGGGACGCGGGTCGCGGACGCGGCCGAGGGGGTCAGTGACGAGGTGTGGGCGAACGCCGCCAAGCACTTCGACGGTGAGCTGCTCACCGCGCTGGTGATCCACATCGCGTTCATGAACATGGTGAACCGGATGAACATCATCACCCGCCAGCCGTGCGCCGGCGACTACGTCGCCGGGCAGGTGCACTGAGTGTGTGCATCGTGAACTTGCAGGTCACGGGCCTGGTGTGAGCGACGACTCGGGTGCTCGCACTGGTCGGTGGCCGATGACCCTGGTGTAGATCATCGGGCGGTCCGGTTCCGGCGGGATGCCGGATCCGGCTGCGCCCGCGGCCGGAGATGGAGCGGAGGAGCTGAGAAGCTGGGGAGCTGAGGTGTCTGTGGCCCTCGGAGGCGCGATGCGACTGGTGACAGCGATTTTCGAAAACAGCCCTGTCACGAACCAGATGGGGCTCCGTTCCGTCCAAGGAACATGATGAGACGAACCGTCACCGTGCTTCTCGTGGCAGCCGCCTCCGCAACGCTGGGCGCGAGTGGCAAGGCGGACCAGGTCGTCCAACGGAGCGGACTCCCAACCGCTCCGATTGTCCTCAACGGAACGCAGCCTTTCGCGTCCGGGCGTCCGATCTCCGTCAGCCCTGACGGGAGGGTTCTGTCCGTCAAGGCGGTCGGCGGCGGCTGCCAGACCCCCGGCCTTTCGGCCCGAGAAGGGACCGGAACGGTGACCGTGACCATCAAGGTCGTCACCCGGCAGAAACCCGGCGAGGGTTGTGCCGCCAACGCGGAACTCGTGCCGGTCCAGGCAACGCTGGCGCGACCACTGGACGGACGGAAACTCATCGATGGATCTACCGGTCGATCTGTACCTGCCCCTGTCGCGACCTCCTCGACCTTGCCCTCCCGCTGACCCTGGCCCCAGCTTCGCCCCCACCGCCTTGAATAGACGTCTTCGTCAGTGGCGGGGGCCGGCGCAATCTCGGCTGGGTCGAGCCCCAAACACGGTGGGGAGCGGGACGCCGCACGGCCACTCCTCACTATGCGTCTGCGGCGCCCGGGGGTCGTGTTGGCGGTTCAACGTCTGCGAAGGGCGACGTTGAACCGCCACCGGGCGCTCACGGGAGGTCCGGCGGTTCTTCTGCGATGCCTCCGGATGCGGGCGGCGTACGTTGTTTAGCAGGTCGAGGGTCTGACCACGCGTTATGCCCGTGCCGGCCCTGGCCTGAAGACGCTGTGGCGGTCTGTTGCGCTCGCCTCGGGTGGCCGGCCGGGCATGCGGCTGTGCCGCTCGCTGGCCGTGCCGACCGGCAGGGCCCGGCTGCTCGGCCAGCTGCATGCGCCCGAGGTTCCCGACCGCAGCCCGCGGTGGATCTCCCCACACACAGCCGCGCCAGGCGCTTGCATCCTGTACCTAGGTACAGGTTTACCGTCGGAGGTGTCCTCGCCAGAGGAATGCAACGACGGGAGTGATCGAGTTGAGTGATCTTGCGTGGGTGCCGGAGTCCTGCACCCTGCCCACCGAGGAGCGGCCCCTACGGGTGGCGGAGTGGGATGCGCTGTTCTCGGAGCAGCTCGCGTCCCTGTCCCGGCCCGAGCCGTTCCATCTGCGCCTCGATCTGACCGGCGGGCCGGGCGTCGAGGAGCGCGTTCGTGACCTGGTGGAGCGTGAGAGCGGGTGCTGCTCGTTCTTCACCTTCAACACGACCACGTCCGGCAAGGACCTGGTTCGCCTGGACATCTCGGTCGACCAGGCGCATGGGGCGGTCCTCGACGCCCTCGCCGCACGGACCGCTGCCGCGGGGGAACAGCGGTGAGTAGGGGCCTGCGTAGTGGGCAGGTCGCCGAGGCGGCCGGAGTGAACGTCCAGACGCTGCGCTACTACGAGCGGCGCGGCCTGCTGGCCGAGCCTGAACGCAGTAACGGTGGCCATCGACTGTACGACGAGGACGCGGTGACCGCGCTCCGGGTGATCAAGGCCGCCCAGCGGCTCGGGTTCACGCTGGAGGAGGTTGCCGAGCTGCTGGAGGCTGGCGGCCACCGGCACGGCCGCCCTGTGGTCGGGCTCCAGGACCGCGCCGTGGCCAAGCTCGCCGAGGTCGACCAGAAGATCGCGGACCTGACCACCATCCGCACCGCCCTGGCCGCTGCCGTCGAGGCGGGCTGCGACGACCTGACCGTCTGTGCGTCCAGTGCGTGCTGCCCCATCCCTTTCACCGATCTCGCCGAGGAGAACCGCCATGCCGGGCCCTGCTGCTGACCCGCTCCGTCATCGTGCCTCGAAGGCTCTCGGGGGCCTGGCCGCGCTGGCCTGTGTGGCGTGCTGCGCGTTGCCCGTCCTGATCGCGGCGGGCGTCGTCGGGGCTGGGGCCGGGGCGGTGGTGGGCTGGCTGCCCGCTCTCGCGGTCGTCCTGGCCGTGCTTGCCGGTGGGACTTGGTGGCTCGGCCAGCGTCGCCGCCCCTGCTCCTGCACATCGAAGACCGAAGGTGAGAGCAGGTGCGGCTGCCAGGCGTCCGCCGACCCGCTGAAGATCGGCGGTGCGGGCCGTTGGTAGGGTCGGCCGTGTGACCGTCGCTCGCTCCGTTGCCCTGTTCGTTGTAGCTGCCCTCTTCGAGATCGGGGGCGCCTGGCTGGTGTGGCAGGGCATCCGCGAGCACAAGGGCTGGATCTGGATCGGCGCTGGCGTCATCACCCTGGGCCTCTACGGGGTGGTCGCCACCTTCCAGTCCGACGACAATTTCGGCCGCATCCTGGCCGCGTACGGCGGGATCTTCGTGGCCGGGTCGATCGCCTGGGGCATGGTCGCCGACGGCTACCGGCCCGACTGCTGGGACATCACCGGCGCCCTGGTATGCCTGGCGGGGATGGCCGTGATCATGTACGCGCCTCGCAGCCACTGACCTACGCCTCGTACAGTGCGCGCTCGTTGCAACTCGCCGATCTGTTGAATCCCTGATCGAGTGGGGCGACGAGCAGACCTGACCGCCGAAAACGGCCACTTCCTCACGGGCCAGCCGCAACGCCTGCGCCGGGCACGGATCAACGCCCCCGCCGCGCTTGCCACGCTCACCGAGGCCGAAAGCGCCGGCGAGCACTGCCACCTCGGCGCGCTGCACCGTGCCCACCAGGTGATGTTCGACTGGCTCGACTCCACGCTGCCCGCCGCCTGACCGGGCCAGCTGATACGGGAGACAGGGGCCTCAGTCGAATGTGCCGATCGCACCAGGTCTCACCGGAGCCGATCGACAAGTCGCCCGCGGCACTGTCGCCGGTCCGTGGGCGACGTGTCAGTGACGGCCACCCGCGGGTGCGCGGAGTGGATCAGTGGGACGGCGGAACGACGGCCGCCGCGCGGGGTGCCGCGGTCACCACGGAACGGGCGTTCCGTCCCAGGAGAAGAACGCGCCGGTCGGCCCGTCGTCCGGCAGGAGCGCCAGTCGTACGGCCCCCTGGGCGGCCTCCGCCGGGTCTCCGCCCGCCGCGGCCGCCCGGGGGTTGAGGTCGGTGGCCCGCAGGCCGGGGGCGAGGGCGTTCACCTTGAAGCCCTCGTCGGCCAGCGTGTGGGCGTACAGGACGGTGAGGGCATTGAGGGCGGTCTTCGACGACCGGTAGGCGGCCGCACCGCCGCTGCCGGGGGCGAACTGGGGGTTCGGGTTCGTGCTCCAGGTCAGTGAGGCGGTCCCGCTGGAGACGTTGACGATCCTCGGGTGCGGGGAGCGGCGCAGGGCGGGCAGGAAGGCGTTGGTGACCGCGGCGACGGCGAACACGTTGGTCTCGTACGTGCGCCGGAAGTCGTCTGTGCCGGTCTCGGTCGGCACAGCGAGCGAGGGCGAGATGCCCGCGTTGTTGACCAGCACATCGAGCCGGGCCAGCTGCCCTGCGGCTGCGGCGATGCTGTCCGGGTCCGTCACGTCGAGGACCAGCAGACGCGCGCCACCTCCGATCTCCCGGGCGGCCCGCAGCCCGCGCCCAGCGTCCCGGGAGCCCACGTAGACGACGAAACCCTCCGCGGCGAGCAGGCGGGCGATGTGCGTGCCGATGCCCTTGTTGGCACCGGTGACCAGTGCTGTGCGATCGTTCATGACGGCCACGGTCCCCTGACGGAGACCACCGTGCCAGGGACAACCTGTACCAGGCAGCGGGATGAGGTGAGGCGGCATGGCACGGCATGAACTGGCCCGATTCCTGCGGGGCCGCCGCATGGCCCTGCGCCCGCACGAGCTCGGCCTGCCGACGAGTACCCCGCGCCGTACCCCGGGCCTGCGCCGTGAAGAGGTGGCCGAGCTGGCCCACATGTCCGTCGACTACTACGTACGCCTCGAACAGGCCCGCGGCCCCCGCCCATCGCCCCGCATCCTGGACGCGCTCGCCGGGGCCCTGCGTCTGACGCCGGCGGAGCGCAGCCATCTGTTCCGCCTGGCCGGAACGAGCCCGCCGCCGCCCGCCGACGGCGCCGTACGGCGGGTACGCCCGCACGTGGCCCGGATGCTGGAGCGCCTGCCGGAGACGGGCGCGATCGTCACCGACGCGGCTTACGGCGTCGTCGCCTTCAACCCGCTCGCGCAGGCCCTGTTCGGCGGCGACCTGGGGCAGGGGACGGTGAACCTGGCCCGGCGCCGGTTCCTCGGCGAGGGACGGATGTACGAGAGCTCCAGCACCGAGGAGTTCGGGCACATCGTGGTGGCACGGCTGCGCCGGGCCGCCGACCGCTACCCGCACGATGCGCAGCTGGCCACCCTGTTGGCCGAACTGCACACCGGCAGCGAGGAGTTCCGCTGGCTGTGGGAGAGCCGCCCGGTCCACGCACCCGGCTACCGCACCAAGCCCCTCGACCACCCGACGGCGGGCAGCCTTCGGCTGAGCTGCGACGTGCTCCTCGTCCCCGAGGACGACCAGGAAGTCGTTCTGATCACGGCCGACCCCGGTTCCCCCTCGGCCCGCACCCTGCGAAGGCTGGCCGCGATGGTCTAGTCCCTTGGAGCCGAAGTACAGATACAGGATGTGGCCCTCTGGGTCGGCCAACGCAAAGGTTTCGAAGCGCACTTCTCGGATGCCGCTGCACCTTCTGCCGAGAACGAATTTGTCGACGCGGTAAAGAGCCGCCTGAACCGCTGCGAGGTGAGGAACATCCTCTGTACCCGCTGCTTACTCCACCGGCCGGGTGCGGGCTCGTGTCCCGCGGGCTTCATGGGACGCGATCACCCAGCTCATGCATCGGTGGTTCCTGTCGGGTCGTTGAAGCGGTCAGGTTCCAGGCGGCGCGCGGGAGTTCGCGTAGGGGCGCATGCGCGGGTGCGCGGACGAGAGGGGCCGAACGCAGGAACGCTCGGCGCCGCGGTCGGGAGGTGCTCGAACCGGCCCCGTCAGGGCCGAATCGGCAACGACCCACCAGACCGTTTGCGCTTTGGAGTGGCATCGGCCACATTCAGGCAGGTCAGCAGGGGTTTCCGCGAGGCGGTGAGGCTGTGGTGCCCGGCCCGCGGGACAGCACCTGTTTTGGTGGCGAGCAAGGTCAATGGGTGCCAGGTGAAGGCGCCTTGACCTGCGGAAATACGCCAAGGGGAGGGCGGGATCCGGCGCAGGGAGCACTGTGCCGCTCGAAAAGAGCAACGGTCAAAAGACCGTGTGCGTTTTGGCAGGTACGCAAAAACTCCCGACCCGTATTTCTGCAGGTCAGGAGCTTTTCCCGGAGTGCCCCCGGCAGGATTCGAACCTGCGCACACGGCTCCGGAGCTCCCAGGCGTTGTCGCTGGTCAGAGCGCTATCTGACGCCTCGTTAGTGGCGCCGTCCCGCACATGTCCCGCGATATGGAAATCTCCATGTTCGCCCATCATGTCCAGTATGCCGCGTCCCGTGTGTCCCGCAAGGATGCGCTGGCGACGCCTGGAAATAATCCCGCAGCCCGGCGTGTTTGGCCTCGGCACTGCAGAGATCGGGAGGGGACGGTGTCGGGCCTGAAGCTGTTCAACACGAAAAGCGGCGTGACCGAGGTCCCGCCGCGTCTTGCTGACGTCGAGGCCGACGTGCAGAGCCTCATCGAGGCGCACATGGAGACGATGCTGGGGGTGCGGTTCCTCGCGAGCGAGTACGTGATCGACTGCGTCGACGGCGGACGGATCGACTCGCTCGGGATCGACGAGAATGGCGCCCCGGTGGTCGTGGAGTACAAGCGCGGTACCGACGCAGGCGTGATCAACCAGGGCCTCTACTACATGGCCTGGCTCACCGCGCACCGGAGCGCTTTCGAGGGCCTGGTCCGCGACCGGCTCGGGGTGCCGGCCGCAGCCCAGGTCCTCTGGAGCGCACCCAGGCTGATCTGCGTCGCCGGCGACTTCACCCGCTACGACGCCCATGCCGTACACGAGCACCATCGCAGCATCGACCTGGTCCGCTACCGGTATTTCGGCAACGAGCACATCGGTCTTGAGACCGTGGCCTCCGCCGCCGGAAGGGCGTCTGCGGGCAGGCGGGTGCGCCGGCGCGCGGCCGTGCCGGAAGCGCCCCGGGCGCAGACGGGGGCCATGGCCGAGCTGGCCGCCGCTGCCGACGAGGTGCTTCTCGGCCTCGGGGACGGTGTTACCCGGGTCCAGCGCAAGCAGTACGCCGCCTATCAGCGGCTGCGGAACTTCGCCTGCCTGATCCGGCCCCAGCAGACCAAGGTGCTGGTCTACCTGAAGGCCGATCCGAAGGTGGTCGACCTCGTACCCGGTTACACCCGGGACGTGACGGGGCTCGGCCACCATGGCACGGGAGACCTGGAGGTGCAACTGCGCACCGAACGCGACCTGGAGCGCGCCCAGGACCTGTTCCGGCTCAGCTACGCCGCGGCGTGAAAGAGCAATGGCCCAGGTGGCCATGTGCGTTTCACGGGTGAAGTTGTGGATCGTCGTGGCGCTGCCTTTCGACGGGGCGGTCAGGGAGTGGCGGTGGATCTACAAGTATTCGGCGGATCCCCGGTTTCGGTAACCGGGGATCCGCCGCTATATTGCCGCCGCCCTTACGGCCAAGCGTGAGGCGACGCAGGAATTCTGGCTTCCCGGCTGGGGCACAGTGACGTGGCTAGCGGCCCCGACTGCGCCAGGCTGCATCAGCCGCCTGCACGCTCGCCCAGTAATGGGCGAACTGCTCCTGGCTCAACCGGCGAATTGCGTAACCAGCGCACTTGCTGCACCAGCCCGAACCGGTCCAGTCGCCATGTCCTGGGTCTTGGAGGTAGAGCGGGACAAACTCGCGAAGAGTGAGCAGGGCGTGTTCAGAGGTGAGGTACTTCTCGTGCACACAGATACCGTGGGACTTGCCTTCGTAGCGGCCGTACGGATCGGTTGCGTACACCTGCAGGTCGGCGAGTGGCCCAAGCGGCTGATTGCCAACGCTGCGTCCGGTGACGCCGTAGCGGTCGAGAACCCACGGCTGGCCGTCCTGGCTGTGTAGGAACACCCACAATGAGAACTGATCCCCGGAGACGAGCAGCGCGTGCGCAGCCCGCCGCAGGAGGCCATCGCTGAGGTGGGCTCCGCCGGCCTGTGGATCCATGACCTCGCGTAGATCCACCTCGGGGCCGGCATCCAGCCACTGCTGGGGAAGTGTCTGCCGTCTTCCCGTTGGCCACTGGTCGTTCTCAGCGAAAGTTGCGCGGCCGTAATCGATGGTGACCCTGCGATAGGTGGTCTCGTCGGGGTTCTGGGGCATGAACCTGATTCTCGACGCTGTGCGGGGCAGTTGCCACCACCCAGAGGCGGGCGGTCACGCAGGTCCCTGCCCTTCCTTCTGTTCGCTGCGCACTCCTGGGCGTCGCGCGGGGGCCCGATCCTTTCGTTCGAGGTCAGATGGGGGGCGGCTCCGCGTAAGCCGGGTCACCGGATCGGGTGTCCGTTAAGGTTCGGTGCTGTCGCATGCTGGCCTGTCCGTGGAATCAGGGGACGCCGATGACACAGCAGCTGTGGAGCAGCCAGAGGCATCAGACCGCGATCGGCCGAATCGGCCTCTCGCTGCCAGCCCGCCGCGCCGTCGGCGACCTCCAGCTGGAACCCGAGACGGGAGTACTGGATTACGGGTGCGGACGCGGCGGCGATGTACGGGCATTGCAGCACCTCGGCCTCGATGCCGCGGGGTGGGACCCGGTGCACTTTCCGGACGGGCGTCGTGAGCCAGCCGAGGTGGTCCTTCTCACTTATGTCCTGAACGTCATTGAGAATCCCGCCGAACGACGCGAGACGCTCCTACGGGCCTGGGACCTCGCCAAGTCGGTGCTCGTGGTGTCCGCGCGGTTGAGGTGGGAGCGCAACCAGATCAAAGGCACCGAGTACGGCGACGGCATCCTCACCCAACGCCGCACCTTCCAGCACCTCTATGCCGCCGGCGAGCTTCGCGACTACGTCGAGGAAGCCACTGGTGTCCGCTGCGTGTCGGCGGCGCCCGGCATCGTTTACGCGTTCAAGGACGATGCGGCACGCTTGAGTTACCTGGCCCGCCAGGTCGCCCCCGAAGGGGGATGGCTGGCGTCCGAGGACACCGCCTCGGCGATCACCTCGGTCGTCGATCATCTCGAACAGCGCGGCAGGATGCCTCAGCTGGAGGAAATGCCGCAGCCCATCATCAGCCTCCTCGGCCACCTGCGTCCTGCTGAGCTCAAGCGCCTTGCCGAGCAGGAAGCCGACCTCGTGAAGGTTGAGCGGAGCGCCGAGCGTGGAGCCCTCGACACTCTGCTGTTCCTCGCGCTGGAGCTGTTTCACGGCCGCGGTCCGGTAACCAGTCTGCCCCTGCCGGTTCAACTGGACATCCGCGCCTTCTTCCCTTCGTACACCGAGGCGTGCCAGCGAGCGGATCGGCTGCTGTTCAAGCTGCGTGACGATGCATACGTCCGTCGGGCGATGAACGGATCGATTGCCGGCAAGTTCACCGCAACCGCCCTGTACGTGCACCGCCGTGCGCTCCACCGGATCCCGGCCGTGCTGCGCCTGTATGAACAGTGCGCGAGCATCGCTGCCGGCCGCCCTGGCGAGTGGTCCGTCGTCAAGCTCCGCCATCAGGGCCGCGGTGTCAGCTGGCTCGACTACCCCGAGTTCGACACGGATCCCCACCCGCGGATTGCGGCCTCGTACGCCGTCGACCTGAAGACCCTCAAGTCCTCCTTCACCTCGTACGCGGACTCCACCAACCGTCCTTTGCTGCACCGTAAGCACGAGTTCCTTGCTGAGGACGATCCCGACGCACCCAAGTACCGGAGGCTTACGGAGGCCGAGGTTCGCGCCGGCCTCTACGAGAGTCCGCACCTGATCGGCACGGAAGAGGGCTGGGAGCGTGAACTCGTTCGCTGCGAGCGGGAGTTGCGCGGTCACCGGCTCGTACGTCGCACCATCAGCACCTGAGCGTCGCATCGGCTCTCGGCACCGGAGCGGTTGTCAGTGCCGTGTGCCACGCTCCACTCATGACCACTACCCGGATGGAGGGCCTCTGTCTGCCCTCATACCGCACGCTGTCCACCCTCGCGCTGTCCGAGCCCGAGGACCACGTCCGTGAACTCACCGACTGGGTGGAGCACGCCTCCGCCGTCTCCGGAGTCCCCGGGGCGCAGAACAGCTGGGATACGGCCTACAAGTGGCTGCGCCTCGCGCAGGGGCTGCGCACGGTGGCGTTCGACATGTCGTATGACGACGGCGGTATGTGCTCGGCGGGCCTCGACTTCGACGCCGTCTGGACCGAGATGATGGAGGAGTGGCAGCAGCACCAGGTCCGTCTCGGCTACCTGCGTGCAGCACTTGAAGGATTCGTCCGGCTGCTGCACCCGAACATCACGGAGCCTGGACTGGCCGTCGAAGCCGCGGAACAGCGGCTGCACCATCACGCCGGCGCATGGCCAGTGCACGCTCGCGCGGTCGCCGACCATCTGCGGACACATGCCCCGGACGGGGTGCCAGGCGCCGACACGCCGGTGGCGGCAGCGGTGACCCAGGCGATTGCCCTGCACGAGATGGCCGTTCACGGCCGTGCTGCCGTCCCCGAGCCGGACAGCGACACGGACGGGAAGGTCTTTCCCACCGGGCACGCCGAGGTCTGCGCGGCCAAGGAAGCCTCCACAGTGCTGCTGCTGGGGATACAGCTGCTGATGGCGGCAGCGGTGCAGGAGGACCGCGTCGCCGTCTTCGACGACAAGTACCTCCTCGACGGCATGTGGATTCCCGACTCCTCGGGCGGCAGCCGCTGGGTGGACGAAGAGATGCCCTACGGCGAGTACCTCGCCGTCCTCCACCTTCAGCCCGGTGAGCCACCTGAGCTCTGACTCCGCCACCAGCCGGGCCCTGCGGCGGCCACGTCGGCACGCCAGGGACAAACGATGGGTGGGGCCCGAAGCTATGGCTTCGGGCCCCACCCATCGCGGCTGGCTCGGCACGTATCAGGTCATGCACCAGCCGGAGTCGCAAGCCCCCTCATCGTCATCGCCGCCAACTACCCCCGGGCCCTGGTCGGGGATGGCCTGAGTGAGGGGGATGCCGTATCTCGTGAGATACACGGCATCCCGCCCGAGTGCGGCCCGCCGACGGTTGATCGTCTCCTCCAGCCGAACCGACTCAGCGAACAACTCGGGCTCGTGCAGACGCTGGTGGCGCCAGGCGCCGACGGTGCGGAAGGGGCAGAAGAAGCAGGAGCTCTTAGGCGGTACCGGCAGGCCGGCCTCGGCGATGACGCGTTCACAGTCGTCCCTGCGCAGCCCGAGGTCGAGGAGGGGGTACTCGATGACCTCGTGGACTTCCCTGCGCCGGCGGTTGGCGCGATGGATTTCGTCGACCGATATGCCGATACCAACCGCCGCCGGGTCCTCCGCGGTGGCACCGTGCTCGCGAAGCCACCGCCCGACCACCTTGATCTTGAAGTCGGCGGTGCAGTTGCGGCGGCCAGGAGCGCCGTTGGCCATGCGCACCGGGATGGGGATCGACCGGGTGTCCGGCCGGTTCAGCCGCTGCATGAGCGTTTCCGTAGCCCCGTCGCGGCGGCGCCGCTTGAGCTCGTGGATGTCCAGTCCCGCACGCTCGGCATACGGGATGGCGATCTCGCGCACGTACGCGAGGGTCGCTGGGTGCTCGCTGTCGTCCCCGACATTGGCGAAGAGGAACGTGGAGAAGTCGATCTCGCGCTGTGCGGCCAGCACCAGCAGCGCGGTCGACTGGACGCCGCCTCCGTAGGAGATGACCCTCATTGGACGGTCACTTGGCCGGTGAGCGGCCGGGGCCAGGACGGCCTGTGGGCGCGTTTCCGTCGGATTGTCGTGGTGGGCTCCGGGGGTGCGTGACAAGATCGGCATGTGAGAGACAGTATGGATAGCGCGGCTAGCTATCAAGTGTTTCTCTCACAGCTGTCGGCGAACACTGCCTCGGCGACATCGCGTCCTGGAGATCCGCCCCTGTCAGGAAGGGAAAGACCGACTAAGGGCGCGGCTCGATGACCACAGAGTGTCCCTCCGCCAGGACTGCTGCCAGGAACTCGGCCGCGGCTGCCTGGTCGGCACTGGTGAATGCTCGCGCTGCGGGCGGGGATTTGCGCGGCGGCTGCGAGAGGGGCGCTCTTTGCCTACGGCCACGTGGTTTTTGCGGGGCGCGGTGCCCTGCACGCAGCAGCTCGATCTCGGACGGGAGGACGGTGCGCTGCCGCTGTTGCGCATCATCCAGGATGGTCTCCAGCAGCCAGAGAGGGGAGCCGGAGAGGGTCAGGTCGGCATCGGCGATCTGTCGCCGGTTACGCCATCGGGAGATCGCCTGCGCGTCCCGGGCGAGGACGCGGGCGACCTCCTGGATGCCGAGGATGACGGGCAGGTCCTGCTTGTCCTGGACCTCGTAGCCGCGGGGGATGCTGGTCTTGTAGGAGGCCAGCCGTTCTTGCGCTACGTGGCGGTCGCCGACGCCGTTGAGCCGCATGACTGTCGCCAGCAGCCAGTACGGGTTGCCGGACGCGACCAGGTCCTCTGCGGCGAGGGCGCCCTCTGTCCGCCATTTCTGGGATGTCTGGCGCTCCACTTGATAGAGGAAGGCGATTTCGGCATGGCCCAGAAGGAACGGGACCCGCACCTGTGCCATGAGGGGGCCTTCCCATCACCTTCGTCTCCGTGGGCGGCAATGAGCGGGGGAGAGACTCTCTCCCATGCACATCGCCGTGCACGGAGATCTTAGGTGTGCTCCCTTCCTGGCCGCAGCTCCCACGAGCCCACCTCGGTGTAATAGCGGCCGAAGTGCTGCAGCCAGGCCGCGAGGGTCTCCGTCGTTCTCCGCGCCTGGTCCTCCGGCTCTCCTGTCCGTTCCACGATGGCCTTCTGGAGTTCGATGTTGCTGAGGCGCTCGCCGACGAGCAGCTTGTGGAGTTCTGGGATGGCGTGCAGCCGAGCTTCGACCGCCCTGTTGAAGTCGTGCTCCGCCAAACCTGCCGGGACATCGAGCATCGCGAGGTCCTGGATGATGCCGGCCTCAACCGGCGAGGTGAATCGTGTTCGCCCGCTGTAGAGCGCGAACACGTTCTCCGGGCGTCTCGTCTCCGGGTACCAGAGGGGGGCGGGGTCTCCCTCGGCTGGGAGCGCGATGTGTTCCTCCTTCAGAAGTTCTGCCTGCTGCCGAACAAGGGCAGCAACGAGAGGTGTGGCCGGCGCCGAGCAGGACTCGATCTGGCTGAGAACGCGCTGTACTTCGGGATGTGCGACCGGCGCAGCTAGCAAGAGTTCCACGTTGGCGTTGGGTACTCGGCCGGTGGCCTTGCCGGTCAGGTTCGCGGATCCGACCAGGCATTGGTCGTCGGCGACGTAGATCTTGGCATGCAGCGACGGGCAGAGAGTGATCTGCACGCGTTCGTCCCGCTCCGCCGCCTCGATGATCTCCGGGTCGGAGACTCCGGCGGCTACTTCCGCCGGAGTCCAGCGCGTGACGCATTCGATCGTCTCCACCGAGGCCGGCACCGAGGCGAGGGTTTCCTCGAACACGGCCTTCTTGATGAAGGGCGCCACGAGGATCACTCGTGCGGTGGCGCCCTTCATCAGGTCGGCTATCTGCTGCCAGACGTGGTCCGGCTGCGTCACTCGTCATCGCTCCCGTCTTCGATGAAGTCACGGGCGTAGCGGCCCCAGTCGCGCCGGGCGTCCGAGATCCTGGCGCGGTCCCGCCTGTTGGGGATCTCGTCCTCCATGCGGGCCCAGGAGAAGACGAGGAGTTTGAAGGTGTCGGAGGCGCGGGCGAGGCGTTGGCGGAGTTCGGTCTCGCTCGCGTCTTCGGGCACGTCTTCAAGGACGGTCATCAGCTCGGTGTGTAGCGGGTGTTCGGTGTTGAAGATCACCTGGAGCATGCCGGCCATGAGGTCGATGTTGAAGAAAGCCGTGGTGTCCTGCGGGCTGGAGATCCAGCGGACACGCCAGTCTTTTTCCAGAGCCTCGTCGACCATGGACTGGGCGGTGTCCTCGTCGAGGTGATGCCGCTCGGTGAGCGCCGCGAACTGCTCCTGGCGCTTGTCGTTCTCGGTGGCTTCCTCTGCCAGCCGGTCGGTCGTTCCCGTGTGGCCGTCCTCCTGCCGGCGCTTGACCGCGTCTGTGGCCTTGGACGTGACGACGTCGTCGTGGCGCTTTTTGCCTCCCCGGTTGCCCAGCGTGTGCTGCTTCAGCTTCCGCCGCATTTTGGGCAGGAGGTTCTTCTCCAGGTAGAGCGCGAGATCGATGAGGGGCAGGCGCGGGTCGCCGAATTCGGCGATGCGGTCCTTGAACGCCTTGGGTGTCTCGTCCCCTTCGGCCTCGGCTGTCCAGTCGAAGTGGGCGAGAGACGAGAAGACCGTGGCGGTCTGCTTGTTGTTCGTGACGCCGAAGATGTCGTCGAGCTCCGGGGGGAATTCCACCTCGATGCCCCACCAGCGTTCGACGGGGTCGTACCCGATGGCCCACTTGGAATCGAGGTCGAGTTCGCGGCCCTGCCGGACCAGGGAAATCCCGATGTTCCGTCGAGCATGCTGGCCCCACGGGTGGAAGCCTGCGTCGCGGTTGGGGTTCGCGTTGTCGGGCCATGGGTGACCTTCGACGTCGGCGCGGCGGGCCTCGGGCCGGGCGATGGATGCCCGGACCTTCACGTTGTGCTTCGTTCCGTCGACAGTGATGGGGAAGTAGGCGACCCCGGGTTCGTTCTCGTTGCCCATGTCGAAGGGTTCGAACATGGGCTTGTTCCCGAACGGCGGCGGCGTCCCCGTCGAGTCCATGAGGTACAGGGGATCGTTGGGCTCGGCGAAGTACGCCCCGTTGTCCCCTTCGAGGACCTTTCCTTCGCGGACCGGCGCCATCTTGATCTCCACCCTGCCGTCGTGGAGGTAGTGCCGGTACACGCGGCCGATCAGCTCGGCAGTGTTGCGCAGGGTGGCGCCGGCGCCGTGCCATTTGACCCGGTCAAGGTCTGACCAGACCACGAGGGTGCCGGTGGTGCCCAGCGGTGCCTCGCTGAGGTCGCTCCAGTGCTCCGGCACGGGCTGGTGCACGGGGCTGGGGACGTCGTCGAGCCCGCCGTTGATCTCCTCAAGATCGAGGTAGGTGTACATGGCGTTCGGGCTGCCATTGGTCCATGACCAGACCTCGACCTTGGTGCACTGGGACATGCTGGAGTTGGGCAGACCCATGCCGAACCGCCCGATGCGGTTGCGGTCGCCACCGAGGCCGTCGCCGTACTTCAGGGCGCGCCGCAGGAGTTCGGCGTCCATGCCCTTGCCGTTATCGAGGACGGCTATGGTGTCCACCCGGTGCCTCGTCTGGGTGGCACCCTGCACCGGGCTCTCACAGGCGAAGACCTGAACCAGTGTGGCTTCCGCGTCGATGCTGTTGTCGATCAGCTCGGCGAGCGCGTAGGCGGTGTTCTTGTAGCCGCTGTCGCGCATGGCCTTGACGGTCAGCGAAGGGCTGACGATCCGGTATTTGCTTCCCTCGCCGGTCACGCGGTCTCCCATACGTCTTCCCAGTTGGTGAATGCCTCGGCCACGTCTCCGAACCCGGGCAGCTCCGGGTCGACGACGGTGACGATCTCGCAGGTGGCAGTTCCGCCGGCCTTGGGCCCGCGAATGACCCGGCCGACCATCTGGCTGTACAGAACCAGCGACTTGGTCGGTCGGGCGATGATGGCAGCACTGGCCGCCGGCGCATCGAAGCCTGTGGTCAGGACCCCGAAGTTGCACAGAATCATGGGGCGTCGGCCAGCGCCCTTGAAGCGTCTGATGGCATCGTTGCGGTGCCGGGGCGAGGACTCCCCGGTGACGAAGTCGGCATCGAGGCCGAGCGCCGACAGGACGGCGGCGATCAGGCGGCAATGGTCAACGGAGGCCGCGAAAACCAGGATCCTGCGGTGCTGCCGTTCCAGTAGCTCCAGCACGGTCTGGACGACCTTGAGGTTCCACTGCTCGTCGCTGGCCAGCGACGCGATGATGTCCGACGGGATGTCGAAGGACTTCGCGAGGAGTTGCTGATCGCGCGCGGACAGATGCAGGCCGGCTTCGGAGGCGACGGTGTTCATGATGGGCTTGGCCAGGTAGCCCTGTTCGATGAGGGCGGTTACCGGGTTGCTATATCCGTCAATCTGCAGCATGACCTTCTGGCGGGCGAAGAAGTCCGACAGCCGCTCATCCTGGGTAACGTCCGCCCAGGTCCGGCCGGGGGTGGCCGTCAGGCCCAGCAAGCTGGCGTCGGGGCGAACCGTGAGGGCGTCCACCACCCGCTGATAGGTCGGCGCGATGATCTGATGAGCCTCGTCGAAGACGGTGAGAGTGCTGCGTGATGCGAGCTTGCGGAGAAGCTCCGGGTCACTCTTGTCCGCGGAGACGGCCTTCTCCAGCCCCAGGATGACGAGGCCGTCTGTCAGCGCCTCCACATCGGTGGGCGCCTCGCCCCACATCCGGACGACCGCCATCGGACGGTCGCCGAGCTTGGACCAGGCGCGCCCGAACTCCGCAGCCGCCTGCTCCAGCAGCTCCTGCCCGCGCGCCAGCCAGACCACAAGCGTGGGCTCGTGCTGCCGCAGATGGTCGGCGATCAGGTTCATTCCGGTGCGGGTCTTGCCAACGCCTGTCGGCAGGTGAAGAACAACCCGCCGCGGTCCGTCGTACAGCAACTCCTTCACACGTGCGGCTGCGCGCCGCTGGTGGGGGAACAGCCCGTACTCGGGTTCGGAGTCTTCCCGAAAGAGCGGGAGCAGCGCGGGTGCCCTGTCGACGCTGAAGCCGAAGAACTCCAGCAGCTCCCGCTGTTGCTCACTCGCCCACTTCAGACCAGTCAGGTAGGCCAGGGCATCGGTGCCCGCGCCATCGGCCCCAAGGCGCTGGGCAAGTTCTGTCTGCTTGTCGGCGGGCAGGAGCCGCAGCAGCTCTTCGCGGTCTGTCTGGGTGGACACAAGCTTCTCGGCGTCCACCGCCACGGCGGCGACTGCTCGGAGCCGCTCATCGCCGGCGCTTCCGCCGTCGATGAGGTCAAGCAGAGCGCACATGTGCTTGCCGAGCCGCTCGCGGATGTACGGCATGGGGGCGCTGTCCAGCACGGCTTTAAAGGACAGGCCGGGCGACCACGCTGTCATCGATTCACCACCCCTGTGAGACAGGGGAGCTTTCCCCCAATATCTGAATGACCGTCAACTTGCGATGCCCCTGCCTCAGTTCTGTGCATGCAGTGCCCACCGCAACTGTGAGTCGCCCCAGAGTTACAGTGCCCGATCACCATAAACCCAGGCACTGACACTCGGGTCCTCGCGATTGGTATTCGCAGCTCAGAGGCACTGATGGGAGAGGTAGACCCTATGAAGGATCCGTGCAGACCCCGCGCAATTGCCCTTTCCCGATAGAGGGTTGCGGCCACCCAAGGAATAGGGAACATTAGTTCGAGTTACGGTTTGCGTTCCGGCTTGAGCGTCGGGTTCGCGGGCTGATCGATCTCGATCGCTACGACCGCGACTCACTCCTGGTGGTGACCCCGGTGCGCACGTCCGGGTTCCACCAGGAGTAGATTGTGTGCGGTGCTGAGCGAGACGAGGTGGGGCATGCGGGATGAGTCTGATGGGTCGGTTTCGGCGTATCTCGACTACAATGCGACGGCACCGATCCGGCCCGAAGCGTTGGCGGCCGTCGTGGACGCGCTGCAGGCCGTCGGTAACGCGTCGAGTATGCATCACCCCGGCCGGGATGCCGCCCACCGCGTGGAGGTCGCTCGTCGGCACCTTGCTGACCTGCTGAACTGCTCGCCCGGGGAGATCATCTTCACGTCGGGGGCAACCGAAGCGAACAATCTCGCGCTGCGCGCCGCTCACCGCGGCGGGGCCCGGATCGTGACGAGCGGTGCAGAACACCCCGCGGTGCTGGAGACCGCCCGCGATCTGGCGCAAAACGATCCGGGAGCAATGACGGTTTTGCCCATGCGGGCGGACGGCCTGGTGGAAACCGTGGCCCTGGAGGAAGAGCTCGGCCGGGGCGGCGTCGGACTCGTCTCCCTGATGGCTGCCAATAATGAAACCGGGGTTCTCACCGACCTCGCGCCGGTCGTCAAGGCGGCGCATGCCGCAGGTGCGCTGGTCCACACGGATGCCACGCAGATGATCGGCCGACTGCCCCTGGACCTATCCGACGTGGACGTCGACCTCCTGTCTCTGTCGGCCCACAAGTTCGGCGGCCCCCAAGGTGTTGGCGCACTGTTCGTACGACGAGGCACACCGCTGCCGTTCAGGCCGCTGATCACCGGTGGCGGGCAGGAGAAGGGATGGCGGGCTGGCACGCTCAACGTGCCCGGGATCGCCGGCGCCGGGGCTGCCGCGGCGGCCGTCAGCCGTGACCTTGCCGATGACGTCGCCCGCGTGACCCAACTGCGCGATCAGCTCGAGAACATGGTGACCACCGCGGTGGAGGGATGCCGCATCAACGGGCAACAAGCCCCTCGCCTGCCCGGCGTGGCGAGCATCACCTTCGCGGGTGCCCCGGCTGACGCAGTCATGGCCGCCATGCCGCACATAGCCGCATCCGACGGAAGCGCCTGCGCCTCGGGAGCCCCCACTCCCAGCCACGTCCTGCTCGCTATGGGGCTGAGCCGGGAGGAAGCAGAGTGCACTGTGCGCTTCTCCCTCGGCTACGCCACAACCGGGGACGAGATCGCCGCAGCCGCCGAGGCGGTGGCGCGTGCGGTCCACCAGGTGCGCGCCGCCATGGCAGCTACAGCCGGCGCCGCTGCTCACTGACTTTGACTTCAGCAGTTCCCTTTATCTCTTCTTGTATCGAGAGGCCCTCGTATGGCAGACATCAGGCTCGCGGAAGCCGCACATTCCAGCTTCGCGCGCCATGAGACCTTCGCCCCCCGCTTCGGCTGGCTGCATAAGGCGTACATGCAGGTCAAGGACAATCCGGCAGCTTTCCTCGCTGAAGAAGCCCCTGTCCTGCTCGGCGTGGGCAAGAACATGGTCAATGCCATGCGGTACTGGTCAAAGGCGTTCAAGCTCACCCGCGAGCACGCCGACCCGTTGGGTAAGACGAAGGCCCAGTACGCGTCCCCTACTTGGGAAGCGCGATGGCTGCTCGATGAGGATGGCGCCGATCCGTACCTTGAGGAACCCGGCAGCCTGTGGCTGTTGCACTGGTGGCTCGTGTCGTCGCGGCCCGGCGCCAAATGCTGGGCCCCCGCGTGGTACACGGCGTTTCACCTCGCTCCATTTTCTCGCTTCACCATCGCGGACATGACGCAGGTCGTGACGCGGCACGTCAACTTCTCCTTCAGTGACGGACCGGTGGAGTCGTCGATCACCCGGGACGTCGAGTGCCTGACCAAGATGTATGCGCGCACGCCTGTCGAGCAGAGCGGTTCTCGCGCCACCTATGAAGATCTCTTGGCCTGCCCTTTCCGCGAGCTGGACCTGCTGACCTCTGTGGGCACAAGGGGAAAGCAGGAGTGGCAGTTCACCAGTGGCACGCGCACCTCTCTCCCGGCCCGCGTCCTGGTCCACGCCTGCCTCGACTACGCCGCCCGCGATACCCAGGGTCCCGGTTCCATCTCTCTGGCACGCCTTGCCAACGAGCCCGGAGCGCCCGGCCGTGCCTTCCGGGTCCGCGAGCCTGAGATCGTCGCCGCCCTGGACAAGGTCGCTGCGGATCGGCCGGAACTCAACCGGGTGGACGCGGTCGGCCAGCGGACCATGTCCTTCTCCAGCGATCCGATGGCGCTCGCTTGGGACGTCCTCGACGAGCAATACGACCACGTCACCCGGCGCTCTGGCTTTCCCACCCGGGACGAATGGAGCGCGCAGTACCCGCAGTTGGCCGAAGCAGAGAAGGCCGAGAAGGCCGAAGCGGAGAAGGCTGACCGCAAGCCCCAGGACCACCAGCAGCAGTTCACGACTCAGGAGATCGCGTGACCACCGCAGCTCCCACGCGGACCTCTCGCACCCCGCAGGACGAGGTAACCCCTCAGTTCCCGGCCGGTATCGAACTGGTCGGCTCCCAGATGCGATCGACCAACCTCGAACGCGACGTCGAGGACGAACTGCACGGACCGTATGTCGGTGCGAAGGCAGTCGACGTACTGGAGCGCATCGCCAATGCAGTCGGCGACCTGCGGCGTCCCCGCGCCTGGTCCTTCACTGGACCCTATGGCTCCGGGAAGTCCACGCTGGCTAACCTGATCGACGCGCTTCTCGGCCGCGATGAGGACCGCCGCGAGGAGGCTCACCGGATCCTTGCGGACACCAGCCCAGCCCTTGCCGAGCGTCTCGCCACGGCTCGGGCTGAGCGCACCGGAACCGGGTTCCTCGGAGCCGTGGCAACCGCGCGACGTGAACCGCTGGTCGCCACGGTGACCCGTGCGCTGGAGACCGCGGCAAAGCGCCGCTGGGGCAAGCGCATCCCGAAGAACGTCGCCGCAGCACTCGCGGCCTGCGAAGACCCGACGACGACCGGGACGAAGACGAAGCAGGTCATGGCCGCCATCAAGGCCCTGACCGACAATCAGCAGCCGCTTTTGCTGATCATCGACGAGTTCGGTAAGACCCTCGAGCATCTTGCCGGGCACAACGAATTCTCCGGCGCCGAGCACGACCTTTTCCTCTTGCAGGAGCTCGCCGAGCACAGCGCCGGGCCCAATGGCCTGCCCGTGTTCCTGGTCACCCTGCAGCACCTGTCGTTCATGGACTACGCGTCACGGTCCAGTGAGCTCAAGATCCGCGAATGGGCAAAGATCCAGGGCCGCTTCGAAGACGTCACCTTCGTCCCGCACCATGGCGACTCCCTGCAGCTCCTGCGCCGGCGTCTGAACCACTCAGCAGTCGACGCAGCGGGCCAGGACCTCATCCGCGGCTCGGCCGAGGCATCAGCCCTCGCGTGGAAGAACCATGGCCTGAACGTCCTTACCGAGCTGGCCAGCGACGACTTCGCCGGCCTCTACCCGTTGCACCCCCTGACGGCGATTGCCGCGCCGATCCTGGCAGCTCAAATCGGGCAGCATGACCGCAGCCTGTCGGGCTTCCTCAACAGCGGAGAGCCCAACACCGTCCGCGACTCGCTGGCCGTACACTCCCGGCCGGATGCCGAACGCGCCAGCACCGTGCAGCTGCCTCAGCTGTACGACTACTTCCTCAACTCCGGCCGGACCTCGCTGCTGGCGGCCTCCAACGCTGGCCGCTGGATCGAAGTCGACGCGCGCATCAAGGAAGCCAACGGACTGCCCGACGCCGACCAGGCGCTGCTGAAGACGATCGGCGTTCTGAACCTCATTGACGCCGACGGCGCGCTCAGCGCCACCAGCGAGATGATCCACCTCGCGCTCCACGACCCCACTGACCTGACCGACGCAAGCGCCTTTGCCCGCCTTGAGGAGCAGCTCGCCGACCTCGTCCGCCGCGGCTTCCTCGTCCACCGGGAGTTCAGCGGTGAGTACCGAGTCTGGCAGGGCACAGATTTCGACATCGACGCCCGCCTGAAGGAGATCATCAGTCACCTGGACGATGCCTCCATCGTCCAGCGCCTGGGTGCACACCTCCCCAGCGCTGTGGTCGCCGGCCGACACAGTCAGGTCACCGGGATGATGAGGGTGTTCCTGACTGCCGTCAGCGGTCCAGAGACCCGTGAGATCCAGGCGCCGGACGAGCTGAAGGACCCGGCCGACGGACTAGTCGTCTTCCACCTCGGCTTGCG
Organism: Streptomyces sp. NPDC001604; assembly: GCF_042893475.1. Classification (NCBI taxonomy): domain Bacteria; kingdom Bacillati; phylum Actinomycetota; class Actinomycetes; order Kitasatosporales; family Streptomycetaceae; genus Streptomyces; species Streptomyces sp. NPDC001604. The sequence goes on along the minus strand of NZ_JBIAUY010000015.1, from coordinate 49,893 downwards.
GGATCAGCTGCCCACCGTCGACTCGACGCTGCCGGTGATCCTCGGAACGACCGCCCACCCCGACGTGGTACTCAGCTCCGCCACGCACCTCATCGCCCTGAGAGAGCTGCTCGAAGACAAGGAACTCGATCACGTCGCCCGGCGGGAGGTCACCGACCGTGCCGTCCAGGCGGAAGCCGAACTGCGGGAGGTCATCCAAGCGGCCTTCTACCCGCCGACCCAGGACGCCACCTGGGACCTGTGGAACGCCGGACTTGCCCCCGGGACGGCCCCTGACAGCTCGAGCCTGCCGGCCCGCAGTCTCAGTGGCCTGGTCTCCCTCGCCTGCGAAAACGTCTACCCGCACACTCCGCATATTCGCAACGAGATGCTCGGGCGGCACTCACTCACCAGCAACGCCGCCCGTGCCCGAAGCGATGTGCTGGACGCGATGCTCACCCGCTCCGGCGAGCAGTACCTGGGCTTTGACGCGACGGCCGGAAGATACGGTCCGGAGCGAGCCATCTACAGCGGTGCTCTGGCCTACCTCGGCCTGCACCGGGCCAACAGCACAATCCAGGCAGAGAATTCTCCCAACAGCCTGCTGCCGTACGGCTTCTCCGCTCCGGGCGAGGGACACGAGCATGCTCAGCCCGTCTGGGAGGCGCTGCAGAAGGCACTGGACGCGGCAACCCGGCGTACCGGCCTCGACCACATCATCCGGGTCCTGATGAGCCCGCCCTACGGGGTGAAGGCCGGTGTCTGGCCGCTGCTGGTCGTCACCGCCTTGGTGATCCGCCGACATGATGTCGCCCTCTTCGAAGAAGGCTCCTACCTGCCCCGACTGACGCCGGATATCGTCGACCGCATCCTCGTCGCCCCCGCCCGTTTCCACGTGAAATACACGCCAGTCGGGCAGGGCCAGCGCGCCAGCGTGATCAAGAAGCTCCTGGTGTCCCTGAAGGTCGAACCGCCACGCTCACAGGCGTTGCGCAACCCCGACCTGCTATCAGTAGCCAGGGCGCTGCTCGAACGCGTCATGGTCTTGAACAGCTACGCACGTAAGACCAAGCGCATCTCTCCGGATGCACTCGCCGTGCGCAACGCCCTGGAGAACTCACAGGATCCGGACGACCTGGTCTTCCGGGCTCTGCCCAAGGCGCTGGGCCTCGCCCCCATCGAAGCCGGCACCCGCGCCAACGCAGCAGCCGCCACGGACTATGTCGACAGGCTGACCGCAGCGGCAGACGAGATCACCGGAATCGAGCGCACGCTGCGGGAAGAAGTGGTCGCGGTTCTCGCCGAAGAGTTTCGTCTACCCGCGACTCTTCCCGAGCTGCGGTCAACCCTCGCCGCGCGGCTGAGTGGCTTCGCCACGGTGTCACTGAACCCGGAACTGCGGGGCTTCGTCGACTTCGTGCTCAGCGAGAGCCTCGCTGACGAGGACTGGCTCGACCCGATCGTCGTCCGCCTCACCAACAAGGCACTCGGAGACTGGGATGACCGGGACGCAGGTATGTTCCCTCGCCTTGCACGCGAGATGTCCGCAGCCCTCGACCGCGTTGCCCACCTCTACCAGGACAGCAGCGAGACCCGCGAGCAGGAAGTAAACCTGGAGACGCGGCTGTTGACCCTGACGGACAAGACAGGAGCGGAACGGCGGACGCTGATCTACGTGCCGGAACAGTCCCGAGGCCAAGCCGACCAACTTGCGGCCGACGTACTGCAGCAGGCCGAGCAGGCCCTCGGACCCGACGGCGCCCGAATCCTGCTCGCCGCTCTTGCACAACGCGTTGCCGACGGGCCGGCTAGAACAGCAAACGAAACGAAGGAGGGGGCATGACAGATCCAGTCACCCAGGAGAAGGTCCGCCACGTGCTGGGTATCTCGGGCGGCAAGGACTCGTCGGCTCTCGCCATCTACATGCGCGATCGTGTGCCGGAGATGGAGTACTTCTTCTGCGACACCGGCGCTGAACTCCCAGAGACGTACGAGTACCTCAACCGCCTGGAAGCGGCCCTCGGTAAGCCCATCGAGCGACTCAACGCCGACCGGGACTTCGATCACTGGATGGAGGTCTACCAAGGCACCCTGCCCAGCCCGCAGATGCGCTGGTGCACCAAAAACCTGAAGATCAAGCCGCTGGAAGAGTGGGTCGGCGACGACAAGGTCATCTCATACGTCGCGATCCGGGCCGACGAGAACCGCCTCGGCTACGTCAGCACCAAGCCGAACATCGAGGCCGTCTTCCCCTTCCGCGAGGATGGCGTCGACAAGGACGGCGTGATGCGCATCCTCGACGAGGCCGGCATCGGGCTCCCTGGCTACTACGAGTGGCGCACGCGTTCGGGCTGCTACTTCTGCTTCTTCCAGCGCAAGCACGAGTGGGTCGGCCTGAAGGAGCGCCACCCCGACCTGTACGACAAGGCCGTGGAGTACGAGGAGAAGGTCCGCTTCCGGCACACTGCCATGAAGGGCCGCAACTACACCTGGTCACAGGGCGAGTCGCTCCCGGAGCTCATAGAGCGCAAGGACGAGATCGAGGCCAAGCACCAGGCTGCCCTTGACCGTGCGGCCAAGCGCATCAAGCCCAACCGGCCACTGCTAGAGGTACTTTCCGACGCACTCGACTCCGACGACGACGAGGCCGGCTGTTCCGTCTGCCACCTGTAGTGCTACCGCGGCGGCTGTGGCTCGCTCCCGATGCCTCGAATCAGGAGCGGGCCACAGCCATGTCGCTAGCTGGCGAATAGGGGCCTTTCGGTGAATCATCGATCGTAACGGGGCAAGGTGACTTGAGCGATGCACGCGTTGTGCCACGGGGGGCGGATGTCCGCGAAAGGCCCCGTATCTGCCAGTACGCTGTGCGTCCATGGACCTGCTGACGCCTAACGGCCTCGACCTCCGCGAGAACTACGTTCACCAGCTCCAACAGACCATCAACGCATACTCGCCGACGCACAGATTTATCGGGGAGGCTCTGCAGAACGCTCTGGATGCAGTGAGAGACGCAGGCGGAGGTCGCCACGAAATCTCGATCAACTTCGACTTCGAGTCGCATGAGGTGAGGATTCGAGACGACGGGCCCGGCTTCCCCAACGATCCACGCTTGCTCTTTCTCGGTGGTGGTCGAAAGATTGGGCGCGGATTTGCTGGTTTGGTTGGCGTCGGGCTCAAGGTGCTGTTGTTTAGTACGGAGCACTTCCAGCTTCGCGCCAAGAGTGATTCCGGTTCGCTTAAATTCGCAATCCAGGACGCCCATCTTTTCTCGCACGGTTCTGCCGAAATCGCCCTGGATATCGATGAGGAGGGGCATTTCAGGGAGGACCCTGATCCTCTCTCAAGCGGTACTGAACTAGTCTACCGGTTCCCTAAGCTGGATAACGGCAAGAGCGTACAGCTTCAATACCTCAGGGATGTGCGCGCAGATTGCCTGAAGCGGGACAGTCTGGAGTCTGCCTTCGGTGAGACCCTTCGTAATGCGTGCGATCAGGGCGGTTTCCCTAACCGGCTTGCTGCGCTCATCGGCGTGCATCTCCTCAGGTACACGTACCTTGGGCTTACAGTAGTCCCTGATGAGCTCTCCGATACCACTGTCTCCATCACGATGACGGGATTGGACGCGGAAGGAAACCTTGGCGAGCTTGGGCCACTTGCAGACGGTCAGCTCAGCTGTTCATTTGAACTGGCTCCACATTACTTCAGTGTGGACGAGGCCGTAGGTTGGATCCCGCGAAGCAAGCGTCGCCCGGTCTTGACGGACAGGGAGCTGGCTAATGGCGGACGAGGTCTTGTGCGTACGGATCTCGGATTCAATCGAACCAGTTATTCCTCCCCGGACGAGTATGAACTCCTCCTCACCAACGCCCGTGGAGAAATCTCTGGTGATGTTGAGACATACAGGAGACGTCTCTGGCCTCGGATCAACAGCATCGCTCTCACTGTTGGTCGAATCAAGGAGTTCGAGAATTACCTCCCTGGCGGCGCGGCGCACACTTTTAGCGCCAACGGTGTTGTCACCAAGCATGACGTGGAATTCAATCGAGGTCAAAACCAGCAATACGTCCGGTGCTTCGACATCAATGTTGACGTGAAGGCGGAACTCAACTACGGGAAAAATGCATTCACTGATATGCATCTCGTGAAGCTCCTGCGGAAATTCCTCAACGATGCATACGCTACAACGATCCAGTTTGCGGCGGCCAATTTTGTCGGAAAGTTGCGCTCGATAAGTGAGCCGACGGAGGATGCTTTCCTGACTCGCCCCGACCTCGTAAGTGGCCTGACTCAGAAAAAAATTCCGAGAGACGAAAACGACGTCATTGCGCTCACGTTTGAATTGGCAGGGATGGGGTATTTCCCGGACTATCGATGGTATGGCCTATCATCGAAAGACACTTACGACGCCCGCGCCGTCATCAGGCGTTCCTCGGACCTGGAGTCAATTCTTACGGAGGCGCCACATGAGGGCTCCCTTCGTGTGGTTGAATTCAAGCTGCGCGCTGGAAGTATCGCCAGAGACTTCAATCGCGAAGAGAAAGATCCTCGCCGCCTTGACTTGATCATCGCCTATGAACTGGGCGAATCTGCCCTTCCCGACCAATATCAAATCCTTTCCCTCGATGATAGTACGGTTGGAAAGAATCAGAATCGCGTTTTTCCTGGCGTCAGCCATGTCATTTATGACGCCCTGAGTGGCGTTGAGGTTCAGGTGCTCTTGTTGCGGCCCATGATTGCAAATATCTTCGCTCCGCCAGAGCCGGGAATCCTGCCAGACGAGGTTCAGGACGAATAGGCAGGATCCGCTCGGTGTCGTCGCGATGAGCCTCCTGTAGGTAACGCTCAGTGGATATGAGTTGACGCAGAAGAGCGTGAACGCCGCCATGGGCGCGTCACCCTGCGTTATTGTGAAGGCGCGGCCCCGGGGCATTCCCCATCCGTGGGGCCGCTGCCGTATGCGAACACGATGACTGCTTGACTCTGCTTGGCCCGCTCGTTAGCCCGTAGCGATGCCGAGGCGCAGTATTTCTCTGCGGAAGCGCGGTAGAGGCTTGTGCCCAGGAGCTGTTCCGGTTCAGCTACTCCTATAGCCCGGGGCTGGCAGCCGGGCGGTGTGTGTTTGTCGGTAGTCGGTGTGTGGTGGCCTTTCGGCCGAGCGGACCGGGAGCGGCGGTGGAGCACTAATGATCCGGCGGTTCGCCGGTTTGGCTAGCTGCCGTTCCGCTCCGGCGTTCACCCGCTTTGCTGGCAGTTATCGATCAGTTCGGCGTGCCCGCGCCGGCGGCTGACGTGGGCGGGATTGTTGCGCCGCGAGGCTTCTGTGCATGGAGTCGCACGTCACGCTCGTGACGCGAGGGGCGAGGGGCGAGGGCGCGCCGCCCTAGCTCCAGGGATCCGCCGGCGGGATCAAACACGGTTCAGCTGCCCGCAGGGCTAGGCGAATCGGTGTGCACGCCTTTACGTACTCTGCTCGGGAGGCATCGTCGACAGCGTCCAGCACAGTGGGGGACACGTCTCCTAGGGCAACTTCGGGATCTTCGGGCAGGCGTGAGAGAACCGGGATCCCGAAACGGGCGAGTTCTGCATCCACCTGTGCGGTGAAGTCCGGTGACGGGGCGCTGCCGGCGCGAGGGGAGTGCTGGCGAAGGACGAGGCCGGAAATGGGGACACGGTCCAGTGGAATGCCGGTCAGGTGTTGCTGGCGCCAAGCCATGGCCGATGCGGCTGGGGTGACGGCCACCTCTCGGTGCTCGGCGACGCCATTGCGTGCCTGAGCGGTCACGAAACTCTCGGGGTACCAAGAGGAATCGACGATGACGAAGTGGCTGTCCACAGACCGTTCGATATAGGGACCCATACCGAGGTCGTCGTTGCAGTCCACAAAGATAACCCAGTCGAAATGGGCGCGTGCCTGCTGGAGCAGGGCGCCCACGTCCGCGCGGGAACCGGACATTGTATGCGTGAAGAGGGCACCGCTGCCGGGAACCAGCCTGCCCCTGCGCCATGGCAGGGGCGGAACAAGGGTAGGACGGTCCGGGGTGGACCATCCGAACACGTCGTGCTCGTAGAGGCGGCGCACCTCACGGCCGGCGTCGAGGGAATGTGTCACGACGAGGACCGCGCAGCCGTCCAAGGCCCACGCCGCACCGATTTTCGTCGCCATCCCCGTCAGATCCCATTGGCATCTACTGAATCGAGGAGCGAGCAGCTGAGTGGACCGGCTCGCCACCGACTCGTCGGCACGCCGGGTGCGGGCGACGGGTGAGTTGCGGGGAGGGCAGCCGTGGCTGGGGAACGCGGTCTCGTCGAGTGCGGTGAAATGGCGTGGCCGCCGCGGCGCAAGCCGTAGCGGAACGCTCGCCGCAACCGTTTCCACCCGCAGGACGCCGCGCCAGCCACTCATGCGGTCGGCTGGCGCGGTGAACTCCATGACACAACGGCAGTCATCACAGCAGTGGCCTTCCCCGTCGGTGACCAGGCCAGGCCCGGCCACGGGGTCGCTGAGAATGGCAGCGAGCCGGTCATCGTGGAGGGGAACGCTCTGGTGGACCTTGCGCACGACGTGCCAGTCCAGGCCATGGTCCGCGGTCGCGGCCGACACCTGCAGATCTGTGTGGCCGGCCAGCCGGTCCCATAGCCGGATCCGGCGCAGGAGAGCACTGGGCAGTGCGACCGCTGGGCGGTGGTCGTCGATGATCGTACGAGGCTGGGGTTTACGGCGTCGGCCGCCGGTGTGGAGCTTCTCGGCTGGAAGCGTGTTGGGGTCAACGGTCCACAGGGGCACACGCCGTTGTGCGGAAAGGGATGCTTCGTAGGCGAAGAGGAGTCCTTCGACTTCGTCGGACCGATCCAGTGCGGTGAGAGCGATGGCGCCTGCGGCAGGATGGCGTGCGAACGCGATCTCGATGCTGTTGCCGACTACACGGGCCCACAGTCCGGGAGTGCCATGAACCGTCCGCTGGCCCCGCTCACGGTAGGGGAGCATCTCCAGGGCGGGGCGCACCAAGGAGAAGTGCTCGAAGCGGATGTCCAGGCGGCTCGATGCGGGAACGACTTCGGCGATCCCGAGCGGGAAGCGGTTGGCGCGCTGCGTGTTACCGATGTACTGCAACAGGATTGACTCCAGAAGCAGTTGGATGTCTGTGCCGCTCGGAACGAGCGACCTCCAGCTAGGCAGTTCCTTGACGCGCAGCCGTACGGCACGCAGGGATTCCCCCGTCATCTGCTGTCTGGCGGTGGCTACTTGCTCCTCGATCAACATCATGCTCCTTCTGGTGCGTGCCCCGACCTGGCACAGAAGGCTCATGAAACCGTTCGATGAAATGGTTGATCTTGGTAGATCGTCGGAGAGGGTTGTCCGACAGTGCCAGGGTCGGTTCAATGGCACTCGGAGCTGGCCGCTTCCAGGGGCCAGGTGGCTCCACTCCAGCTGATGTGGGGCCTCGTTGTCAAATACCGCTAGCCGCAACCGGAGCGTCGTCACTCCGTCGGGGTGGAGGCAGATCGGTGTGCCTGAGAGCCATGTGCCACATGCGTTGGCTGACGGGGGCTCTCGTAGCCGGCGATCGTCCATCGCGGGTGGCGGGGCCCCGCTTCGTGGTCGAAGAGGATCCGCAGGGTGAGCGACTAGTGGGTGCTGACGGCGGTGCGGTCTAACCAGGTGCGTTCCCTGTCAAGTTCAGCGTGTTGTAGCCGGATTTGCCGAGTGGCGGCACCTCGCTCCCGGGAACCGCGTCCGAATGGCTTCGGAAGAGGGGGTAGCCCGCGGGCTGCGGTCAACGGCCGGCGCTGGACGCGATCCGGTACTTGGCCCCAGGCAGGATCTCGTGCCGGTGATGCCCGCGGCCCTTATGGCCCGTGGTGGCGTGCTTGTCGAGCGGTTCGAAGCCGTGGAAGGTCAGGAGGGCTTGGGCGATCTGCTGCTGAGGACCGGTGAGGTGGGCGACGGCCGCGCTGGAGTGGGCAGGGTGATTGTCGAAGCGCACGTGGGCGTCGAAGGGGCTGTCGGGTAAGGGAGTTGTGCTCGCTTCGGTCTGGGGTCCGGCTGTGCGGACAGCCTGACTCGAAGGTCGGGTCAGCGAGGGGCTCGGGCGACGGGGGGTGCGGGTCGGTGTGGTGGGCTGGCCGCCCGGGGCACCGGCGCGGGACGGGCTTGGGCCCGGCTGGCGGGAGCGAGAGTGGGAGCGGTGGCGCGGTGCCAGCGGGTGCGCACGGAGTTGAGGTCGGCGAGGGCGCGGCGGCTGCCGGTGATGAGCTGGTGGGGGGTGTTGGCGGGGTCGTCGGCAAAGGCGGCGATCCGTGCAGCGACGGTCCGGGCGCGGGCTAGGAGAGCACGCTGAAGGATCTTTTCGCCCCAGTGCTCGGGGGATCCGGCGGGTGTGGAGACCAGAGCCATCACGTCTTTGGGGGTGAGGGCGTCGGTAAGCAGGCCGCGGTGCTGGGCCTCGCCCAGGACGGTGACCGGGTCGACCATGTCCCCGCGATGCACCAGTGCCGCAATGGACTGCCAGAGTGCGGCGTGCAGCGGCAGTAGGAAGTCCGTCTCGGCCAGCCACCGCATCTGCTGGACCTCCGCCGGATAGGCGGTGGCGGTCGCCAGGAGGAGGCGTTCTTCGGCGAGATCCTCCTCGCTGGCCTCATGCGGGACCTCCGCAGGGAGTGCCGTACGGGGCAAGGGGCCGGGGTGTGGCGCGAACTGTTCGGCGAGGGAGTCCAGGACGCGGCCGATGTCGTCGGCCATGCCAAGCGTCGAGGCTGCCGGGTTGGGCAGGCCCGGGTCGGTTGCGGTGGACGCGAGGCGCTCAGCGTGCCCGCGCAGGACTCGGCGGGCGTTGTCGGCGCGGATCATCCTGGCGTACGCCGCAGCGTGCTTCGGCTGCGGGCAGAACTGGATGAGGGCATGGATGTAGGAGGCATTGAGGCCGGGAGCGTGCGGACGCGCCTGTTCCAGCACCGTGTTGAGCCAGGCCGTGTCCTTGGCGTGGTCGGCGGGGTCGGGCGGTGAGAGCGTGTAGATCGCGGCGAACAGCGCGGCGTGGGTGTGGCTGTCGAAGTGGTGGGCGATCAGTGGCTCGGTGTCGGCAAGCCGTGCGGGTTCAAGGAGGAGGGCGCCGAGCAGGGCCTGCTCGGCGTAGTGGACCGGCTTCGGTGCCGGCGTGCGGTCGAGGTCGTCGTCCTCGTGGGGTTCGGGGGTGTGAGGCATCAGGCGGCGAGGGTGAAGTCGTCGGGGTTGAAGGTCTTGTTGAGGTGCGGGGCGAGTAGGTGGGCGGCCAGGCGTGGAGGGACGGCGTTGCCGATCTGGGAGAACTGCTGGCCCTTGTTGCCCTGCCACGGATAGGCGGCGGGGAAGCTCTGCAGCACACCCGCTTCCCGGGCGGTGATCTTGATCGGGGCCGGCGCCGATCGCTGCTCACCGTCGGTAAGACCGGAGGCAGGGGCGGCGACCCAAGTGCACTCGTTGGCTCGGTGGCCGAAGAACAAGGTGCCGGCGGGCTCGTCAGCACGGCGCACGGTGGCGTTGGTCTGGTTGTTGCTGCGCAGTGACCATGACCAGCGGTGCGCCTCGGTGGCACAGATGGGGACCGGAGCATCCGAGGGGTGGTTCGCATCGGGCCGGCCCGCCCAGCCCGGGCCCTGAATGCGGGAGGTCAGGGCGACCTCGGAGTCGGGGTGAGGTGTCCAGGCGCCCCGGTCGCGGGCATCGGCCAGGGTCTTACGCGAGCCGGACGGGAAGGGTTCGGGGCCGCCCCCTGGTCCGCCGCCGGCGCACACGGTGGGCACGGGCCGGTCGGTGGCGCCCCAGCCGAGGGCTTCGGCCATGGATACCCAGCGGGCGCGGCCGGAGCCGAACAGCGACTCCGGCTCGGCCAACTGTGCGTGGGTGGGCGGCGAAGGCTCGGCGGTGCGTACGCGGGAGGCGAGCAGGATCGCTCGCTTCCTGGTCTGTGGGACACCGTAGTCGGCGGCGTTGAGGATGCCGGTCCAGACGGAGAAGCCCCAGGTGCGCAGTATGGCCGCGTACTGCCGCCACAGCGGTAGGACGTCGGGGACTTCCTCCATGACCACCCACTCGGGCTCGCCCACGGTGTTGAGGGCGTGGAGGTAGCGCATCGGTTCGGCGGCGAGGAGAGATCGTTCGTCCGCGCACGCGTCGAGCAGCTGCTCACGGGAGTCGCGTCCGGCGGCGAGGTCGGCGACGGCCTGGTGGACGAGCGGCTGGTCGACCAGACCGAGACGTTTGCCTGCCATGCTCCATGCCTGGCAAGGAGGGGAGGCGATCAGCCCGAGGACCCGGCCGGAGAAGATCCACACCGGATAGCGGGCGACGTCGGTACGGATCGTCAACTGCCCGGCCATGGCGCGGGTCTTGCAGGCCCACTCGTCCCATTCCAGGCCGATGTCCCGCGCGCCGAGAACATTGAGTGCGTGGCTCCAGCCGCCGGGACCGGCGAACAGGTCGAGGATGATCCGTCTCAAGAAGCCAGCCCGAAGTCGTCCTGCATCGGCTCGACTTCACCCCGGCAGGCCCAGGGGGAACAGCCGTCGAGCACGCCGTTCTCCAGCTCCTCGACCGCGGCGGAGCGGTCGCCGAGCGCCTGCTGACGTGCGGCCCACTCGGCGGCGGTGACGTGATCGATGGGGGACTGATCGAGCGGTACGCGGGAGCGGTGCAGGAACGCCTGACCGAGCAGACGGTTCCCGGAGGCGTTGGCGCGGGCATTGCCCTGGCGGATGGCCGCATCGAACGCAACCACGTCCGCCCATTCCTCAGGGCTGGTGTCCCGGATACTCCTCCACTGAGCGTTGCCGTGGAATGGGCAGCCCAGACAACTCGATTTTGGCGTATCCGCCAGGCCGATGGAGGTGAGGTAGCGGACGCAATCCGAGCGCGACCAATTGAGGTCAATGAGCGGGTGCCGATTGCGCATGTACTTGACGTCTGCGTCCTTAGCCCGGTGGAACTCGTCGGTGGAGATGCCTACCCACTGCTCGACGAACACACCCTTCGGAATGCGCAGCGGGTATGGGTATCCGAGAAGTTCCCGGACCTTCTTCTTGATAGGCTTGATTTTATATTCACCGGTGCACTGGCGCCTGGTCATGCCCTGCTTGCCGTCCTGATTGAGGATGTATAGAGGCATCGAGGCAAACCGGTGATCGGGGTCTAGGGCGTCTTTTCTTATGTGTCCAGAGGAGACGCGCAGGACGGGTATTCCTGCGGGTGCTGCGATTTCCCGTTCGAGACGGTCGAGATGGTCATAGACCGCGCGGGGTTCCCAGCCGGTATCGGCGAAAATTGCGTAGTCGACCTTCGGGAGGATTCCCTCAGCGGACAGTGCCAGCATGGCGCTGGACTGCACGCCCGCGCCGAGCGAGATGGACCGGAAGACAGGGTTTGTGGAAATAGGGGCTCCTTGCGGGAGACGCTGGAGGCAGAAGGGGTCAGCGTTGGTGGGCGGCGGGGGCCGTTGTGAAGTGCTTCGGAGGATCCGGCGGCCAGAGCTGGACCGCAGAGGGCGGGAAGGTGACGCCGGAAAAGTGGGCGAGGACGGTCAGCCCGAGCGGGGTTGGCGCAAGGCGTTGGCCGATGGCCGAGGCGGGGTGCGCGGCGCGGTCACGGTGGGCGAGGCCCTTGCGTTCCAGAGCGTGCCAGGTGGCGATCGCGATGTGCGCCGAGGTCTGGGTGTCCACGTAGAGCGAGCCGGTAGTGCGCTGCCTGATCCGGCTGGGCGTGCGGGTGAGGACGCGCAGAGCGGCGCGCTGCTGCCACGTCAGGCCACGCGCGATGGCCGACAGCTCAGTAGCTGAAATGTTCGGACTGTTTTGGAAGTCCGGCGTCGGGGCGCGCCAGTCGCGAGGTTGCTGTGGCGGAGTAGGGAGGTCGGACGGGACGATGAGCGGCTCCGGACATGTCTGCGGGGTCTTGTGTGGCGAGCTGAGTTGTCGGGGTGGGGCGCGGACGGCCGTGGGACGAGAAGCCTGGGAGTGGGGCGGCTAACGCGTCGCTGGTCTCCGGCTGTTGAGCGAGGGCAGCGTCCGGGGCGTGGAGATGGGGTGTCTCCTGCGGTGCGGCGGTTCAACGGCTTCGGGCGGCTGCCTGCGTGGCGGTGGGGATCGGGCGGGACGTCGTGCCGGGGGCGGTGGCCGGTCCTGTCGGGGGTAGTCCGATGACGGAGGCGAGAGCGGTGATGCCTGCTGGTGTGAGGTGCACGCGGTCTTGGGCCGGGCCGCCGATGTAGGCGCAGGGTGCGGAGTTCGGGATCCGTTCGGCAAGGCCCTTCGTCTCCAGGGCCCGCAGCGTGCTCATCAGGACCTTGGGCTCCCTAGAACGCGTGAACTCCCGCCCCAGGGAACTGCTGGCCACGACATGACCGCAGGCGATCTGCGCCAGGGCGGTGCGCTGGGTGGCAGTGAGCCGTTCATCTGGTGCGATGGCGGTCGACCAGTGACGTCGCCTTGTCTCCGCGGCGAGACTCGCGGCGCAGCCGACCGCGGCTTCGGGAGCCAGGGCGGTCAGCTCACGAGCCGACTGGACGCCCAAGGCGGCTGACGCGGTGCTGAGAAAGGCGAGCTGTTTCAGCCGCACCAGCGTCTCTGTCAACTCCGTGCTCTCGTAGAGCCGTTCATCTTGGATGGCCTTGACCGCGATGCGGGTGTCGGACGCCAGGCGCTGTGCGGAGTCGGCGTGGGCCTGCGGCTCGGGTTCCGTCGCAGGGTGAAGGAGGACGTCGAGCGCGTCGTTGTGCCGGGTGTACTGATCGGCGAGGTGGAGCAGCCGCTCGACGGGCGTCAGCGGTGGCGGTACGTCGAACAACAGGGACTCGGCAGGCGGCGTGCTCATGAGCGGCGCCGTACGGTCGGGGCCGGCACGGATATGGCGGCGGTGGTGCGCTGTGTCACGGGACGGCGGGGCGTACCGAGACAGGCGCGGGCCGCGGCCAGGGACTGGCCGGCGTCGTCGAGATGGACGCGCAGGCGGGTGTGTTGGTCGATCGCATCTAGCTGCTTCGGAGGTGTGGCCTGGGCGCCGGTCCGGGCGAGGGCGACGAGCGGGGCGAGGGCCTGGGTGTAGTGGGCGATGGTCCGTCCCAGGTGCCCGGTCGTCTGTCCCAGGGCCTCGGCCGGAGGGAGGCCGGCGATGTTCGGCGCGAGCTGGTACTCGACGTCGGCGGCCATGCGGGCGGTCAGATGGCAGAGCAGGCCGATGTGCCGGGTGGCGGTGAACAGGCCGATTCCGTCACCGGTGATGCGGTGCTCGCGCAAGTCGGCGATAACGGCATCCACGGCTTCGTGCGGCTCCATATCGTCCAAGTCGATGGGCTCGTAGGTGTGAATGGGCGCCTCCGTGGGCGAGTTGAGCGGGAAGAGAGGGCGAGGGCCAGGCGGCGGTGCCGAAGCCGGTCTGCTTCGGGGGCGGCCTCGGTGACGGCGCGTTCGGTGATGCCCGAGGACGTGCGGAAGGGGGCGGCGGACAGGGCGTCGACGCTGGGCACGAGATACCAGGGGTCGCAAGCCGAGCATGGCCGCGCGCATACCGGTGGCGAACGTTGGCGGGGTGCCCTTGGGCAGGGCACGGATGGCGTCGGCGGCCAGGGTGCGTTCCTACCGCAGGCTGACGGACGTGGACTGCCGGACTCGGAGGTCGAGGTGAAGGTGGTCAAGCGGGCCGAGCACGTCGGGGTGCTTGTTGGCCCCCACCCCGGCCAGCTGGCCTGGAAAGATGAGCGCGAGGTCGACGGGGACGAAGCCGTTCACCGCCGCCTCCCGGCCGCGGCGGCAGCGGGCACGTTGGCGTTTGCGGTTGTCGGCGTACGGGCGGGTTTCTGGGTGTCCAGGGCCAGCCGTCCGGCGGCGGTGACCGTGACCTTCCGGCTCACGAAGAGCGACGTCCCCTGCTGGACGCGGATCAGCTTGTTGTCCGCGAGAGCGGTGAAGGGCTTGCTGTGGATGGTGCTGCCGTCGCCGGCCAGGACGGTCTCCCGGCTGCCCCGCAGAGACCGGGAGACGCTGGTGCCGCCCTGGGCGACCTTCTCCAGGGCCGTGTACTGGGCTGAGGTCAGCTGCGGAAGCGGCGGCAGGTGCTCCGGGTGTTCCTTGAGGTCGCGGATGATGCCCGATGCGGTGTAGAGGCAGCCGGTTGCACACAAGGCCAGTTGGTGGGCGGCGTCGCCCAGGGCCTCGGCCAGACGAGGGGCGGCCTCGGCGTGCCGGGCCTTGCGCACGGTGTCGTCGTCCAAGGGCGGGCTGCCGGCGAAGACGGTTCCCTCCAGCGGGTTGTCGGCCACCGCGCTCGCGAGGTCGAGAGCGGCCACGGAAGCCGCTTCCACGACGGAGCTGAGCGCCTCCAAGGCGGGACGGCTGCCCGGTACGAGGGTGTACTGGCTGCCGTCGAGGGCGACCAGCCGCATCAGGGTGCGGCCGATCAGCTCGTGCACCTGGGCGATCTTCGGGGCGAGCTGCTTCAGCATCTCGCTGCCCGGCCGCGCCTTCAGTGTGCTGACGCTGGTCTTCAGGGCGCCGAAGTCGGCGCCGAGCTGACGGAGGTGGTCGACCTGCACGGGCAGGTCGATCTGGCGGATGGCGATGGTGGGTCCTTAAGAATGTCGGTGGTCCGGGAGGTCAGTGGGTGCGGCGCCGCACCGGCCCGGTGGCCGGGCCGCCGGGGACGGCGGCCGAAGTGCGCTGGGGCGCGGCGGGGATCGCGTCGGGGGTGGGGATGCCCAGCTCGACGTGGACATTGAGTCCATGGGCGTAGGCGTGGGATTCGGCGCGGACGACCGCGCCCAGCAGGTCATGCTCGCTCAGCGGCAGCGACGGCTCGTACGAGGAGCCGTCGGGCGAGGGCGTGAAGCCGTGCTGTTCCAGGAGGGAACGGGCCTCGTCCGTGGTGGCGGTCGCGGTGAGGGTGGTGTCGGTGAGCGTGAAGCGGAGGTCGGGCTCGGGGCAGGGGCTCTGTCGGCTCCGGCAGGTGGTCCAGGACAGGTCGACGAGGTCGTGGGTATGGGACAGGAGTCCGTACATCGCTATGCCGGCCCGCTCGTTGGCCTCCTCGGAAGCGGTGGGCGGGAGCAGGTAGACGGTCCGACCGTTCACTTTGCGGGCGGTGAAACCGGCGTCGGTCAGCAGACGGTCGGCGCTGCGGATACGGCGGTTGAGGACGACGAACGTGTGCGCGTCATCGGTGGACCCAATGAACACGTCAGGCACGTCCACGAAGGACACGGGATTCTCCAAACGCTCGGGACAGCATGCTGCAAGGGGGGGCTTGGTGCATCGGCGGGCATCGCGGCGAACGGGCCGTCAGCGCCTGGTAGCAGCGGGAGGCTTCGTCGCCGACCCCGGCGGGCTCGACACGGTTGGTGAGAGCTACGAGGGTGTGATGCAAGATCAGCGGCGCGCGGTTGGCGGCCGGCCGGGTGGTGCGGGGACGGGTACCGCGGGTGGGCGGAGGTTGAGGAGGGCCGGAGTGCGCAGGACGGACAGGGGCTGACCGGAGGCGGCGATACGCCAGAACGACCAGCCGGTCCGGTTCGGCGACGCGATGTCCGGCCGCAGGGCGCGGATGACGGCAGCCGACGCGCCGCTGGGACTCTTGTAGGTCCCTTCGCCCGGGCCGTGGGGAACCGCGACGCACGAGGTGGCCGGGTCGAAGAGGGCGTCGACGCGGGTGTTGGCGTACCGGGCGTACACCGGGATCGGCGGCGGTGGTGCGGCGAGCGCTGCGTGGGCACGCTGGGCATCGCCGTGCTCGGCTGTCGATTGCTCGAAGTGGGCGAGGAGACGTTGGAAGACGCCTTTCGGCGTGGTGCTCCAGGCACGGGCGAGCAGCGTGATCTGCCTCTGCGTGTCGGGGTCGAGATCGAGGGCCGCGAGCTCTTGCGATGTCATGGCGGGTCTCATGCGGCCTGGCCGAAGTCGTCGCGTGAGGGAGCGGCTTTGGCAACGGCGCGCGCTGTGATGGCCTTTGAGGCGCGTGCGGAGAAAGAGGCGAGGGTGTCGGCGCCGGGTTCGAGGTACCAGGGGCGCAGTTCGAGCATGGCGGCGCGCATGCCGGTGGCGAAGCACAGGGCGGTGCCCTTGGGCAGGGCGCGGATCGCGTCCGCGGGCAGGATCCGTTCCTGACGCATCGACACCGACGTCGACTTGCCGGACTCGGAGACCGAGGTGGAGGTGGTCTCCACGTCGTGGTCGCCGATGAGGCGGGAGAGCTTGTCGGCGAAGTCCGGGTCGTCGATGCCGGAGCCGATGACCTTGACGGTGCTCGCGGACCACATGGCGTCCATGCCCGCGTCGCCCCAGACCTTCTGGCCTTGCCGGTAGGACTGCAGGATCGTGATCGGGATGATCCCGCGCGAGCCCAAGTGCGAGTACAGGTCGGGCAGATCGGAGATCTTGCAGACGTTGGCGGCCTCGTCGAGGATCGCGAGCATCGGCGGGTCGAGGCGTCCTCCGGCACGTTCGGCCTGCGCGGTCGCGGCACGCATCACGCTGTCTGCGCACGCGGCGATGAGGGCCGAGGCTCCTCCTCCGCCGTCCTTCGACAGCAGGTAGAGCGTGTCCGTCGAGGTGACGAACGTGGACGGCGTGAACTCGGGCACGTCCTTCTGCGGGGTCACCCAGGCGGCGATCTCGTTGTTGAGCAGGGCGGCGGCGTACTGGCGGGCCGTCTCGTAGATGCCGTCCCGGGTTTCGGGCGGGCCCTCCACGGTGCCCTTGAGCTGGGCGGCGACCGCGGCGAACTTGTGGTCGCGCAGGATGTCGAGCGGGGTGCGGTCGGCGGGAAAGGCGAGCCAGGCCATCACGTCGGTGATCGGCCGCTCGTCGAGCGCGGCGGCCAAGAACAACTGGGACAGGATGTTGGACCCGGCCTTGGACCAGAAGTCGCCCTGCTGGGAAGCGTCCACGCTTGCGGCGAGGAAGTGGCCGGCCAACCGCCCTGCGCCGTCGAGGGTCTTGGCGTCGGCCAGGGGGTTCCACCACATGGCCCGTTCGGCGTGGGCGATCTGCTGCGGGTCCATCGACCAGGTCCGGCCGACGGCCGCCCGCGCGTCGAGGGTCGTGGTGTAGGCGTCGCCGGCGGCCTTGTTGGAGGTGAGCAGGACCGGGCCGGGCGCGTTGAGGATCGAGGGGATCGCCAAGCTGGTCGTCTTACCGGATCGGGGTGCCATGATCGCGACGGCGACGTCCTCGTACCCCATGCGCACTTCGTGCTTCGTGCCCTGGAGATTGCCGAGGAGGATGCCGGTGTCGGCTGCGGCGATGTGCTTGGCGTCTTTCAGGCTCGGGCGCAGCGCCCGAGCTTTGTCGGTGATGGCCTTGGCCAGAAGCGGTTCGATGTCCCGCTGCTTGGCCATGCCAGCGACGCGCTTCTTGCGTCCGCTGCCGCCGCCTCGGTGCCGCTTGTAGAGCACCGCGGCGGTGATGCCGAGCGCGACGAGCACGGCGCCGGGCAGGACACGTGCGCCGACCAGGAGGGACGTTTCGCTCAGGTCCGGCCACAGCTGGTCGGGGTGCAGGAGGGCCTGAACCGGCTGGTAGGGGGCGGCGTGGGAAGCGGTGGCCCAGGCGGTGAGATTGCCGCCGAGCCAGGCGAGGTTGGACAGTGGCACGGCGACGGCGATGGCGCCGAGAAGGATCTTGAAGGCTATGTCGTAGCCGTCGGTGGACTGGGAGGAGGAGTTCGGCAAGAGGGCGGTTCCTGGGGCGGGTGATGTCGGTGCGCGCGCTGCGCAGCAGGGGCAGGGGGCGGTCGTACGGGGGTCAGGGCATGCGGCCGGGCGGTGGACCGGACGGAAGCTGCGTGGGTGGCGTCGTGGGCCGCGGATGGCGGCCGGTCAGGTGCTTGACGCGGTTCTCCAGCGCGAAGGCGACGGTCTCCACGGGCACGTGCTGCCTGACGTCGTGCCGGTGGCGCACACCGAGTCCGGGCAGGCGGTTCGGATCACGGATGACGGGGGTGGCGTCGGTGAGTGCACGGGTCAGGGCGGCGACCAGATGGGGCGGGGTGGTGCCGTCCAGGCACGCACCCCACAGCGCGTCGTCCGGGGTGTGGCCGTCGGTGACCGTGATGCTCCAGTGGTCGAGGCCGTGTGCGGTGACGTACTCGACGCGGACCACGCCGTCGGGCGACACGAGGCCGCTCTCGTGGGGGCTGCCGCGCCAACCTGCCTGCCGCAGGAGGGCGGTGGGTGGTGCGGCGGCCTGCGGGGCGCGGGGGTGGGTGAGGGCGGTGGTGGCGGCGGCGATGATTTCGGCCGGTGTGTGGGCGTCGAAGGTGGCCTTCCACGCCGGCTGGCCGTGGCTGGGGGCGTGGTGGATGGTCCACCATGGCTCGTCCGGGTCCGGGTCGATGCGTAGCGTCGCCTGCCGGTTGGGGCTGGTGAGCAGGACACGGGGCAGCAGTGGATCGTGGCCGTAGCTCCAGCCGCTGGCCCGGTGCAGGGGGACGGTGACCCAGCCCGGATCGCCGCGGCCGGCCAGATAGACCGGGGTGACAAGCCTCAGCTCGACGGTGTCGCTCACGCCCGTCACCGCTGGACCGTAGACGATGCGGCGGCGTTGGGCACGGGCGCCGTCGCCGACAAGGCCGACGCGGATGCCGTCGACTGCCTCTGTGCCAGTGCGTTGACCGCGAAGAGCGCCTGGCCATGGATCGCCCACTGGTCGAGGTAGGACCAGGCTTCCGCGTAGCTCTCGGCGAGCGGCTCCTCGTACGCCGTCGTGCCGGGCTTGGCGCTCTCGGGCAGTGCAGCGCGCACCGCGCGCCATTCGGCGTGGACGGCGTACAGCCGCTGCGTGGCCTCGTGCAGTTCGCGCACCTGCCAGGCGTATCGCCGGGTCAGGGCGGTGACCGGCAGCTGGGCGAGCTGCTGCTCGGCGACGTGCACCAGCTCGTCGGCGTGGTAATACACCCGGCCGAAGGCGGACAGGGTGTCGCAGTCGCGCTGCTGCTGGCGCAGCCCGTACGTGTCCTCGTCGTGGGGCTGGAACGTTTCGGGGTCGGAGTGCTTATCGGAGTAGGCGTCCCAGGCGGCGAGGATCTGCCTGCTGTGGCGCAGGTAGAGGGCGAGTTGGCTCAGGTAGAGCCGGTGCGCCGGGCTCGCGGTTTCAAGGGAAAGGGGCAAGAGGGGCCTTTGGGCGGGCAGTTCGGAGGGGTGCGGGGTGCGGCGCGGCCAGTGGCCGCGCCGCGTGGTTCACCGGCCCCGTGCCGCAGCCGCGGCCACGTCGGTGGAAGGTGCCGGCACGGTGCGCGTGGTCGGCGCGGCACCGCGGCGGGCCTTGCGGGCGGCGGCCCGGACGGCCTTGAGACGCGCGTCGTGGGCGGCGGCCAGATGCTCGCCCTGCCGGCGACGTTCCACCTGCGTGACCAGGTGGGACTCCGGGACGTCGTAGTGGCCGCGCGGCACGGGCGCCGGATTCGTGAGGGCAGCGGCGAAGCCGGCGAGCAGGTGACGGGGCGTGTGGTCGTCGAAGTACGCGTTCCACAGCCGGCGTTGGCCGCCGAGGCCGGTGGGGAGCGCGACTTCGGCGATCCAGCTGAAGTAGTCGCTGGTCAGCGTCGCCCGCCGCTCCATGGTGGTGATGCCGTCCGGATGGTGTGCGCTCTCGTTGCCCCGCTCGTCGCGTGCGTAGGTCCACTCGGCCGCTTGCAGCGCGGGCCACACGTCCGGTTCTGTGGCCGGCGCGGGGTGCACGAGGGCGTCGGTGAATCCGGCGATGACCTCGGCGGGCGTGTTGCCGCCGAACGAGGCGTGCCAGCGTTCCTTGTCCGTGTGCGAGGAGATCCGCCACCAGGCGGTGTACGTGTCGGGTGCGGGTTCGAGCACGAGTGTGTGCCGGAAATCGGGGCTGGCCAGGACGACGTGGGGGAAGTGGGGGTCGGAGTGGTTCGTCCAGCCGGCGGCCCGCAGCGCCTGGGTGACATGGCGGGGATCGCCGGGTCCGGCGAGGTGGCGTGGACTGGTGTCGAACCAGATGCGGCGGGAGGGGGCGTCGGCCCTGCTGGTGATGTAGGGCATGCCCGGGGCAGTCATGAGGGGTCCGGGGGATCGGCTGACTGAAATGCGTGGACGCTCAGACGCTGTACATCGCGATGGAGGTCGTGGCAGTCGGTGACCTCGGGGGCTGCGGCTCTTAGCCGGGCGATGATGTGGCGGATCTCGACGGGCCATGGTAGGAGGGCGTGCCCCTCGATGAGGGTGGCGGTGGCGCGCAGGATGTTGCCGAGGATCATGAGGGCGCCGTACTCGTCGTCCAGGACCTTGGCCAGCATGGGCAGGGCGTGGGGAACGGACGGTGCGTCCCGCAGATGTAGGTAGACCTCGTCCAGAACGTCGAGGGCTTCGGTGACTTCGTCGGGGCTGGGGCAGCGCCAGGGGATGGGTGGGGATGGCATAGGGGCCTCGGGAGGGGTGGTCAGTGTCGGGGCGGCGCGGTGGTGGTGCCGAACTGTTCGCGCAGGCGCTGTACGTCCCAGTGCAGAACGTGCCAGTCGGTGGCCTCCTGGGCGGCGTCGCGGAGCCCGGCGATGATCAGGCGGATCTCGTCGGTCTGGGGGTAGGCGGCCTGCTGGGCGACGAGGCGGGCGGCGCTGCGCAGGACGTCGCCGAGCAGGATGGGCACGCCGGTGTCCTCATCGAGGAGGCCGGCGAGCAGCGGCAACACGTCGGATACGGGAGGGCCGGTGCGCAGGTAGTCCTTGACCTGGGCCAGGGTGGCGGTGGCCCGCGCGACCTGGTCGTCGCTGGGAGCAGAGGGGTGAGGCATCAACGTCCTTGCGTGAAGCGGGAATGAGGGGAAGGGCGCCTTGAGCGGGCGGCTGTTCATCGGCGCTTGCGGCGGTGTGGCGGGCCCTGGGCAGGGGGGTGTCGCCGGGGTCTGATCGAGGGGGCTGTGGCACCGGGGTCTTGGAGCCGCTGCCGGTGCATCTGCTGGAGCTGCTCCAGCGAGACGGTGCTCCTGGTGGAGGTGTGGAACAGGGTGTTGGGTTCTTGCCCCTCGTCGCGCAGCAGCGGTGCGGGGTCCGTCAACGCGGCGACGAATCCCGCGATGGCCGCGGACGGTGCCCTCTCGTCGATCGACGCGCCCCACAGCCACCGGCGTCGTTGCGTGGTGATCGGAACGGAGACCTCTGCTTTCCAGCGCCAGCCGGGGGTGCCGGGGACCACGGGCACCCGTGCGAGAACGGCGGTCTCGTCGGGCGCTAGCGCCGCCGTCTCCGGGCCCTGGCGGTAGGGGTTCCAGCCTTGGTTGCTCGCCAGATGCCAAAGGTCCCCGAGTGGCAGGTGCGCGAGGCTGGCGAGGGCGTCCGTGAAGCCCGCGATGATCTCGACTGGGGTGTGGCCGCCGAACTGGGCGGACCACTCCCGCCGGTCGGCGGGGTGGATATGCCACCAAGACTCGCGTGGCTCGGGCGCGGTGGGCTCCTGGGTGAGCTGGAGTTACCGGTCTGGGCTCTCCAGCAGGACGTGGGGGTAGCCGGGCACCGAGTGGTTGGTCCAGCCGGAGGCGAGCAGGTACTCGGTCACGTGCGGTGAATCTCCGCTGCCGGCCAGGCGCCGGGTTCACCGCGTCCGTCCCGCCCCGGCGTACGGCCGAGCCCGGGGACCTTGAGGGCGTGCCTTGTTGGTGGCGAAGGTGTTGCTGGCCCAGGTGGCGGCGCGGGCCGCGGTGATGCGGGCCTGCTGCCACGCGCTGAGCTGCGAGGGCAGTATTGACACCGAGGTGGTGCGGATTCTCTGGGAGGGCGGGACGTGGCCGAGCGGCCGCATCACTGGCTGCGGGTCGGCGAGCGCGGTGCTGAACGCCTGCACCAGGTGCATCGGCGTGGTCGGCGTGAACATCGCCTCCCATACCTGGCCGTGTTCATTGCGGGCGCCAGCCCACCAGTGGGCCTGTCCGGGTGCGGACTGGTGGAAGCGGACGACGGCGTCGCCGTCCGGGCTGCGGGCGGTGAAGTGCTGTCCGTGTTCGGTCTCCCAGCCCTGTGCCTCAAGCGGCGCCCACACGTTGGGAGCGTGCGCGGAGCGTGGCCGGGTCAGCGCGTCGGTGACTCCGGCCACGATCTCGACGGGGACCTGGCGGCCGAGCGTGGCGTGCCACGCCTCCTGTGACTTGGTCTGCTTCCCGCTGATGGTCCAGCCGCCGGGCTGGGTGTACGGGTCGTAGCCGATGCGTACGGACTTGTCGGGGCTGTCGAACACGACGGGACCGCCGGTCTTGGACTTGTCCTTCCAGCCCGAGGCACGCAGGTACTCGGTGACGTGACGCAGGTCGCCGGCGCCGGCGAGATGGCGGGGCTCGACGAGGTAGTGCTGCTGGGCCTGCTGACCGCCGGCGGCGCCCCAGCCGGACCACCGCTTGTTCTGTTTCACCGGTGCCGCCTGACGACCATCGCCGAGGTCGAGGGCCGCCCGGCCGGACCGGTGGACGGCGCGGTGGGCATGGCGATCTGCTTGATCGCTCCGGTGTGCTCGTGGAGGTCGACGCCCACGCTGCCCAGTTCGTTGGCGGCGCGGCCGAGGGCCAGCCACACCTCGGGCGGCAGGATGCCGTGCTCGGAGTGGGTCTTCGCGAAACGCGAGCCCGTTTCGACGAGCCCGGTGACCTCGCCGAGGATGCCGGTGTCGTAGTCCAGCACGTTGCCGAGGATCTGGGCTGCCTCGTGCGGTGGCGCCAGGGCGAGGAGGCGGCGGAGCTGGCCGAGCTGGTGGGCGATGTGGTTGGCCAGTTGCACCGAGGTGGGGGTCGGGTTGGTCATGGGCCTCCTGAACGGGCCGGGTTGGTTGCTAGTTGTGGTGGCGGATGCGGTAGCTGTCGACGAGGAGGAACGCGTCGCGGCGGCGGGCTTCGTCGAGGGCTGCCTCGGGGCGTCCGCCCGCCAGCGGGATGGCGCGCTCCCGGCTGCCGACGGTGACGGCGCGCAGGTAGCGGCGGAACAGGGCGGTGACCAGGCGGGGTTTGCGGCTGGCGGTGATCGGCGGGGGCGTGCGGTCGGGTTGGTTGGTGACGGCGGGCTCCTGGGGCGGGTGAGGGCCGGCCTCGGCGGGTCGGCGACGGTCGGGCGGTCAGCGGGTGCGGCGTGGCGGTGCAGCGCGCGGTGCGGGTGGCGATGGCTGCCGGTGTGCTGCCTGTTCGGCGAGTGCGGTGCGGTAGGCGGTGCCGCCGAAGAGGCCCGCGTCGATGTCGACCTGGTATCCGGCACGGGCAAGCAGCGGTGCGGCCCGGTCGGCCATGGACTTCATGGCGATCTCGTCCATCTCGTCGGGGACTTGATGCCAGACGTCGGCCAGGGCCCTGTGCCGGTTGAGACCGAGGTCGTCGAGCAGGCCCAAGAGGTGCTCGGAGGCGCCGGAGCGGGTGTCGACGTAGATCGTCGCGTCGCGATGGTAGAAGGCGACGTCGACGTCGTATTCGTCGGCGAGGCTCACCGGCGGCGGGCCCTTGCCGGAGGGTCCGTGGAGGGTGCTGGGGGTGCGGCTGCGGCTGCGGCGAGCGGCGGGGCCGGGGCGCCCTGGTTGCGCAGGGCTGCTGCGGCGTCGGTGTAGGCGGCCGTGTCCCAGACGTCATCGGAGATGTGGACCACGTATCCGGCCTTGTGCAGCCAGGGCACCGCATGCGTGGCGAGCTGCTTCTTCGCGTCCGCGTCGAGGTGGGCGGGTGCCTCGTGCCAGACGTAGACGGGCCCGGGGGTGGTCATTGTCTGGCGCTCGAAGCCGAGGCTGTCGAGGAGGGCGAGCAGTTGCTCGGGTGCCCCGGTCGCAGTGTCGGCGTGAACGGTGTCGGTGAGGGGCTTGAGGTAGATCGTGACGTCGGTGCCTTCGTCGTCGGCACGGTTTCCCACGTGCGGTTACTCCTGTGAGGGCCGGGTTATCGCCGTCGTACGGACGGCGCGGACGAGGTGGCGCGCGGTGCGCTGGCCGGGCCTGGGGCGGCGGCGGTCGGCGGGGTGCGCCGGGCGGCCTGTTCGCGGATCACCGTGATGCGGTGCGCCTGGTTGGACAGGCTGCTGGTGGCCTCCATCAGCTGTTCTGCCGGTTCGTCGTCGAGCCCGGCGTCGCGGAGCCGCTCACCCCACGTCGCCCATGTGGCGATCAGGGCCCGCACCAGCTGCGGGAGCATCCCTTCCTCGGGTGCGGCGATCTCCGCCAGGAGGACGGCAACGTCGCGGTCGGTCTCGGTGGCGCGGGCGCGCGATTCGAGCCCGGCGAGGTAGCGGCAAGCCGCCTGCCGGTCGCCGTTGGGGGTGGCCAGGGTGTTCAGAGCGGGGTCGAGGTGGACGCTGTACCCGGCGAGGAGCAGGGCGTGGGCGGCGGCGGTAGCGCCGTGCCGTTGCTCCTCGACGGGCAGGTGGTGCGGCAGACGGTGGTAGTCGCGAGAGGCACCGGGGGCGGAGTGGAAGCCGCCGGCGGTCTGGAGGATGCCCGCCGCGCGTCCGTCTCCGCCGATGGCGAGGACCAGCTGGCTGCGCGGGTCACGGGTGATGGTGACGTAGTTGAGATCGAAGAAGACCGGCTCGTCTTCGTCGCGGGGCGTCATCGGCCCCGGTGCGTGGAGACGACGGACGGGCTCGGCGGCGCGACGGAGGTGGTGTCCAGGGCGGGCCGTGTCGGCGGATGACGCAGTACGGTGTCGATGCCCAGCTCGGACAGACGCTCTCCGGCGGCTCGTACGGAGGCGGCCTGGTGCGCGGTGTCGTCGCCGGACAGCACGAAGACGTTGCGGTCGGGCGCGAAGACGAAGCCGTTCTCGGTCAGGGCCTTGGTGACATCCGCACGGACCGGCTTGTCGACGACGATGGCTTCGCCGGCCCAGGTCATCACGACGTGTTCCGGCTCGGCAGGCTGCGGTGCCGCGAGCCGGGCGGCGTTGCTGCGGACCTGATGGACGGCGACGTCGTAGCGGGGCAAGAGGCCGAACGTGATGTCCTCGGCCGCGCTGAACGGGTCGGCGTCGACTGCGATTCCGTCGGGCTCGCGCACGCCACGGAACGCCTCAGCTGGGGCATCGGACGGGGCCATCGGGGCGATCAGGTATCCCTCGCCGTGGCCCGGGCGGTCGGCGACGAACAGACGGGTTCCGTCGTGCCGCTGCAGCACGGCGCAGTGGTCCACGGTGTGCTTGGCCAGGGCGTCGGCGACTTCGTTCATGTCCCATACGGCATCGGTGAGGGCGCTGTGGTCGTTGTTGGCACCGCGGTCGGGGTGGTACGTGCTGGTCCAGGCACCGGGCAGTTCGCCGGCGAGGACGGCGGCGAACGAGCCGAGGCTGGTGTCGGGGGTGGGGTCGTGCATGGGCTCCTCGGAAAGGGAAGGGTGCGGGTCAGCGCCGCGGGCGGGCCGGTGCGGGGGCGGCGGGCACGGCGACGGGGGTGGTGGCCAGGCGTGGTGGAGGCGGTGGGCAGGCGCAGCCTGCGGAGGCTTCGCGTGCGTCCGGTCCGACGTCGGCCGTGCACGCGCGGCGCCGGGGATGGTCCTGGTGCCGGTCGGCGAGGTCGTTGCGCATGTGCGCGAGGTCGGACCACAGGACGGCGAGCCGGTGCTCGGCCAGGTACTGCAACCGCTTCGCGGTGTACGGATCAGGCGGCTGGCCGAGGTCCTGATAGAAGGCGGCGGTGGCCGCGAAGACCTCGCCGAGGGCGATGAGCACGCCGTCGTGGGAGGCCGTCAGTTCGGTCAGGGCGTCGGCGACCTCGTCGCTGGTGGTGGCCTCGCGGATCCGCTCGGCGAGGTGCGCGACCTGGGAGCCAAGCGGCAGGTAGTGCGGCTCACGCCTCTCGGTCTCGAAGGCGTCGTCGGCTTCGACGTCGTACTTGACGGCGCGCAGCCGGGCGACGGCGCGTGTGGCGAGACGTTCCTCCTCGGCTTCGTCGAGGCCGACGGGCAGCCGGTGATAGGTCTGGTGGAGGCGGACGACTGGGACGAAGCTGGTGCGCTGCAGGATGCTGTGGGCTTCGGGATCCCCGCCGCGGGCGAGGACTTCCCCGGAGTGCACATCGCGTCCCAGGGTCAGGAAACGATGACGCAAAGGCCAAGAAGCTGTTCTTTCAGACGGGTCAGCGGGCAAGCCGGGCGCCGGCCGGGCTGGGTGTGATGCCCGGCGTGGGCGCAGGGAGAGATGGCCATGCAGCGCTCGGCCGCGCGGCGGCCGGCAGGGCGTCGGCCATGGAGTCGAGACTCTGCTGGATGCCGTACAGGCGGCGTGCGATCAGCTCCAGCTGGTGTGCGCTGCCGGGGCCGTAGGCATCCGGCAGGCCCTCAAGCCGGTGGGCAGCGTGCTCGATGAGGCCGCGCACGGTGGACAGCGGCCCGGCGCGCTCGTCGGCAAGCTGCCGCAGCAGAGCGGCGAGTTGAGACGTGGCATCCGCGGTGCCGGTCTGTCGGGTGCGGCCTGCATACCGGGCTTGCTGGACGGCTTGCTGCGGATCGGGGCCGGTTCGGGGGGAGATGAGGCCCAGCTCTGCCTCGATGCGCCGGCCCTCGGTGGCCAGGAGCGAGGGCAGCCGGTGCGGCTGTGCGGTCCATGTGCCGTCGGGGCGGATGAGGTTGGCGAGCAGATCGAGGCGGCCGGGCTGCGCCTGCACGGCGATCCAGCGGCAGCCGTGGTCGTCGCCGGGGCGTTGGATGCCGGTGGCGCGGGCGAGGCGGTGGGCGATCTCGGACCACTCGGCGCCGGTGAGGTCACGGTCCTCCGGGTGCAGCCGCACGGCCGCGTGCCAGATGGCGCGGCGGTCGCCGTGCGGACTGACCGGGACAGGATGGTGCCAGTGGGGGGCGTCCAAGTGCTCGGCGAACGCGGCGGACGTCCAGGTCTGCCCTTCGTCGAGGGGCGTGTACCGGTCCAGGTGTTCCCAGTGGGCGACGACCGTGTCGTCGGTCAGGCCCTCGTGGTCGCTGACCGGGCGACCGAGGGCTTCGGCGAGCGGCTCGCCGGCGCTGTCTTCGCGCGGTGCAATACGGATGATCATGGGGTGGGTTCCGGGCGGTGGGGGATGAGGAGGGCCAGGTCGTGTGCCGCGGTGATCAGGAGGCGTTCGCGTACCAGGTCGGCGTGGACAGCGAGTTCGCTGGGCGGCAGCAGCTCCAGGGCGTGGTCGATGGCGGTGAGGGCCTCGGGATACTGGCCCAGACTCCGCCGCGCCGAGGCCATGCGGAACAGCGCGATCGGATCGTCCAGCCCGCCCTCGGGGAGCAGTCCCACCAGGGCCAGCAGCATGGGCGCTCGGCCGGGAAGGAAGGTGCCCAGCCACACCCCGTGCAGCAGGACGTGCAGCGTCTTGGTGTGGCCGGGTGCGGCGACGAGGACGCGGTGCATGACGGCGAGGCCGTCCGAGCGTGACTGTCCCAACCGCGAGAAGGCGTACAGGGCTTCGCTGTACGGGTCCTCGTTCAGCACGCTCACCGGCACCTTGTTCATGAGCGATTCGATGACGCGGCAGCGCACGTCGTAGCGCAGCGTGCTGAGGTAGAGGTGCCGGTACGTCCGCCAGATCACGGGGTCGGGGGTGGAGTCGGTGACGTGCTCGGGGGAGAGCAGCACCAGCGCGCTGTTCCCGGCGGCGCGGGCGCGCCAGGCGATGTCCGCGCACACCTCGGCCGACTCCTGCCACGTCGCCTCCACCTCGCGCAGGCTCTCGGCCAGCACCACCGGCCACTGGCTGCCGGCGATCTCCTCGACGGCAGCGGAAGCCGTTCGGGCCAGGGCTGCGGCGCGCTCCGATGCGAGTGCATGGGTCACTGGCCGGCCCGGGCGTCGGCGACGTGCACCACCTGGTTGAGGTGGGTGACCGAGTACCAGCCGCAGTCGACGTCCTCGTCGGTGCCGGCCAGGCGCGGGACCAGGTACGTGCGCAGTGCCTGCTGGTAGATGAGGCAGTCCGGGCAGCGGGTGGAGCGGTGGACCAGGTAGCGCGGGTGCGCGGTGATGAACGTGCGCGCGCCGCCGGCCGGGTCGTACAGGCGCCAGCCGTCCTCGTCGGTCGGGGTGTGCCACGAAGGGGTGACGACCTTGTAGGCGTCGCCCCACAGTTGCCGGCCGGAGGTGCCCTTGAGGATGACGACCTGGTCACCGGGCCGGAAGTGGGCGTGGGTGATGTCCCGGTCGGGGGTGACGATGTCACCGGGGGCATACGGAGGGCGGGATGCGGGCACAGCAGGGTTCCTTCCACGAAGTGCACGGGGAGGCGGTGGGAGGAACAAGGATCCGGACGATCCCCGGTTTCGGTAACCGGGGATCGTCGGGTATAAGGCCCCGCGTCCTACCGGAACGGGTTCTCCGTCCCGATGTCGTCCGAGGCGGCGGCGTCCAGGAGTTCGGGCAGGTCAGAGCCCTCAGCGTCCCTCTGGTCGATCCACCATCCGGCGCGGGCGACGGTGCGGATCTTGTCTTCCAGGACGGCCCAGTCGACCTCGCCCCAGGTGCCTTCACTCACGAGCGCGCGGTACGCGGCGGTGACGAGCTGGTGGCGGGAGCGCTCGCCCCAGTCGAGGGCCTTCTCGGGCCCTTCGAGCGGCGGCATGTCGAACTGCTCGGCCCACTCGCGGGCGGCCTGCTGCTCCTTGGCGCGTTGGGCGGCGATCCAGGCTTCCTTGGATTCCGTGTCGGCGTCGCGGGCGGCCTTCCAGCAGTCGGTGCAGTCGCGGCCTTCGAGCCAGCGAGCGAATCCGGCGCGCCGGTCGGCAGGTCGGTCGGACAGGTTGTGTGCCACTTCGTGTCCACAGCTGTGGACAATTTTCCAGGTCGTACGGACAGCCATATTCGGGGTGATCTCCTTGCGGTGGCGGGCAGTTCAGGGGTTATGGGCGGGTCTGTGCGGTCGAGCAGACAGATGGTGGTGGCCTGCGTCGTCGCGGAGGGTCATGCATCAGATGCACGATTCATGCGACGGACGGAGGTGGTCTGGAGTGCTTGGCGGTGGTCTCGGGGACGCTTCCGCCTTCTGCGTCGTCTCAGCGTGTCCTGCGGATGGCGTCTGTGGCCGCCTTGGCGATGGCGACGGGAGCGCTGGAGGGCTGGGGCAGGTGCAGCAAGGTGGTCCCCGGCAGGTGCTGGGACTTGGCGGTGAGGGTGAGCTGGAGTACGGCGCAGCCGGCGGTCGTGAGCTGCTTGACGCGGGTGACGGCTTGAGCGGTTTCGTCGCTGCCGTACCGGGCGTCGGTGACGATCACGAGGAGGCGGCCGGCGCCGGGGCGGCTGAGTTCGAGGCCGTGGTCGAGTGCGTCGATGGCGTCGCCGAGGTTGTGGTGGCCGCCGTTGGCATCGAACGTCGTCACGCGCTCTGGTGCTCGGTGGGTGGGCCGGATCAGTGCGGTCAGGTGCCTGTCGTAGGCGATGGTGGCGGTAAGGGAGTCGGGGTCGGTCAGGGCTGCTGCGCGTGCCACGATCCAGGCAGCGGACGCGACGGGCGCGCAGGCGGCACGCATGGAGCCGGAGACGTCGACGGCGATACCCACACGCAGCGGTGGGGTGGGGGAGTTCCGGCGGCGGGTGTGGGTGAACGGTTGTGCGGTGGGGACCGACCCGGCCGCGCGCTGGGCGTCGCGGGCGAGGGCCGCGCGCATGTTGAGGCGGCCGGGCGGGGTGGGGCTGGTGGTCCGCTCCTCGGTCCGCTCGCGGTAGGCGGCGGCTCGCAGGGCGCGGCTCAGGCGCGCGGCGGCACTCTGCTCGGCGGCGGTGGGCCTGCGGGTGCCGGTGACCGGGTTGCCGTAGGGCGCCGGTGTGCCGTCGGGGGTGACGGTGTTGCCACGGGCGTTGAAGACCGACTTGGCGGTGGCGGCGGCTTTGCGTCGCTGGCCGGCCCGCTGGGCGCGGTCCTGGACCTGCGCCTTGGACTGCGCGGCCATGGCGTTGGTCGCTGCGGCCTGTGCCGCGAGGTCGGCGGCGTCGGTGGCGGCCGTGCTGTCCATGACGACCCCCACGGCGCTGGACAGCAGATCGGTGAGGTTGTCCGGCACGGGCAGGGCGGGGGCCGCGGTGTCCAGAGCGTCGCACCATTCTTGAGCGTGCGCGAGCATGGTCGTGGCGTCGTGGTCGGCGCACTGGTGGGCTGCGGTCCAGATGCGGGTGAGTGTGGCCAGCAGGTTTGCGCCCAGCACCTTTTCGCACAGATCGGCGACGGCCCGGGTCTCGCCGGCCTCCAGGATGCCGACGTCACGGCGGCCGAGGACCAGGGCCGCCACGGCGGCGGCGTGCTCGATGCCCTGGAGGGTGGGGTGGGCGATGTCGGGCATGACCAGGGTTCGGGCACTGGTGCGCAGGTACGTGCGGTCCGTGGGCCGCGTGATCAGGTGTGCGCCTTCGACGCGGCTCTCCTCCAGCAGGAGCGCGGCCTCGACGACACGGGGGTTCGCTCCGGCAGGCGCCGTCCAGACGGAGTGGGCCGCGTGCGCGGCCTCGTGGACGAACACTCCCCAGGCGGCGGGATACCGCTCCTCGTCGCCCACGATCCGCGGATGGATCTCCTGGGGCTGGAGCAGGGCGAACAGGCCGGCGTCGAACTCGACCTCGCCCAGAGTGGGGAAGAACGCGGCCGGTGCGCCGCTGCGCGTGCCGGGGCGGCAGGTGACGAGGAGGTCCTGGCGGCCGGAGAGGGCGACCAGCCGGTCGCCGAGTTCGGCTCCCACGCGCAGCCACGCGGCCGGGGAGGAACGGGGTTGCGCGGGCGGGGCGCCGTCGTCGTCCCAGCGCGCGAGGTCGGCGTCGTCGTCCGGCGTGGTGGCGGGGGACTGGACGTGGTGGTGGGCGCTCATCGCGAGCGGCCCCGGTGCGCGGAGCCGGTGCTGCCCGGGGGCTGCCGGACGGCCGAGGCGGAGAGCTGCTTGCCGAGGGTGAGGGGCGCGATCTTCTTGACGCCGACTGCCTTGATGACGGCGGCGGCGACGGTGTCGCGATCCTCCAGAGGAGCGATGCCGACCAGGTTCGCGAGCGCGGCTTTGGTGCCGAGGACGGCCTCGGTCTTCTGGTAGCTGAGCAGCTCTCGCAGTTGGGGGGCCCAGCCCAGCTCGCCGAGTTCGACCTGGTGGGCGAGGTGTCGGGCGACCCGGACCACCCGGGCATCGATCCTCAAGGCCAGGGCGAGGTCATAGTCCGTGCCGATCTGGATCTGCACGCTCAACCGGCTCGCGAGCGCCTCCGTCAACACCGCCCCGTGGACGCCCGGATTGTGGCCCGCCACCACGTAGAAGCCCGGCTCGGCCTTGATGGTCTCGCCCTTGTGGGCCTTGACCTGGATCTGCCTGCGCCCGTCCATCGCGGGATACAGCGCCGCCAGGACCTTCGGTGAGATCAAGGTGGCATCGTCGATCAGCAGGGCGCGGCCCTCGGTCATCGCGGTGACCAGCGGACCGTACTGGAAGACGTAGGCTCCCGCGTCGTCCTGTGTGTACTCGCCGATCAAGTCGCCGACCGTGGTGTCGCCGTCACCGGCGACGGTGAGCAGGTCCGGGAACGCCGCCTCGACCAGACTCGTCTTGCCGGTGCCCGGAGGGCCGTAGAGCAGCACCGGCACGTCGGCGTCGCGCAAGCGGTTCAACGCCTCGACGTCGGGCAGATCGGCCAGCTCCCGGGGGTGGTAGAGCTGGCCCCCCGCGCGGCGGATCGGGCCGGTCTGCCTGGGCGTGGCTGCGGCGGGAATGGTCGTGCGGGCCTTGGCCGCCTGGGCGCGGGGAGAGTGGGTGCCCGGTGGGCTGATCACAGCGGTCTGCGCGGCTGCGGCGGTTTTCGCGTTCGCGCGGAACTCCGGTTGTCCCATTCCGCCTTGGTCGGCCTCACCGCGTCGCACCAGGGTGAGGGCGGCGTTGCGGACGGCGCCGTGGGAGTGGCCCAGCTGCCTGGCCATGTCCCCGATGGTGAGCGTGTCCGCCGGCCGGTCGGCCAGCAGTCGGGCCACCTTGGCCCGTAGTTCGCCGCCCTTGGTGCGCGCTGGACTGGTAGGCGTTCCGGGTGTGGTCAAAACGAGGCGGCCCCTTCAACAGGTGCGGGTGCGGGTTGGGTTGGGTTGGCGATGCGCTGGAGAGGCTGGCCGCTCTCGGAGCGGATCACGGAGTGTGCCGACATCGGCGACCGGGCCAACCGGGGCGTACCGTCGGCGCTCACCGGCCGACCGAGGGCTCGGTCCAGGTGCAGGGGATGGTCGGCGACGAGCAGCTCGCTGGCTGCCGAGCAGGCACGTGCGTCCGCTCCGTACCGGGTTCCGTCGCTCGGCAGGCGCAGCCTGGCGTCTCTTCGAAGCCGGCCTGGAGCAGGATCCGCCGGGCGGCGGCGTTGTAGCCGGTGGTGGTGATCTCGCCGGTGATGGCGTGCCGGATCGTCATGAACGGTTCTGTCGGTGCTTTGGGCAAGGCGGATCTCCTGTCGGTGGTGGCGGGAAAGTGGTGGGGTGTTGGGCGAAGGCGAGGCGGGCCCGGAGCTTCCAGCACATCAACGGTGCGCGGCTGGACCACGAACGATGGGCAATGACTGCCGACATGCTCCAGGGCGGGCCTCACCGCCCCGCAGCTACCTGACTCGCCTTTCCGCACGTTCTGATAGCCGGGTGTACCAACAACGGCCATTCGGTGACGATTCTCCTTGTGGTGCGCGTGAGGTGTGGAGTGTGCTGACGGGTCGGTGGGAGCCGCGTGCGGGTGTTAGGGGCGGTGCGCGGGGGCCGGGGCGCGCGGCGGTGTGACCGGGGGAGCGGTGGTCAGGGCGGGGCGCGGCCGGACCCGGGGCGGTGTGGGGGTGCGGTGCGGGGGCAGGACGGCGACGGTGGCACCAAGGTCGTCGGCCGCCTCGTGCACTTCGCGGACGAGGAAGGCCAGGTGCCGGCCGAGCGCTTCGAGACGGGCGCCGATCTGCCGGCCCCGCACGGTGTCCAGGGCGTGGGAGAACTCGGCGGCCGTAGTGAGGAGTTGCTCCAGCCTCACCATCGGGCCCGCGTCGTAGCCGGTCTGTGTAGCGGCGTACAGGGTCTCGGAGACGTCGCCTGCGCCGCGCGCCTCGATGACGTCCCGCAGGAGTTCCTGCAGTGGCTGTTCGGGCGCGGGTTCGGGGCGGTTGAACCGGGACGAGCCGTCCGCACGCAGGACTCCCGGCGGCACGGCTCCGGGCAGCGCCCGTCCGGCCGCGTATTCGTTGTCGTAGTGCCCGATCACTTCCCAGCCCGGCGCCCCCGGGTCGCCGGCGAGAGCGATCACGGTGTCGGTGTCGTCCTCGATCAGGTAGGCCAGGGTGACGAGGCGGCCGTCTGCCGCGTACCAAGACTCGATCAGATCCAACTCGCCGCGCCGCCGGGCGGCTTGGGCCCTCTCGGTCCACATCTGCCGCTCCTCGGCGGTCAGCACGGTGGCGGGAGGCTGGTGGTGCATCTCGGTGAGATCGGAGGCGAGAGATCCGTTCTCGGCCCAGAAGGCGAGGTGCGGCCACAGGGCGGCGTGCTGCTCGCGCTCGGCCGGCGTCCCGGGTACGGCGGGCCGGTCCAGGGCGCGGACGATCTCGATGTGAGAGGCGGCGAGCGCGTCGAGCAGCTCGCGCCAGGCGTGCGTGTGCCGGGCCGGAGGCAGTGCGTCGAGGGCGCTGCGGGCGGCATTCAGCAACTCGCTGGCGTGCGGGACGAGATGGGTGGCGTACGTGGCGAGGGCAGCCTGGTCGCGGCGGGCGCGTGCGGCAGCCTCGGCGTGATGGTGGACGGTGCGGCCGTAGCGATCACGGGCGGCGTCCAGCGCCCTCTGGATCTCGAGGTCGATCACGCTCATCCGCAGCCGGAAGCCGCGTGCCCGGGAGGCGAGGTCCGAGGTGGCCTGGGTGGGTGAGTCGGGGATGAGGATGCTCCGTCTGGTGTGAGGCAGGTCAGGGAGGGGCGAGCGGATGGTGCCTGCGCGGTCATGGCCGGCGGGCGTGCCCGGCCCGCTGGCGCGTGGCGCAGGTCGAGGTCAACGGCGTAGCGGGCGGCGGTGAGCATCTGCGCCCCCACGACCCTCGCGGTCGACGGGACCGTCGACATCGACCTCGTCGCCGGGGCCGCGGGTGATGCGGATGGTCGTGTCGTCGCTGTTCACCGGGTCCGCCCGCTTCCGGCGGACTGGGGGCGTCCGGCGGCGGGCACGGCGGAGGGCAGGGACGGGCCGGGTGCGGCTGCCGGGGCAATGGCGCGCTGCGGGGAGCGAGTGGCGGCGGCCTGCGCGATGCGGTGGCGTCGCTCCACGATCCTGTTGCGGACCTCCGGTGGCGCAGGGGGGGAGGTCAGGGCGGGGTCGAGAGCGTAGTCGGCTCCCACCGTGTAGCCGTGATGGTGCAGTACGACACGCAGGTCGTGCACGGCCTGCCGGGCGCGGCGCAGGCCGTCCTGTTCGGGGTTGGTCAGCCGGTACAGGCCCGGGGCGTGGGGGACCGGCTCGAACTGCTCGCACTCCAAATACCAGTGGGCCAGGTGCGCGGGGACGCTCGGGTGGGCGGCGGCCACGAAGCCGTGGTCGGGATGGGTGCCGAAGTAGAAGTCGTTGGGCAGGAGGGCCTTTCCTCTCGGGTTACCGGCGCATGGGTGTCGCACCGGGTCAGCGTGGTCAGGGACGGCGGGAGCGCCGGGGCACCGTGGTCGGCGCGGTGAAGCGTTCCTGCGCGCGGTGAAGTGGGCCTCGCCGCAGGTGGGGAAGCCGTCGGCTGGCTCCTCCAGACGCCCGGCCAGATGACCGAGGGCGGACTCGGTGACTTCCGCGGGCATCAGGCCCCTCCGGCGGCAGGGCGCGGATCCCGGAGGGTGAGCAGGGCGCGCAGGCTGCGTCCGTAGGCCCAGGCATGCTGCCGGGCGCGGGCCTCCAGGACGTCATAGGTGTCCTGGCGGGTCATCTGGCCGGGGTGTTTGCGGTAGTGGTAGACCGGGACGGGCAGCAGGATGCCGGGCGCGAGAGTGGTCACGCCGACGGCGGCCATGTAGTCCTCGCCCTGGACGAGCCCGCCCATCGGGGCGGCCCGGACGAGATCGGTGCGTGCCAGGATCGTGGTCGGCCCGATCGGAAGGGTGTCCTCGGGCTTCTTCCAGTATGTCCACACGTCGCCGGCCGCGTGCCGGCCGGGCGGCGTCGGACACCGCCACAACGACGTCGTGCCGTCCGGGTGAAGGTCCTCGCTCCATCCGGCGCACCAGCCCACCCCGGTCGTCTCCAGCGTATGGAGCCGTACGGCCATCGCCTGGTCGGTGAACAGATCGTCGTCGTCCGCCCAGTTCACGTAGGTGGTGCGTACTTCGTTCAGCGCGAGGTTGCGGGCGCAGGCTGCTCCCACCGGGCGGGGCAGCGGCAGGACGCGTACGCGGGCATCGTCGGCGAGGGCGGCTGGCAGCCGGCCGGGATCGGCGCCGTCGAGTGCGATCACCGCTTCCCAGGGCACGCTTTGCCGGGTGAGGCTGGCATGCATGGACACCAGGAACGCCAGCCGGTCCGGGCGGAGTTGGGTGGCGATGGCCACGGTGATCTTCGGGCGGGGGTACGGGGACAGAGGGTTCTCCGGGCAGGCATCAGGTAGCGGTGCGCAGTTGCCGGGCTATCGGCGGGCGGCTTTGCGGTGCGCCGGCGCCGTGACGGGCACGCTGGTGGACAGGCGGGGCATGAAGCGCGGTGGGACGATCGGGGCCCGGGATTGCGGATGCCAGGCCCCCGGATCGGCACGGATGACGCTGCGGGGGTCGGTGTCCCACGCGACGATGGGGCCGCGGTCGTACGCCTGCAGGGCGATCACTTCGATGCCGTGCGGGTGCAGGACGTAGGCCCAGTCCAGGTTGTCGGTGCCGTCCTGCGTGATCAGTTCACGCTGGGTCGGGGTGCCGTCGGTGTTGTACATGCCGGTGAGCTGGCGGCTGGGGTACTCGTGGCCCCCGGTGAGGGAGCGGCGCAGGCCCGTGGGGGCGCCGTCAAGGAGGTCCGTGCCCAGTTCGTCCCAGCCGTGGTGCACCTCGTCTATCAGGTGCCGGGCCATCGCTTCCAGGCCACGGGCGAACCGGTGCTGGTAGGTGGCCAGAAGCAGCGGGAGTTTGCTGTCGGGATAGCCGTCGAAGTGGACGTACGTGCCGGCATACCCGTCGGCGGTGGGGCGGGCGATGACCGCGCGGGTGTACAGATCAGTCTCCTGGGGGCGATGGGGTCAGGTGCGCAGGGCGGGATCGGTGCGCAGGCTGGGAGCGGGTGCGGTGGTCTCGCGGCTGCGGCGCTGCCAGGTGGGTGGCAGGGCGCGGGCGAATGCGTCGTTGGCCGGGGTCATCGGCGCTGCCCCCGGCGCGGCGAGCCGGAGGCGAAGGGAGGGTAGGTGCGCGGGCCGTTGCCGGAGGGGATGGTGATGTGGAAGCCCCGGAGCCGCAGGCGGTGCACGCTGATGGTCAGCTGGCGCCTGGCCTGCTGTTCGGTGAGGGTGTCCGGGAGGTGGCATTCGCCGGTGGCGGGGTCGAGGAGGAAGCCGCCGTGTGCGAGCAGGTCGCTGATGACGCCGAGGTAGCCGGTTCGGATCCGTGGACGTCGGCGGTCGTCGAGGGTGATGTGGACCTGGAGGTGGCCCGGGCTGCTGCGCCGGATCGGGGTGGGGGCGGCGAAGCGGTAGTCGGTCAGCAGCCGGCGGTGCAGCAGGGCGGCGGCCCGGACGGGGTCGGCGGGCACGGCGATGCCGCGCGGGGCGCGAAGGCCCGTCACGTGCTGGTGGCTGGTGTTGGCGGGCAGCATCGGCAGGACCAGGTACTGGCCCAGGCGGTGGGGGCGGGGCATGACGTACAGCTGCAGGCCCCAGTGGTGGGTGAGCACGCTGCGCGAGACGTCGTCCGTGTGGAATGCGGCATACGGCAGCGGGCCGCTGTCCCAGATCCGGTTGCTGGCCGGATCCTGGGCGATGGGGACCGGGGTCGCGGAGGGCTGCCAGCCAGGCAGGCGGTCGGCGAGCGCGTGGCTGAACTCGGTTATGTGCAAGGGCGGTTCCCCGATGTGTGGGGCCGAGGGTGGGGAGGGGGTGAGGGTGCTCCGGAAGCGGGGGTCAGCGGGAACGGGACGGGGCTGTGGTGGCCGATGGGGAGGGGACGCTGCTCGCGGATGGGGGTGTGCGGTTGTCGGCGCTGGCGCGCAGCTGCTTCGCGGCGCGGGCGAGGTGGATGCGGCTGTCACTGAGCCGGTCTGTGAGCCGCTGGTGCTCGGTGCTGATCGCCCGGTCGCGGGCCGGGCCGGGGGCCTGGCGGGCGAGGTCGGTGAGCTGGCCGAGGTGGTGGACGGCGGCACCGAGGTCGGCGAGGGCGAGCCCTGTGGGTGCGGCGGCGCTTGCGAGCGCAAGGGTCGTGCGGCGCACCGTGGCCGTGGGCCGGGCCGGGGAGCGGGTGGCGGCCCGGTGGCGGAAGGCGCTCTCGCCGGCCAGGAATTGCAGCAGGCGGGCCAGGTGGCGGACTTCGTCGTCCAGGATTTCGCTCAGTGCCGGATCCGGTCGGATCTGGTCGGGGAGCGGAAGGTGGTCGCAGACGGTGTTGAGCCGGTCGGCCATGTCGTGCAGCAGCATCCGCTGGTCGTGATCGGACAGCGGTAACTCCTTGATACCGGGTAGGGCTCTTAACGACGGGCGGCGGGCTTCGGGGCAGCGGCCACCGGCGCCGTGCTCGGGGCTGCTGATGTCGTGGCGGGTGGCGAGAGGGGTGCTGCGCGGCGGAAGTTGACCCCGATGCCCTGGGCCGTCAGCCGGTGGGCGGCGAGTTGGACCAGCAGGGCCTGTTCCTTGGCGCTGTAGGAGGCCGGCAGTACGAAGGCGGCCTCGTGCGGGCTGTACTGGAAGCGGCAGCCGAACAGGACCCCGCGGGCCTCTTTGGGCACCGTCTTATTCGGTGCGCCCACCACGCCGTCGGGGTACCAGATCAGCGTGAGGGTCTGCGCGACCTCGGGCGCGGGCTGGCGGTGAGGTGGCTCGGGCTGGCGTAGGGCGTTGTTGCGGACTGCGTCCAGGGCGGTGCGGTAGCGGGGCATCAGGCGCCGGGTGATGGCGGCGGCGGCACGGGCAGGGTCGTTGGGGACGGCGATGCCGTCCGGCTCGCGCACCGGGGCGATCTGGTGGGGTTTGACGTCTTCGGGTTCCAGCGGGGCCACTACGAACTGGTGGCGGTACAGGGGCCGGTCGGTGACGTAGAGCTGCTCGTCGCCGGGGCCGGTCAGGACGGCGTCATGGCCCAGGGCGTACTGGCTGACGATGTAGTCGACGTGGCCGGCGTCCCAGAGGCGTTTGATGGTGGGGAACTGGTCCTCAAAGGTGCGGTATCGGTGATACTCGCTCGTCCACGTGCCGGGCAGACGCTCGGCGAGGGCAGCGGCGAAGAGGGACAACGAGGTCGGGCGGGGTGCGGGCATCGGTTCCTGAGGTGCTGCGGCGGGTGGTGGGTCCATGGGCGGTCAGCGCCGTGGTTTTCCGGGCCCGGGCTGAGGGCCGGGCGGGGCTGGGGGTGTGCCGGGTGTGGTGCGGGTGTTCTTCGGCGGGGCGGCGAGGTCCGGGGGCGGGTCGTAGTGGGCGCGGAGGATCTTGAGATCCGCTTCGTTGGCCATGGCGAGCGCGGACGCGACGCTGCTGGCGGCACCGTGTAGCAGCCAGGGCGGTGATCCGGGTTCGGCTCCGCGATTTTGGCCCTTCCACTTCGCGGTGGCCGCCAGGTGATCGATGACCTCGTTGAGGAACGGTGCGACGGCGTCCAGCAGGGCGTTGAGCACGGTGCTGACCTCGGCCGGTGTCTCGGCCGCATCCAGAGCCGAGCGGTAGGGGCTCAGGTCCGGGGCGGGGAAGGGCTCCGGCGGCAGGGGGTGCCGGGTGCGGAAGGCTTCGGCATCGCGGTCGGCCCATCGGTGCAGGTCCGCTCTCGTGGCGGACCCGGTGTGGTAGGCGTGGATCTGGTCGGCGGTGCGGCCGACGTTGTCGTACAACTCGAAATCGGGATGGCGCAGGAGGTACTCCGGAGTATCTGATGGGGGCGCTGTCACGGCTTCGGGCCGAGGCCGAGGTCAGGACCGGCGGTGGGTAGGGTGCGGCGGCTGACCAGGCCGGGCAACTCCGCCTGGCAGGGGAGGGGATGACGGTCTCGGCGTCCCGCTCGGGCGGGGTGTGCCGCCGAGGAGGGAGGGGCTGCCGTCGAGGTCGTCGAGCCAGCTCAGGAGCCTGGGCAGGTTCTTGTCGGGCCCGTACGCGAGGTAGGTTCCGTCGGCGCTGTCGCAGCCGAACCACTCGGCAATCCCCAGGCGTATCCGGGAGTTGACGCGCCCCATGTGCACGCCTTTGCCACGGGCCTTCGCCTCACGGGCCAGCCGCTCGGCGATGGGGCCGAGCTTCCACGCGGTCGATCCGGCCAGGAACAGGACGTCGAAGCTGCCCCACGGCAGCAGCCCTGGTGCTTCGCAGCCGTCCTGGGCCGCGTAGGCCGCCGGGATGGCCATTTCGCGGATGCGGGCGAGCCACGGCAGGGACTCGGCGAGGGTGCCGGCGGCGTTGAACGGCTCGTCCGGGGCGAGCGCCCACAGACAGCGATCCGGCCCATACCGCTCGACGGTCCGGCTCAGCCACGCGAACCAGGCTTCGGCGCCGGGCCAGTAGCGGCCCTTGCCGTCGCTGCCGAACTTGGAGTTGTCGCACGCGTACAGGGCGCCGTCGGGGATCCGGCTGCCTTGCGCGGGAGTGGTCATGCAGCCGATGCGTCCGGCGCTCATCGCGGCCCGTATGTCAGGCCCCGAGGGAGTGCCGACATACAGCACCGGACACCTCCCCGGCAGACGGATGACCGGTTCGGCCGGAAAAAGGGACGGCTCGGTGCTCGGGGGAAGAAGGGCGTTGTCGTCGTGCGCGGGCCCCGGTCACCGGCTGCGCGGACGGCTCTGGAGTGGGCGTATGACGGGATAGGCGACCTGACTGGGTGCGTGCGGGGCGGCGGAGAGACCGTCGAGCCCGACACCGGGCAGGGCGCGGCCGTCCTGGCTGAAGTGGATCTCGACGTACTGCGCGTGCAGGTCGTCCTCGTGATCGGTGCGCCTGAAGACGCAGAGGGTCTCCCGCCAGGTGCCTTCGTGGTCGTGGCAGGTGCTGGTGATGCTCAGAGACCAGGGGTCTTCGGGCCCGGGGCAGCATTCGCCACGAGGGTGGTCCGGCAGTTGGTTGTGCGCGAGCAGGGCTTCAAAGGAGGCCAGGTCGTCAGGGGTGAGCGTGTGGTGCTCAACGTAGGAGAAGGACATGGGCCGTTGGATCGATTCGTCGGTCGTTGAGGGCGTGAGGCTTCGTGCTGCTGATGCTGCTTCTGCGCTTCCGGGGGCGCTTGGTGGGCGAGGCCGGCGAGACTGCCGAGGTGGTGAATGGCGGCACCGAGCGCGGAGGGTGTGAGACCGGTGGGTTCGACGCGGTCGCGAGGGCGAGGGGGTTCGGCGCACATAGCCGTAGGCCGGCAGAGGCATGGCCAGGGCGGCGGCGAAGGAGGACAGGTCACGTCGGGGTGAGGCCATATGGTCCTGGAGGGAGGCAGCAATCCGGCGTCAGCGCGTGTGCCGCGGCGGTGCCGGCGGCAGGGCTCGCGAGGGAGGGGACGGCGGACGGGCCGAGGCGGACGGGAGCCGCGGTGCTGGCGGGAGCGGGGTCAGTGCCTGCATCCGGTCCTCGGCCACGTGTAGCACCTCTGCGAGGTTGCGGATCTCGGCGGCGGCGTCGGCGAGGTCGTAGGACAGGTCGAGGCCGTCGTCCTCCTCGGCTTCCTTGGCTTTCTCCCCGGCTGCTTCGAAGAACTCGCCGAGCCGTTCGAGCAGGCCGTTGACAGGAGCCAGGACCTGGTGCAGCAGGGCAGCGGCGTCCGCGTGCGACTCGGCCCCGTTGAGCCGGTCGGTCAGAGCGAGCATCGCCTCGCCGTAGACGTAGACGGGGGCGCGGTCTGCTGTGTCGGGGACATCCTGGCCCCGGGATACATCGAGCGCCGGCGGAGCCGGGTGCGTGTGCAGGTTTGCGGTGGGTGAGACGGGAGGGGGCAGCAGCCCGAGCTGGGTAAGGCGATGGTCGATCGCCTGGATCATGGGCGTGGCGTTGCCGCCGTGGCGTGCTTCAGGCCGCTCAGGGACACCGGGGTCGGCGGCGGGGGCCGAGTCGTAGATCACTTCGAACAGCGTCTGGTCGTCGGGATGCTGGCGGGTCACGATCCACCCCTGCGGGTCCCCTGGCGGGCGGTCGCCGGAGGGCTCCTGCGGCGGGCCGATGATCAGGTAGCTGTCGTCGGGGAGTGAGACGCGCACGATGTACGTGCTGAGGCCGAACTCGACGTCGCACTCCAGGCCGCGCTGGCGCAACGGTGTGGTGACGTGTGCGTGACGCTGCCACAGCTCCTGCCACCATGCGGTGTCCACGTTGCGGTGGTCGGGGAGCGGCGCGAGCCCGGACGCGGTGACGGAGGTACGGCGGGCGTCGGCAGGGGAAGCGGGCAGGGTGTTGTCGTCCTCAGCGGCCACGGCTTCTCCCGCGCGAAGGTGCCTGGCCCGGCGGCAGGTTACGGCGCGTGGGACCGGGCTTCGGCTCCGGAAGAGGGGTGAAGTCGAATTCGTACTCGTCGTAGGCGCCGATCAAGCCGTGTTCCATCTGGGCTTCGCGCTCGGCGACCTGCGCTATGAGGTCGTCGTGCTCGGCCTGGCACTGCTGGAACTCGGCCCAGTCGGCGTCGCTGAAGTGGGCGGGGCGGTTCAGGGGACTCCTTGAGAGGGTGATGCCGGCGCGGATGCCTCGGCACGGACTAGCGGCACCCGCCGCTTGGCCGGGGCGGCGCAGGAGCCGGGCTCTGCTGTCGGGAAGGCGTGGGGAAGAAGCGGTGGATGACGAGGTGGACCTGGGAGCTCCTCGACCGCTGCGTGGAGCGATTCCGAGGCGCGCCGCAGATAGGCGCGCGCCGTGGCGTGGTCGATGCACATGCGGTTTTCCGAGTACGTCCGGTCGGTCGGGCTGGAGGGCCGGGACAGGGAAAGGGCGGTCTGCGCGGTCTCGGCGAAGTGCGGTGCGGCGTGGCTCGACAGGGTGGCCGCCGTGGCGAGGTGTGCGAGTACGGCGCTGCCGGCCCGGTTCGTGCTGTGGGCGGTCCGGGCGAAGTCGGCAGTCATGCGGACGACGTCGAGGGAGAGGGCCTGCGCGTCGGCGGCCTGCCGGAGCAGCTCGGCGTAGGACGGCGTGGCCGGCACCCGGCCGGTCTCGTCCAGCAGCTCCAACTGTTCGAAGGCATGGAGCAGTTTGGCCTTCAGAGCGTCGAGCGCGCCGATGAGGCGGACGGTGTCGTCGCGAGGTATAAGGCCGCGCTGGATATCGGGATTCATGAGCCTCTTGCGTTTGTCTCTACTCCCGCGTGTTGGCGATACGTACGGCGGGTGTCGGCGGGGGAGGCGGGAGCGGTAGCGAATGCGTTCAGATCAGTGTGGGCTGGGGGCATGGGTTTCTGGAGGGTGGGAGAGTGTGTGGTTTGCCCGTTGGGACGCGGCGAACCGCGGGCCTGCGGGCGTCACCGCGAGGTTCGGTGATGCGGCAGCTGACGTGGACGCTTCCATGTGCGACCGCTCCCCTGCGGGAGACGACGTTGCCGGTCTGCCCCCAAGACGCAGTGACATGGGTCGCGGTGAAAGACGAAGTGCCACATCGAGGCGGCCAAGATCGGGCCGACGAGGGCCCTTACGGTGCCGGCCACCAGACCTGACTCCGCGTACGCTGCGAAGACGTTCACTCCTGTGCTCACCCCGACCGCGACCTGCGGCAGTCCCGGAAGTAGCTGACTGCCCCGGTGTGCGTGTGGGGCCATCAGGACGCTGGCCACCAACGCGAGGGCTCCCGCCACGACGAGGAGGGCTCGCTCCCCTGCGCTGGTCGTGCTGAGATAGTGGTCGGCGAAACGCCAGCTGGTGTCGGCGGTGTAGGCGGTACTGCCGACTGCTGCGATGGTGAGTGCCAGGGACGTGGTGGTGTGCCGATGCGGCCGAGGTGTCATCGGGCGTCACCCCCCTGAGCCCGCTCATGGTCGAGGTCTGCCCGGTGCTCGGTGACCAGGGCATAGAGGAGAACGGCCAAGAAAAGGATGAAGGGCGCCAGGGCGGACATCCACGTGACGGCCACGTCATCGAGCTGCCACAACCTGCCCTGGCTCTGACGCGTTCCCAGATGGCCGAGCACGAGGACCGTGACGCCACGCACGGGGATAGCAAGGAATGCCATTGCCCACGCGTACGCCGCCACGCCGCTCTCGTCGGGGTTCAGCCGTACCGCGCTGAAGAGCGCGAAGGCGATGAACCCGTCGGTGACGCCAAGAAACAAGTAGGGCAGAGCGACGGGAGCGTGCGTCGTGGCGGTCAACTGCTGCAGCAGATCGAAGGCGAGCAGGTAGGCGTAGGCCAGGGTGAGGAACCATGCCGCCGACGCGCTCGTGGGCAAAGGCAGCCGATGTATGGCAGATGGCACGGGCGGGGCAGGTCGTGAAGTGCGGCTCGGTATGAGGGTCTCCTTGTACGGCGCCAGGGCGCTGAGTGTGCGTTCCCCGGTGGTCGGGACGGCGGGATTCGTGAGGATCCGTCAGCGGGAGTGAACTCACGGGCC
Source organism: Streptomyces sp. NPDC001604 (assembly GCF_042893475.1). Taxonomy (NCBI): domain Bacteria; kingdom Bacillati; phylum Actinomycetota; class Actinomycetes; order Kitasatosporales; family Streptomycetaceae; genus Streptomyces; species Streptomyces sp. NPDC001604. Next base: position 6,360 of record NZ_JBIAUY010000015.1, on the reverse strand, counting down.
TTTCAGTGCATGCGGGCGTCGGTGTCGAAGAGCACCAGCTCGTGGGGGTGCAGGAGATGCTGCACGATGAAGCTGCGCCCCGCGACCTTCCAGAGCCCTCTGCCACGGTTGAGGTGGGAGATCGCGTCGGCTTCCACGGACGTCAGACCCAACAGGGCTGCCGCAGCGTGGAGTTGGTCGGTCTCCTGGCGGTAGATGATGCGGGTGGAGCAGTCGGCGAGCAGACCTTCGGCGAGCGCCCGGCCGCGGGATCCGGCATTGCCGGCGGTGAGCAGGTCGGACAGCCGGTGGATGACCATCAGGTTGGCGATGCCCAGGCCACGGCTCAGCTTCCACTGGGACTGCATCCTCGCGAGGAGGCCGGGGTGGCGCATCAGGCGCCATGCCTCGTCGTAGACGATCCATCTCCGGCCGCCGGCCGGGTCGGACAGCGCGGATTCCATCCATGCGGAGGCGCAGGTCATGGCGAGGACGAGGGCGGTGTCGTCGCCGGATCCGCCCAGACGTGACAGGTCGATGGTCAGCATGGGCGAGTTGGGGTTGAACGCGACGGTGCTGGGGGCGTCGAACATGCCGGCCAGGTCACCGTGGACCAGTCTGCGCATGGCGTGGGCGAGGTCGCGGGAGGCGTCGCCGAGGCGGCCGGACATGAGGCCGCCAGCCTCGTCGAGTTCGTCGGGGTTGTTGAGGGTGGCGGCGATGTCGCCGAGCAGTGGGGTGCGTCCGTTCGCTGCGGCGCGGTTGACGACGGCGTCGAGTGCGACGTCGAGGCCGGTGTGCTCCATCGGCAGCAGGTCCCGTCCGAGCACGGTGCGGGCCAAGGAACCGAGCAGCAGCAGACGGCGCTTTCGGATCTCGCCCGCCCAGTCGGCCTCGGAGACGCTGGTGGGGCGCGGCGCTGCGTCCAGCGGGTTGAGCTTGCCGGGCAGTCCCGGTCCGAGGGCGATCGTCGTGCCGCCCAACGCTTGTGCCACGGGCGTCCACTCGCCCTTGGGGTCGCACGGGACGTACACGCGGTAGCCAAAGGCGATGGACCGCAGCGCGAAGCTCTTGGCGAGCGCCGACTTGCCCTGCCCGATCACGCCGGCCAGCAGGACGTTCGGGTTCGTGAAGCCCTCGATGCGGCCGTACAGCGCGAACGGGTCGAAGCAGAAGCTGGCTTCGGCGTGTACATCGCGGCCGATGTAGATGCCGTCGGCGCCCAGTCCGCCCTCGGCGAGGAACGGGTACGCCCCGGAAGCGGTGGCGGTGGTCATGCGGTGGGCGGGCAACTTGATCTTGTTGTTGCGTGAGGAGGCGGGGCCGGGCCGCCCTGCGGGCGGGTAGAGCGACGCCGGCATCTCGTGTTCTTCTGCGCCGGCGCTGCTGGTGTGGGCGGCTGCTTCGGTGCGGGCCTTCGCAGCTGCCTCGGCGAGCTGCCGACGGGCGGCTTTGCGGGAGGCACGGTCGGTGCCGTGCGGGGTGAACAGGGGGCTTGCGCTGGCTCGGCGGGCGCGGCGCGCGGGCCGGTGGCTCATGACAGGTTGGCTTTCGGCGGGCGGCGGTCGTGGGGGCGCGGGGTCACACGACGGGTGAGGCGGTGAACTGGTGGCGTCCGTAGCCGTTGCCTTCGTTGTTCCAGTCGAGGTACAGCTCACCGTCGGTGAGCACACGGGCCGCGCCGACCTTCGTTTTCATGACCGGCGTCGTGTAGTGGTTGTTGTAGTTGGCGTTGGAGTCGCTGTTCTCCAATGCGGCTTCGATGCCGTGGTAGTTGGCCTGCTTGAGGACCGGGTCGGTGCCCGAGACGGACTTTTTGGCCTGCACCTTGAAGTACGCGCCGTCGAAGATCGTGGAGTCGTCGACCCGGCCGTATGCCGGGCCATCCCAGGAGAGGGACGCGTAGCTGTAGAGGTAGTCGCCGGACTGCCGGGCGCACAGCTTGACGGTGAAGTCCCAGTTGTCGGCCCACGGGCCGTCGTAGGCGGCGTCATCGATGGACTTGGTGCTGGTCGTGCAGTGGTAGCTGGCGGCGGAGGCCGGTGCGGCGGTGGCCAGGGCAGCGGTGGAGGCGAGGGTGGCGACGATGACGGCGGTGGAGGTGGAGCGCTTGAGCTTGCGCATGCAGGGCCTTTCGGTGGTGGGGGGTTACCGGGCGCAGGTCGTGGCGTGGCCGGGCGCCGGGGAGTTGAGGTCGGTCGGCGTGGTCTTGCGCCGTACGACGTGGCCGGCGGCGAGGTGGCGCTGGCAGATGGTCAGGACGGGCGGTCCCTCGGGGAGGCGCTCGGGGTGGCATGCGGTGCCCGCCGCGGTCGCGTCTGCTACGGGCAGGAGGTGGAAGGCGTCGTGGACGGCAGCGGCGGCCTGCCACAGCCGGGTATGCGCGGTGGTGAGCTGTCGGCCGGCGGCGGGATGCGGGGGCCGGGTGGTCTCGGCGAGCTGGTCGAGCAGCTGGTGCAGCGCGGTCAGGTGGGCGTGCAGTACGTCGAGGTGCCTGCGGTCCGCGGGTGAAGCGATGTGCTGTGCGGGTGGGGCGAGGGTGCGGGAGTGGTGGCGGATGCCGGCGCTGGCGGCCCGCAGGTACGGGTACGCGTCACCGACGGGGATGGCGGAGGTCAATGGGGAAGGGTTCCTTCCTGCCACGGCGGCAGGACGTCGGCGGATGGCCGGTGCGGGGTTACAGGGCGGTGCGGGCGAGGGGGAGGGCGCCGAGCGTGAACGCGTCAGGCTGCTGGAAGTTGAGCCTGCGCAGGTCGACCTGGGCGGTGACGGCGGCGGTCTCGATCTGCGCGCAGGCCGCGTCGAGCGCCGCGTCGGTCTCGGCAGACACGGTGAGCAGGCCGGTCAGGGCGACGTCGGCGTGCCCGGCGATCAGCTGACGCTCGCGCGTTTTGACGTCCGCGTACTCGACACTGTCGGCTTCGGAATCGACCTGACCGCGCCGCGACCTCTCGTTCGCATCGGCGATGATCGCCGCCTTCTTGCGCTGCACATCGCGCATCGCGGCCTCGAGCCCCTGGGGAACGTAGATAAGGGACAGGGTGCGGCGGACTCCGGCGGTGAACATGAGCCCGTGCAGGAAACCTGCCGAAGTTTCTGTGCGCGGCCAGTCCTCGACCCAGTAGGTGGCGTGCCGGGCGGAGTCGGTGGCGAGCCGGTCGTACTCCTCGACCTGGACCACCGGCCCGGCGGCGGCCGGGACGGCCTCGGCCCTCCCGGACGGCGACCACTGCTGCAGTGCGGACAGCGCCCTGGGGTCGTAGGCGGTGCGGATGACGGCCGCGATCTCGCGCGCCGAGAGCCAGCCGGTCACCATCAGTCCGGCGCTACGGGCGGCCTGCGCGATCGAGCTGGTGGTCTGCTCCATCACCGTGAAGGCGCCGGGAAGGCCGCCGCCCGCCTGGCTGATGAGGCGCTTGGCGGCCTTCAGGTCGAGGCTGATGGCCAGATACGCCTCGTGTGGGGCGGCGGCCGGTCCGGCGGAGGCGACCAGTTCGCTGTAGACCTGCCCGGCGACCGGCGTCTCGGGGCGGCCCTGCTGGCTCCAGTGACGGGCGAGGGTGTCGCCGCTGTCGGGGACGGTGCGCTCCAGGACCTGCACGGTGGCGACGTGTCCGGTACGGGCGATGCCGGCCAGGGCCCGTCCCCACCCGGCGACGTTGTGGTTCTGGGTCGCAGGGTCCAGCAGGGCGAAGGCCCGGCTGGAGACCCGGGCGATGGCGGTCAGGGTCTGGTGGTGCGGGTCGTGGAGGGCGGCGGCGCCGTTGGCGGAGTCGCCGGGGGTGACCACCCGCAGCGAGGCGGCACTGCCGGGCAGGTGCAGGACGCCGTCTTGGCGGGGGCGGGTGACGGGCCGGGCGAGCCAGAGGGTCTGCCCGGTGCGGCGTCGCTGCGCGAAGCGCAGGACGATCGGCGTCCAGTCGATCAGTGAGCGGCCGTGCCGGCGGATGGCGACCAGGGCGGCGACCGTGGCCCACAGCGGTGTCAGGGCGAGGGCACCGAGCAGTCCGGTGGATACCAGGGTGGCCAGCAGGAGCGCCAACGCGCAGGATACGAGGACGAGTTGGGGCAGTGAGAGGCCGAGGAGGATGCCGCGTCTGGACCGGTGCGGGAATTTGACGGTGAGTGGCGTGACGGTGAGATCAGACAAGGGCCGTTCCGGGGGTGCGCGGGGCGGTGGCCGGGGCGGCACGCGGCGAAGAGGTGCGCAGCGCGTGCCGCCGCGGACTCGGGCAGGGGCTACAGGCCGGTGGGCGGGGGTGGCGGTGTACCGGTCCCACTGGTGCCGGCCGAGTTCGGTGCCGGCGGGGCACCCTGCGGCGGGGGCATGGAGGTGCCGGCGCCGGGCTGCGACATGAAGCCGCTGCCGCCGCTGGGCGCCGACCCGGAAGCGCCGACTACCGGACCGCTGGTGTCGTTGCGGGGGCTGGTCGGTGTCGGCTGGACGGCCTTCTCTAGGCTGTTCTTTGGCCCGTCGCCTCCGGAACCCGGTGAACCCTGGCCCTCCAGGCCGCCTCCCGCGGTGGGGTTGGCGGCGATGTCGCCGGGGAATCCGCCGCCCGCAGCGTCGGGCCCTTGGGCTGCGCCCGCGGCTGCCGCGCCGCCCGTTTGGGCGGTGGCGACCGCGGCGGCGGCCCTGCGACCTGCCTTCTCGGCGTGCTGCCGGGCGAGCTGGGCGCCGGCACCACCGGCTCGGTGAATCGATTCGCCGTCCGTGCCCTCGGCCGCCCAGTGGACGAACTTGAAGGTGGCGTACGGGCAGAGCAGCACCAAAATCATGATCACGATGCCAGCCATGACGTCGGCGAGCGCGGCGACGCCGTCCTTGGCCTCGGTCTTGCCCATCGCGGAGATCCCGAGCACGAAGATGATGGTCATCAACAGCTTGGAGACCACGAGGGTGGCGGTGGCTTCGATCCAGCCGCGCCGCCACCGGCGGGCGGCCTCCCAGCCGCCGCCCGCACCGGCGAAGACGGCCAAGGTCACCATCACCAGGATGCCAACCTTGCGGACCATCATCACGCACCAGTACAAGAAGGCGCCGATCGCGGCTCCGACGCCGACGAAGACTGTGACCAGCCAGCCCAGATCGCTCAGGGCGGCGATCTGGCCCACCTTGACGATCCGCCTCACCGCGGTGGCGATGTCCAGGTGGGCGGCCTTCAAGAGTCCGTCGGAGAGGGCGTCGACCACTTCGATGGCGACGGTGGTCAGGGCGATGGCACTGAAGGCGAAGAGCACGCCGGAGGCGGTGCCGGTGAATGCCTGAGCGAGGGCCTGGCCGTCACGCCGGATCGCGGCCCGTACGAGCTGGGCGCAGAAGGTCGCGACCAGGAGGATCAAGCCGATCGGCAGCAGCATCTCGTAGTTGTCGCGGAACCAGCCGGCGTTCAGATCGACCCGGGTGGTGGTGTCGACGGCCTTGGCGGCCAGGTCGGCTGCGGCGGCGGCGAGTTCGCCGGCGCTCTTGGCCATCCAGTCGCCGATCGCCTTGCCGGGATCGGAGGCGAAGTCGACGGCCTCGCCGACGCTGCAGAGTTTGTCCGCTAGGGGGATGTCGCAGAAACCCAAGGGAAGGTGGCCTCCATATCTATCGGTGAGGTGGGGTCACTGCGTGACGCTGGGGGCGATGGCGGCGAGGGTGCAGTCGTGGTTGGGCCGGCACTGCACGGCGAGGGTCACGGCGCGGTCCTCGGCTCCGCCGCCGCCCTTCTTCCACTCGATCTGCTGGTGTCCGTTGACGGTGACGACGTAGATGTACGCCTCGGTGATCGCGGACGGGTCCTCGGCGAGGGCCTGCTTGAATGCGCCGGGGTAGTGGCCTTCGGTGGCCGTGCCGGTGGCGTGCTGGTCCTGGTCGGCCATGCGCGACCACAGCAGCGGGTCGGGGACCTGACCGGACACCGAGGCCCAGTCGTTGTACTTGGTCTCCGTGGTCATCCATGCCCGCATGCCCGCGAGTTGCTGGTCGCGGCTGGTGTCGCGGGTGTCGTACGACCAGAGCATCTGAGCTGCGGCCTTGGCGAAGGCGACCGGTTCGGCGATCTGGACAGGCTTGGGCACCGACCCCGACCCCGACCCGCCCGAGGACTTCGGCGCCGCCTCGGTGGGTGAGGAACTGCTCGCCTGCGAGGCGGTGTTGCTGTTGTCGTGGTGCTCTGCGCGGCCGGTGAACCAGGCGGCGGTCGCGGCGATGGCGAGCAGCGCGGTGAGGACTAGGGCGACGATCGCGACGCGTTTGTTGGGCGACCAGGTCACGCCGTACCCGGACAGGGAGGGGAGTCGATTCGGCATCAGTGGACCCTCAGAATGTTGGAGGTCCGGGAGGACCAGGTATGGCTGATCAGTGGATGCCGCTGATGGCTACGCAGGTGTGGCCGC
>NZ_JBIAUY010000014.1:0-271981 GCF_042893475.1 Streptomyces sp. NPDC001604 | reverse complement strand
GCGACCGGTCGCGCCCGCGCGGCGCAGCCACACATTGATACAGCCCCGCACCCCTAAAAGGGGCGCAACGGAGCCGCACATTTGTACAGCCCCGCACCCCTGTCGGGGCACGTATCTCCAGAAGGACTGAATGGACATGGCATCCCACCCCGAAGCTGCCGCTCTGCTGGCCCGGTCCCATCGCCTCGGTGCTGATCCCCGTAATACCAACTACGCCGGCGGCAACACTTCCGCGAAAGGCACCGGTACCGACCCTGTCACCGGTGGTGATGTCGAGTTGATGTGGGTCAAGGGGTCCGGTGGCGACCTCGGCACGCTCACCGAGGCCGGGCTCGCCGCGTTGCGGCTGGACCGGTTGCGGGCCCTGCAGGGCGTCTATCCGGGTGTCGAGCGCGAGGACGAAATGGTCGCCGCGTTCGACTACTGCCTGCACGGGAAGGGGGGTGCTGCTCCCTCCATCGACACCGCGATGCACGGTCTGGTCGACGCCGCGCACGTCGATCATCTGCACCCCGACTCCGGGATCGCGCTCGCCTGCGCGGCCGACGGGGAGAAGCTGACCGCCGAGTGTTTCGGCGACACGGTGGTGTGGGTGCCGTGGCGGCGGCCCGGGTTCCAGCTCGGCCTGGACATCGCCGCGGTCAAGGAGGCCAACCCGCAGGCCATCGGGTGCATCCTCGGCGGCCACGGGATCACCGCCTGGGGCGACACCTCCGAGGAGTGCGAGCGCAACTCGCTGCACATCATCCGCACCGCCGAGGCATTCCTCGCCGAGCGGGGGAAGGACGAGCCGTTCGGGCCGGTGATCGAGGGCTACGAGGCGCTGCCCGAGGCCGAGCGGCGGGAGCGGGCGGCGGCCTTGGCGCCGTATGTGCGGGCCGTTGCGTCTCAGGACAAGCCGCAGGTCGGGCACTTCAACGACTCCGAGGTCGTCCTGGAGTTCCTGGCGCGGGCCGAGCATCCGCGGCTCGCCGCGCTCGGGACCTCCTGCCCCGACCACTTCCTGCGGACGAAGGTACGGCCACTCGTGCTCGACCTGCCGCCGTCCGCTCCCGTGGAGGAGGCGATCGCGCGGCTGAAGGAGCTGCACGCCGAGTACCGCGAGGAGTACGCCGCCTACTACCAGCGGCACGCGTTGCCCGACTCCCCCGCGATGCGCGGTGCCGACCCGGCGATCGTGCTGGTGCCGGGTGTGGGCATGTTCAGCTTCGGCAAGGACAAGCAGACGGCGCGAGTGGCCGGCGAGTTCTATGTCAACGCCATCAACGTGATGCGCGGTGCCGAGGCCGTGTCGACGTATGCGCCGATCGAGGAGTCGGAGAAGTTCCGCATCGAGTACTGGGCGCTGGAGGAGGCCAAGCTCCAGCGGATGCCGAAGCCCAAGCCGCTCGCCACGCGGGTCGCACTCGTCACGGGTGCGGGCAGCGGGATCGGCAAGGCCATCGCGGAGCGGCTGGTCGGTGAGGGCGCGTGTGTCGTCGTCGCCGATCTCAATGCGGACAACGCCACTGCGGTGGCCGAGGAGTTGGGTGGCCCGGACAAGGCGGTCGCCGTCACCGTGGACGTGACGGACGAGGAGCAGATCGCCGCGGCCTTCAAGGCGGCCGTGCTCGCCTTCGGCGGGGTCGATCTGGTGGTCAACAACGCCGGGATCTCCATCTCCAAGCCGCTGCTGGAGACTTCGGCCAGGGACTGGGACCTGCAGCACGACATCATGGCCCGTGGGTCCTTCCTCGTGTCGCGGGAGGCGGCCCGGGTGATGATCGCGCAGGAGCTGGGCGGTGACATCGTCTACATCGCCTCCAAGAACGCCGTCTTCGCCGGTCCCAACAACATCGCCTACTCGGCCACCAAGGCCGACCAGTCTCATCAAGTGCGGCTGCTGGCAGCCGAGTTGGGCGAGCACGGCATCCGCGTCAACGGGGTCAACCCGGACGGTGTGGTGCGCGGTTCCGGGATCTTCGCGGGCGGCTGGGGTGCCCAGCGGGCGGCCGTGTACGGGGTGCCTGAGGAGAAGCTGGGCGAGTTCTACGCCCAGCGGACCATCCTCAAGCGGGAGGTACTGCCGGAGCATGTCGCGAACGCCGTGTTCGCGCTGACCGGCGGGGAGCTGACCCACACCACCGGGCTGCACGTCCCGGTCGACGCCGGCGTCGCGGCCGCCTTCCTGCGGTGAGCGCGTTCGTGAAGTCGTACGCCGCGGTCGACCTCGGCGCGTCCAGCGGGCGTGTCATGGTCGGCCGCGTCGGCGCCGACAGCCTGGAGCTGACCGAGGCGCACCGCTTCCCCAACCGGCCCGTCCGGGTGCCCGAGGGGCTGCGGTGGGACATCCTGTCCCTGTACGGGGGCGTCCTGGACGGGCTCAGGGCTGCCGGGCAGGTCGATTCCGTCGGTATCGACAGCTGGGCCGTGGACTACGGGCTGCTGGACGGAGGCGGTGCGCTGCTCGGCAATCCCGTGCACTACCGGGACTCCCGCACCGAGGGCGTCGCGGAAAAGGTGTGGGCGAGCGTGCCCGCCGAGCAGCTGTATGCGGCGACCGGGTTGCAGTACGCGCCCTTCAACACCCTGTACCAGCTGGTCGCGGCGCGGGAGACGGCCCAACTCGCCCATGCCGAGCGGTTGTTGCTCATCCCGGACCTGATGTCCTACTGGCTCACCGGCGAGCAGGGCACCGAGCTCACCAACGCCTCGACCACCCAGCTGATCGACCCTCGGACGCGTGAGTGGTCGTACGAGGTCGCCTCCCGTGTGGGGATCGACCTGGGGTTGTTCGCGCCGCTGCGGCAGCCCGGGGATCCGGCGGGTGTGCTGCGGCCGGAGGTGCTGGAGGAGACCGGGCTGAGGGGTCCGGTGCCGGTGACGGCGGTCGGCTCGCACGACACGGCGTCCGCGGTGGCCGCCGTACCGGCCGACGGCGGGCGGTTCGCGTACATCTGCACCGGGACCTGGTCGCTGGCCGGTCTCGAGCTGAATGCGCCCGTGCTGAGCGAGGAGAGCCGGGCCGCCAACTTCACCAATGAGCTGGGTCTGGACGGCACGGTCCGCTATCTGCGCAACATCATGGGACTGTGGCTGCTCCAGGAGTGCGTACGGGCCTGGGGCGAACCGGAGCTGGGCGAGCTGCTGCGGGAGGCGGCCAAGGTGCCGGCGCTGCGGTCGGTGGTGGATGCGGGGGACGCGGTGTTCCTGGCGCCGGGGCGGATGCCGGAGCGGATCGCCGAGGCGTGCCGTGTCTCGGGACAGCCGGTGCCCGAATCCCCCGCGGAGATCACGCGCTGCATTCTCGACTCGCTGGCCCTGGCCCACCGCCGGGCGATCGAGGACGCCCAGCGGCTGACCGGGCATCCGGTCGACGTCGTGCACGTCGTCGGCGGCGGCACCCGCAACGCGCTGCTGTGCCAGCTGACCGCCGACGCGTGCGGGCTGCCCGTGGTGGCGGGTCCGACGGAGGCGGCGGCGCTGGGGAACGTGCTGGTCCAGGCCCGGGCGCACGGGCTGGTCGGCGACCTCGCGAGCGGGCGGCGCCTGCTCACCCGCACCCAGCCGCTGACCCGCTACGAGCCGCGAGGTGACGCCGCCCGGTGGCGTGAGGCGCAGGCCCGGCTCACCGGAAGGTGAGAGGGGTCTCCCCCGCGCCCCGTCCCCCGGCTACCCTTCACTCATCCGATGATCGATCGCAAGGAGCCGCGATGCGTGTCGCCCTGTTCCTGACCTGTGTCAACGACACGCTCTACCCGGAGACCGGGCGCGCCGTGGTGAAACTGCTGTCCAGGCTGGGCGTGGAGGTCGACTTCCCGATGGCCCAGACCTGCTGCGGGCAGGCGCACTACAACACCGGGTACCGGCATGAGGCGGAGCCACTGGCCCGGCATTTCTCCGATGTCTTCGGGGAGTACGAGGCGATCGTGACGCCTTCCGGGTCGTGCGGGGCGATGGTGCGGGAGCTGTATCCGCGGATGGGTGAGCGGGCCCGGGCCGAGGGGCGCGGGGACACGCTCGCGGCGACGCTGGCTCCTGTTGTCCCGAAGACGTACGAGCTCACCGAGTTCCTGGTGGACGTGCTCGGGGTGACCGACGTCGGCGCGTACTACCCGCACCAGGTGACGTACCACCCGACCTGTCACGGGCTGCGCGGCCTGGGGCTCGGGGACCGCCCGCGCCGGCTGCTCCAGGCCGTGAAGGGTCTGGAACTGGTCGAGCTGCCGGGTGCCGAGGAGTGCTGCGGCTTCGGCGGTACCTTCGCGCTGAAGAACTCCGACGTCTCGGCGGCGATGGGCGCGGACAAGGTGCGCAATGCCGAGTCGACCGGCGCGGAGGTGCTGTGCGCGGCCGACAACTCCTGTCTGATGCACATCGGCGGGACGATGACGCGGCTCAGCAGCCGCATGCGGCCGGTGCACATCGCGGAGATCCTGGCGAGCACGGAGGAGGAGCCGGCCGTATGAGCGGGACGTTCGTAGGGATGCCGGCCTTTCCGAAGGCCGCGCACGAGGCGGTGAACAACCCGACGCTGCGCGGCAATCTGCGGCACGCCACCCACACCATCCGCGCCAAGCGGGCGAAGGCCGTCGCGGAGGTGTCGGACTGGGCGGCGCTGCGCGAGGCGGGCAAGCGGATCAAGGACCATACGCTGCGTCATCTCGACCGGTATCTGGAGCAGTTGGAGGAGTCGGTCACGGCCGCGGGCGGCATCGTGCACTGGGCCGCCGACGCCGACGACGCCAACCGGATCGTGGCCGGTCTGGTGAAGGCGACCGGCGAGACGGAGGTCGTCAAGGTCAAGTCGATGGCCACGCAGGAGATCGGCCTCAACGAAGCCCTCGAAGCCGAGGGCATCCGCGCCTACGAGACCGATCTCGCCGAACTCATCGTGCAGTTGGGCAAGGACCGGCCCTCCCACATCCTGGTCCCGGCGATCCACCGCAACCGCGGCGAGATCCGGGACATCTTCGAGCGCGAGATGAGCGAGTGGGGCCGCCCGGCCCCCGAGGGCCTGACCGACACACCCGCCGAACTCGCCGAGGCCGCTCGCCTCCACCTGCGGGAGAAGTTCCTGCGCGCCAAGGTCGGCATCTCCGGCGCCAACTTCATGGTCGCCGACACCGGCACGCTGGTGGTCGTCGAGTCCGAGGGCAACGGGCGGATGTGCCTGACCCTGCCCGAGACGCTGATCTCGGTCGTCGGCATCGAGAAGATCGTGCCGACCTGGCGGGACCTGGAGGTGTTCCTGCAGACCCTCCCCCGCTCCTCCACCGCCGAGCGCATGAACCCCTACACCTCGACATGGACCGGCACCACGGACGGCGACGGACCGCGCACCTTCCACCTGGTGCTGCTCGACAACGGCCGCACCGACACCCTCGCCGACGAGGTCGGCCGCCAGGCGCTGCGCTGCATCCGCTGCTCGGCCTGCCTGAACGTCTGCCCGGTGTACGAGCGGGCCGGCGGCCACGCCTACGGCTCGGTGTATCCCGGCCCGATCGGCGCGATCCTCAGCCCCCAGCTCCGGGGCACTGCAAGCGAGATCGACGCCTCCCTGCCGTACGCCTCGTCGCTGTGCGGTGCCTGCTACGAGGTGTGCCCGGTCGCCATCGACATCCCCGAGGTGCTGGTCCATCTGCGGGAGCGGGTCGTGGAGGGCGGGCAGGTGACCCGCGAGGGCAACAAGGTGGTGCTGCAGCCCGCGAAGGGACACGCGGCCGAACGGGCGGCGATGCGCGCGGCCCGCTGGGCGTTCACGCACCCGGGTGCCCTGCGCACCGGCCAGCGGCTCGCCTCCCGCACCCGCCGCCTCCACCCACGGACGCTGCCCGGTCCGGGCAAGGCGTGGAGCGGCAGCCGGGATCTGCCGGCGGTGCCCGCGGAACCGTTCCGCGACTGGTGGCAGCGTACGAACGGCGGAAAGGACGGCGCGAAGTGAGCAGCAGGGAACGGATCCTGGGCCGGGTGCGGCGCGCACTCGCAGACGTACCACAGGACGACACGCCGTACGAGCAGGCCGTTTCACGCGACTATCTGCGGGAGCACGGGGAGCGGAGTGTCGAGCAGACGGTGGATCTGCTGGCCGAGAACCTGGCGGACTACCGGGCGGTCGTGCACCGCTGCACAGGGGCCGAGCTGGCGGCGGTGATCGGCCGGTTGCTCGCCGAACGGGGCTCGAAGACGCTGCTGGTGCCGTCCGGTCTGGATGAGGGGTGGCTTGCGGCGACGGACGCCGAGCGGGTGCCGGATCGCGCCGAGAGCACCCCGCACGAGCTGGACCAGGTCGAGAGCGTGGTCACCGGCTGCGCTGTCGCCATCGCCGAGACCGGCACCATCGTCCTGGACGGCAGCCCCGACCAGGGCCGCCGTCGCATCACCCTCGTCCCCGACCACCACATCTGTGTCGTACGGGTCCCGGAGCAGGTCGTCTCGTCCGTGCCCCAGGCCCTCGAACGCCTCGACCCGGCCCGCCCGTTGACATGGATCTCCGGCCCGTCGGCGACGAGCGACATCGAACTGGACCGGGTGGAGGGGGTGCACGGACCGCGCACGCTGGAGGTGGTGCTGGTGAGCGGTCGTGCGAGTGGCGAAGTCAACCCTTGACCTCCGTACCGTCAGTGAGCGCGGGGGGGGTCGGTCGGCGGTCCTTCAATCCGTTTCGGGCAGGGTTCGGGGCAGTCCGAAGCGTGTCATGACGTCGGTGGTGAAGCTGGTGATGGCGGTGATGTGGTCGCCGGCCGTGGTGATGACCAGGAGGCAGTAGGCGCGGTAGACACCGGCGTGGGGGTCTGCCAGGTACAGGCCGAAGGCCGGCTGGCCGTTGGCGCGGGTGGGGACTGCGCGGTAGGCGCGGCCGGGGCGGAAGGTGACGGCGGCCAGGATGCGCTGCGCTGTTTCGATGCCGCGGTACTCCAGCATGGCCGGGGGCATGGAGAGCCTCACGTCGGTGACCAGCAGTTCGATCAGCGCGTCCAGGTCGGCGCGTTCCATGGCATCGGTGAACCGGGCGACGAGCCGCTGTTCGGCGGCCGTGTCGGGTCGGGGTGCGGGCCCACCGGTGTGGCTGGGGCCGGCGAGGCTGTTGTCGACGGTGGCGCGGGCGCGTTTCAGGGCACTGCTCACGGATTCCTGAGTGGTGCCGAGCATCTGGGCGACTTCGGCGGCGTGGTAGCCCAGGACGTCGCGGAGGACCAGAACGGCGCGTTGGCGTGGTGGCAGCAGTTGCAGGGCGGTGATGAAGGCCAACGAGATGGCCTCGGTGGTCTCGTAGCGGGCCTCCGGTCCGGGGCGTCGGTCGACGAGGTGGTCGAGCAGGACGTCGGGGTAGGGCTCCAGCCAGGCCGGGGCGTCGCCGACGCCGGTGGGTTCGGGCAGGTCGGCCTCGGGCAGCGGGGCGGCGATGCGGGGGCGTCGGCTGTCGGCCCGCAACATGCTCAGGCACCGGTTGGTCGCGATCTTGTAGAGCCAGGTCCGGAGCGAGGACCGCTGTTCGAACTCGCCGAGGTTACGCCAGGCGGACACGAGGGTCTCCTGGAGTGCGTCCTCGGCGTCCTGCAGGGATCCGAGGATGCGGTAGCAGTGCACCTGCAACTCGTGGGAGTGGCCCTGCACCAGGTCGCGGAACGCCTGGTGGTCGCCGGCCCGGGCCCGGGCGATCAGATCCGTCGTGTCCCTCTCCATCGGCATGCATCCTCGCTCTTCTTCTTCCCGTCGGGGTGCGTTCGGCTCACCTGACCATGAAGACGCCGTCGGTCCTGCGAATTGGGCGGCCGTGCGCCGACCAATTTCGGGTCGGCGCCGGCGTCCACCCGGTTGGAGGCGGTCCCGGTCCGGGGCACGCCCCGGACACAGAACAGGACCACAGATCATGACCAAGTACGTCTTCTCCTTCCGTGTGCCCTCCGGCTACGAGCCCGACGCCGGGACGCCGGCCGAGTGGCAGGCCTGGTTCGGCGCGCTGGGCTCGGCCCTGGTGGACGTCGGCAACGCGGTGACCGGTTACGCCTCGCTCGGCGAGGTCGGCGGCAGCGACTCCCGGATGGTCGCCTACTCGGTGGTGTCCGCCGAGGACATGGATGGCGCGCTGGCGCTGGCCAAGGACTGCCCGGTGCTGCGGGTCGGTGGCGGGGTCGAGGTCGGCCCCGTGATGGAAGCAGCCGGATCGTGAGCGGCGCCATGACCGCATCGGCGGCACCGCCGCGGGAGTCGTTCCTGGCGACCGGGCGCGGGAAGGTCACGCTGGCGCTGCTGTGCGCGGTGACGTTCCTGGACGTCATGGACGGCGCGATCGTGAACGTCGCGCTGCCGACCATCCGTACGCAGCTGGGGTTCTCGGTGCAGAACCTGCAGTGGGTGGTCAGCGGCTATCTGATCACCTATGGCGGGTTCCTGCTGCTGGGCGGTCGGGCCGGGGACCTGCTGGGGCGGCGGCGGCTGCTGATCGCCGGGACCGCTCTGTTCGCGGCCTCCTCGCTGGCCTGCGGCTTGGCCGAGAACCAGGGGCTGCTGGTCGGCGCCCGGCTCGTCCAGGGCTTCGGGGCGGCGATGATGTCCCCGGCAGCGCTGTCCATCGTGACCACCACCTTCCAGGGCTCCGACCGGCACAAGGCGCTGGGCGTGTGGGCCGGGATCAGCGGGATGGCCTCGGCGGTCGGCCTGCTCTTCGGCGGGCTGCTCACCGAGGACTTCGGCTGGCGGTGGGTGTTCTTCGTGAACCTCCCGCTGTGCGCGCTGGTGCTGTTCGGGGCGTTCCGGATCCTGAAAGCCGACCACGGCCGGTCCGCGCCGGGCGGTTTCGACGTGGTCGGCGCCGTGCTGGTCACCGCCGGCATGCTGCTGCTGATCTTCACCTTGGTGAAGGCGCCGGACGAGGGCTGGGGTGCGGGCCGCACCGTCGGCGGGCTGGCCGCCTCGGCGTTGCTGATGGCCGCGTTCGTGGTCAATGAGCAACGGCGCTCCCATCCGCTGGTCCCGCTGTCGATCTTCCGGATCAAGGGCCTGGCCGCGGCCGATGCCACCCAGGTGATCGCCTGGGCCGGGTTCTACTCGATGTTCTTCTTCGTCACTCTGTACATGCAGAACGTCCTTGGGTACTCCCAGCTGCAGTCCGGGCTCTCGTATGTGCCGGTGAGCGTGGGCATCGGTTTCGGCTCGACCCTGGCGACGAAGATGTTCGTCCGGACCGGTACCCGTCCGATCATCGTCTCCGGTGCGCTGCTCGCCGCCGGTGGCATCCTGTGGCTCTCCCGCATCCCGGTGGACGGCACCTATCTCGGCAACCTCCTCGCCCCGCTGGTGCTCATGGGAACCGGGTTGGGGCTGCTGTACGCCGGTGTGCAGACGGCCGCGAACGCGGGTGTGCCGGAGGATCGTGCCGGTTTGGCCGCGGCCCTGATCACCACCTCCTTCCAGCTCGGGTCAGCGCTCGGCCTGGCGGTGTTCAGCGGGATCGCGACCAGCCGCACCAGCCACCTGTTGGCCGCGCACATCCCGCCCCCGGAGGCGCTCACCGCCGGATTCCAGCGGGCCCTGCTCGTCAGTGCCCTCTGTCTCCTGGCCGCCGGAGTCATCGGGTTGCGCGCCTCCAACACCCGCGGCGAACCCGCCGTCCCACCAGTAACCCGACAAGACCTGGAGCCCTCCTACGACCCCGCATGAACGAAGAGAATTCCGGGGTGGCGCTGACAGCCATCCCGGGATTTCGTTGTGCCGGAGTCACCGCGGGGTGCGTATCAGCAGTACGCGATCGGGCAGCCGCGGCGCAGCGAGTGCTGGGCGGCCCGCAGATACAGCGCCACGTAGAACGCGGTGTCCAGGTTCTCGCTCCATGGGCCGGGCCGGGTGGCGGCCAGGTCCTTCGCCGGTCCGTCCAGGAACCACATGGTCAGGTCCAGGTTGTCGTTGGCCGCCGGTATCTCGTCCACCGGCAGTTCGACGGCTGTGGCAAGCCGCTCGGCGAGGCGGAGGACCTGGGGAGCGCCGGCGACCATCGTCTCGTCCGTGTGGGCGGAGTTGACGGGGAGCCAGATCTCCTCGTCGAGGGACAGTGGCACCAGCAGTGTCCAGCCGCAGAGCACCTCCTCCTCGGCCCGTGACAGATGCGAGCGGCACAGGGCGCTGAAGCCGTCCATGGGAGGCACCAGCTTCTCCTCGAACGACATCCCCGAGCCGCGCACGAAGTCCGCCTCCTCGGGCACCGAGGTGTACGCCGGCAGACCGCGCCGCCTCAACTCCTCGTCGAGCGCGGAGGCGACGGCTCCTCGGCCGCCCTCCTCCTCGTCGTCCGCGAACCACTCCTGCGCACCGACACTGACCAGATAGATCCCCATGCCCGGAACGTACAAGGCACCACTGACAACGGCTTCGAAGGCGGCGACGACCTACCGCCGGCGGGTGCCCGATCACGACCCGAAGGGTGCCGCGTGCTTCGCCCGGCCGCCCCACATTTTGCGTGACAGCGGGGTGAACAAGCGCTTAGATAGTAGACCCGACCCATGCCGAGCTGGAGGCCCCGTTGCTGTTCTCATCCGTCGACGACGTCTCCGCGCGTCTGGCCGCCACCGGCTATCTCGCCTCGCCCGCGGTGGCCACGACCGTCTTCCTCGCCGACCGGCTGGGCAAGCCGCTGCTGGTGGAGGGCCCGGCCGGGGTCGGCAAGACGGAGCTCGCCAAGGCCGTGGCCGAGGTGGCGGGTGCCCGGCTGGTCCGGCTGCAGTGCTACGAGGGCGTGGACGAGTCCCGGGCGCTGTACGAGTGGAACCACGCCAAGCAGCTGCTCCGCATCAGCGCCGGCCGCGACGAGACCTGGGACGAGACCCGCACGGACATCTTCAGCGAGGAGTTCCTGCTCACCCGCCCGCTGCTCACCGCCATCCGCGGCGACGACCCCAAGGTGCTGCTGATCGACGAGACCGACAAGGCGGACGTCGAGGTGGAGGGCCTGCTCCTGGAGGTGCTGAGCGACTTCCAGGTCACAGTGCCCGAGCTGGGCACGATCACCGCGACCCGCCGCCCCTTCGTCGTCCTCACCTCGAACGCGAGCCGCGAGCTGTCCGAGGCGCTGCGCCGTCGCTGTCTGTTCCTGCACATCGGCTTCCCCGAGCAGGAGCTGGAGCGCCGGATCGTACGGCTGAAGGTGCCCGGCCTGGATGCGGCGCTGGCCGACTCGGTGGTGCGGGTGGTCGGTGCGCTGCGCGCGATGGACCTGCGCAAGGTGCCCTCGGTCGCCGAGACGATCGACTGGGCGCGCACCCTCCTCGCGCTGGGGGCCGACACCCTCGACGAGGGCGTCGTGCGGGACAGTCTGGGTGTCCTGCTCAAGCACCAGGACGACGTTCTCAAGGCGGCCGCCAAGCTCGACCTGGACGCCGTGTGACCGCCCCGGGAGTGGCGGAGCGCCTCACCTCGCTGGTCGGGGCGCTGCGCGCGCACGGCATGCGGATCGGCACTGGCGAGACCGTGGACGCGGCGCAGGCGGTGGCGGCGCTGGGCCTGGCGGACCGGGAGCTGCTGCGGGAGGGACTGGCCGCGACGCTGCTGCACGGCACGGTGCAGCGGCAGGTGTTCGATCCGGTCTTCGACCTGTACTTCCCGCGGGGCGTGGGCGCGCCGGAGGCGGAGCCCGCGGACCGGGACGATCTGCGGGAACGGCTCGCCGCCGCACTCGCCGCGGGCGACGTGGTGCTGATGGGGCAGCTGGCGGCGGAGGCGGTCGACGGGTTCGGCGGTTACGGTGCGGCGCCGGGGTCGCAGGGCTGGTCGTCGTACCAGGCGCTGGACCGGCTCCGCCCGCAGACCCTGCTGGCCCGCGTCCGCGAGAACGTCCAGGCCCGTGACGGCAGTTCCGGGTTCGCCGACCGGCTGCTCGACGACGAGATCCGGCGGCGCATCGAGACCTTCCGCAGACAGGTGGCCGTGGAGGCGCGGCGCCGGATCGCCGAGCAGCGCGACCGGGACGAGCTCGCGCGGCGCGCGGTGGCCACCACGCCGGACCGGGTCGACTTCCTGTACGCCGGGAAGCTCCAGCTCGCCGAGTTGCGCAGGACGGTTCAGCCGCTGGCCCGCAAGCTGGCCACCCGGCTCGCGGCCCGCCGGCGCCGCGCCGCCCGCGGCAGCATCGATCTGCGGCGCACCCTGCGTGGTTCCCTGTCGACGGGCGGGGTGCCGATGAAGCCGGTGCTGCGCAGGCGCCGTCCCGTACGGCCCGAACTGGTGCTGCTGTGCGATGTGTCGGGGTCGGTGTCCGGGTTCTCGGACTTCACGATGCTGCTGGTGCAGGCGCTGCACGACCAGTTCAGCAAGGTGCGGGTGTTCGCCTTCGTCAACCGGCTCGACGAGGTGACCCGGCTGCTCGAGCACGGTGCGGCCGACCCGGAGGGGCTGGGCGCCCGTATCCGGGCGGAGGCGACGCTCACGGGCTGGCACGGCAGCAGCGACTACGGCGTCGCCCTGGGCGAGTTCGCGGAGCGGTACGGCGACGCGGTGAGCCCGCGCACGACGGTGTTCGTGCTGGGCGACGCCCGTACGAACATGAGCGACCCGAACCTGTCGGCGGTACGGCAGGTGGCCGAACGGGCCCGCCGCGTCTACTGGTTGAATCCCGAGCCGCACGCCCAGTGGGGCACGGGTGACTCCGCCGCACCCGAGTACGCCGAGTTGGTGGAGATGCACGAGTGCCGCAACGCGCGGCAGCTCGGCGCGCTCATCGCGCGCCTGCTGCCGGTCTGACCGCTAGCCCTTCTTCGCGTACTCCGTCGCCATCTGGCCGGCGAAGTCGTACACCACGCACGGTTCGTCGCTGACCACCCAGGCGTCGTGGCCCGGCGACACCACGAACACGTCGCCCGGTCCTACCTCCTGCTCGGCGCCGTCGTCCATGCGCAGGCGCATGCGTCCGGAGACGCAGTACCCGTTGTGATGGACCTGGCAGCTCTTGGTCCCGGCGATGGGTGCCACGGACTCCGACCACTTCCAGCCCGGTTCGAAGGTCCCCACGGCGAAGTCGAGTCCGGTCATATGGACGGCTTCGAGGTGTCCGCGCGGGAAATCGCGCCGCTCGTCGGGTTTCTCGACGGCCTTGATCTCAAGCATGACGGCTCCCTTCCTTGCGAGCCCCGCCCACCCCACCATCGTCCGCCGGTCCAGCCGGGACCGCCATCCGGGATGCGGAGAAAACGTCGATGAGCGGACAACCGGGTCGAACGAGCGGAGAATGGTGCGAGGCCGCTTTCGCCGAACCACCCAGAAAGGTGGCGATCACCGTGGCTGAACATCCCCACGCACAACTCGTCCGCACGGGCTACGAGGCCTTCTCGCGCGGCGACATGGACACCCTGCGCTCGATGATGACGGGCGACGCCACGCACCACGTACCCGGAAGCCACCAGCTGTCCGGCGACTGCAAGGGAATCGACGCGGTCCTCGACTACTACCGCCGGCTCTACGAGGAGACGGGCGGCACGTTCAAGGTCGAGCTGCGCAACGTCCTGGTGGACGGGCGCGGCCACGCGGTTTCCATGCACCACTTCACCGCCCAGCGCGGTGACAAGCGGGTCGACGAGGACGGAGCCATCGTCTTCCGGATCGTCGGGGACAAGATCACCGACCTCGACGAGTGCGTGGCGGACATCGACAAGGTCAACGAGTTCTGGTCATGACGCCGTCGCCCGGCCGCACAGCCGGGCGAAGCGGTCCGCGTCCACGTTCCCGCCGGAGACGATGACACCGATCCGGCGCGGAAGGGAGCCCGCACGCCCGGCGAGCAGGGCGGCCAGTGGGGTGGCCCCGCTGGGCTCGACGACGATCTTCAGGCGCTCGAAGGCGAAGCGCATGGCGTCGCGGATCTCGTCGTCGGAGACGAGGGCGATGCCGTCGACGAGCCGCCGGTTGACGGAGAACGTCAGCTCGCCGGGCGTGTCCAGGGCCTGTCCGTCGGCGATGGTGCGCGGCACGGGGATGCTGACGCGCCGGCCCGCCTCCAGGGACCGCTTGGTGTCGTCCCCGGCCTCCGGTTCGACGCCGATCACGCGGATCCCGGGGTGCAGCCCCTTGGCCGCGGTGGCGGACCCGGCGATCAGCCCGCCGCCGCCGACGGGCACCACCAGTGCGCCCAACTCCCCTGTTTCCTCGAGGAGTTCGAGCGCGGCCGTACCCTGCCCGGCCATGACGTGGGGGTGCTCGTACGGCGGGATGAGGGCAAGGCCCCGCTCGTCGGCCAAGGTCTGGCCGACGGCGACGCGGTCCTCGGTGTAGCGGTCGTACGTCACGATCTCGGCGCCGTAGCCGACGGTGGCGTCCACCTTGGAGCGCGGGGCGTCCTCCGGCATGACGATGACGGCGGTGGTGCCCAGTTCGCGGGCGGCGAGGGCGACGGCCTGGGCGTGGTTGCCGGAGGAGTAGGCGGCGATGCCGCGGGCCAGCTGGTCGGGGGTGAGCCGGGAGGCCGCGTTGTAGGCGCCGCGGAACTTGAAGGCGCCGACCCGCTGGAAGTTCTCGCACTTGAGGAAGACCTCGGCGCCCACGAGTTCGTCGAGCGTGCGGGAGCGCAGTACGGGGGTGCGGTGGGCGATGCCCTTGAGCCGGTCGGCGGCGTCGCGGACGGTGTCGAGGGTGACCGGCGGGATGGTGGTCGTCACGCGTGTCCTCCAGCGGGGGTCGGGTCGGTGGCGGCTCGGGCCTGGGCGAGGTAGCTGTAGGCGGAGGCGCGGGAGATGCCGAGCCGGGCGGCGACCTGCTCGATCGCCCGGCGCACGGCGAACACACCGTGTTCGTCGAGTCTGCGGAACAGGTCGAGGCGCTCGGCCCGGTCCAGTGCGGCCCAGCTCTGGCTTCGTCCGAGCCGGTGGGCGTCGAGGATGGCGTCCACGACGGAGTCGATGTCGTTGCCGAAGGCCGTGACCGGCGGCTCAGTGGCCCCGGTGCCGAGGCCGGCCAGTGCGCCGAGCAGGGCGTGGGCCTCGTTGACGGCGCCGCTGTCCACGTTGACGCAGAGCGCGCCGAACACCGCTCCGGTGGAGTCGCGCAGCACCATCGTGGACGACTTGACCAGCTTTCCGGCCGCGGTGCGGGTGACGTAGTTGAGGTCGTCGGCCGCCTCGTCGCCGCGCGCGAGCACCCTCATGCCGATCTCGCTCATCGCCCCGCCGACGGCCCGCCCGGTCACCTCGCCGGCGACGGCGACGACCGACTTCTCCGGTTGCCGGTAGTCGTGCAGGACCACCTCGCACACCGGGCCGAACGTCGCCGCGATCCCGTCGACCACAGGTCTGAGCGCGGCGAGGATCGCATCCCGCTCGGCGTCGTGGACATGCTCGTCAACCATGCACTTAGACTACTGGTCCAATCTCTGGACGGATAGTCCAGGGCGCCGTGTCGTGGGTCGCGGCGTACGTCAGCGCCTCCCGTGCGGCATGGCGGTCACCGACCGTCTCCCACCAGGGGTGCGTGTGCATCTCCTCGGCGAGTCGTCGGCAGCGCTCCCGGGCGTCCGCGAGGCGCTCCCGCTGCTCGCCGGTGATCTCGGCGCGTCCGGCCGCGATGTCCGCGCCGCTGGGCAGGCGCGCGGCGATGTCCGCGCAGTGCTCCAGCGCCCGGGTGAAGGTCCGCCGGGCCGCCACCAGATCGCCGGGTATGAGGAACTCGCCCACGGTGAAGGGGCGCGAGAACTCGGACGGCCCCGGCTCGGTGTGCCACAGCGAGGCGTCGATGGGCCGTTCGTCGTCACGCGCCCGGGTGAGCTCGCTGCGAAGACCCGCCTCCAGGGGGTCACCGGCCTCCCACGCACCGGCCCGAGGGGCGGGCACGTGTCCCAGCCCGCCCGTGCGGGGCCCGGGCAGGGGTTCGGGACGGCCTTCGAGGAACTCGTCCTTGTCCGTCGGGGTGACCCACATGTACCAGCCGCGCCGGCCCGCCGGATGGGGCAGGTAGAGCGAGACGAGTTCGCCCGTGGCCGTGCGCCGGATGACGTCGTCGTAGTAGAGGCCGCGCACGGGTTCCCACAGCGCGTGCCGTCCGCCGCAGCGGCCGGCGCCCTGCTGCGGGCAGGGGACCGCATTGCTCCAGTCGCAGCGGGACATGTGCAGTTGCTTGATGCCGCCGCGCACCGGCAGAGCCGCGCGGTCGGTCACGTCCCGCCAGCTCTGTACGTTCAGCCGGGCCCAGGGCGCGCGGTCGATGGGGATCGCGTTCTCGTTGTTGACGAGCCACAGGGGGGTGAGCCCGTCCCGGAATGCGGTGCGGGTGCGCTCGTCGACGGAACCGCCGGCTATGGCCGCGAGCTGTATCTCGTACGCGAGCCGGTGACGCTCGGCGCCTTCCACGGTCACGTCCGTACGGCGCTTTCCACCCTCGACACCCGCGGCCCCCGTGACCCGGAATCCCTCTCCCGCGGCGACCTTGACGGTGTACTCCCTCAGGGCCTTGTGGAGATCGCTTTCGTCCTTCGTCTCGGGGCGCTCCCCCTTGGCCACGTGCATGGCGTGCGGGCGGCCGTTGACCTTGCGGATGGCCATGAAGCCGGGGCAGATGAACCCCTCGTCCTCATGGGCTTCCAGGCAGTACAGAAGATCCGGCTGGTAGTTGCCGTAGATCTCGTCGAGCAGCCGCGGGTATTCGGGGTGCCCGAGATCCGCCTCGGTCAGGTCGAGCGTGATGCCGAGGCCCCTGTGCCAGACGCAGTAGGTCATATGGCGAGAGTAGGACGCACCACTGACAATCGGCCTAAGTCATGATCAGTAACGCAGGTCGAGCCGGTGGACAAGCCCCTCCGGGCGGCATTCACATCTACCCCGGCACGAAATCTTGCGGCAATCTCGCCAACACACCTAACATAATTTTGTTACTCCTCGTGACTGACGAAACATCTCCTGTTCGCGGCTATCGAGAGTAGGTGTCCCATGACGGTTGCTGCTGCGTCGACGATCCACCCGGGCGAGGTGCACGAAAGACTCGGCCGTCATGTGCTGACCGACGGTTTCAAGCTGGTGCTCGACCCGCTCGCCAGTCGGGGCTCGTGGATCGTGGATGCCCGCACCAGTGAGAAGTTCCTCGACCTCTACTCGTTCTTCGCCTCTGCTCCGCTGGGCCTCAACGCGCCTGGCATCGTGGGCGATCCGGAGTTCATGACCCTGCTTGCGCAGGTGGCGGCGAACAAGCCCGCCAACCCCGACATGTACACCACGCACTACGCCGAGTTCGTCGAGACGTTCGCCCGGGTGCTGGGCGATCCGGAGCTGCCCAGGCTGTTCTTCGTGGAGGGCGGGGCGCTCGCCGTCGAGAACGCGCTGAAGACGGCGTTCGACTGGAAGAGCCGCCGCAACGAGGCCGCGGGCCGCTCCCCCGACCTGGGCACCAAGGTGCTCCACCTCCGTCGCGCCTTCCACGGCCGCAGCGGATACACCCTTTCGCTGACCAACACCGAGCCCAACAAGACGGCCCGCTTCCCGCAGTTCGACTGGCCCCGCATCGACGTACCCGCGATGCGCTTCCCCCTCGAACGCCACCTCGCCGAGGTCGAGGAGGCCGAGCAACGAGCCCTCGCACAGGCGCGCCGGGCCTTCGAGGACAACCCGCACGACGTCGCCTGCTTCATCGCGGAGCCGATCCAGGGCGAGGGCGGCGACAACCACATGCGCCCCGAGTTCCTCCAGGCGATGCAGGCACTGTGCCACGAGTACGACGCGCTGTTCGTGCTCGACGAGGTGCAGACCGGTGTGGGCATCACCGGCACCACCTGGGCGTACCAGCAACTCGGCCTGGAGCCGGACATCGTGGCCTTCGCCAAGAAGGTCCAGCTCGGCGGCATCATGGCCGGCCGCCGGGTGGACGAGGTGCCCGACAACGTCCTGCGGGTCTCCGGGCGGATCAACTCCACCTGGGGCGGTGGCCTGGTCGACATGGTCCGCGCCCGGCGCATCATGGAGATCATCGAACGGGACGATCTGGTGGCGCACGCCGCCGCCGTGGGATCGTGGTTCCTTGCCGAACTGCGTGATCTGGAAGTCCGGCATGGGGCGGTGGCGTCCAACGCGCGCGGACGCGGGCTGATGTGCGCCATCGACCTGCCGGACAGCGGCGCCCGCGACGAGGCGGTGCGCCGGTTGCGCACCGAGGAGCAGGTGATCGCATTGCCGTGCGGTGAGCGTTCGGTGCGTTTCCGTCCCGCCCTGTCCATCACCCAGGACGAGCTCACCCTCGCCCTGCGAGCTCTCGACCGGGTCCTCGCCGGCCTGCACTGACTTCCCGGCGGACACCGCCCCACCCCAGCGGACAAGGAGCAATGTCATGGCCCGTTCCGTCGCCTCGATCGTTGCCGGCCACCCGGTCGCCGGCGCTCCCGGCGGGACTCTCCAACGCCCCAATCCCGGCCGTACCACCGAGGTGGTCACCGAGATCTCGCTCGGGGACGCCTCGACGTTCGTCGAGGCCGCCAAGGCCGCGAAGGCGGCGCAGCGGTCCTGGTCCGAGGTCCCGGCGCCGGTGCGCGGATCCGCGATCGGAAAGATCGGCCGGCTCGTCGAGGCCAACAAGGACCGGCTCGCCCGCATCGTCACCGAAGAGATCGGCAAGCCGCTCGCGGAGGCGCTCGGCGAGGTGCAGGAGATCATCGACACCTGCGACTTCTTCCTGGGCGAGGGCCGTCGGCTCTATGGGCAGACGGTGCCCTCGGAGATGCCCGACAAGCAGCTGTTCACCTTCCGCAATCCCGTCGGCGCGGTCGCGGTGATCACCGCGGGCAACTTCCCGGTGGCCGTGCCGGCCTGGTACCTCGTGCCGGCACTGGTGACCGGCAACACCGTGGTGTGGAAGCCCGCCGAGTACGCCGCCGCGAGCGCCAAGGCCCTCTTCGACCTGTTCGTGCACGGCGGCGGCCTGCCCGACGGCGTACTCAACCTCGTGCTGGCCGACGGGGAGCAGACGTACGTCGGTCTGGAGTCCTCCCTCGACGCCGGGCTGGTCGACAAGGTCGGCTTCACCGGGTCCACGCTCGTCGGCCAGAAGATCGGCGCCCTGTGCGGAAGCCACCTGCAGACCCCCTGCCTGGAGCTGGGCGGCAAGAACCCCCAGGTGGTCACCCCGAGCG
The DNA here is from genome assembly GCF_042893475.1 of Streptomyces sp. NPDC001604. NCBI lineage: Bacteria > Bacillati > Actinomycetota > Actinomycetes > Kitasatosporales > Streptomycetaceae > Streptomyces > Streptomyces sp. NPDC001604. The sequence continues at coordinate 252,918 of NZ_JBIAUY010000014.1, read as the reverse complement.
CGAACCTCGACCTGGCGGTGGAAGGGGCTTTGTTCTCCGGATTCGGTACCGCCGGTCAGCGCTGCACCTCCCTCGGGACGCTCCTCGTCCACGAGTCCGTGCACGAGGACTTCCTCGCCCGCTTCGACGCCGCGAGCCGCGCGGCCCGGATCGGCGACGCCTTCGAGGACGTCCTGTACGGCCCGATGCTCGACGAGCGGTTCGCGCAGCGCTACGAGACCTTCCTCGGCTGGATCAAGGACCACCACCGCACCCACGGCTCCGACGGCATCGGACGGATCACGGCCGACAACCCGCGCAAGGGCTTCGTCGGCGACCCCGAAGCGGGCCTGTTCTACCACCCGGTGATCGTCGACGGGGTGCGCCGCGACGACGACCTGTTCCTCACCGAGACCTTCGGCCCCCTCGTCGGAGTGACCACCTACCGGGACTTCGACGAAGCCCTGGAACTGGCCAACCTCCACGGCTACGGCCTGTCCGCCGCGATCTACACCACCGACCCGCACGAGGTGTGGACCTTCCGGCGCGGCATCTCCGCCGGCATGGTCAGCGTCAACAACACCACCTCCGGGGCCGAGGCGCACCTGCCGTTCGGCGGAAACGGCAAGTCGGGCAACGGTTCTCGCCAGTCGGGGCAGTGGGTGCTCGACCAGTTCACCCGGTGGCAGTCGATGAACTGGGACCACTCCGGCCGGCTGCAGAAGGCGCAGATGGACGTGGCCGCGCTCGAACCCGACATGGCGTTCCGCCTGTGAGCGGCGTCGAGGACCTGGACCGGCACTTCCGCGAGGCGGTGGCCGGTCTGAGGTCTGCCGCCCGGGCTGCGGGCCCGCTGGACTCCCGTACCGCACTGGACCTGTTCGACGCCCAGTCGGAGAGCCGGCACGCCGACTTCGCGGCGCGGTGGATGCAGCAGCAGGGCCGCGGCTACTACACCATCGGATCGAGCGGGCACGAGGGCAACGCCGCGCTCGCCCTCGCGCTGCGCCCCACAGACCCGGCGCTGCTGCACTACCGCTCCGGCGCGTTCTACTGCGCCCGCGCCCGGCAGGCCGGCGGCGTCGACGCGGTCAGGGACATGCTCCTGGGGGTGGCCGCCGGGACCGAGGAGCCGATCGCCGGTGGGCGGCACAAGGTGTACGGGCGCCGCGAACTGGCCGTCATTCCGCAGACGTCGACCATCGCCTCCCACCTGCCCCGGGCGGTCGGGGTGGCGTGGAGCATCGCCCGCGCCAGGCGGCTCGGAGCCGAGTGCGCCTGGCCCGGCGACGCCGTCGTCTGCTGCTCCTTCGGCGACGCCTCGGTCAACCACTCCACGGCGGCGGGCGCCATCAACAGCGCCTGCCATGCGGCCTACCAGGGCCTGCCGATGCCGATCCTGTTCGTCTGCGAGGACAACGGCCTGGGCATCAGCGTGCCGACCCCGCCCGACTGGGTGCGGCGCGCCTACGGCGACCGGCCCGCCCTCGCCTACTTCGCCGCGGACGGCTGCGATCCGCAGGCCGCGTACGACACCGCGCGCGAGGCGGTGGCCCACGTACGCAAGCACCGCCGACCCGCGTTCCTGCACCTGTCGACGGTGCGCTTCCTCGGCCATGCGGGCTCGGACGCCGAAGCCGCCTACCGGATGCCCTCCGACGTCGCCGCGGACCTGCGCCGCGACCCGCTGCTGGCCACGGCGCGGCTGCTCACAGCCTCCGGCGTCCTCACCCGGCAGGAGGTTCTCGACCGGTACGACGAGGTGGGCGGCCGGGTGTTCGCCGTCGCCAAGGAGGCCCTGGAGAGCGAGCCCCTGACCACCGCCACACAGATCGCCGCCCCCATCGCACCCCGCCGCGCCGACCTCGTGGCGACTGCGGCACGTCGTACGAGCGAGGCGTCCGCGGCACCCGTGGGCGAGCCCGTCACCGTCGCGCAGGCCATCACGCACACGCTCGCCGACCTGCTCGGCAGCCATCCGGAGCTGGTCGTGTTCGGTGAGGACGTCGGCCGCAAGGGCGGGGTCTACGGACTGACCAGGGGCCTGCAGCGGCGTTTCGGCACCGCCAGGGTCTTCGACACCTTGCTGGACGAGCAGGCCATCCTCGGGCTCGCGCTGGGGGCGGGCCTGTCCGGGCTGCTGCCGGTGGCGGAGATCCAGTACCTCGCGTATCTGCACAACGCCGGGGACCAACTGCGCGGCGAGGCCGCCACGTTGCAGTTCTTCTCGCAGGGGCAGTACCGCAACCCCATGGTGGTGCGGATCGCCGGATACGGCTACCAGCGCGGCTTCGGCGGCCACTTCCACAACGACAACGCGGTGGGCGCCCTGCGCGACATTCCCGGCCTGGTCATCGCCTCCCCGTCCCGCCCCGACGACGCCGCCGCGATGCTCCGCACCTGCGTAGCGGCGGCGAAAGTGGACGGCACCATCAGCGCCTTCCTCGAACCCATCGCGCTCTACCACGCCCGGGATCTCCATGAAGACGGGGACGACGCCTGGCTCACCCCCTACCCACCACCCGCCGAGCACGTACCGATCGGCCGGGCACGCACCTACGGCACCGGCACCGACCTGACCCTCGTGACCTTCGGCAACGGCCTGCGCATCTCGCTTCGGGCCACGCGCCGGCTGGAGCAACAGGGCATCGCCTGCCGGGTCGTCGACCTGCGCTGGCTGGCCCCCCTGCCGGTCGACGACCTGCTGCGGGAGGCCCGGGTGACGGGCCGTGTCCTCGTGGTCGACGAGACCCGCCGTACCGGAGGCGTGTCGGAGGGAGTCGTCACCGCCCTGGTCGACGGCGGATTCAGCGGCGCGGTACGGCGGGTCACCAGCGCGGACAGCTTCGTCCCGCTGGGGCAGGCGGCGCAACTGGTGCTCGTGTCGGAGGACGATGTTCAGCGGGCCGCGCGCGAGTTGCTCTCAGAGGGCCGCTGAGGCCGGGCGCGGGGAGGGCCCGTCCACCGTACGGGAGTTGTCCGGGACCCGGTGGGCGGCGTCGGCAGCGCACCTCTTTGCGTGCGCCGATGCGTTTCTTGGGCAGGACCCGGTCCGTACGTCCGCTCCCGTACACGTTCTGCCCTTCCCATGTCGTTGCACGGTTCGCCGCCGCCCCCCGCGCCGTACAACCGAGGAGCACCGTTGTTCCGACGTCCAGTCCGTCCCGCCCGTACCGTCGCCGCGGCAGCCGCCGCGCTCGCCGCCGCGGGCGCCCTCACCGCCACGGCCACCGCGCCCGCCGCGGCACACGCGCAGGCACACGCTCGCGCCCGGCACGTCCTGCTGCTGTCCGTAGACGGCCTGCACCAGTCCGACCTGGCCTGGTACATCGACCGCCACCCCGACTCGGCGCTCGCCCGACTCGTCGGCGGGGGCGTGGAGTACACCCACGCGAGAACCACCGTCCCCTCCGACTCGTTCCCCGGCATGGTCGGCCAGCTCACCGGCGGCGACCCGGGCACCACGGGCGTCTACTACGACGACACGTACGACGCCGCGCTCCTCCCGGCCGGCACGACCGCCTGCGCGGGCGCCGAGCGGGGGGCCGAGGTCGACCTCACCGAGGACCTCGACAAGAACAAGGACTCCCTCGACGCCGGTCAGGGCCTCGCGGGGCTGCCCGGCAGCATCCTGAAGATGACGGGAGACGCAGCGAGCCTCATCGACCCGTCGAAGCTGCCGGTCGACCCGAAGACGTGCAAGCCGCTCTACCCGCACGGCTACCTGAAGGTGAACACGGTCTTCGACGTGGCCCGCAAGGCCGGGCTGCGGACCGCGTGGTCCGACAAGCACGTCGCGTACGACATCCTCAACGGCCCGAGCGGCAACGGCATCCAGGACCTGTTCGCCCCCGAGATCAACAGCCAGGCCATCGGCTACCCCGCCGGCAAGGACTGGACGAAGGACAACGCGGCGACCGAACAGTACGACGGCTACAAGGTGCGGGCCGTGCTGAACGAGATCGACGGCTACGACCAGGGCCGCACCCACGAGGTCGGCACCCCGGCGGTCTTCGGCATGAACTTCCAGTCGGTGTCGACAGCCCAGAAGCTGCCCTCCTCCGACGGGCTGACGGGCGGCTACCAGGCCGAGGGCGTTCCCGGGCCGCTGCTGGCCAAGAACCTCGACTTCGTCGACCAGCAGGTCGGGGTCTTCCTCGCCGAACTGCACAAGCAGCACCTGGACCGCAGCACGACGGTCGTCCTGTCGGCCAAGCACGGCCAGTCGCCGACCGACCCGAAGGCGCTGACCCGTATCGACGACGGCCCCCTCCTGGACGGGCTCAACACCGCGTGGAAGGCCGCGCACCCGGGCGCCGGCGACCTGGTCGCGCATGCCGTGGACGACGACGCGATGCTCCTCTGGCTCACCGACCGCTCCAAGGCCGCCACCGACTTCGCCAAGGCGTACCTGCTCGCTCAGTCCGGCACCGGCAACGGCATCGACGGCGCGGCCAAGCCCTTCACGTCCGCCGGCCTGAAGACCCTGTACGCGGGCGCTGACGTGGCCCGCTACTTCCACGTCCGCCCGGGCGACTCCCGCGTTCCCGACCTGTTCGGCATCACCCGGTACGGCGTCGTCTACACCGGCGGCAAGGGCAAGATCGCCGAACACGGGGGCGCCCACGCCGACGACCTCGACGTCCCGCTCGTCGTCTCCGGCGCCGCCACCCCGCAGGGGGTGCGCGTCGGCGCCGCGGTGCGGACCACACAGATCGCCCCGACGATCCTGCGGCTCCTGGGCCTCGACTCCCAGTCCCTGGACGCCGTACGCATCGAACACACTCGGGCGCTCCCGCTGCGCTGACAGGTGTCCGGGAGGCGCGAGTCGGGCGCCTGGCCTACGAGGGGATGATCTGCCACTGCTGCTGGGCGATGGCGGTGTAGCCCCACTGGTTGATGGCGGCTCCGTCGGCGACGGAGCCGCCGTCGACGTTGAGGGACAGGCCGCTCAACCGGTTGGTGAGGAGGTAGTAGCCGTCGCCGGTGGGGGTGATGGCCCAGTGCTGCTGGGGCGCGTTGGCATCGCTCCAGATATCGGCGCCTCCGCCGTTCACGCGGGAGAGTCCGCCGATTTCCATGAGCGTGCCGCTGTTGACGTTGCGGATCTTGTAGTAGCCGCTGTCGGCCCGGGCTATCGTCCACTTCTGGTTGGCGTGGTTCTGCCAGGGCCACTGCAGGATGGCGGTGTTGTTGGCGGTCTTGGCGCCCGAGACGTCGGCGACCTTGCCGCTGTGGCGGGCGACGAGGCGGTACACGGTGCCGTCGCCCGGGAAGAGGATGGACACCAGGGCGGGTGTCGCGGTGCGGCCGCCGATGCGCAGGTTGCCGATGTTGGCGTAGCCGCCGGTGCCGGCGGTGACCCGGATGCGGACGAAGGCGGCGTTGACGGCAGGCCATTCGACGACTTTTGTGGTGCGGTCGCCGGTCCAGGAAGCGGTCGCGACCTGGGTGAAGGTGGTGCCGTCGGTGCTGGTGGAGATGGTGCAGGCGGTGATGTCACCGTCGGTGGTGTTGGTGCGGTTCCACTGCTTGGGCAGGTACTCCAGGGTGGAGATGTTGCTCCACACACCCCCGAGGTCGACGGTGATGGTCTGGGGCAGCGTGAGGTTCCAGGTGGACCAGCAGGTCTCGAAGCCCTTGTCGCTGAGACCGTCGATGGCGTTCATGGGGCCTTCGCCGGCGTGGTGGTCGGTGGCGTAGGCGGCCACGGGGGTGACCGGGTGTTCGGCGCGGAGCATCTGGGCGGGCAGGGGCGGCCGGGAGGTGTCGGGGCCGCTCCAGGCGGCGCCGACCTCGGAGAGCCGGTTGACGATGTTGGTGTCCAGCACACCGTTGCGGTTGGGCGGGCAGTTGAGGATGAACGAGGTGTACTTGGGCTCCAGGTCCGCCAGATGGGAGAGGATGGAGTCCCTGCTCATCGGATCCGTCGTGGGCGTCGTCGGATGCCAGAACCACCCGTTGCTGATCGTTTGGCCCTGCAGCGAGGCGTAGGTGTTGCCGGCGGGTGAGCTGATGCCGAGGGGCTCCTCGAAGTAGATCGCGTCGCCGAGGAACGGCACCGACAGCCCGCCGTGGTCGATCATCACGATGTCGGGCTGCAGGGACTTCACATGCTCCCTGATGCGCTGGTAGGGGACGGCCTGCTGGCCCATCTGCCAGGCGTAGCCGTCGGTGACGAACATGTCGATGGTGCCGTAGCCGGTGAGCAGTTCGGTGATCTGGTTGAGGATGTAGGTGATGTCGCCGGGCTGGACGGCCTGGTCGGAGGCGACTTTGTGGCGGGTGTCGTAGGCCTGCACGTCGTAAGTGCGGTCCCAGATGGAGAAGTACAGGCCGACCTTCAGGCCCCGGGCCCGGAAGGCGGTCACGTACTGCGCGACGACGTCGTGCTTGTAGGAACTGTTGGCGACGTTGTAGCTGTTGTGGGCACTGGGCCACAGGCAGAAGCCGTCGTGGTGCTTGGTGGTCAGGACGCCGTAGCTCATTTTCGCCGCTGCGGCGGCCGCCGCCCACTGGGCGCAGTCGACCGCTGTGGGCGCGAACAGAGCCGGGTCCTGGTTCGGCGCGGCCCACTCCTGGTTGGTGAACGTGCCCATGTTGAAGTGGTTGAACATGCCGAACCGCAAGTTCACCAGGTTGCTGAGATTGGTCTGCAGGTCCGCGGCGGCCGCCTGAGGGAGCAGGCCGGAGACGCCGGGAACCACGGGCAGCGCGCTCGCGGCCACGGCGGCGGCCGCGGAGCCCAGCAGAGTACGACGGGACAGTCTTCTTTCTGACGGCATAGCTGTACTCCCGGTCTCGAACGGCTCGGGGCTCCATGCGCTGAGTTACGCATGAAGTTCAGTGATGTAACTGCGCCGTGTCAACAGTTACGTGGATGAAAGTGGTCGGACAGAGCGTCAACCAAACCGTTTTGCCCTCTATTTGACGGTTCGTTCCATAGATACATGCCATGTTTGACAGAGAAGCCAGGGCGGAGATCAGCCGGAACACTCAAGCGCACAATGAGTACTACTCATTTTGAGAATGACGGTCTCGCTGGAGCAGTCCGAGAGGGACTCGATCGGCGGCCGCTCGCCGCCATCAGTCCACCTCCACCTGGGAAGTTTCCTCACTTCTTGTTGCACCAGTGAAAAATAAGCGTGCCTATCGTCTTGACCGGCCCGCCTTCTTGCATCGATAAATGCAACTCATAAGAAGCAGCGAGGGTTCCCGGAAGGACACCACAGATGAGACCTCCACGCATCGGCGCGGGGACGGTCAAGGCGCTCGCAGCGGCGGCTGTCGTCTTCGCGGCCGTGCTGCCCGCTACGCCCGCCTACGCGGCCACGACCAACTTCTACGTCGACCCCGTCAACGGCAGTGACAGCAACTCGGGAACCAGCACCGCCTCAGCCTTCAAGACCATCCAGGCCGCCCAGGCCGCGGTCCGGGCCGTCAACGCGAACATGTCCGACGACATCGTCGTGAACCTGCGCGGCGGCACCTACCCCCTCACCGCCCCGATCAGCTTCGGCACCAGTGACTCGGGCACGAACGGCCACACGGTCGTCTACCAGGCGTACAACGGCGAGACCCCGGTAATCACCGGCGGCAAGGCGATCACGGGCTGGACCGCGGCCGCGAACGGCGAGTACAAGGCGCCGGTGGGCAGCCTCAACTTCCGGCAGCTGTACGTCAACGGGGTCCGCGCCACCCGGGCCCGCTTCCCCGACCTCGGCTCGGACTTCCAGCTGCAGGGCAGCGACAAGACCAACAAGCTGCTCAAGGTGCTCAGTTCACAGGTCTCCAACTGGAACAACCTCAGCCAGGTCGAGATGATGCTGGAAACGCAGTGGGGCGAGAGCTACCTGCGGCTGAAGTCGATCAGCTCTGCCAACGGCATCGCCAACGTGTCGATCCAGGACCACGAGGCGGGCATCCTGTTCCAGCGGCCCTTCCCGATCCTCGCCGACGGCTCGCCGCTGCACTTCGAGAACGCCCACGAGTTCCTCAACGAACCGGGCGAGTTCTACGTCGACACGGCCGCGCAGACCGTCTACTACAAGCCCCGCCCCGGCGAGGACATGTCCACGGCCACCGTGCAGGCGCCGACGGTGCAGACGCTCTTCGACATCAAGGGCACGAACCTCGACAGTCCCTCCCACGACCTGCGCTTCTCCGGGCTCACCTTCACCCAGACCACCTGGATGGAAGCGACGAACAACGGCTACCTCAACGCCCAGGGCGGCAACTACAACCTCTCCGCCGACACCTCCAACCACCAGTACGTCGGCCGTCCGCCGGCCGGGGTCCAGGCCGCGGACGCCGACCGTGTCTCCTTCACCGGCAACACCTTCACACAGATGGGCGCCAGTGCCCTCGATCTGTCCCACGGCGTGCACGACAGCAGCGTGACCGGCAACCTCGTCTACGACATCGCCGGCAACGGAATCATGGTCGGCAAGTTCTCCGACCCGACCGTGGAGTACCACACCGTCTACAACCCGCCCACGTCACCGGCCGGTGAGGACGCCCGGGAGGTGGTCAAGAACGTCACCGTCAAGAACAACCTGATCACCCGGATCGGCGAGGACTACCCGGGCACCGCGGGCATCGACGCGGGCTTCGTCAACAGCACCACCATCGACCACAACGACATCTCCGACACCCCGTGGGCCGCGATCTCGCTGGGCTGGGGCTGGCAGTCCGCGGCCAACGCCGAAGGCAACAACAGCATCAGCTACAACCGGATCGGCAACGTGATGAACCGGCTGTGCGACTCCGCCGGCATCTACCACCTCTCCAACGACCCGGGCACGGTCATCAACGGCAACTACATCCACGACGTGCTCCGCATGCCGGCCGCGTGCGGCTCGGCCGTGTCCGGCCTCTACACCGACGAGGGGTCGGACAACATGACCCTCTCGAACAACGTGCTGTCGCACACCGACGGATTCATCAACCAGAACCGCAACGGCTCCAACGTCACACTCACCAACAACACGACGTCCGGCGACTCGGTGATCAAGGCCTCCGGTCTGGAGTCCGCCTACCAGGGGCTGGCAGCCAAGATCAACCTCGCCTACAACAAGTCGGCGTCCGCGTCGTCGGTCTACGGTTCCTGGACGCCGGCCGCGAATGCCGACGACAACAACGGCTCGACCGGCTGGTCGCCGACCGGCAGCGACACCTCGGCCTGGTGGCAGGTCGATCTCGGGCAGGCCTACCAGCTCGGCCAGTACTCCCTGACGACGCGCCAGGACCTCGACCAGCCCGAGACGCGCAGCAACTTCGAGATCCGTGGCTCCAACGACCCGTCGTTCGCCACCTACACCGTGCTGGGACGCCAGGGCGCCACCACCCTGCCGCTCGCCTCTACGCTCACGGGCAACATCGACGTCCGCCAGAAGTTCCGCTACCTGCGCATCGCAAAGACCGACGGCGCCTACTTCTTCATCGCCGACTTCAGTGTCCAGCAGGCCGGCGGCGCGCTGGAGGGCTCGACCGGTACGCCGAACACCAACCCGTCGACGAACTACACGATCAAGAACGTCAACAGCGGCCAGCTGATGGACGTGTACCAGAACTCCACCGCCGACGGCGGGAGCGTCGTCCAGTGGCCGAGCAACGGCGGTACCAACCAGCAGTGGAACATCGTCCCGGTCAGCGGTCAGCTCTACAAGATCGTGAACAGGAACAGCGGCAAGGCCCTCGACGTCAACGGCTCCAGTCACTGGAGGGGGACCGCGCTGCAGCAGTACACCTACAACGGCGGCAACAACCAGCTGTGGTACTTCGAGCCGACCAGCGGTGGGTACGTCATCCGCAACTTCGAGACCGGGCAGGTCCTGGAGGTCGGCGGCGGATCGACGGCGAACGGAGCCACCATCAGTCAGTACATGCCCCTTAACCAGTCCAACCAGGCGTGGACGATCCAGTGACAGGGTGACCCGACGCGTCGGCGAATCCGCTCGCCCAGACACGTCCGCCCGCCGTCAACACCCCTCAGCCCGCCTCCAGCCGCACGACGAACCCGGTTGGGGGCGCGGCTTGCTGTCCCGCCGCTGCACAAGGGCGCTGCGCCATCTACGCGGCGGGCGGCACACCGTGCGTCGCGGCGCCCAGCACCACCCGCGCGCTGCCCGGCAACAGCTGCTTTGCCGGCGACCCGAGCCGTGCCACCGAGCTCCAGGTGAACGCGCTTGGAATCCTGCGCAGCGCTGTGGGCGACCTGCGTCCTCGGCGGCCTTCGCCCACGGGCCGCGGACTTGAACTCCGGTCCGGCCGACGCGAGGCCGACCGGATACAGTGCGCGAGACGGCAGCACGGTTGGGGAGGGCAAGCGTGACCGACACCAGAAACATCCGACCCGCCGACGGTGAAGCGCGAGCGCCGCGCCCGAGCCGACTGCACCGCCTGATGCGCTACATGCCGTTGATCGCCCCGGTACTCCTGTGGACCGTGCCCTGCTGGGTGCTCCTGTACACCGGCCAGCACTGGCCGCTGCCCGTCACGCTGGTCAGCACAGCCTTGTTCGTCCTGGGCCTCGTCGGTATGCCGCTCGCGATGGTGCACGGGCACGGTCGGCGCCAGCAGGACCGGGCAGCGATAGCCGGTGACACCCTGCTGGGCACCAGCTGGGTTCTGTTCACCTGGTCCGTTCTGCTCGGGGTCCTCTTGCGGCTCGTCCTGACCGTGGCCGGCGTCGGCGGGAGTCAGGACCGGGCCCGGATCGTCACCTGGGCCGTCCTCGGCGTGACCGCCGTACTTCTCGCCTGGGGGTCCATCGAGGCCCGCCGGGTGCCCCGCGTGCGCCGACTCGACGTGCAACTCCCACGACTGGGTGCCGGACTGGATGGCGTCCGCGTCGCCCTCATCACCGACACCCACTACGGCCCCCTCGACCGCGCCCGCTGGTCGGCCCGGGTGTGCGAGACGGTGAACGCCCTGGAAGCCGACCTGGTCTGCCACACCGGCGACATCGCGGACGGCACGGCCGAACGCCGCCGCGCCCAGGCCCTCCCCCTCGGCACCGTGCGCGCCACCCACGCGCGCGTCTACGTCACCGGCAACCACGAGTACTACAGCGAGGCGCAGGGCTGGGTCGACCTGATGGACGAACTGGGCTGGCAGCCGCTGCGCAACCGCCATCTGCTGCTCGAACGCGGCGGCGACACCCTCGTGGTCGCCGGCGTGGACGACGTCACCGCCGAGTCCTCCGGCCTGGCAGGCCACCGCGCCCACCTCGCCGGAGCTCTGGACGGCGCCGACCCCGAGCTGCCCGTCCTGCTCCTGGCCCACCAGCCCAAGTTCATCGACCGGGCCGCGGCCGCCGGCATCGACCTCCAGCTCTCCGGCCACACCCACGGCGGCCAGATCTGGCCCTTCCACCACCTGGTCCGCATCGACCAACCCGCCCTCGCCGGCCTCAGCAGGCACGGCGCCCGCACTCTCCTCTACACCAGCCGCGGCACCGGCTTCTGGGGCCCGCCGTTCCGCGTCTTCGCCCCCAGCGAGATCACCCTGCTCGTGCTCCGCTCTCCGCACCGGCCCACCTCGCCGTAGCACGCGGACGGGCCGCTGATCTCCACGGTGATGTCGGACGCCGGGATCACCAGGACCTCGTTCGCGAATATCTGTCGCCCGGACACCGCGACCAGCCAGGTACCGGATGCCCTCCGCCGCGCTGCTCGAGGAAATCGGCCGCTGCGGGGGCGCGACCAAGCAGGCTCACACCGAGGGTGCGAGGGCCATCCTGGCGAGGACTTCGGCTACCGGCCGCTCGGCCTTGAAGCGGGGCCACCGCCCGTGAGCTGCCGGCGATACGGCCTCACCGCGCGGCGCGCTATGGCGAAACGGTGCGTCTCCGACGGGCCGTCGTAGATCCGGAAGGGCCGTACCTCCCGGAACAGACGGGCGAGTGGGGCGTCGGCGGTCGAGATCCCGAGGGCTCCGCAGATCTGCACCGCGCGGTCGACGACCCGGTTCACCGCCTCCGCCACGAAGGTCTTGGAAACCGAGGAGAGCTGGGCGGCCGCTGCCGAGCCGGTGTCCAGCTCCCAGGCCGTGCGCAGGATCAAGGCGCGGCTCGCCTCGATGTCGATCTCGGAGTCGGCCAGCATCTGCTGGACCATGCCGAGGTCTCCCAGCGCCGAGCCGAAGGCCATCCGGCTCCCGGCCCGCTCCAGTGCGACGTCCTGGGCGCGGCGGGCCGCTCCCAGCCAGCGCATGCAGTGGGTCAGCCGGGCGGGAGCGAGCCGTACCTGGGCGCCCTCGAAGCCGCGGTCCACCGCGCCCAGCACCCGCTCCTCCCCCACCACGCACCCGTCGAAGACGATCTCGCTGTGTCCGGCGAAGAGCGACTCGTCGAGGGTCTCGATCGTCCGGACGAGGCGCATGCCGGGGGTGTCGGCGTCCACCAGGAACATGGTGGCGCCGCCCGGGTCGCCGGGGCCGCCGGAGGTGCGGGCCATGACGATGGCGAACCCGGCTCCCTGGGCACCGGTGATGAACCACTTGCGCCCGTCGATACGCCAGCCGCCGGGCACCCGGGTCGCGGTGGTCCGCAGCAGGCGGGGATCGGCACCCGCTCCCGGAGCCGGTTCGGTCATGGCGAAGCAGGACCGTGTCTCGCCCGCGGCGAGCGGGCGCAGATACGTCTGCTTCTGGTCTTCGGTGGCCACCTTCTCCAGCAGGTGCATGTTGCCCTCGTCCGGCGCTGCGCAGTTCAGCGCCAGCGGTCCGAGCAGCGAGTAACCCGCCGCTTCGAACACCACCGCCTGGCCGCGCAGGTCGAGCCCGTGGCCGCCCCAGCGCTTCGGTACGTGCGGAGCGAAGACACCCGCGTCACGGGCGGCTTTCTGCAGTCTCTCCCGCAGCGCCTCGGGGGCGTCGTGCACGGACCCGCCGCATTCGCGCTCGGCCGCGATGACCACCTCGCGCACGAACTCCCTGGTGGATTCGGCCAGTTGGGCGACAGTCGGATCGACATCGAACTGGATGGGCACGGGACCTCCCGGCGACGGGCGTACGGGCGTCCTCAGCCGCCGCCTCCTAGAAACTGTATAGCGTGTTTAGTATCTTGCCCGGAAGCCCCCGGCGACGGGAAGACGACGGGAGAGACACCCATGAGCCCGACCGCGAGCACCGGCCCGGTCCGCACGGTCCGCCATCCCGATGGTGTCGTCGAGTTGCTGCTGGACGATCCCGAGCGAGGCAACGCCCTGGATCTCAGGACGGCCGAGGCACTGCGGGACACGGCCCTGGAGGTGGCCGCGGACCCGGGTGGAGCGGTCCTGCTGCGGTCGACGGGCGGCAGCTTCTGCGTGGGCGGTGACCTGCGCGCGTTCGCCGGCCGTGGCACGGAGACCGGCGCCTATGTGCACGCCGTGGCGAGCGCCGCGCACGCCGCGATACAGGTCCTGTACGAGCTGCCGGTGCCGTTGGTGACCGCCGTGCGCGGAGCGGCCGCGGGCGGCGGGATCGGCCTCGCCCTCGTCGGCGACATCGTCCTCGCGGCCCGCTCCGCGCGCTTCCGGCTGGCGTACACGGCGGTCGGACTCACCCCGGACTGCGGGGCGTCATGGTTCCTGCCACGCCTGGTGGGCCGCCGCAGGGCGGCGGAACTGATCCTCACCAACCCGGTCCTGACCGGTGACGACGCCGAACGGTGGGGCCTGGTCTCCCGGTCCGTGCCCGACGCGGAACTGGACGACACGGCCCAGAGGACCGCCGCCGATCTGGCTGCCGGCGCCGGTGCCGCACTGCGCGCCGCGAAGGGTCTGCTGCGCCTCGACACCGGTGACGACCTGCGCCGTCACCTCGCCGAAGAAGCGCGGTCCATCGCCGCCCTCGCGGACGGTCAGGATGCACAGGACCGCATCACGTCGTTCCTCTCGGCGAAAAGTGTTTCTTGAGTCCCTCTTCACTAACCCGCCTGCCGGGGCGTAACCTCCGGGCAACACAGAACCGAGCAAAAGGTGTGGCGATGCAATCTGCTGCCGTGGACCTTCCGGACGCGTCCGACGAGCCCCTCACCGAAGCCGTCGTCGACCTCGTTCTGCGTGGCATGTGGCGCGGTCGTCCGGACTCCGAGTACCGGCCGCTGGTCGATGCCGGGCTGGCGACGGTGAAGGGGCCGGTGGTGCTGCCGACCGAGCGGGCCAAGTCCGCCGTCGCGCAGCTGCTGCGGGTTCCCGCCGGCTCCGAGCAGGAGGAGCGGATCACCGCGGCCTACGAAGCGTTCCTGCCGGTCAACCGGAAGATCCGGGACGTGTGCACGGCATGGCAGTGCCGCCCGGACGGCACTGCCAACGACCATTCCGACGACGTCTACGACGCCGGCGTGCGCGAGTCGCTGGAGGACGTGCACGAGGCCATCCAGCCCGTGCTGCGCCGACTGGACCGGGTGCTCTCGGGCAGTGGGCGGTACCTGACGGATCTGGAGGACGCCCTCGACCGCTTCGACGACGGCGCGCCTCAGTGGCTGGCCTCGCCGCTGTGCGACTCGTACCACACCGTATGGATGCGGCTGCACCAGGAGCTGCTGCTCGTGCTGGGCATCAGCCGTGCCGAGGACGAGGCCCGTGAAGAGGAGCTCGTCACCGGGGGGCGGGGGTGAGCGTCACCGACCGCGAGGCGGGCCCACCCGCACCGTCCCGGGCGTCCTTCACCCCGTCCGGCTCGGGGCTTCCCGGACGAACCCTGGTGCCGTACGGGCAAGGACGTATCCGGGGTCTGGACGCCGACGAGCTGGGCGCGCACGGCGCGGCGATGGACGGGCTGGTGGCCCTCGGTCTGCCGGTCGTGCCCGGGCTCACCGTGCCCGCCACCTCCGCCGCGTCGCTGTGCGAACCCGCGACCGCCGAAGCCGCCCTGGACCTCGTCGAACAGCTCTCGGGACGGCGGATCGGCGACACGACCCGGCCGCTGCTGCTGCGCCTGTCGGCGAGCGCGCCGACCGAGATCGCCGGCCTGCCGCCGGACCTGGCCTGCCTCGGCGTGACCCCGGCCACTGCCGACGACCTGTGCTCCCTCATCGGGCAGGCGGACGCGCTGTACGAGGTGTGGGCCGCCACCGTCCGCGTGATCGCCGAACACGCCTTGGACGTTCCCGGTGCGGTTCTCGACGACGCCCTCCTGGACACCCCGGAGCCGCGGGAGCGGGTGGGGGTGCTGCTGTCCCTGGTGGCCGAGCACGGCTCCCGGCCCTTGCCCGACGACCCGGCACAACAGCTGGCGCTCGCCGCCCGTGCCCTGCTCGCCCGGTGGGACTCGCCGCGTGCGCGAAGGTCCCGCCGGGCCCAGCGACTCCCCGCCGACCTGGCCCTCGCCCTGCATGTGCAGGCCCTGCGCATCGGCCCGGCAGACCACTCGGGCTACGGCACGGCGGTCAGCCGCGATCCCGAGACCGGGCGTCTGTCCCCACAGGGCTCCTTCTTCCGCGGGGTGCGCCGCAGCTCCCCGCCGCCGCACTCCGGTGAACCGCTGGACCGGCTCGCGGGCGGCACCGTGCTGCTGGAGCACTCCCTGCTCACCCTGGAGCGGCACCTGCGCGCGCCGGTGTCGGTCGACTTCGAGGTACGCGACGACGAGATCTCCCTGCTCGCCGCCTCCGCCCAACTCCGCCCGCCGCTGCGGGCGTCGGTGTGTCTGGCCGCGGACCTCGCCCGGGACGGGGCGCTCGGCCACGAGGAGGCCGTCCGGCGGATCACACCCGCGCAGGTACAGGAACTGCTCCACCCCCGACTGCGGCTCACCGGTGGCGAGGAACTCCTCGTGAGGGGCTTGCCCGCGTCGCCGGGAGCGGCGACCGGAACGGTGGCGCTCTCCAGCGAGAGGGCCCTCGAAATGGCCGCGGACGGCATCCGGGTCGTCCTGGTGGCCGCCGAGACGACCCCGGCGGACGTGCCCGGGATGCTGGCCTCCGTCGCCGTGCTGACCGGCAGCGGCGGGATCGCCTCGCACGCCGCCGTGGTCGCGCGGGGCGCCGGCAAGCCCGCCGTGTGCGGCGCCGAGGGGCTGCGTGTGGACCGGGCCACGGGGACGGTCCGCTTCGGGGAGCGCGTGGTGCGCGAGGGCGACCCGGTCTCGCTGGACGGCCGCACCGGCGCCATCTACGCGGGCACGCTGAGCGTCAGCGTCGCCGGACCGCCGCCCGAACTGTCCACCCTGCTGACCTGGGCGGACGACATACGCCGACTGGGCGTACGGGTCAACGCCGACACGGCCACCGAAGTGGAGACGGCCCTCGCGCTGGGCGCGGAGGGTGTCGGACTGTGCCGTACGGAGCACCAGTTCCTCGGCGAGCGGCTGCCGCTGATCCGCCGGGTGCTGCTGGCCGCCGACCCCACCGCCCGGGACGAGGCCCTGGTGGCCCTGGAGCGCGCTCAGCACGAGGACTTCACCGCGCTGCTGGCCGCCGTGGGCAACCGCCCGGTGACCGTGCGCCTGCTGGATGCCCCGCTGCACGAGTTCCTCCCCGCCCCCGGGCAGGCCCTGGACGCGGCCGAGGAGCAGCGGGCCGCCGCGCTGCGGGAGGCGAACCCGATGCTCGGGCTGCGCGGGGTGCGGCTGGCGCTGCTGCACGAGCGGCTCTACCCGGCGCAGGCCGAGGCGCTCTTCACCGCCTGGGCCGATGTCGCCGCCACCGGGGTCCGGCCGGAGCTGGAAGTGATGATCCCGCTCGTCAGCCTGCCGGAGGAACTGGCCGCGGTGGCCGCGTACGTACGTGACGCCGCCGCCGCGGTCGCCGCCCGCACCGGGGTGGAGGTCCCGTACCGGCTCGGCACGATGATCGAGACCCCGCGCGCCGCGCTGCTGGCCGGGGAACTCGCCGGGCACGCCGAGTTCTTCTCCTTCGGCACCAACGACCTCACCCAGCTCACCTACGGCTTCTCCCGGGACGACGTCGAACGCCAGGTGCTCGCCTCGTACCAGGAACGCGGTTTCCTGACCGCCAGCCCGTTCGCACGGCTCGACCCGCACGGGGTCGGTGCCCTGGTCGGCCTGGCGGCCGAGCGGGCCCGGAGCGTACGGCCCGGCATCAAGCTGGGCGTGTGCGGTGAGCACGGCGGTGACCCTGAGTCCATCGCGTTCTGCGACGGCCTCGGCCTCGACTACGTCTCGTGTTCCGCGCACCGCGTGCCGGTGGCCCGGATGGCGGCCGCGCACAGCGCGCTGCGCGCACGCGAGGACACCAGCGGGAGCACACGATGACGAGCACCGTGACCGAGACCGACGGCACAGCCCTGTCGGACACCGAACTGGAGGACCTCCGGGAGACCGTCCGCGCGGTGTGCGCGGACGCCGGCGGCACCGCCGCGGTACGCCGGCTGTCCGAGGAGGCCCCCGGCATCGACGCAGGGCTGTGGGACACCCTCGGCCGGCAGGTCGGCCTCGCGGCGCTCGGCCTGCCCGGGTCGGCGGGAGGCATCGGCGGCCTCGCCGGCATCGCCGCCGTCTGCGAGGAGTTGGGCCGGGCCCTGGCACCGGTGCCGCTGCTGTCCTCCACCGTGCTGGCCGGACAGGTGCTGGCAGGCTGCGGCACGGCCGACAAGGCGCTGGACAGGCTGGCGGAAGGCGTCGTACACGCCCTGGCCGTGGTCGCACCCGACGGGACGTGGCGGGCCGACGCCGTGCCCGTGGCCGTCTCCTGGCAGGGCAGCGTCCCCCTCCTGGACGGCACCGCGCCGTTCGTCCTCGACGGCGCCGACGCCGAGACGCTGGTGGTGGCCGCGACCGGGGCCGACGGCGTGGACCTCTTCCTGGCCGATCCGCGGGAACCGGGCGTCACGGTGCGCCGGGTGCCCACGTTGGACCTCAGTCGGGGCCAGGCGGTGGTCACTTTCCACCGGGCCCGGGTTCGGGCGCTGACCGCCGGCGGCGAGGGGGCGGACGTCGTCTCCCGCGCTCTGGACGTGGCCCTGGTGGCTCTGGCCGCCGAGCAACTGGGCGGAGCCCAGGCCGCCTTGGACATGACGGTGGCCCATGTGCGCGACCGCACCCAGTTCGGCAGGGCGATCGGCGGCTTCCAGGCGGTCAAGCACGCCTGCGCCGACATGCTGCTCCAGGTCGAGGCCGCACGGTCGGCCGTGGTGCGCGCGGTCCGGGCGGACGGCTCACCTCGGGCACTGGCCGAGGCGGCAGCGGTGGCACAGGCCTGGTGCGGCGAGGCGTTCGTCTCCGTCGCCACCGAGTGCGTGCAGCTCCACGGCGGCATGGGCTTCACCTGGGAGCACGACGCGCACCTGTACTTCCGGCGCGCGCAGTCCGACGCGGTGCTGCTGGGCGGCGCCGCACACCACCGGGAACGGCTGGCCGCCCTGCTGGGCTGGTGACGTGGAGGGAGGGCGGGAACATGACCACCAGGCTCATCGACGAGTCACTGTTCGAGAACCCGGACGACCGTGAGCACGACGACGGGGACGCGCCGCGTCTTGTGGGCGCCCGCTGCTCCGCGTGCCACACCGTCGTCTTCCCCCGGCAGGACTCGTGCCCCAGGTGCGCGGAGGGGGTGATGTCGAAGCAGGTGCTGCCCGTCAGGGGGCAGGTGTGGTCGTGGACGCTCCAGGCGTTCCCGCCGAAACCGCCGTACCGGCCGCCGGCCGAGGGCTACCGGCCGTACCACGTGGGCTACGTGGACCTCGGCGAGGTGCTGGTCGAGGCGCGGCTGGCGGTGCCCCGCGAGGAGATCCGTATCGGTCTGCCGGTCCGGCTCACCCTGGTGCCCGCGTACCGGCACGACGACGGGACCGAGGTCGTCACGTTCGCGTTCCGTCCGGAGCGGGACGGAGAGCTGTGAACCGGCCCGACGACGTGTACGTGGTCGGATGCGGGATGCATCCCTTCGGCCGCGACGAGAGCGTCACCGGTATGGACATGGCCGAGCGGGCGGTGCGCGCGGCGCTGGCCGACGCGGGTGTCGCCTGGGAGGACATCGGCTATGCGGCCGGCGGCTCCGACGTGTCCGGCAAGCCCGACACCCTGGTGGGCCGTCTGGGTCTGACCGGAGTGCCCTTCGTCAACGTGCAGAACGGCTGCGCGACCGGTGCCTCCACGGTCCTCGCGGTGGCCAACGCGTTGCGCGCGGGCGAGGCCTCCCTGGGACTGGCGGTGGGCTTCGACAAGCACGAACGGGGCGCGTTCCATGTCTCCGCAGCCCGCTACGGCCTCGGCGACTGGTACGCCGAGACCGGCATGATGCTGACCACCCAGTTCTTCGCGCTCAAGACCCAGCGGTACCTGTACGAGCACGGGATGTCCGAGCGGGCGCTGGCGATGGTGGCCGAGCGGGCCTTCCGCAACGGCGCCCAGCACCCCCTGGCATGGCGCCGCAAACCGCTGACGGTGCAGGAGATCCTGGACTCCGCCGAGGTCAGCCCTCCACTCACCCAGTACATGTTCTGTTCGCCCGGACAGGGCGCGGCGGCCCTGGTCCTCGCGCTCGGCGACCGAGCGTTCGACCTGTGCGAACAGCCGGTCAGGCTGGCCTCGTTGGCCTTCCGGACGCGGCGGTTCGGTTCGTTCGAGGTGTTCTCCCCCTGGCTGCCGCCGGGCCCGCACCGCAGCCCCAGCGTCGACGCCGCCGAGGCGGCCTTCCGCACGGCGGGCGTACGGCCCGCGGACGTTCAGGTCGCGCAGCTTCAGGACACGGACAGCGGCTCGGAGCTGGTCCACCTCGCGGAGACCGGACTGTGCGGCCACGGCGAGCAGGAGGAGCTGCTGGCCGCCGGGGCCACCGATCCCGCGGGCCGGATCCCGGTCAACACCGACGGCGGTTGTCTGGCCGGCGGGGAGCCCGTCGGCGCCTCGGGACTGCGGCAGTTCCACGAGGTCGTACGGCAGTTGCAGGGCCGGGCACCCGGCGCGCAGGTGCCGGGCGCTCCCCGGGTGGGCTTCACCCATGTGTACGGCGCGCCCGGGATCAGCGCCTGCTCGGTTCTGACGGTGTGAGAGGCGGCGAGCGAGCCTTGCGGCGCGGTGCCAGAGCCGCCCTGGGGAACCGGCGGCGCACATGGCCTCGGCCCGGAGATCGGCCGGCAGCTCGCGGACCGGGCGCTGCGGGTCCTGGTCGGGGCGCGTGAGAGGGCGGCCGCCGAGGAGGCGTGCCGCACCGTCGGCCCGCGGGCCCTGCCCCTGGTCCTGGACGTGACCTGCGCGAAAAGCGTTGTCGCGGCGGTCCAGGAGCACGGGAGCCGACCGGCGGGATCGACGTGCCGGTGAACAACGCGGGTGTGTCCGTGGACGGGGATCTACGGCCCCAGTGAGCCGCAGGAGCTGGTGACGTTCACGACCTGGGGTCGCCCTTTCCCGGCGCGACGCGACGACGGGGGCTGTTCGCCGGCCGCACGTCACTGTCCTGGTGGGCCCTCTCAGGTCCGTGACGTGGCCTTCTTGGCCGGCCTCTGCTGCCCCGCCGGTGTCTCCTCGGCGGCCACGATGCGCAGCGCCAGCTCCCTGACCGCCTGCAGCACGGCCCGGGAGGGCAGCCGGGACAGCGGTCCTCCCTCCGCCCGCAACGCGGTGACCAGCATCGTCGTACTGATCAGCGTGCGGACGGCGAGCGCCTGGCCCGCGTGCCGGGCCTTCGCCGCGCGAGGGCTGCGCGTGCTGCCCTCGGGCAGGTAGTCGTAGCCACGCTGGATGTGGCGCTGCTCGAACTCGTCCCGCAGGACCTTCACGCTGCCGTTGGCGGAGGCGACCTGCACCTGGTAGAGCCGGGCCTCGTCGGGGTTCTTCTCCACCCACTCCCAAACGGCGTCGATGACGCGGACCAGGCCCTCGGCGTCACCCGGCTCGGATTCCGGCCGGGCCGCCTCCACGACCGCGTTCAGCTGGTCGAAGACCCGGCGCATGGCGAGTTCGAGCAGTTCCTCCTTGCCGTCGAAGTGGTAGTAGACGGCCGTGGGGACGACCTCGGCCTCGTCCGCGATGTCCTGGATGCTCGTCTCCGCGAACCCGTTACGGCCGAAGACCCGCACGGCGGCGCCGATGATGTGCTGTCGGCGAGAGGGCCGGTGGGCGGGCTGCTTGCCGTTCTTCGTGGTGGCCATCCTGCTCCCTGCCCGCTGCCGTCGGTCCGCACCCATGATCGCTGGTACTGACCATTGTATCCAGTAACTCCCACCCTCCGATCGCCTGATTCCTGCTGCACGCTGGCCTCCGACGCAGTCAGGTCCCGGCATACTTGACACCATGACGACATCCGGAACCCGCGCAGCTCACCGTCCCTCGCGCAAGCAGTGGGTGATCGAGGCGGCCACCGAGTTGTTCGCCACCCAGCCGCCGGACGAGGTGACGGTGGCCGACATCGCCTCTCGCGCGGAGATGACCTCGGCCGCGGTGTACTACCACTTCTCCTCCAAGGACCAGGTCCTGGCCGAGGCCATGCGGGCGTTCGCCGCGGCGCTGCGCGAGCAGTTGCAGGCGATCACGGAGGCCCACGAGCCCGGCTCGCACACCGGAGCGGCGATCACCGCCCTGCTGGCGTGGATGGCCGAGAACCGGTCCGCCGCCACCGTGTTCTTCGTGTCGTCGGCCGGAATGAGCCAGGAGGCGGAGGCGCTGCGCCAGGAGAGCCGTACGCAGTTGCTGGAGGAGCTGGTGCGGCTGGTCCGCAAGGCCCGCGCGTCCGTCTCCGACGCCGAGGCGGCGGTGAACGGCCTGGGCCTGCTGGCGCTGCTGGAAACCGCAGCCACCTCGCAGGTCCGGGGCGACGACGTCTACCGGTCGCTGGGCCACCGCTCGTTCGTCCGCGAGGTCGGCGATCTCGCGGAGCGGATCGCCGACCCGGCCCGGTAGGCCTCGGGTCACACCAGCAGACGGAGGGGCTTGCTCAGCAGCTCGCCCACCGTGCGCAGATACTCGGCGGCGGGTGCGCCGTCGACGGCACGGTGGTCGAAGGTGAGGCTCAGGGTGAGCACCCGGGTCCGCAGCGGCCGGTCGTCCACCCACTCGACACCGTCCCTGAGCCTGCCCACGCCGAGGATCCCGACATTGCCGGGGTTGATCACCGGGGTGAAGAAGTCGACGCCGTATCCGCCGAGCGAGGTGACGGTGAAGGTCGCCCCCTCCAACTGCGCGAGGGAGATCCGCCCCTCGCGTGCGGCCTGTGCCAGCTCCTTCGACCGGCGGGCGATCTCATGCAGCGGCAGCACCGCCGCGTCCTCGATGACGGGCACCATGAGGCCGCCCGGTACGGCCACCGCGAAGCCCAGGTGGATGCCGTCGAGCAGATGGATGCCGTCGTCCAGGACCGTCGCGTTGAGCAGGGGGTGCTCGCGCAGGGCCAGGGCCGCGGCCTTCAGCACGAAGTCGCCCAGGCTGGGCACCGGCAGCTCACCGTCGGCCCACTCCTGCTTGAGCCGTTCCCGCAGGGACACCACGGCGTCCATCCGCACCTCGTAGCCGTGCGTCAGCTGTGCCATCTCCTGGAGGCTGGCGTGCATCCTGCGGGCGATGGTGCCGCGCATCCCGGTCAGGGGGAGGACGTCGCCGGGCTGAGGAGCGGCGTTCCGGCGCACGGGGGCAGCGGTGGCCGCGTCGAGATCAGACCGG
The DNA here is from genome assembly GCF_042893475.1 of Streptomyces sp. NPDC001604. Taxonomy (NCBI): domain Bacteria; kingdom Bacillati; phylum Actinomycetota; class Actinomycetes; order Kitasatosporales; family Streptomycetaceae; genus Streptomyces; species Streptomyces sp. NPDC001604. Next base: position 230,397 of record NZ_JBIAUY010000014.1, on the reverse strand, counting down.
CGGACCCGGCCGCCCGGCCCCGTGCCGTTCACCTCGGACAGGTCGATGCCGCGTTCCTTCGCCAGCTTGCGGACCAGCGGGGAGGAAGGGGTGGCCTCCTGCGGGACCGGTATGACGGGGTCGTCGGGGAGGGCCGCGAAGAACTCCTCCACGTCCTCGGAGACGATCCGGCCGCCCGGCCCCGTGCCACGGACGGCGGTGAGCTCCACGCCGACGGCTGCGGCGACCCGCCGTGCGTACGGCGAGGACAGGAGCCGGGCGTTGGTGCCGACGGGAGTGGATGCCGCACCAGTGCCGCCGAGGGCGGCCGGGGAGCCCGCGCCGACACCGCCGCCCGCTGCAGCCTCAGCCACCGCGTCCGTGTCCGTGTCCGTGTCCGTGTCCCTGACGGTCCCAGGCCCGGAGGTCGCAGGCCCACCCGTCGCCCCCGGTGGCTGTTCGCCTTCGGCCAGCAGCCAGCCGATGAGGGTGCCGGCCGGCACGGTGGCCCCCGCCGGGACCACCGGGTGGAACAGGCCCCCGGCCTCTGCCTCCACGTCCACGTCGACCTTGTCGGTGGCCAGCCGCAGCAGTGCGTCGCCCTCGGCGACGGCCGCGCCGACGGGCACCAGCCATTCGTCGATCGTGCCTTCCTGCATGGTCAGGCCGATCTTCGGCAGCAGAACCTCGACCGCCACGTCGTCACGACCTTTCGAGAAGGCGCCGGCACCCCTGGGCGATGCGGGCACGGTCGGGCACGTACGCCTTCTCCAGGACCGGCGAGAAGGGCACCGGTGAGAAGGGGGCGCCGATGCGCAGGACCGGCGCGTCGAGGTAGTCGAAGACCTCGTCCTGGATCTGGGCGGCGATCTCCGCGCCGAGCCCGCCGAAGGTGACGGCCTCGTGCACCACGAGGACCCGGTTGGTGCGGCGGACGGAGGCGAACATCGTCTCCGTGTCCAGCGGCTGCACGGTGCGCGGATCGATCACCTCGATCTCGACGCCCTCTGCGGCGAGTTCGTCGGCCGCCGCGAGGGCCTCCCCCACCATGCGGCCGAGAGCGATCACGGTGACGTCGGAGCCCTGCCGCGCGGTGTGCGCCTGGCCCAGCGGGATGCCGTAGATCTCCTCGGGCACCTCGCCGGTGCTGCCGAGCAGCACCTTGTTGAGCATGACGACGGTGGGGTTGTCGTCGCGGATGGCGGAGACGGTCAGGCCCTTGGCGGTGTACGCGTCGCAGGGCATCACCACCTTGAGGCCGGGCACATGCGCGAGCCACGCCTCCAGACTCTGGCTGTGCTGGGCCGCGGCACCGAGGCCCGCTCCGGAGGCGGTGGTGATGGTGAGCGGCACGGACAGCGCGCCGCCGAACATGTACTTCATCTTCGCCGCCTGGTTGACGACCTGGTCGAGGCAGACGCCGATGAAGTCCATGAACATCAGGTCGACGACGGGGCGCAGACCCCGGGCGGCGGCTCCCACGCCGAGGCCGACGAGGGCGGCTTCGGAGATCGGGGTGTCGATCATGCGGCGGGGGCCGAACTCGTCGAGCAGGTTGTCGAACATGCGGAACACGCCGCCGTATCCGGCCACGTCCTCCCCGGCGACGAAGACGTTCTCGTCCTCGCGCATGGCCTGTGCGAGGCCCTCGTTGAAGGCCTTGACGTAGGTGAGCTTGCGCGTGGCGACGGCCGCCGCCTCGGTGGTGGTGGTCATGGCGGTCATCCCGAGTAGACGTTCAGCAGCAGGTCGGCGGGGTCGGGCAGCGGGCTCGCCTCGGCGTACGCGATGGCTTCGGCGATCTCGTCGCGTGTGCGCTGCCATACGTCGTCGAGTTCCGCGCGGGTGGCGGTGCCGTCGGCGATCGCCCGGGTCTCGATCAGGTCGATGGGGTCGCGGGCCTTCCACTCGGCGACCTCCTCGTCCGAGCGGTAGGGGTGGCGCAGGCCCTTGACGCCCTGGTGGTCGAAGTAGCGGTAGGTCTTGGCCTCGATCATCATGGGGCCCGCTCCGGACCGGGCGCGTGCGACGGCTTCGGTCGCGGCGCGGTGGACGGCGACCGCGTCCATGCCGTCGACGATCACGCTGGGCATACCGTAGGCGGCGGCCCGGTCGGCGACGTCGGTGAGCAGCATGTGGGCGGACTGCGGGGTGAACTCGGCGTAGCCGTTGTTCTCGCAGACGAAGACCACGGGCAGGCCGAGGACGGCGGCCATGTTGGCGCCCTCGTGGAAGGCGCCGATGTTGGTGGAGCCGTCGCCGAAGAAGGTCACGGCGACGCTGTCCTCGCCCTTGTACCGGGCGGCGAAGGCGGCGCCCACGGCGATCGGGACGCCGGCGCCGACGATGCCGTTGGCGCCGAGCATGCCGCGGGTGAGGTCGTTGATGTGCATGCTCCCGCCGCGGCCGAGGCAGGCGCCGGTGACACGGCCGTAGAGCTCGGCGTACATCGCGCGGAAGCCGACGCCCTTGGCCACGGCGTGTCCGTGGCCGCGGTGGGTGGAGGTGATCTGGTCGTCGTCGCGCAGGGCCGTCATCACGCCGGCGGCGACGGCTTCCTGGCCGACATACAGATGCAGGAAGCCGGGCAGCTTGCCGGCCTCCATGAGTTTTCCGGCCTCGGTCTCGAACAGCCGGATGCGCACCATGCGTTCGTGCAGATCCCTGATGACCGCGGTACTGACCTGCGGGGATTTCTTCGACGCCGTTGACGCTCGTTGAGCCATCGTCCGCCCCTTCGCCCGAGGGAGGTTGCCAAGCAATCGGAGTTACTTGTGTCGGCCTACAGTAACCGGCATGCAGGCACCTTACTGAACAGCGTCTCTAATTACTACGGCTCGGACCCGGCTCGTCGCCCCGCTCGTCCACCAACTCCACGACGTTGCCCTCCGGATCCGCCCAGAAGCTGATCCGGCGACCACCCGCGCGGACGACGACCGGGTCCGACAGGGGCCGGGCGCCCGCGCCCCGCAGCGCCGCAACGACCGGGTCCATGTCGTCGACATGGAAGGTGAGATACGACAGTCCCGGCCGCCCGGTGGACCAGGGCGCCGCGCCCGACGACACCGGCGCCGACCGGGGCAGGATCAACTTGACGCGCCCTCCGGAAGGCACCCGGAGCCAGGCGACCGTCAGCTCGCCGCCCAGCCCGGCCGGACCCCCGACGGACTGCGGCACACGGGAGCGGCGCTCGGCGCGACAGCCGATGACGTCGCAGTAGAAGCGCTCCATCAGCCCGAGGTCCCGCACCACCACGCCCACCTCGAACGGTCGCGTCATGACCATCACACGCACCCCCACGGGACGCCGAGCGGCAACTTCCACACTTTCTATTGACAGACCACACTAAGTCCTGTTGCAGTTTCGGACACAGCCCAGCTGTCGCGTTCCGAAGCCGGTCACCGGCTCGCGGCTGGGAGGATTGTGAGGACATCGTGGTCCAGACCAGTTCACCGGAGATTCGGGAAACAGCGACCGAGCGCAGGTCACCGGCCTCCGCCCCCTCCACCCCCGAGTACTCGTCGTGGATCAGCCAGGACCGGTCCACCGACGCCGCGTCCGTGGCGATGCGGCGGGAGGCGGCCGAACTCGTCGAGCGGGTGATGGCGCATTACCGCGCCAACACGACGCATGAGGCGGACGGCCAGTGGACGGAACCCGTCGCCAACTACCTCGACGCCGACCGCTGGCAGCGCGAGACGGACGCCGTCCACCGGAGTGTCCCGCTGCCGCTCGCGATGTCGTGCGAGCTGCCCGGGCCGAACACGTACAAGGCGATCGACGTGCTCGGCGTTCCGGTGCTGATCACGCGTGACCGGCAGGGCGCCGTGCACGCGATGATCAACGCGTGCCGGCACCGGGGCGCCCGGCTCCTGGAAGCCGGGTGCGGGGTGTCCAAGCGGCTCACCTGCCCCTACCACTCCTGGTCGTACGACCTGGCCGGTGAGCTGCGGGGTGTGTACGCGGAGAAGACCTTCGGCGAGGTACCGCGCGAGGGACGCGGCCTGGTGCGGCTGCCGGCCGGGGAGCGGGCGGGAATCGTCTTCGTCTCACTGGACCCGGCGGCCGAGCCCGACCTGGACGACTGGCTGGGCGATCTGCAGCCGCTGCTGGAGGGCCTCCGCCTGGCGGAGTGCCATCACTACGCCACCAGCGAGCTGACCAGCCCCAACTGGAAGGTCACCCTCGACGGGTATCTGGAGACGTACCACTTCGCCTCGCTGCACCCGAAGACGGTGTTCGAGACGAACCTCTCCAACATGATGGCCCACGACACCTGGGGCCCCCACCAGCGCATCGCACCCGCCCTGCGCCCCATCGCGCAGGCGAGCGAGCTGCCGCCGGACGAGCGTGACCCCGGAGACTGTGTCGGGCCCATCTACTGGCTCTTCCCCGGGCTCGCGATCGCCGGCGGCTGGCGCCAGAAGATCGCCGTCTCCCTGGTGCTCCCCCGCACGGCGACCGAGTCGGTGACCCAGCAGATCATCCTGCTGCGGGAACCGGCGGTCACCGAGGAGGAACGCCGGGCCGCCGACCGGTTCGGCGCCTGGTTCCACGAGGTGGTCCGCGACGAGGACTACGCGACGACGTACGGAGTCCAGCAGGGGCTCAAGGCCCTGGCCGCAGCGGGAACCGACTTCGTCTTCGGGCGCAACGAGCCCGGCCTCCAGCACTTCCACCGCACCGTTCACCAGCACCTGGACGAAGCCGCCAGGTGACCGACCCACAACAAGCGCAGGAGAACACCATGGTGGCTACGGGCAGCCTCGACGGTCGTGTCGCGGTGATCACGGGCAGCACACGCAGCATCGGCCGCGCCATCGCCGAGGCCTTCCTGGCCGACGGCGCCAGGGTCGTCATCAGCGGCCGCAGCGAGATCAAGGGCAAGCAGGCCCTGGAGGAGCTGGACGCCGGGGACCGGGCCGTCTTCCACCCCTGTGACGCAAGCAGGCAGGAGGACATCGAGTCCCTCGCCGACTTCGCCGCCGAGAGGTTCGGCCGGCTCGACATCTGGGTCAACAACGCGGGCGGCACCCAGGGCTTCGCCCCCGTTCACGAGCTCAGCGACGAGGCCTGGAACCACGCCCTCGCCTTCAACCTCAACGCCTACTTCTACGGCACGCGCCGGGCACTGCCGAAGATGCTCGCGGGCGGCTGGGGCCGGATCATCAACATCTCCTCGGTGGAGGGCAAGCAGGCCAACAAGCCGGCGATCAGCCACTACATCACCAACAAGCACGCCATCCACGGACTGACGAAGGCGACCGCCTTCGAGTACGGCACCCAGGGCATCACCTGCAACGCCATCTGTCCCGGCGCCGTCGACACCGACCTGATGCGGGCCGCCGGACCGGCCGCCGCCGAGGCCGAGGGCATCAGTTACGAGGAATGGCTCAGCCGCTTCGCCGAGCACGCCGCCACCAAGAAGATCACCACGGTGGAGCAGATCTCGGCCGTCGCCTCGCTGCTGGCGAGCGACGCCGGTGCGGGCATCACGGGGGCGCTGATCAGCGTCGACGGCGGCACGGCGCAGTGGTAGGGGCGGGCACCAAGGGCGGGAGACCTCGGTCATGAAGAGCTGGATCACGGACTGGCAGCGCAGTGAGCGGCTGCCGCACTACACCCGGGCCAACGCGGGCGAGACCCTGCCGGACCCGGCCAGCCCGCTGGGCTGGACCCTGGTCTGGGGGCGCGGTCTGCAGGGCTGGCGGCGCGGCTTCGTCGGGTTCGGTATCTACCGCGAGGAGGAGGTGGCCGGGCCCCGGCCGCCGTTCGTCGGCATGTTCGGCGGCCACTTCTACCTCAACCTGTCCCACATGCGGCTGTTCGGCATCCGGATGGGCCAGACGGCGGACCAGATCGACGCGGCCTTCGTCGGCCAGCGCTCCGACACTCCGGTGTACGTGGCGCACCCGGACGACCAGGACGAGGAGCTGACCGGCAAGGCGGGCGCCACCCTTCAGCGGATGCTCGGCCAGACCGGCTTCCCCGAGGCCGACGCCGACCGGGAACGGCTGCGTGCCCTGCGCCGCTCGCGCCCCGACCTGACCCGCCTTTCCGAGGCCGAACTGGTGGCCCACGCGCGGTCGTTGCTGGACGAGGTGGAGACGACCTTCCAGCGGCACGTCGAGTCGTCGCTGCCCGCGTCCGTCGGGCCGGCGATCCTCGGCCCGCTGTGCGCGGGCGTGGACCGCCCCGGCGCCCTGCTCGACCTCATCGGCGGTCTCGGCGACGTCGACTCCGCTTCCCCCTCGACCGGGCTGTGGACGCTGTCCCGCCAGGTGGCGGCCTCGGCCGAGCTCAGCGCCCTGTTCGACCGGGGTCCGGCCGCGGTGGAGCAGGCGCTCGACACCGCGACCGGGGATGTGAAGGCGTTCCGTGACTCCTTCGAGGAGTTCCTGGCGGAGTCCGGCGACCGCGGCCCGAACGAGTGGGACATCCACGCCCTGTCCTGGGAGGCGGCGCCCGTGCAGGCGCTGGCCCTGGTCGACCGGATCCGGCACAGCCCCGACGACGCCTCCCCCGCCGCCCGCCACCAGCGGCTGGCGGAAGGGCGCGAGCGGACGGCACGGGAGATCCGGGCCGCGCTGCCCGAGGAGACGCAGCCCCTGTTCGACGCGGGCATGCACGCCTCCCAGGTGTGGATCCCGGCGCGTGAACGCACCAAGGCGAACTGCGTCACCGTCGTCAACGAGATCCGCATGGCGATACGGGAGCTGGGTCGCCGCGGCGTCGAGGCGGGGCTGTTCGCCCGGCCCGAGGACGTGATGATGCTGCTGGACACCGAACTGGACGACTATGTCGCCGCCCCGGAGTCCTTCGGCCCGGTGATCGCCCAGCGGCTCGAGGAGTACGCGGGTCTGTACGACCTGGAGCCGCCGTTCTTCGTCGCCGACGACGCGCACACGGAAGTCGACACCTGGCCGCGGCGCGCCGAGGAACGGACCCCGGCGGCCGTCGAGGGCGATGTCCTCGGCGGCGTGGGCGGCAGCCACGGCACCTACACCGGCAGGGTGCGGGTGGTCACCGACCCGGCCTCGTGCGAGGCGCTGGAGCCCGGTGAGGTGCTGGTCGCGCCGATCACGGACGCGGCCTGGACCCCGCTGTTCCTGGTCGCCGGAGCGGCCGTCGTGGACGTGGGCGCCCTCAACAGCCACGCCGTGGTGGTCTGCCGTGAACTGGGCATCCCGGCCGTGATCTCCGTCGAGAACGGGACGCGGCGGCTGCGGGACGGCATGGTGATCACGGTGGACGGCGACAAGGGCACGGTCACCGTGGACGGCGTGCCGGGCGCACTCGGCCTCTGAGGAACGCGTGGGCCCGCCGCTCCCCCTGACGGGACGGCGGGCCCACACCCATGACCACGAAGGGAACACGCCATGGCAGAGGAAGTCATCGTCGCGGGCTGGATGGACTACGCACCCGGCGACCGCGTCACCATGCTGAGGGCCCTCGCCGAACTGGGCCGGCGGACCCGCGAGGCGGAGTCCGGCTGCCTGGACTACGCCATGACCCCCGACCCCGGCGACGAGCGGCGCATCCGGGTGTTCGAGCACTGGGCCTCCCGGCAGGCCCTCGACGAGCACTTCGCCACCCCGCACATGAAGGACTTCCGCGCGGCCGTGGCGGGGCTGACCCGGGTCGGGGTCTCCCTGACGGCGCACACGGTCGCCGAGTCACAACCCATGCGTTGAAACGGCGCCGCCCTCGCCGGGGGGCGCCGTTTTTTCAGGCGTTCATGCGTCAGTCGGCCAGCCGCACGAGCATCTTGCCGACGTTGCCGCCGCCCAGCAGGGACAGCAGCGCCCCCGGGGCGTTCTCCAGGCCGTCCACGACCGTCTCGCGCGCGGTGATCCGGCCCTCGGCGAGCCAGCCCGCGACCCGCTGCTCGAACTCCGGCCGCAGGTCGTCGTGGTCGCGGACGATGAAACCGGACAGCGTCAGCCGCTTGAGGACCGCCTGGACCAGATGGTTGATGTCCACGGTCCGCCGCTCGCCGCCGAACTGCGACATCATGCCGCACAGGGCGACCCTGCCACCGGTCCGCAGGGCGTGCAGGGCCGCCGCGAGCTGCTCACCGCCCACGTTGTCGAAGTACACGTCGATGCCCTCGGGTGCCATCCGGGCCAGCGCGTCGCGCACCGGCTCGGCACGGTAGTCCGCGGCGGCGTCGTAGCCGAACTCCTCGACCAGCAAGGCGCACTTGCCGGGTCCGCCCGCGGTTCCGACGACGCGGTCCGCGCCCAGCAGCCGCGCGAACTGGCCGGCGGCGGTACCGACGGCGCCGGCCGCCGCCGAGACGAGGACGGTGTCGCCGGGGCGCAGCTCCGCGATCCGGGTCAGGCCCACGTACGCGGTGAATCCGGTCTGACCGAGCAACCCGAGCCAGGTGGGCAGCGGGGCGAGTCGCGGGTCGATGCGCGCCGCCCCGTCGGTGTCCGACCCGTTCAGTACGACCCGCTCCCGCCAGCCCAGCTGGTGACGTACGAAGGCACCCGGCGGAACAGCGGGACAGCGGCTCTCCTCCACGACGCCGAGGGCCCGCCCGTCCAGCGGGGAGCCGGGGGTGAAGTTGTGCGTGTAGTGCTTCTCGGTGGTCTCCAGCCGTCCGCGCATGGACGGGTCGACGCTCATGTAGAGGTTGCGGACGAGGACCTGTCCCTCGCGGAGGAGCGGCAGGGGGCGTTCCTCGACGGCGAAGTCACCGGGGACCGGTTCCTTCGCGGGCCGACGCCTCAGGCAGACCACCCGGGTGGTGCGCGGGGACACGGCCTCAGCCCTCCTGCTCAGGTGCCGTGCGCCGCTGGGCGAGCCGGCCGACCCACCCGGCCATCTGGAGGTCGGCGTGGCGCAGTTCGCCCGACTGCCACCGGGCCTGGAAGTCGAACACGCCCCGCGCCCCGGTCCTGGGGTCGGTCACCTCGACCAGTCCGTCCTCGGTGAGCCGGTACACCTGCCCGGTCAGCGGGTGGATCACTTGCTTGGACATGGGGCCTCACTCCTGCACTCGGCGGCGCACGCCGCGCTTGGTCACGGTCACCGGGCCCTCGACCAGGAGCCGGCAGGCGAGCCGGGTCAGGCCGTCCACCGGCCTGCGCAGGGCCTCGATGCCCTCGCGTTCCAGCGAGCCCACGGGGGAACAGTTCTCCACGCCCTCCTCCACCTGGACGAAGCAGGTGCGGCAGGTGCCCTTGCCGCCGCAGACGGTGGGCCAGCGGTAGCCGAGCCGCGCTGCGGCGGTGAACAGGTCCTCGCCGTCGAGTACGTCGAGGTCGGCGCCCAGGGGCCGGACCGACACCCGGTGGGTCACTTCTCCATCCACTGGTCGAGCGTCCGGTTGAAGTGGCGGATGCGGCTCTCCTGGTAGTTGGCGAGCGTGATGCCCGGCTTGCGCATCGCCTTCAGGCCCTGCTGGACGTAGGGCAGGTTCTCGCAGTCCTGGTCGAAGACGGGCCCCAGCACACCGAGTTCGGGGATGTCGGCGAAGAGCATGTCCTCGGGCACCCAGCGGATCTTCGCCGGGGGCGGCATCTCGCCGGGCTGCTTCGGGGAGGACATGAAGATGATCTCGGCGGTGCAGGAGTCGGGGTCGAGGCCGTTGGGCCGGAACCGGTAGATGATGTTGGACTTGGCGCCGCCCCAGGGGTTGAAGTTGGGGAACAGCAAGTAGTTGATGGCGTCCAGCAGTTCCGTGTCCGGGGTCTGCGAGAAGTCCTGTGCCGAGGTGGCCGCCAGCTGCGCCCGCATCCGCTCCGCGAGGACCTGGCGGGCGGTGCCGCCGGGCGGGATCGCCGGCAGTTCGTCGCCCTCCTGCCGTACCAGGTCACGGCCCTGGGCGGCGGCGTAGAAGGCGCGTGAGTCGTAGAAGGTCTCCAGGACGTCCTCCTCCGTGACGGAGTCCGCGACGTGCGGGCTGGGCGCGCCCTGGATGTTGATCATCCGGTTCCAGTTGGGCTGGTCCGCCATCACGTCGTACTGCGAGTTGGCGTCGGCGAGCCACGTCAGCATCTGCGGGTGGGTGGCGATCACATGGAAGGACTCGATGAACGCGTCCTGGGCGACCTTCCAGTTGCAGGGCAGCACCTTGGCGATGTGCAGGGACTTGTAGCGGTTCTCCAGCGGCCAGATGTAGTAGTCGTCGAAGGTGCCGCGGTAGCTGTCGAAGGACTCCGCGTACGGGTCCATGTTGATGAAGACGAAGCCGCGCCAGGTGGCCACCCGGGCCTCGGGGAGGGCGAACTTCTCCGGGGCGACGTGCGGGAAGTCCCAGGCGCAGGGCGGGGTCCGCATCGTGCCGTCGAGGTTCCAGGCGAAGCCGTGGAAGGAGCAGCGGAACTCGCTCACGTTGCCGCCGCCGGTGCGCAGTTTGCGTCCGCGGTGCAGGCACACGTTGACAAAGGCCCGGATCTCGTCGGGGGCCGTACGCACGACGATGAGCGAGTCGTCGCCGATCTCGTAGACCTCGTGGTCGCCGACCTCGGGGATCTCGCTCTCCAGACAGGCGAACTGCCAGACGCGCCGCCAGACCTGCTGCATCTCACGTTCGGCCCACTCGCGGGAGGTGAAGCGGGCGGTGTCGATGTCCTCGCTGCCGAGGGGGTCGTTCCGCTCGAACCTCAGAGCGGGCGGGACCGGGCGGCTGTCCTGGTCGAGGTAGTCCTGGACGCTGGGCCCGGGGCACCGCGCGGTACCCAGCTCCGACGTTTCGTCCATCATCTCTCCTCCGGCAGAAACTTTAGAGCGAGTGTAGTTACCGCTTGCAGTACGGAGCAACACTTTCGACCACCGATGAAGACCACGTCTCCCGAGGTCAGCACTGAATGAGTCACGGAGCGGAGAAATTTCTCGGCGCCTCCCCTCCCCAAGGCCACTCCGGCGTGTCACACTCCGACCCACTTGAGACTGTAGTGCCTCATAAGTTTCTACGATCCGGGACGGTCTTGGGCCAGCCCGGTGCCAGCGCCGCGGGGATCTCTCCCAGGCGGCCCGCGCCGTACCCCACGCCGGCGATCGACGCACCCCTCATACCTGTTGCGTGCCGTTCCGCCCCGCGCCGCGGGTCGCGGCAGCCCAGGCGCCACACCACGGGAGTTCTCAACGATGAGTTCCACACCCGGACGCGCGGTCCGCCGCGCCCTCACCGCGATCGTCCCCGCCACCGCCCTGCTCACCCTGACGGCGTGCGGGAGCGGCACCACACCGGCCGCCGGTTCCTCGCAGGCGGCGGCAGCCGGCTCCCCCGGACTGACGGCGGCCCGCACGGCTCTCAAGACGTACGCGCAGCGCCCGACCGCGATCTCCGTCACCCAGCCCGTCGGCAAGCCCATCCCCAAGGGCAAGGAGATCGACTTCATCCTCTGCGGCGTCCAGTCCTGCAAGGACCTCGCCGACTTCTTCACCGCAGCCGCTGGGCAACTCGGCTGGAAGGTGAAGCAGATTGCCACGCAGGGCACGCCGGAATCCGTCCAGGCGGCCTACGAGCAGGCCGTGCGCGACAGGCCCGACGCCGTGATCGCCTCCGGTTTCCCGCGCGCGGTCTACAGCAAGCAGCTGGCACAGCTGAAGGCGGCCGGCATCCCCGTCATCCAGTCGAACGCCGACGATGTGGCGGGCGACGGCATCTCCCTGCTGAAGAACGGGCCCAAGGACGTCGGTGTCCAGGGCCGGATGCTCGCCGCGTGGGTGGTCTCGAACAGCGGCGCCAAGGCGGACACCGTCTACTTCGACCTGCCGGCCTACACGATCCTCAAGCCCGTCAAGGACTCCTTCGCGGCCAACTACCAGCAGTGGTGCGCCGGTTGCGCGCTGGACAACGTCGACGTGCCGATCACCGCCGTGGGCAAGGACATGCCGGACCGCGTCGTGTCGTATCTGCGCTCACACCCGAAGGTGACCCATGTCGTCTTCTCCCTGGGCCTGCTCAACGTGGGTGTGCCCGCCGCGCTGAAGACCGCCGGCATCACCGGCAAGCACATCGTCGTCAACGTCGGTGACGCGCAGAACTACCAGTACATCCAGAGCGGCCTCACCGACGGCGCGATGGCCCTCAACTCCCACGAGACCGCCTGGCTCCAGGCCGACGCGCTGGCCCGGCACTTCACCGGCCAGTCCATGGCCGTCGACCAGAAGGCCGCACTGCCCAACATGCTCGTCACCAAGGACAACCTGCCCTCCGCCGACGGCGACTTCCCGATCGTCGAGAGCTACCAGCAGCAGTTCAAGGCGCTCTGGGGCCTGAGTTGACCGGGCCGGTCCTGCGGGTGGCTGCCCTGTCGAAGAGATTCGGCGGCACCCGGGCACTGACCGACGTGGACCTCGAGGTCGCACCCGGTGAGATCCACGCCCTCATCGGACCCAACGGCTCCGGCAAGTCCACCCTCATCAAGATTCTCGCCGGCTACCACCACGCGGAGCCGGGAGCGATGGCCGAACTCGACGGCGAACCCTTCGACCTCGGCCACGCCACCAACTCCCGCCACGACCGGCTCCGCTTCGTCCACCAGGAACTGGGCCTGGTGGACGAGTTGAGCGCCATCGACAACCTCGCCCTCAGTCACGGCTTCGCCCGCACGGCCCTGGGCAACATCGACTGGCCGGAGATGTCGAGGCGGACAACCGCCCTCGTCGAACGGTTCGGCGTCGACATCGACGTACACCGTCCCCTGACGAAGGCGACCCCCGTCCAGCGCACGGTGGTGGCCATCGCCGCCGCGCTCCAGGGCTGGGAGGGCGGCCGGGGTGTCCTGGTGCTCGACGAGCCCACCGCCGTGCTTCCGCCCGGCGAAGTGGCCCGTCTCTTCGACATCGTGCGGGAGATCCGCGACGGCGGCGCCGGAGTCCTGTACGTGTCGCACCGCATGGACGAGATCTTCGCGCTCGCCGACCGCGTCACCGTCATCCGCGGCGGACGCCGCATCGCCACCCGCCCGGTCGCCGAAGTAACCCCACGCTCGCTGGCGGAACTGATGGCGGGCGAGGAGACGCACACCGCGACCGAGACGGACCACCGTCCGGCACCCGCCACCGATTCCGCCCCTTCCGTACTCCAGGTACGCGGCCTACGGGCCGGGCCACTGCGAGGAGTCGACCTCGACCTGGCGCGCGGCGAGCTCCTGGGCATCACCGGTCTGGTCGGCTCCGGTCACGAGATCGTGCCGTATGTGGTGTGCGGGGCCCATACCGGACCGGTGAGCGGCCGGCTGCGACTGCCGGAACGCTCCGCGCAATGGACTCGGGCTCGCCACGCCGACACCCTGGGCCTTCCCATGGTCCCGGCGGACCGGGCGGTCGAGGGAGTCATCGGCGACTTCTCGGTCGGCGAGAACCTCACTCTGCCACTCCTACGGCGACTGCGCGCCCGCGTCGGGCGCCTGCACCGGCGCCGCGAGTCCGCCCTGGTCGACGACTGGATCCGTCGGCTCGGGGTACGCACGGCCGGCCCCGGCGCCCGCATCACCACCCTGAGCGGCGGCAACCAGCAGAAGGTCGTCATGGCCCGCTGTCTGGCCCAGCACCCGCCCGTGCTGGCGCTGTGCGAACCCACGGCGGGCGTGGACATCGCCACCCGTCTGCAGCTGTACGACCTGATAGAGCGACAGGCCGCGGAGGGCATGGGCGTCATCGTGTGCTCCTCCGACACCCAGGACCTGCTCGCGCTGTGCACCCGCGTCCTGGTGGTACGGGACGGCCGGATCGCACGGGAGATCAGCGGCCAGGACATCACCGAACGCGCGCTCGTGCACGCGATGGAAGGAACCGAGTGAGATGACATCGACCCCGACCCGGGCGGTGGATCGACCGCCGTCCGCAGCGCAGAGGTCCGCGCCGTTCCTCCGGGGAGCGCCGGTCCGACGGGCGGCGGCCGCCCTGTCGTTCCGGAACATCGGCGCCGTGTACGTATGGCTGGCCATCGTCGTGGTCTTCTCGGTCTGGGCGCCGGACACGTTCCCGACCGTCATCACGGTCAAGCAGATACTGAACGGCAATGCGGTGGCCGGTCTGGTGGCACTCAGCGTCGTACCGCCCCTGGCCGCACGCGTCTTCGACCTCTCGGTCGCCTACACCATGTCGCTCACCAGCGTGCTGACCGCCCGCTTCCTGGTCTCCGCCGGACTCGGTCCCGGCGTGGCGGTCGCTCTGGCGATGACCGCCGCACTGCTGGTGGGAGTCGTCAACGGCATCGTGGTCGTGGTCCTCCGCGTCGACTCCTTCATCGCCACCCTGGCCACCGGCGCGCTGATCCAGTCACTGATCACCATGGTCACCGACGACAGCTCCATCACCGGTGTGCAGTTGCTCGCCAAGCCGTTCGCGAGCATCGCCCAGCTCGACGCGGGCGGCATCACCCTGCCGGTGCTGTATCTGCTGCTCGCAGCGCTGACCATCTGGTTCCTGCTGGAACACACCGCCACCGGACGCCGGTTGTACGCGACCGGCTTCAACGCCGACGCGGCCCGGCTGCAGGGCGTGCGCACCGACCGGCTGCGCTTTCTGACCCTGGTGGCCTCCGCGCTGCTGTCCGGTTTCGCCGGCGTCGTCTTCGCGTCCTCGGTCGGTTCCGGATCGCCGACCGCGGGCACGCCGTACCTGCTGTCGGCCTACGCCGCCGCCTTCGTCGGGGCGACCCAGTTGCGAGCGGGCCGCTTCAACGCCTGGGGCACCGTGCTCGCGGTGCTCCTGCTCGGGACCGGAATCACGGGACTCGGGCTCGCCACCAGCGCGCAGTGGGCCGCGAGCCTGTTCACCGGCTCCGTCCTCATCGTGGCACTGGTCCTGACGGGTGGCCGGCTCACCCTGCCCGCCGTTCTGCGCCGCCGACGCGGAAGCCACTCGCGTGTCGGCTCCGAGGCTCCCTCGGAGGGCGACGCCCTGCCCCCCATCGACAAGGAGACCGCCACATGAAGGCTGTGCAGTACCGGAAGGTCGGACAGGCCCCCGAGGTCGTCGAGGTTCCCCTGCCCCAACCGGGGCCGGGCCAGGTGCTGTTGAAGGTGACCGCGGCGGGGCTGTGCCACTCCGACCTGGCGGTCATGGGGTGGCCCGAGGACCAGTTCCCCTACCCGCTGCCGATGACGCTCGGCCATGAGGGGGTCGGCACCGTCGCCGCCGTGGGCAGCGGTGTCACCGCCGTGACGGAGGGCGACGAGGTGGCGGTGTACGGCCCCTGGGGCTGTGGGCAGTGCCCCAAGTGCGCCGTGGGCAAGGAGAACTGCTGCCCGCACGCCGCCGGACTCGGCATCCTGCCGCCGGGACTCGGCTCCCCCGGCGCGCTCGCCGAGTACATGCTGGTGGACTCGCCCCGCCATCTGGTGCCGTTGAACGGACTGGACCCGGTACAGGCCGCCCCGCTCACCGACGCGGGGCTGACGCCCTATCACGCCATCAGGAAATCGCTGCCCAAGCTGGTCCCCGGCAGCACGGCGGTGGTGATCGGAGTCGGCGGTCTGGGTCACCTGGCCGTGCAGTTGCTCCGCGCTCTCACACCGGCCACGGTGGTCGCCCTCGACGTCAGCAAGGACAAGCTGGAGCTGGCCCACGCCGTCGGCGCCCACGAGACGCTGCTCTCCGACGGCGCTGCGGCCGCACAGATCCGGGAGCTGACCGGTGGGATCGGAGCGGAAGTGGTGCTGGACTTCGTGGGCGCCGAGCCGACACTCGCCGTGGCCGCGGCCGCGGTCGCCGTGGAGGGCGATGTGACGATCGTCGGCCTCGGCGGAGGCACCCTGGCGGTCGGCTTCGGCGGCGGGCTGCCGCTCGAGGCCTCGGCCTCCTTCCCCTACTGGGGCGGCCGCCACGAGCTCATGGAGGTGGTCGAACTGGCCCGACGGGGTCTGGTCTCCTCCCACGTCGAGACCTTCACCCTCGACGAGGCGCCCGCGGCCTACGAGCGTCTGCACGCCGGTGACATCAAGGGCCGCGCGGTGGTACTTCCGCACGCGTGAGCCGCCCCGCGCGCAGGGCCGGTGCCCGAGCCCACTCAGGCGCCGGCCCGCTCCTCTGCCGGGCTCCGGCCGGCCACCGTCCGTTCCACGCAACGCCGCAGGACCGTCAGGAACTCCGGCGTCTGCCAGGGTCCGCGGTCCACACGCCCGGTGTCGTCCACGCCCAGGTCCTGCATGTCGTAACGGCCCCTGCAGTGGCCGAGGGTGAAGTAGCAGACCTCGCCGAGACCGTGCCGCTTGAGGTACAGCACCGGTCGGGGCGCACTGTCGAGGGCCGCCGTGCCGCCCTCGGCGAAACCGCGGCACGGCCCCGTGTACTCGGCGTGCAGCAACACGTCCAACTCCCCGTGCAGCTCACAGACGTACAACTCGTCGGTGACCGTGAACGGGCCGATCCCGGCGACCAGCGGATGGCCGGGATCGGTCACGCACACCTCGTACGGCTCGATCGGCGGGTGGGCCAGGAACTGGCTGCCGAGCACCTGGGCCAGTTCCCCGAGGAGCCGCGGGGTCGTGAACTCCCGTGTCCCGCCGTGTGCCGGCGGCTCGATCACCGCGTTGGTGCCGTGCAGGGCGAGCCAGCGACCGCCCCGCTCCACCACCCGGGCGAGCGCGGCCCGCTGCGCCGGGCGGGGCCGGACGTCACAGGTGTAGGTGACCAGCAGGTCGGCCCGGTCGAGGGCTTCCACGCAGTCGTAGTCCTGGTAGACGGTGGTGCGCACCCTCGGATGCTCACCGAGCAGTTCCAGCAGCCTGAGCCGCGCGTGGTCGAAGTCGTGCCAGCGGCCGCCGCAGACGAGCACGGCGTCCAGGCGGCCTGCAGGGCCGGCCACGGCTCAGTACTGGACGCGGGTGAGCAGCCCGCCGTCCACCACCAGGTTGACCCCCACACAGAAGGCGCCGGTCCGCCCGAGCAGGAACGCCACCGCCGCGGCCACGTCCTCCGCGGTGCCGTAGCGGCCGATCGGAAGCTTGGCGAGCACTTCCTCGTAGACCTCCGGACGGCTGGTGCGGATGGTCTCCCAGGCGCCGCCGGGGAAGTCGATCGGGCCGGGCGAGACGGTGTTGACGCGGATGCCCTTCGGGGCGAGGGCGTGTGCGAGGGCGGAGGCGTGCTGGACGACGGCCGCCTTGAGGGCGGAGTAGGAGTTCGCTCCGGCCGGGCGCGCGGTGTCGGAGGCGTTGGTGGTGCCGATGGCCACGACCGCGGCCCGGTCGGAGGCCTCCAGATGGGGCATGGCGGCCTCGACGAGTCCCGCGAACGGGATCAGGTCGCCGCGCAGGCTGGCTTCCCAGGACTCGGGGCCTTTCACGTTGCCCGCCGACACGTTGGACACCAGCAGGTCCAGGCCGCCGAGCGCGCCGGCCGCCCGCTCCACAAAGCCGGCGAGGGCCTGCGGGTCGGTGACGTCGACCGCTTCCTCGAACACCGTGGCGCCCTCGGCGCGCAGCTCGGCGGCGGTCTTCGCCAGTCCTTCCTCACCCCGGGCGCACAGCGCCAGCGCACAGCCCTCCGCGGCCAGTTGCGCGGCGATCGCCCGGCCTATGCCCCGGCTCGCACCGGTCACCAGCGCCTTGGCGCCCGTCAGTCCCAGATCCATCGATGTCACTCCTTCGTGATTGCCGAAACGAGGCCTGGCGCCTCAGTTGCCGGGGAGTTGCGAGAACGGCACCCGGTCCACCCGCGGCTCGGGCGGCAGTCGCAACACCCGCTCGCCGATCAGGTTGCGCTGGATCTGGTCGGTGCCTCCGGCCAGCCGGTAGCCGGGGGCGCCGAGGAGGTGCTCGGTCCAGGCGAAGGTGCCCGGTTCCCCGGTGTCGGCGCTGATCCGCGCCCCCATCAGCTCGGCGGCGACCTGCCCTGTGCGGGTGAGCAGTTCGGAGGCCATGAGCTTGGTCAACGACGCCTCCGGGCCCGGCCGGCCGCCGGCCGCACTCGTCCTGGCGACGCGTTCGACGGTCGCCGTGCGCAGGGCGGCACGGACGTACAGGTCGGCGAGGCGCTGGCGGACCAGCGGGTCCTGGGTACGGCCGAGGGAGCGGGCGAGCGCGAGAACATCCGTGAAGGTGCCGCCCTTGCGGCGGTTGCCGCTGCCGGAGGCGGTGCGTTCGAAGGCGAGGGTGGTGGTGGCGACCTCCCAGCCCTGGCCCGGCCGCCCGATCCGGAGGCGGTCGGGGACGCGTACGCCGCTGAGGAAGACCTCGTTGAAGGAGGCGCCGCCGCTCATCTGACGGATGGGGCGCACCTCCACACCGGTGGCGTCCATCGGCACCAGGAAGGCGGTGATGCCGGCCTGTTTGACGACGGCCGGATCGGTGCGGGCGAGCAGCAGACCGTAGTCGGCGAACTGGGCGCCCGAGGTCCACACCTTCTGGCCGTCTATCACCCAGTCGTCGCCCTCCTGCCGTGCGCGGGTGCGCAGGGCCGCGAGGTCGGATCCGGCGCCGGGCTCGCTGAAGAGCTGACAGGCCAGCAGATCGGTGCGCAGGAAGGCGCGTGCGTGGTCGCGGCGCTGCTCGGCGGTCCCGAACAGGGAGACCGCCATCGCGACCAGCCGCACGGTGACGCTGATCAGCTCGGTGGACGGCGGCACCTCGAAGGCCGACTCCTCTTCGGCGAAGGCCGCCGCATGGGCGGCGGTCAGGCCCGCGCCGCCCTTGTCCGCGGGGAGGGTCAGTGCCTGATAGCCGGCGTCGAACCGGGCTCGCTGGTAGGCGCGGCAGCGCTCCAGCAGCAGGCGTTCCTCGTCCTCCGGAAGGTTGTGGAACACGGCCAGGTCGGCGGTCTGCGTGGCGGAGTCCGGCGCTCGTGCCGGTTCGAGCACGGTGGCCAGCCACTGCCTGACCTGCCTGCGCCATGCGTCCGGATCCAGCTCGGACATGGCTCCTCCTCGGGCACTTACCACACGGTGGATTTAGTAACAGGCGGTGGACCAGGACGTCCACCACCCGCCGAAACAGGCGTGAATGACTCCGCCCAGGATCAGAGTGTTCCGCACTTTCTTGATAAACGCTACAGTCTCAGCATCCCCTCTCCCCTGAAACCGGGAGAGGCCCGAGGAGCCGCCGGAGGAGCCATGTCGCTGCTGCCACTCGACCGTCGCGCCCAGGAGTCACCCGACGAGCCCGCCCTGGCGGACGACCTGGACGTGCTGTCCTGGTCCCGCCTCGCCGACCAGGTGGCGCGGGCGGCGGCCCGGCTGCTGGAGTTCGCGCCCGGCCCCGAGGACAGGGTCGCCGTCCTCGGTGACAACGCGATCCCGACGCTGGTGGCCCATCTGGCCGGCCTGCGCGCCGGAGTGGGGACCGTGGCCACGTCCCGCAACCTCACCTCGGGCGAACTCGTCGAGCAGATCATCGACGCGGGCGTGACCGGGATCGTCACCGGACCCGTGGGCGCGGGTGCCGCGCTCGACGCGGCGCGGGAACTGGGCCTGCCGCTGGTGGTGCACGGAACCCCGGCGCTCGGGCACGCCTTCGACTGGGACCGGTGGCTGGCCGCAGCACCCGCCGGGCACACCTTCCCCGTGGGCCGAACCGCCCGGCCTCCGCTCGTCTACACCTCGGGAACCACGGGACGGGCCCGCGGCACCGAGGTGCGCTGGGTGAGCGAACCGGTCGCCGACAGCACCGCGTACCTCGCCGCGATGTCCGCCCGTCCCGGATTCCCTCCGGGGCCGCACCTGGTGTGCGGTCCCCTGCAGCACAACGCTCCGCTCACCTCGCTACGGCACCTCGCCGCCGGCGAGCCGGTGGTCGTCCTCGGCAGATACGACGCGGAGACGTTCCTGAGCCGGGTGCAGAGGTGGCGGGTCTCCTCGGCGGTGATGGTGCCCACCCACTTCCAACGGCTGCTCGCCCTCCCTGACGAGGTCCGCGCCCGGTACGACGTCTCCAGCCTGCGGCAGGTCTCCCACACCGGCTCCGCGTGTCCGCCCGATGTGAAGCGCGCCATGATCGACTGGTTCGGTCCGGTGCTGACCGAGTCGTACGGCGCCAGCGAGGCGGGCACCGTGGCACGCATCAGCAGTGCCGAGTGGCTGGCACACCCGGGCTCGGTCGGGCGGGCCCGGCCCCCGTTCGAGGTCCTGGTCACCGATGACGACGGCCGGCGACTGCCGCCCGGCGAACCAGGGTTGCTGGCCTTCCGGGCCCCGGAGGACCAGGGCGTCCGCTACCACGCGGACCCGGACAAGACCAGGGCCGCCTACATCGCCCCCGGCGTCTTCACCCTCGGTGACATCGGCTACGTCGACGCGGACGGCTACATCTTCATCACCGACCGGGCCGCGGACGTCGTGGTCTCCGGCGGGGTCAACCTCTACCCGGCCGAGAGCGAGGCCGTGCTGCGACAGCACCCGGCGGTCGCCGAGGTCGCGGTCATCGGCGTGCCCGACCCGGACTTCGGCGAGTCCCTGCGGGCCCTGGTCGTGGCGGCGGACGAGCCGCCGGCCGACGAACTGGACCGGTTCTGCCGTGAGCGCCTCGCCGCCTACAAGTGCCCGAAGTCGTACGAGTTCGTTCCCGGCCTGCTGCGCAACGCGATGGGCAAGCTCGACAAACGCGCGATGCGCCGCCCCTACTGGGCCTCGGAACGGACCATCGCCGGCTGAGCCCGCTCACCTCCGTGACCGCTCACCCGTGCGCCCGCCCACCCCTGTGAAGGATCACCATGACCGAACTCCTCCTCATCCGGCACGGCCTCCCGCTGGCCGGAGTGTTCGACCCCGGACTGTCCCCGCAGGGCACCGCCCAGGCCGAACATCTCGCCGCCTGGCTCGGACACGAGGACCTCGACGCCCTCTACGTCAGCCCGTACCGCCGCGCCCGGGAGACCGCCGCGCCCCTGGAACGACTCACCGGCATGACCGCCACCGTCCTCGACGACCTGCGCGAGTGGGACACGGACGTGTCCCAGCCCTACACGCCACCCGAGCAGATCGGCGCCGACGATCCCCGGGCGGCGGCGCTGGCCGAGGGACGCTTCGAGGACTTCGTGCCCGACCTGGACCGGGACGCCTTTCGGGCACGTGCCGTACGGGCCATGGCCACCATTTTCGACGCCCATCCCGGCGGCCGGGTCGCAGCCGTGTGCCACGGCGGCATCACCAACACCTACCTGGCGACGGTGCTGGGCCTGTCCACCATGTTCTGGTTCCACCCCGACTACACGTCCGTGAGCCGGGTGCGGCGCATGCCCGGCGGCCGCATCGTCCTGCACTCGGTCAACGAGACGGCCCATCTGGTCGCCGACCGAGCCGTGGACGCCCGCACGGCCGCCTGACCCTTTCCCCCACCCAGGAGGTCCCGGCCATGCCCGGATCCGTCATCGTCGCCGGTGCCAGGACACCCATCGGCAAACTCCTTGGCGCCCTCAGCCCCCTGTCCGCGGTCGATCTCGGTGCCCACGCCATCCGCGCAGCCCTGGACGCCGTACACCTGGAGCCGGCAGCCGTGGAAGCCGTCGTCATGGGACATGTCGTCCAGGCCGGAGCCGGCCCCAACCCGGCACGGCAGGCCGCCGTCCAGGCCGGCATCCCCTTCTCCGTGCCCGCGAGCACCGTCAACAAGCTCTGCCCGTCCGGACTGCACGCCATCGCCCTGGCCGACCTCTTGATCGCCTCGGGCCGTCACGAAATCGTCGTAGCGGGTGGCATGGAGTCCATGTCGAACGCCCCGCACCTGCTGCGCGGAGCCCGCACCGGCTGGAAGTACGGTGCGGCAGCGGCGGAGGACGCCCTCGACCGCGATGCCCTCGTCTGCGCCTTCGACGGCGTCTCCATGGGCGCGGCGACCGAGCGCTACCAAGCGCCGTTCGACCTGACCCGTGCGGAACAGGACGAGTACGGCGCGCTCTCCCATCAAAGGGCCGCCCAAGCCCAGGAGTCGGGTGCGCTGTCCGAGGAGATCACTCCCGTCACCGTGTCCGGGCGCCGGGGCGAGACGGTGGTCGCCGACGACGAGGGCGTACGGCCCGGGACCACCGGCGAGAGTCTGGGGCGCCTGAAGCCGGCCTTCTCCGACGCGGGCACCATCACCCCGGGCAACGCCTCACAGCTCTCCGACGGGGCCGCGGCCGTCGTCGTCATGAGCGCCGAGCGCGCCCGGCGGGAGGGCCTGACGGCGCTCGCCGAGATCGGTGCCTACGGCACGGTCGCGGGCCCCGACCCCTCACTGCTCGTCCAGCCGGCCGGCGCGATCCACGACGCGCTCTCCCGGGACGGCCGACTGAAGGTCGCCGACCTGGACCTGTTCGAGATCAACGAGGCGTTCGCCTCGGTGGCCCTGGCCTCGGTACGGGAGCTGGGCATCCCCCTGGACAAGGTGAACGTCAACGGCGGAGCGATCGCGCTGGGGCACCCGGTCGGCATGACCGGGGCCCGGCTGGTGCTGACCCTCGCGGCCGAACTGCGACGGCGCGGTGGCGGCAGTGGTGCGGCCGCCCTGTGCGGGGGCGGCGGCCAGGGCGACGCACTACTGCTGCACGTGCCGACACCGGCCTGAACCCGGAGCTGAACCATCATGAACGATCAACTGCCCACGGTCGACGCGACGCTCACCGTGGAGACCCGCACCCGGGCCGCGGACGACGTCGTCTCCCTCACCCTGCGCCACCCGGACGGGGGCACGCTCCCCGCCTGGACGCCGGGCGCCCACATCGACCTGCTCCTGAACGGCGACGACGGCGGCGACCTGATCCGTCAGTACTCCCTGTGCGGGCACCCCGCCGACCGCGAGGCCTGGCAGATCGCCGTGCTGCGCGAGCCGGCAGGCCGAGGTGGCTCCGCATACGTCCACGACCACCTGCACGAAGGCGCGAAGGTACGGGTCCGCGGACCACGGAACAACTTCCCGCTGCGGCCGGCCGCACGCCATCTCTTCATCGCCGGCGGTGTCGGTATCACGCCCGTCCTGCCCATGGTCGAGGCGGCCGAGGCCGCGGGAGCCGACTGGCGTCTGCTGTACGGCGGCCGCACCCGGACCTCCATGGCCTTCCTGGACCGCCTCACCCCGTACGGGGACCGGGTACTCGTCCGTCCGCAGGACGAGTACGGCCTGCTGGACCTCGCCGCGTTCCTCGGCATGCCCCAGGAAGGCACCCTGGTCCACGCCTGCGGTCCCGAACCCCTGCTGCGGGCAGTTCACGAGCAGTGCGCGACCTGGCCGCCCGGCACGCTGGGCCTCGAACGCTTCACCCCGGTACCAACGGCTGAAACCGGCCCTGCTGATGCCTTCGAGCTGGAGCTCGCCCGCTCCGGGCTGACCCTCACCGTGGCGCCGGACCGTTCGGTGCTCGAGACCGTGGAGGAGGCCGGCGTCGCGGTCGACTTCTCCTGCAGGGAAGGCACTTGCGGTACCTGCGAGACCGCCGTGCTCGACGGCACACCCGACCACCGCGACTCGCTGCTGTCCGAGGACGAACGAGCCGCCGGCGACACCATGCTCATCTGCGTCTCCCGTTCGTGCGGCCCCCGCCTGGTCCTCGATCTATGACGGCGATGCCCCCATCGGACAACGACTCATCAGAGAGGACCTCGGATGGACCCCATCACCCGTCTTGGCGTCGTCGGCTGCGGCCTCATGGGCTCCGGCATCGCCGAAGTCGCCGCCCGCAGCGGCATCGACGTCCTTGTCGCCGAGGCCACGCCCGACGCGATGGAGGCGGGCCGCCGCCGACTCACCGCTTCCCTCGACCGAGCCCTGAGGAGTCACAAACTCGGCGAGGAAGAGCGAGACCAGGCCCTCGCCAGGGTTTCCTTCACCCGCGACCTCACCGACTTGGCCGACCGTCAGTTCGTCATCGAGGCGGTCGCCGAGAACCGCGACATCAAGACCGATGTCCTGCGCACCCTGGACAAGGCGGTCGAAGACCCGGCGGCGGTCCTGGCCACCAACACCTCCTCGATCCCAGTCGTCGATCTCGCCGTCGTCACCGAACGGCCGACGCGGGTCATCGGCATGCACTTCTTCAACCCCGTGCCCGTGCAGCGGCTGGTCGAGCTCGTTCCCGCCCTCACCACCGATGCCGACACGGTGCGCCGCACCCTCGGCCTCGCGGAGCGGTTGGGCAAGCAGGCCATCCAGGCACCCGACCGTTCCGGCTTCGTCGTCAACGCCCTCCTCGTGCCCTATCTGCTCGGCGCGGTGCGGATGGTGGAGTCCGGCTCGGCACGGCCGGAGGACATCGACCGCGGCATGGAACTCGGATGCGCCCATCCCATGGGGCCGTTGCGCCTGCTCGACCTCATCGGCCTCGACACCGCCCAGGCCGTGGCCGAGTCGATGTACGAGGAGTTCAAGGAGCCGTTGTACGCACCACCCGCCCTGCTTCGCCGCATGGTCGCCGCGGGCCACCTCGGCCGCAAGAGCGGCCGCGGCTTCCACGTCTACGACACCTGAGCCAGAGCCGACCGACTCCCGGCGGGGGGCGCGGTCCCCGGCTGCCTCAGCCGGACAGTTTCAGGCCTCGGCAGGTCAACGCACCCTTCCACGCGGCTTCAGGGGCGCCGCGCTGATCATGGTGGCGGTCTTCGCGGGGTTCGTCACGATGCAGGATGCGATCGTGAAGCCGATCGCCTTCGCCCTGGCCTTCGGGGTTCTGGTCGACGCCTTCCTCATCCGGATGACGTTCGTGCCCGCAGTGCTCATGTGGGTCGGCCGGGCCGGCCGGTGGCTGCCGCGCGGTCTGCAGAAGATCCTGCCGAACGTGGACATCGAGCGGCGTGATCTGCCCAGGCCCCCGGCGCAGCCGAGTGAGACGCCCGCCACTGCCTCCGAGCGCGACTGACATGCCCCGGGAGCGGGGTGTCACGTCCGGGGCCTGTCGAGCCCAGTCGTCTCGCAGGCCCCGGACGTCGGCACGGGCCGCCCCGGCCTCGGGGGGAGGGGAAGGCCGGTGTGCGATGGCAGCCCGCGCGGAGCCGGGGAGGGACGGTCGCCACCCTCACAGGGGGCCGCCCCTGCCCGGCCGTACAGGACGCGTCAGCCGGCGGTCATCGCCGTTGCCGCGTACGTCAAGGAGATCAGTGCCATTACGGCGGCCGGGACGGCCCGGACCGGCGGGTCGCCGTGGCGCAGGTGGACCACCGCCGCCGCGGCCATCAGCAGAGCGAGGCCTGTCGCGGCGGCCACGCCCAGTGGCGTCCAGGTCAGCCCCAGCAGCAGACCGGCGACGCCGGCCACCTCCAGCGCGCCGACAGCGCGATAAAGGCCGGTCGACATGCCGAGGTGGGCCGCTGCCCGCCGCATGACCGGTACCGCTGCGATCTTGGCCAGGCCCAGCGGGAGGAAGACCAGGGACAGGACGATGGCAAGCATGGTGGTCATGCGATGGTCCTGCCTTCGCGGCGCTCGGCGCCCAGACGCGCGTAGTAGTCGATGAGGTCGGGGCTGTCCACGGTGGCGGGGTTGACGACCTGCTCCACCGCGGCGCCCTGGAGCAGCCGCTTGACCGGGACCTCCAGCTTCTTGCCGGTGCGGGTGTGCGGGATGCCCGGCACTTCAAGGATCTCGTCGGGAACGTGGCGCGGTGAGGCACCCGTACGAACGGCGTCGCGGATCTTCTCGCGCAGGGTGTCGTCCAGGGTCACCCCGGCAGCCGGGACCACGAACAGCGGCATCCAGTAGCCGCCGTCGGGCTCCTCCGCGCCGATGACCAGCGCCTCGGTGATCTCGGGGAGACGTTCGACGACGTCATGAATGTCGGCGCTGCCGAGCCGTACACCGTTGCGGTTGAGCGTCGAGTCGGAGCGGCCGTGGATGATCACCGAGCCGTGCCCGGTGACCGTGATCCAGTCGCCGTGTCGCCACACTCCGGGGTACGTCGAGAAGTAGGCGTCGCGATAGCGGGTGCCCTCGTGGTCGTTCCAGAAGTACAGCGGCATCGAGGGCATGGGGCGGGTGACGACCAGCTCGCCGACCTGGTCGATGACGGGGAAGCCCTCGGTGTCGTACGCGGCGAGCGCCACGCCCAGGTGCGGCGCGGACAACTCCCCCGCCCAGACCGGGGTGTTGGGGGCGCTGCCCGCGAAGCCGGAGACGATATCGGTGCCGCCGCTGATGGAGGCCAGCAGAACGTGGTCGCCGACATGCTCGCGGACCCAGGGGTAGGCGGAGGCGGGCAGGGCCGAGCCGGTGCAGCCGACGACGCGGATCGACGACAGGTCGTGCGTGGACGGATCGATGCCGAACTTGGCCATGCCCAGCAGGTATTGGGGGCTGGTACCGAAGACGGTGACCCGGTGGCGGGCGGCCAGTTCCCACAGGACGTCGAGTTTGGCGTGGGGTGCCGGGCTGCCGTCGTAGGTGCACGTCGTGGCGCCGGTCAGCAGGGTGGAGGCGACCAGGTTCCACATCATCCAGTGGGTGGTGGTGTACCAGAGGAGGCGGTCACCGGGGCCCAAGTCCGAGTGCAGCCCCAGGGTTTTCAGGTGCTCCAGGAGCACGCCGCCGTGGCCGTGGACGATGCCCTTGGGCAGACCGGTGGTGCCGGAGGAGAACACGACCCACAGCGGATGGTCGAACGGGACCGGTACACAGGCGAGTTCCTCGGTACGGGTGGAGGCGTCCTCCCAGGGGACCACCAGCGACGGGTACGCCTGCGACGGCCAGGGCAGGCCCATGTGGTCCACCAGCACGGTCGCCTTCAACGTGGGGAGGGCGTGGGCGAGTTCGAGGGCTGCGTCGCGGCGGTCGTGGGTGGTGCCGTTGAAGAGGTAGCCGTCGGCGGCGATCAGGACGGTGGGTTCGAGCTGGGCGAAGCGATCGGCCGCGGCCTTGGGGGCGTAGTCCTGACCGCACACCGACCAGATGGCGCCCAGGCTCGCGGCGGCGAGGAACGCGACGATGGCGTGCGGGGTGTTGGGCAGATAGCCGACGACTCGGTCGCCCTTGCCGACGCCGAGGTCGCGCAGGGTGGCGGCCATGGACGCCACCAGGGCACGCAACCGGGCGCCGGTCACCTCGTATCCGGCACCGGTCTCGTCGAGGGCAACGATCGCCACGTCTTCGTCGGCCAGGTTACGCAGGGCATGGTGGGCGTAATTGAGGGTGGCGCCGGGGAACCAGCGGGCGCCCGGCATCCGCTCCTCGGCCAGCACCTGCTCGTAGGGGGTGTCGGCGTTGATGTCGAAGTACTCCCACACCGCGCCCCAGAAGCCCTCCAGGTCGGTGACCGACCACTGATGCAGGGCGGCGTAGTCCTCCGGGTCCATGCCCTGGAGCCGGGCGAACTCCGCGATGCGACTGGCGGCCGCCGTCTCCGGATCGGGTGTGAAGAAGGGCGTGCTCATCGCGTCGTACTCCTCAACAGGCTTTTCGGTGGCGTCCGTTCGGAAGGGACAGGGCTTCGTGTGGTGTGCAGCAGGGAGGCCCAGTCGGCGGTCGACGTGAAGTCGCGGTCGCCCGCCGGAACGACGTCCATCACGACGCGGTCGGGCCTCAGCAGGACGGCGTCCGCGCGTCCGGCGCGCAGCCAGGCGGCGAGGGTGCCGTCGTCGCCGAGGTCGGCCACCCAGAGCGCGCGTATGCCGAGGCTGTGGGCAAGCGCGGTCAGGGAGGGGCCGGGTTCGGAGGCGGTCAGCACGGCGAAGGAGTCGCCGAGCGCCTCGTCGAAACGGGTACGTCGGCCACCGACGCTCACCCACGGTTGCGGACAGTGCATGCCCGCGAGGCGTCGGCGGACCCCGCGCCGCACGAGCGGTCCGGCGGTGAGGGGCGGGCTGAGGTCGCGGCCGGCCAGCTCGGTCAGGCCGGGTATGCGGCAGACGGCGGCCAGCGTCCGGCGGCGGAGCGCGGCGGCGCCGTCCTGGCCGCCGGTCATGGCCCAGCCCATGGCGACCGCGAGGCGGACGACATGCCGGGCGTGCGGTCTGCGTTCGCTCTCGTAGGTGTCCAACAGCCGTTCGTCGCCGCCCTGCTGGAGGACGCGGGCGAGTTTCCAGCTGAGGTTGAAGGCGTCTCGCAGTCCCGAGCACAGGCCCTGTCCGATGAACGGCGGAGTGAGGTGAGCGGCGTCGCCGAGCAGGAAGACCCGTCCGCTGCGCCAGCGGTCGGCGACGCGGGCCCGGAAGGTGTACTGCGTCTCACGGACGACCTCGAAGTCCCCGTCGTACGAGGGCGGCAGCCACGGGGCGACCAGCTCACGGACCGTCTCTTGTCCTTCCCCGAGCCGGAACTCCCAGCGGTAGCGGTTCTCGCTCACGCGCATGAAGGTGGCCGGCCGGGCCGGGTCGCAGATCTGGTCGACGCCTTCCCAACAGCGGACGGGGCCCGTCGTGTCGACGTCGATGACCTTCCAGCGTTCCTCGAAGCGCAGGTCCTCCCAGGCGCCGCCGATGGCTTCGCGGGTGAGGCTGTTGGCGCCGTCGCAGCCGAGGACCGCGTCGGCCCACAGCTCGTGGTCGCCGGTGTCGTCGCGGTAGGTGACACGGACGGGGCCGGTGGTGTCCGGGCCGAGGCCGGTGACCTCCACGCCGGCGCGTAGTTCGCACTCGGGGCGCCGGGCCAGGGCGCCGCGCAGTACGCGTTCCAGCTCGGGCTGGTCGAACATGCTGGTCTGCGGGTAGCCGTGGTGGCCGTGCTCGGTACGCCGGAACTCGGCCATCACCCGGTGCCGGGCGTCCAGCAGCCGTAGTCCGTTCGCCGGTCGTGAGATCGCGGTGAACTCCTCACCGACGCCTGCGGCTTGGAGGATCCGGTGGATCTCGTCGTCGCCTGCGACGGCGCGGGGGAGCGGGTAGACCTCCTGGTGGCGTTCGAGGACGACACTGCGGACGCCGTGCCGGGCCAGGAGGAGGGCGGCGGTCACGCCCACCGGTCCGGCCCCGACGATCACGACGGGCACACGTGCGGCTTCATCGACGGTCATGTGCGGCTCACTTCGGGTATCAGTTCGCGGCTGCGACGGGAGTGCGCTGCTCGCCGAGGTCGATCCGGCCGTCAGGGGTCGCGATCGTCGCCGTGATCACGTCACCCGGGCTCAGGTAGTGCGGGTTCTTCGCCTGGCTCTTGAAGAACGCCTTCCACTTCACCGCCGGGGGCAGCAGCGCGCCGATCTTCTCTACGGCCTTCGGCGGCGCCTTAAGGGCCGTGCCGCCGGGGGTGCCGGTGAGCAGCAGGTCGCCGGCGTCCAGGGTCTGGAAGCGCGCCAGCAGGGTCAGCGCCGGGGCCGGGCGGACGATCATGTCGGCGAGGGTGCGGTCCTGGCGCAACTCGCCGTTGACGCTCAGCTTCAGCCGCAGGTCCAGGAGACGGGTGAAGTCTTCCGGCTCCAGCAGCGTCAGGTACGGACCGGTCGGCGTGAAGGTGGGGTACGACTTGCTCTCGTAGAACTGCGTCTTGGTCAGCTGCACCTCACGGGCGCTGACATCGTTGGTGATCACCAGTCCGGCGACGTACGACGGCAGGTCCCGCTCCTCGACCACGGTGCCGACGGGCAGGGGCGCGCCCATGACGAGCCCGAGTTCGATCTCGTAGTCGAGGAATTTCACGTGCGACGGCCGGACGACGGCGTCGCCGGGGCCGCTGACCGAGCCGGACGCCTTGCGGAAGAACGCCGGCGGGATGTCGCCCTTGAAACCCGAATCGCGGGCGTGGCTGCGGTAGTTGACCATCTGGGCGACCACCCGGCAGGGGGTGGTGACCGGCGAGAGGGCGGCCAGGTCGGCGACGGGTGTGCCCGCCTCGCCTGAGAGGGCTGCCTCTCGTACGGCGGCGCGGTCGGCGAGCAGTTCGGCGGTGGTGGCGGCCTTGGTGTCGACGGGGACGGCGCGTTCGCCGAGGACGACCCACCAGCCGTCGGCGGTGCGCAGGACATTGGTGCTCATGTCAGTGCCTTTGTGAGGGATTCGGGTGCGGGGGTTCAGGAGTTGGCGGCCTTGAGCAGGCCGAACAGTCGTGCCGGGTCCATCTCGTTGTCGCCGCGCAGGGCCTCGATGACATCGCGGATCCGCTGCGGGGAGGGGCTCGCGCCGAGGAAGTCGCGGGTGGCCGGCGGGCCCCACTGGGCCAGGCCGCTGGTCGACATCGGCGCCCAGCCGGGCTCGATGTCGCAGGAGAACAGGTCGCCGTCGGCGAAGTGCTCCAGCATGAAGTGGTCGGGGTCGCGCCAGTAGTCGAAGAGCTGGCTGCCCTGGATGTGCCGGCCGATGCCCCAACTGCGCTTGTAACCGCGCTCCTTGAGGTATTCGCCGCCGGTGGCGATGGAGTCGAGGTCGGTGACCTGGTAGGCGGAGTGGACGTATCCCGTGCCCGGCCCGAGGTGCATGGCCAGGGTGTGGTGGTCGGCCGGCACGCTGCCCAGGTCACAGCGGATGAACGCCATCGTCGGGCCGCGGTCGCGCTGTCCGTCCAGGAACAGGAAGTCGGACACGATCATGCCGAGGGTGTCCAGGTACCAGTCCAGGGCGCGGGCGAACACCCTTGTCTCCAGGACCAGATGGCCGAGCCGCTGGATGCGGGACGGCTCGCGCGGCGGCCGCTGGGTGGCGTTGGTACGCCGGTGATCCGTGCCGAAGTTGAGGAGCAGCGGCTGCTGTTCCGGCAGGGCGGGGAGCTGTTCGCCGCAGTGCACGACCCGGACCGGGAAGCCGGACGGGTCGAGCAGGTCGACCACCTTGCCGCCCCCGGGAACGTCGGCGTCCCGCACGTCCCTGCCCGTGGCGCGGGCCAGCCGGTCCAGGTCGCCCCGCTCGGCGGCGCGGAACGCCGGACCGATGAAGCGGGACGTACGACCGCGCCGGATCACCATGCAGGGCGAGCCCGCGAAGGTGCCCCGCAGCCACAGCTCGCTCTCGGTGCGGGCGGCGACGCCGAAGCCGAAGTCCCGGGCGAAGACCTCCGCCCGGTCCAGGTCGGGCTTCTCGAACTCCAGCCAGGCCAGGTCCGCCACCTTGATCACGGGGTTCCGGGAGCGGCCGGGGTGTTCGCCGCGCAGGGCGCCCTGCTCGCTGTGGAGGTCCTGGTGGGCCGTGATGACGTCCCCGTTGACGCGTGTTCCAGACATGGTGCCCTCCGAGCAACATTGCTGTAATGAGGAAATCATCAACTGTGACAGTTCTGTCGTCAAGGTGTTCACGGCAGGAAATGATGAATTCATCAGGACTGCTATCTGCATGGGGTAACGGTTAGACTTCTGCGCATGTCTACGTCAGCCCCGCCCAGCAACCGTTTCGAGCGACGTCGCGCAGAGACCCGTGGGGCTCTCGTGCGAGCGGCCCGGCAGATCCTTGCCGAGAGCGGCGACACGAGCGCGAGCATCCAGGCGATCGCCGAGCGCGCGGACGTCGGCTTCGGCTCCTTCTACAACCACTTCGACTCCAAGGCGGAGTTGTTCGAGACGGCAGTGATCGACGCCCTCGAGGAGTTCGGGCAGGAATTCGACGAGCGTCTGGCGGGGATCGACGACCCGGCGGAGCGGCTCGCGGGCGGCTTTCGGCTCAGTGCCCGCATGGCCGACTCCCACCCGGAAATGATGCAGGTCCTGCGTCGCCGTGGCCTCGCGCACATCCACTCGGGCAAGGGACTGGCCCGACGCGCGCTGCGTGATCTCCAGGTCGGCATCGACTCCGGCCGCTTCACGCGCGTCGACCCCATGGTCGCTCTGTCCGCGCTGGGCGGAACCCTGCTGTCCCTGGTGGAACTGCGGTTCGCCCGCCCCGAGGTGGACGGCGACGAGGCCGCGGTCAACCTCGCCGAGATGGTCCTGCGGATGCTGGGCCTGTCCGCGGACGAAGCGCACGAGGTCGCCCGACGCCCCTTGCCTGACGCCCCCTGACCTCACGCGGACGACGAGTCCGGGTGGAACACGACCGAGCGGCCGGTGAAGCGGGCATCGATTCCGTCCCCGGTGGTGGCGACCGACCGCAGACGGAGCCCTTCGGGGACGTTCTGCAGCGGCATGGGCTCGTCCAGGGCCTTGTCGAGCAGTGATTTCAGCGGAGGGAGCAGTTCACCCTGCTCCGCGCGTACGTCCGTGAAGGCGATGCGGTTGCCGTCGGCCGCAGAGACGGCCGCGCTCACGGTCACGTCGCCGACGAGTGGCAGGCTCGCGGTCGCGTTGACCCGGCCGGACTCGTCCCCCTGCGACACCTGCACGCCGAGCGCGCTCGACACGTCCGCGTAGGACAGGAACGCGGTCGCCGTGACGCCGTCCGCGTGAGCTTCGTCGGCGCTCCCCGAGGTCTTCAGCCCGTCCATCCCGACTGTCAGCCTGGTCACCGGGAGCGGCCGGGTACTGCCGTCGGCCGGAATGTCGTGGGCGGTCAGGTCGACATGGTCCAGACTGCCCGCAGCCAGTTGGTTCAGTACGGGAAAGCCCCTGACGTGCACCGACGGCCGATCGGCGGTTCCCATGCCGTCCTGGAACGCCTTGGCCGTACGGCTCTCCGCGCGGACAGCGGCGATCCGGTCGACCGCGACTCCGCCGACCAGCAGGGCCACCAGGGACGCAGCGGCGATGATCATGCACCGCCTGGTCCGGGTCGGTGGGCTCGCATACACGGAGCCGTCGCCGTAGCAGGGCTCCTCGTCGCGGTGGGACTGATACACGGTTCTCCTCTTCGGGTGATGCTTGGGAAGTACGCCTACGCGGCGTCGCCCGCGGGCCGGACAAGCCCGTGGACGCACGCCGCAGCGCTGTCGCCGGCCACGCCCATCGCGATCAGGGCGGCGGTCGCGGTGCTGGTGCCGTCGTCGCTCCAGACCCCGCTGTTCACGCAGTCGAGAAGCCCCAGCAGGTGCCCCTCCAGCGCCCGGGTCAGGACGACCGGGGGGACGCCGGCCTGGAAGGCGCCCTGCCGCTGCCCCCGACCGATGATCGCCTCCGCCATGTCCCGCGCCGGGGCCAGGACTTCGGCGAGCCGATCGGCCCCGAGGTCCTGGGGGGCGAGGCGGAGCAGGATGCGGTAGCGATCTCCGACGGGCCACATCGCGAGGACGAAGCGCGCCAGCTCCGTGACGGCGTCCGCCACCGGTGCGCGCGGGACTGCGAGCGCCTGCCGCAAGGCCCACGCGGCCTCCTCCACCAGCCCCTCCATCAGTGCGGCCCGGCCGTTGAAGTGCCCATAGACCGTACGGCGCACCACTCCTGCCGCCTCGGCGATGTCACCGAGGCTGCTGTCGGGGTCACGGGCGAGTTCCTGCCGGGCCGCCTCCAGGATGCGGCCCCGCGTGAGCAGAGTGCGGCTGCGTTCCGAGGCGGCCGTCAGGTGTGCGTGGATCATGTCGAAACCTCCGGTAGGCGGGGAGGGCGACTCGATAGTTGCACATCAACGAGCAATAAACTAGTCTGCACATCAATGGGCAATTAGCTGCCCCTGGTGCCGGGCCCCTCTTGGCCCCGCGTGCACCGATCCCATCGATTCCGCACCCCCGAAGCCTCCGCTTCACCTCCTGCCGAGGAGCCTGACCATGCCGCTCTTTCCGAACACACCCGTCGAGAAGATGACGGAGCCCTACCATCGCCGCTGGTGGGCCCTGCTGGTCCTGTGCCTGAGCCTGCTGATCGTCGTCATGGCGAACACGTCACTGATCGTGGCCGCCCCCGACATGACCAAGGACCTGGGGCTCAGCAGCAGTGACCTGCAGTGGGTCATCGACGGCTACACCGTCCCCTACGCCGCCCTGATGCTCGTGCTCGGCGCGATCGGCGACAAGTACAGCCGCCGCGGCGCCCTCGTCCTCGGCCTGCTGATCTTCGCCGGAGGTTCGGTGATGGGCGGCCTGGTCCACCACACCGACCTGGTCATCACGGCCCGCGCGATCATGGGCGTCGGTGCCGCCGTCGTCATGCCGGCCACCCTCTCGCTGCTGGTCGCGATCTTCCCGCGCGCCGAACGCGCCAAGGCGATCACCGCCTGGTCCGCGACCTCCGGCCTTGCCATCGCCGCCGGTCCGCTGGCCGCCGGCTGGCTACTGGAGAACCACGCCTGGGGCTCGACCTTCCTGATGAACGTGCCCATCGCCGTCCTCGGCGTCGTCGGCGCGCTGCTGCTCGTGCCGCCGTCGAAGGCGGAGGGCATGGGCCGCATCGACTACGTCGGCGGTCTGCTGTCGATCGCCTCGGTCGGTTGCCTGGTCTACGCGACCATCGAGGGCCCGCACTTCGGCTGGGGCGCCGGCCCCATCACCGCGGCCGTCGTCGCCGGCGTGGGCCTGCTGGCCTTCGTGGCCTGGGAGTTGAAGCACCCCAACCCGATGCTGGACGTGCGCAAGTTCACCGAGCGTCCCTTCGGCGGCTCGATGCTCGCGGTGCTGTTCTTCTTCTTCGGCACCTTCGGCTCGATCTACTACTCCACCCAGTTCCTGCAGTTCGTCCTCGGCTACGACGCCCTGGAAACCGGCATCCGCCTGCTGCCGCTGGCCGGAGCCGTGTTCGTCGGCGCCGCCGTCACCGGCAAGCTGGCTCCGAAGCTCGGCGTGAAGATCGTGGTCGGCACCGGCATGGTGATCGGCACGGCAGGCGTCTTCCTGCTCACGCGGATCGACTCCGGCTCGACGTACACCGACTTCCTGGCGCCCCTGCTGCTGCTCGGCTTCGCCATCGGCCTGAGCCTGTCCCCGGCCACCGACACCATCATGGGCTCCTTCCCCGAGTCGGAGCTGGGCGTCGGCGGCGGCGCCAACGACACCGCCCTGGAACTCGGCGCCTCGCTGGGCATCGCCATCCTCGGCTCGCTGCTCGCCACGTCCTACAAGGACAAGCTGACCGACCTGGTCGGCGGTCACCTCCCGGCCGCGGCCCTGGACACCGCCAAGGACTCCGTCGGTGGCGGCATCGCGGTCGCCGAGCAGGTAGCCAAGAACCCCCAGGGCGGCGCCGCCCAGGCCCAGACCCTGCTCGGCGCGGTTCACGAGTCCTTCGCCCACGCCATCGCCCACACCAGCCTCATCGGCGGCATCATCATGGCCGCCGGAACCCTGATCGTCATCGCCGTCCTGCCCGGCCGCAAGCACACCACCAAGCACGGTGAGGAAATTGCGGCACCAGCCACCGAGGAACAGACCGAGACCGTGGGCGCCTGAGCCCCGTACACCGGAGGCCGGAACCCCGATTCCGGTCTCCCCCACCCCCAGGACGGGCTGTGCCTGAGCGGCGCACGGCCCCGGGACGGTGCCGGGAGGGGACGCCCGGCACCGTCCCCCCTTTTTTTGGATCTGAGAAGACACGCCGCGCGATTGAGTGCCGGGTGTGGCGCTGTGGATGGTTGGCGTGGTGCTGCTCGGCCAGGGCTGGTGGCGGGCCTGCGGCTCGTCTTGAAGATGCGTCCGCCGGGCTGCTCGCGATGGAGCGCAATGCGCAGGCACCGTTCAAGGGCTGGGAGCCCGTCTGGTCCGCCGGAGTTCACGCTCAAGACAATTGCCCATCTAGGGGTGACTAAAGAAGTGAGGGCGGACACGGAAAGACCCCGGCGCATCGCACCAGGGTCACGTCGGACTGCAGGGGCATCTCACTCCTCGGCGGCGGACACCTCGTCGACCACGATCTGCGCACGCTTCTCCGGCACACCGGCCGCGATGAGCGTGGTGACGGCCACCCGGGTGCCGTCGTCCTCCAGCGCCCCGGTGTTCACCTCCTCCAGCAGGGCGACCGTCATCGCCTCAAGACCGGCGCTCAGCACCGGGGCCGGCAGCTGGGTGTGAAAGACGCCGTCCCGTTGTCCCTGCTCCAGGATGGCCGTGACCCTGACCCGGGCGGGCTCCAGGATCCCGGCGACACGGTCCATGCCGAGGTCCCGCCGGGCCAGCGCCAGGAGCATCCGGTAACGGTCGCCCACGGGCCAGAGCGACAACGTGAAGTGGGCGAGCGCCCGGTCGGCCGGTGCCGTCGCGCCTGCTCCGACCGCAACGGCGGCTTGGAGCGCCTCAGAGGCCTCCTCGGCCAATGCCTCCAAGAGCGCGGCCCGCCCGGGGAAGTGACCGAACAGCGTCCGTCGTACGACACCGGAGGCGCGGGCGAGTTCCTCCAGGGTGATGTCGGGATTCCGCCCGAGCTCCTGGCGGGCCGTGGCGAGGATGCGCGCCCGGTTGGACCGTGCGTTGCGTCGCTGGGGCACACGGCCGACGGGCTGGGACACGAAAGGAACCTCGAAGAAGACAGGGCGGAGAAGGGACTTCTCCATTCTGGCACGCGAGTCCCGACCGACCCGCGGCCGCATCCGGGGTCGGTCGGGACCTGGTCAGGCGGGCAGCTCCTTGATGTCGGACGGCTCCTGCGGCTCGATGCCGTTGAAGCGGTGCCGGAAGTCGCTGGACGCGGGGTACGCGGCGCGGCGGGAGCGCATGATCGAGCCCAACGGGCGGTGGGCCTCCAGGGCGTGCCAGGGGCTGAAGGAAAGGACGTCGTCGGCGTAGCGGCGGCGGGCGTCGCTGTAGGCGTCCTGGGCGGGCAGATGCAGCACGGCCACGGTCTGGTGCGGTGACAGTTCCTCGGGCCACAGGACCGAGGCGTCCTCCACCGGCATCCGGTCGATGTCCGTGCACAGCTGGGCGCGGATGTCGTACTCGGCGCTGTTGCCTGCGAAGAAGTCGACGACGAGGTCGCGCAGGGCCGACTCGCCGGCCTTCTTGTCGACGTGGCTGCCGGTGAGGGCCCTGACGTTCGCCGAGCGGGGCGCGGCGGACATCTTCGCCACGTGGTCGCCGTAGCGCAGCGCGGCCATGGAGTGGAAGGTCTCGCCGAGGATGTGGTCGTTGGCGGCGGCCAGGGTCTCGACGGCGGGCGGAAGCGGACGTCCGACGCGCGTGAGGGCCTTGGCGGCCACCCGGGCGGCCGCGCCGGTGAGCTGGAGCTGCTGGTCGCTCTGGCCGGGCTGTTTCTCCAGGATGCCCTGGAGTTTGGCGTATTCGGCGATGTTGCCGAAGGGCAGGGTGGGGTGGTTGACGAGGAGGAAGTCCTGGGTGGTGAAGCCGTCCTCGAGGGCGCGGGGCCCCGGGGCGCCGATCACCTTCATCGCGAGGCCACGCTGGACGGGCACCTGGTCGGAGCGCAGGTCGCCGGGGGCGGAGGAGAAGCGGACGATCACCGGGTAGGTGGCCGGTTCCGCGAAGAGGCCCTGGGCGAGGTGGGCCGGGAGGCCGGACTGGATGCGTAGTTCGCCGGCGAGGACGCCGTGACTCTTGGCGTGAGCGTCGCGCAGGCCGTGCCGGTGTTTGTCGGCGACCTGCTGGTTGGCCTTGCCCATGGCCGCGACGACCTGTCGGACGAGTTCGTCCTCGTTGGGAAAGGGCTGTTCGAGGTCGGGGCTGTAGCGGACGTACGAGGTCATGGGGGATCTCCGCGCGAGGTGTGGGTCAGTTGCTGCCGAGCCAGCGGATGGCGGACAGACTCGGCATGAAGAAGTACTCGCCGCCGAGCAGGGTGTTGAAGGACTGGATGTTCTGCACCCGGCGGGGCGGAGTGCCCGGCACGGTGAAGTAGGCGCCCTTGTCCTGGAGCGAGATCATCGGGTCCTTCTCCTTGCCCAGGCCCATGAAGTTGCCGGAGCCGACCCACTCGCTCTGCAGGAACTCGACGTTGTCGATGGCTCGGGCGCCGAGGGCGATGAAGTCCAGGCCGCGCGGCTTGCCGTCGTCCTTGAGGCGGTCCGGGGGCAGAGGGGTGCCGTAGGAGGTGCCGCGCCTGATGATGCGGCGGATGTTGACGTCGGTGAGGACCGTGAGCTTGGTGTCGCGCGGGTTCATCCGGCGGATGTGGGAGCCGAGCGGAGTGCGCAGTCCGCGCGGGTCGGCGGAGTAGTCGAAGTCGTTGATCCGGTTCGGGTCCTCGCCGATCGCGGGGGTGTCGCGCTCCGGGGTCAGGGCGAGGGGCGCGCCGCTGCGCCAGCGGCCGACCAACTTGGCGGCCAGCAGTTCGCGTTCGGCCTCGGTGGAGGCGTTGTCGTGCAGCCACTTGTTGAAGGCCGCGACGTGGGAGTGGTACTTGCGGAAGACGACGTACGTGCCGTTGCGGCCCAGGACGTCCGGAGCCGGTACGGGCAAAGGTACGCCGCTCTCGCTCGGGTAGCCGAGGACGAACTCACCGGCCTTGATGGGCCGTCCGTCGCCGGGCAGGGGTTCGGCGCCGCTGCCCTCGACCACCGGCTGGCTGAAGCCGTCCCGGTAGCCGAAGACGTTGAACCCGTCGGCCGCGAAGTCCTGGTGCGACAGCAGCCGGACGCCCGGTACCTCGCCCAGTTCCTTCTCGTACGCGGCGACTTCGGCCCGCCAGTCGTCCTCGCTCGCGGCGTAGACCGTGACGGCCACATGCACGCGCGGGGTGCCGAAGGGGAACTCCCAGCGCTCCGGCGCGTTCACGCCCGTGTCCCGCAGCCGCTCGGCGCGGGCGGCCATCCCGGCGCGGAAGTTGGCCGGGAAGGAGGCCAGTGAGGTCTCCGGCAGCCCCAGTGCGACCAGACCCTGGTAGCTGAGGGCCAGGGCCAGCCAGGACGGCTGCGGTTCGTCCCAGCGCGCCGCCGAGGTCACCCTCGGCGCCAGCCGGCGCAGCAGTTCCCTGCCCGCGGCCGGGTCGGTGATCTCCAGGATCGCGTGGGTGCCGAAGTAGGGCTCGGGCCGGGCCCGCAGCAGGGTCGCCTGGATGTCGTCGAGGTCCAGGGTGGGCGGGCGGCGCAACCGCCGGAACAGCGGGGAAGGCATGGCGTGCCTGCCTTCAGTTGAGGTCCGACAGGAAACGCTGCACGGCGGCCTCCTGCCGCTTGAGCCGGTGGCCTTCAGCGACGGTGAGGGTTGGGTGGGCGACGAACCACGCCTCCGCCGGGATCTGGTACTTGACGATGAAGTCCTTCACGTCCGGCGAGGTGATGCCGGGCCAGCCCTCGACGTTGCTGAACAGGTAGTCCATGAACTCGGGGATCTTCGTCGCGAAGTCGTCGATGTAGGGGTCCCACTCGCCGTCGAAGGCGGTCGCGAAGAGCAGCTTCGTGTCGTTGTCGAGGAAGACGAACCGCATGTTGTGCAGGGTGCCGACCTGACCGGCGCCCGCCAGGTTCCCGCCGACCAGGCTGAAGAACTTCCGCAGCCGCGCGGCGCCGTTCGGCTTCAGCGGCAGGATCGTCGTCAGCTCGGACACTTCACCGCTCTTGGCGCCGATCCGGCCGGCGGTGGTGACGGCGTGTTCGGCCATCTCCTTCTTGTCGGCGAGGATCTCGGCGGCCTTGAGCTTGAGAGCGATCTTCGCGTCCGACAGCGCGGTCTCGACCTTCTCGCGGACGGCATCGGGGAACTGCTGGAACTTGGCGTGCAGGTCTGTCTCGCTCATGGCGCCTCTCTCTGGGCGTGGGCGGCAATACGTCACGTATCGCCACAAATAGGCCATTGCAGGGCGGCACGCAAGCGAGACGAGACCCACTTTCTGACCACCTCCGCATAACTGATTACATCATCAGTTCGCCCCGCCCGGCTTGTCAACGCACTACTCGCAGGTAGCCACAGGACTCACGCCGAAGGCCACCAAGGAAAACCGGATCACCGGCGCTCGGCTGGTCAAGGACGCTTTGGGCTGGCACATCGCCTTCCCCATCCAGACAGGTCGGCATCGACGCCGGGGTGAACATCCCCCTCGCCCTGTCCAACAAGGACCACCAGGACCACGGGCGCCCCCGTCTCCCGGACGGCATCGCCGACCGCGACAAGTGGCTGAACCCGAAGGGGAAGGCCAAGCTCCTCACGCTGGAGCGGCAGCTCCGAGCCAAAGCCACGCGACGAGCCCTCGACTGGCAGCACCAGACCACCACCTATCTCGCCCGCACATACGGCGTGCTGGTGGTCGAACGGCTCAACATCCTCGGCATGACCAAGAGCCCGGCCCCCAAGCCCGACCCCGCAGGCGGGGGCGCGTTCCTGCACAACGGGGCCAGGGCGAAGGCCGGACTCAACCGCTCCATCGCCCAGGAGGCAGCGGAGAGAGCCAGGAGCTGTTCGCCTGTAAGAACCCCGACTGCGGCTGGACGGCGAACGCCGACTGGAACGCGGCCCGGAACATCTTGCACCTGTACCGGGCCGGCCACGTCATCGTGGAGGTCCCGGCCGCCGGAAGGCGCGGTCGCAGGGCGGGTAAAACCGTCAAACCTGCCGCAGCAAGGTAGGCGGGAATCCCCTCTCTGAGCTTGCGAAGGGAGGGGAGAGCTTCAATGCCAACTCTCGGAACGGCACGTGAAGGCCGGTCAGAAGGTCGGTACCGGAAGGCGGCTCGGCAAGGTCGGCGCCACCGGGAACACGACCGGGCAGCATCTGCACTTCGAGATGTCGAAGGGCTCCACCTGGTCCTACGCCGGTGCCGCCGCCCAGTTGGTGAGCGTGTGAGGGAGTCGGCGGCTTCTCAGAACGCGGATTTGGCGAACCAGTGGGTCAGCAAGCGCTCGTCGCCCTCATGGGCGAAGGCCCCTGCCTGGTAGGGCAGTCGGCCGTAGACGAGGAGGAGCAGGTCGGCCGCGGTTCCCTGGACGGTCGCGTCAGTGGGGGCCGCGGTCGGGTGAGCCGGGTCGAGCCCGAAGCCGTCGGGCCGCAGGCGGACGACCCAGGCGTCGTCCCCGTCGGTCGTGCGGAAGCGGATGGTCGTGTCGGAGCCACGGAGGTCGGCCACCTTGGGCGCGAAGAAGGTGGCGAAGGGCAGATTGACGAGGAACTCGTCGATGCCGTCCACCGCGACCGAGCGGTCGATCGCGGGCCGGAGTCCGAGTGCGACCTCGGCGTCGACCCGGTGCAGCAGCGTCTCGAAGAGCATCCGGCGTGCCCAGAATCGGGCGTGCTGGTCGGCGCCCCAGGCCCACATCGGCAGGTCCGGGTCGGTGACCGCGAAGGCGTCCGCGGCCACGGTCGCGCTCTCGGCCAGCCAGTCGACGTATCCGTCCTCCTGGCCGGGGAGCTGCAGGTCCACGTCACGCGTGCGCGGGGGTTCCTGGATGCGCGCCCGCAGCAGGACCGAGAACCAGCGGTGGACGCTGCCCGTGTGCCTGACCAGCTCGGCCAGCGTCCAGCCGGGACAGCTGGGCACCGCCGTGGCCAGGTCGGCGACCTTGACCGCCGCGACGAACCGGGCGGTCTCCGCCGCTACCGCGCTGCGGTGATCGACCGAGGTGGCAGCGGGCGCGTGCTGGGTGTGGTCGGACGTCGTCATCGTGACATGCCTTTCGGAGACTGCGGGTTCAAGGAGACTGCGGGCAAGGAGACTGCGGGTTCAAGCAGACTGCGGGTTCAAGCAGACGGCTGGATGAGGACTGCTTTGTCTTGGCTGAACCTCTCGATGATTCCGGACGGCGACAACGCCCGAAGACAGTGGCAGAGCCTGAAGACAGTGGCAGAGCCTGAAGACAGTGGCAGCGCCTGAAGCACGGTCACACGAGCTCGGCACCGGCCTCCGCCTCCGCAAGCCCCGCCGTCGAGGAGTCCGCGACCTTCCTCGGCACGGACGTACGAGGGGCGTGCGACGACTTGATGCCGACGAGGGCCACGGCGACGACCAGGCCGAAGGCCGCTCCGGCGATCACGAAGGTCGTCGTGAACTGGCTCTCCTGGGGCAGTGCGGGCCCTCCGCCCGGCAGTGGGATGGTCTTCGACGCCAGCAGCGAGGTGATCACCGCGCTTGCGACGGCGCTGCCGACCGAGCGGGAGATGGAGTTGATGCCGTTGGCGATGCCGGACTGGTGGGCGGGCACGCCGGCGACGATGAGCGCGGGCATGGCGGCGTAGCCGAAGCTGATCGCCAGGCCGATGACCATGCCGGCGCCGATCACCGAGGCCGTCACATCGTGCGCGACGCTCAGCCAGGTGAAGCCGAGCACTCCGAAGCAGGCCCCGGCGGCCAGGGTGAGGCGCGCGCCGAGCCGGCGCACCAGGACCCCGCCGAACTGGGCGCCCACGAGCGAGACGAGTGTGGTCGGCAGCAGATACACGACGGACGCTTCGAGCACAGAAGCGCCGAAGCCGTAGCCGACGACGCCTTCCGGCATCTGGACGAGGTACGAGACACCGATGAACTGGGCGAACATCGCGAAGCCCAGCAGCAGCCCGGCCAGGTTGGTGAAGAGAACGGGCCGGTGGACGAACATCTTCATGTCCACCATGGGTTCCCTGACCCGGCGCTCGGCGACGACCCACACCACCGCCATGAGGACGGCCCCGGCGAAGGAGCCGAGCGTACGGCCGGACGTCCATCCCCACTCGTGTCCCTGCGAGACCGGCAGAAGCAGCAGCACCAGCAGCATCGCCAGGGTGCCCGCGCCCAGCCAGTCCGTGCGCCCGCCCGTGGTCGTCCGGGAAGCGGGCACGGTGAACAGCACACCCGCCAGCGCCATCACCGCGAGCACCACCGCGAGCCAGAAGACCCGGTGGTAGTCGGGGTCGGAGCCGCGGGTGAGAAGCCCGGCGCCGACCAGCGCGAGTCCACTGCCGAACGCGAGCGTGCCGCTGACCAGGGCCATGGCGCCGTGCAGCTTCTCCGGCCTGATCTCCTCACGCAGGATGGACAGGGCGAGCGGGAAGATCGCGGTGGCCGCACCCTGC
The DNA here is from genome assembly GCF_042893475.1 of Streptomyces sp. NPDC001604. Classification (NCBI taxonomy): domain Bacteria; kingdom Bacillati; phylum Actinomycetota; class Actinomycetes; order Kitasatosporales; family Streptomycetaceae; genus Streptomyces; species Streptomyces sp. NPDC001604. Next base: position 187,981 of record NZ_JBIAUY010000014.1, on the reverse strand, counting down.
ATCACCCGGGCGACGATCAGCCACGTCAGCGAGGTGGTGGTGGCGGCGAGCACCGAGCCCGCGATCATCACGAGCAGCACGCCCACGAGGGTGGGCTTCTTGCCGTGCTGGTCGCCGAAGCGGCCGAGCAGCGGTGTGAAGACCGCGGCCGACAGAAGCGTGGCGGTGGTCACCCAGCTGACGTTGGCCGTGGTCGCCCGCAGATCGTTCTGGATGATTCCCAGGATCGGGACGACGAGCGTCTGCATCATCGAGACGACCATCGCGGCGAGGCCCAGCACCAGAACGATCGCGGTGTCTGCTGACTGTCTCCGGGGCGCCGTCTGCTGCGCGTGAGGCACGGATCTCTTCCCTACGTGAGAGCTCGACGAACTACTTGAGAACATCGAAGCTTGAGAACTTCAAGTAATAGGGGAGACCGTAGCCATCGATATTTGAGATGGTCAAGTTTTCCGGCGTAAGGTGACGCTCATGACAGCACCCGCTCGTGTCGACACCGCCCGGCTCATGGAGCTGCTCTCGGTGTCCCTGGCTGCCTACTACGGCGACTTCACGGTCGCCGCCGCGAGCGAGAACCTCACGGCCAGCCAGGGCAAGACGCTCAACGTGCTGCGCCGGGGGCCCGCCTCCATGAGCACGCTGGCCACCACGCTGACCTGCGACGCCTCCAACATGACCGGAATCGTCGACCGGCTGGAGAAGCGCGGCCTGGTGCGCCGCGAGCCGAGCCCCTCCGATCGGCGCGTCAAGAACGTCCTGCTCACCGAGGAGGGCGAGCAGGTCATCGACGTGATCCGCGGGAAGATGAACAAGACGCTGGCCGGGCTGAGCAGACTCAGCGAGCAGGAGCAGGACACTCTGTACGCACTGCTCGAGCGCGCGTTCGCCTCTCAGCCCACCACCGCCTGAGGGTCTCCTCAGACGCCGACAGGCTCGCCGGGACCAGGGACCGTACGGAACCGGAACGGCTCCGGATCGCGGCCGGGCTGGATGAACCAGCACTCCCCCGTGCCGTCTCCGGTGAGGATCCGCAGCACGGTGTCCGCCACGACCTCGGCCGGAATGACCGACAGCCCCTGCTTGGGGAGCATGTCGCGCAGCGGATCGATGATCCGCGACTCCGCGAAGCCGGGACAGACGGCGTTGAAGCGCACGTTGTCCGCCGCAAGAGCCGGCCCCAGGGAGCGGGCAAGCCCTACGACCGCGTGCTTGTTGGCCGCGTACAGAGGATCGAGCGGTACGGCGGCCAGGCCCGCCAGGGACGCGGTCGCCACGATGGCCCCTCCCCCGCGGGCCCGCAGCGCCGGCAGCACCGCATGGGTGCCGAAGACCACGCCGTCGAGGTTGGCTCCCATCGCGCGACGGTAGCGTGCCAGGTCGAAGTCCTCACCGACGCCGCATCCGGTCGCCACCCCGGCGTTGAGCAAGGCGATGTCGACGCCGCCGTAGTGCTCCTGGGCGAAGGCCACCAGCGCGCGGTTGGCGTCGGGATCGGAGACGTCGCAGGCGCGGAAACGGCCGCCGACCATGTCGGCCACCTCGCGGCCGCCCCGCGCATCGAGGTCCGCGACGACCACGCGTGCCCCCGCCTCCGCCAGCGCCAGTGCCGTGGCCCGGCCCAGTCCACTGGCACCGCCGGTGACGATCGCCACCTTGCCCTGGAGCGCGGCGCCCTCCGCCTGTCCCGGCCGGGCGGCGACGGCGCTCCCGACGGCCGTCATGCCAGCTCCAGGACGAGCTTCCCGACGTTCTCCCCGCGGAAGAGCATCCCCAGCGTCTCGGGGAAGTCGTCCACGCTCCCCTTCACCACATGCTCCTTGACCTTGATGCGGCCGGCCCCGATCCAGGCGGAGATCTCCTGCGCCGCCTGCGCGTAGCGCTTGGCGTAGTCGAAGACGACGAAGCCCTCCATGCGGGCGCGACGCACCAGCAGGGAGAGGTAGTTGGAGGGGCCCTTGACCGGCGTGGCGTTGTTGTACTGGCTGATCGCACCGCAGACCACGACGCGCGCGTGCATCGCCAGCCGCGTCAGGGCCGCGTCGAGGATGTCCCCTCCGACGTTGTCGAAGTAGACGTCGATGCCGTCGGAGGCCTCCCGGCGCAGCGCCTTCCTGACGTCCTCGGCGCGGTAGTCGACGGCCGCGTCGAATCCCAGCTCGTCGACGAGCATGGCGCACTTCTCCGGGCCTCCGGCGATGCCCACGACCCGGCAGCCCTTGGCCTTCGCGATCTGGCCGGCGATCGTGCCGACCGCCCCGGCCGCCCCCGACACCACGACGGTCTCACCGTCCTTCAGCGCCCCGACGTCCAGCAGACCGAAGTAGGCGGTCATGCCGGGCATGCCCAGCGCGCCGAGATACGTCGAGGGCGGGGCGAGGGAGGTGTCGACCTTCAGGGCACCCTTGCCGTCGGAAACCACGTACTCCTGGACGCCGAACGCGCCGACCACGTAATCGCCCGGCTGGAAGTCGGGGTGATTCGACGCCGTGACCTCGATGACCGACCCGGCGCGCATGACCTCGCCGATGCCCACCGGCGGCAGGTAGGAGGGACGGTCGTCCAGCCAGCCCCGCATCGCCGGGTCCAGGGAGATCACGCGCGTCCGGCCCGCGAACCGGCCCGGGCCCGGCTCGTCGACGGGCCCTGCGAAGTGCTCCCAGTCCTCGGGCTTGACCTCGCCCACGGGGCGGGCTGCCAGACGGATCTGGCGGTTGGTCGCAGACATCGCGCCTCCTGTCGTTCACGGCTTCCGCCGCACGGTACCGACCAGTGGGTATGCCTGGTGCATGATGTTCGCCACACGCCGGCACGCTGCCCGCCGACCTGCACCCGGAGAGCCGTACCGACCCCGAAACGTGATCCGCGATGACCTTATGGGCATTCCAACCAGTCGGTATCGTGCGCCGCTCACAGCCATCGCCGTAGCGGAAGGCCCTGCGATGACATTCGCCGACGAGAACCGGTATCCACCCTCGGACACGGGGTGGCCGCCACCGCACACCGAGCACCAGCGGTACGGACACAACGCCCCGCGGTACGAGCCGTACGGGCAAGCCCCCTGGACCGAGCCGTACGGACAGGCTTCCTGGGACGAGCCGTACGCGCACCAGGCCCAGCGGCCCAACGCCGACCTCGCCGCCCTGCGCTCGGCCTACCGCACGCTCCGCCGGATCTCCACCCTCACCGCGCTCGGCTCCTTCGTCGTGTACGTCGTGCTGTCCTGCTACGCGCCCGGCCTGATGGGGGCCAGTGTCGCCGGGGAGCTGAGCCTGGGAATGACCCTGGGGGTCTTCCAGCTCGTCGTCACCTTCGCGGCGGTCTCCTGGTACGGACGCAGCGCACAGCGCTCGGTGGACCCGTTGGCCCTGGCCGTCAGGGAGCGGGCGGTCCCCGCCGGCCCGAACGCGGGGACGGCGAGATGAACGACTTCAGCTCCGGGACGCAGGCTGTCGTCCTGGTCCTGTTCACCGCGCTGGTCACCGTCACGCTGATGATGTGCGTGATGGCGGGACCGGACCGCGACGATCTGACGAACTTCTACACCGGCTACCGCTCGCTCACCCCGCTCAAGAACGGCCTGGCCATCGCGGGCGACTACATCTCCGCGGCCACGGTCCTGAGCACCACGGGCATCATCGCGCTTGCCGGCTACGACGGCTACGTCCTCGCGGTCAGCACGGCCCTGTCCCTGGTCCTGCTGATGTTCCTGCTGGCCGAACCCCTGCGCAACGCCGGCCGATTCACCATGGGCGACGTCCTGGCCCGCAACATGCCCGGGCGGGCGGTGCGGGTCGCCGCCTGCGTCGTGACGCTCTCGGCGACCGTGCCCTTCCTCGTCGTCCAGCTCTCCGGGGCCGGGTCACTGCTCACCTTCATCCTGGGCATCCCGCACATGGCGGGCGCCAGGACGGCCTGCATCGTCGTCGTCGGCAGCCTGATGATCATTTACGCGGCGCTCGGCGGCATGCGGGGCACCGCGCTCATCCAGATGATCAAGATCGTGATCCTGATCGGCACCAGTTTCGTCGTCGCCGCTCTGGTGCTGAACCGATTCGACTGGAATCCCGGCGACGTTCTCAGGGCGGCCCAGCAGGGCAGCGGTGCGGGCCCGGCCTTCCTCCGGCAGGGCCTTCAGCTGGGCACCTCGGCCGTCGACCGGCTGGACTTCGTCGGTCTCCAGATCACCGTGGTCCTCGGCGTGGCCTGTCTCCCCCACATCACGATGCGTCTGTACTCCGCGCAGGACGTGCCGGCCGTGCGTCGCTCCATGTCGTGGGCGGTCGGCACGGTCACCACCTTCTGTCTGCTCGTGATCGTCATGGGTACGGGGGCGGCGGCGCTGGTGGGATCGCGGTACATCACCGCGGCCGACCCGCAGGGCCGGACGTCGGTGCTCATGCTGTCGCAGGTGCTCGGCGGGGCCTCCTCCTCCGCGGGCGCGACGATTCTCTACTCGGCCGTGGCGGGCATGGTGTTCATCACCCTGCTGTCGTCGGTCGCGGGGATGACCCTGGCCGCGGCCTCCTCGCTCGCCCACGACCTGTTCGCCCACGCGGCCCGCCGGGGACAGGCCGAGCCGCGTGCGGAGATGACGGTGGCGGCGTGGACGAGCGTGGGCGTGGGAACCGTGGCCATCGGGCTCGCCACGCTCGTCCAGAACTGGAACGTCGGTGTGCTGACCACTCTGGCCGTCTGCGTGGGCGCGTCGGCGGTGACACCCGCGCTCACCTACTCCCTGTTCTGGCGCGGATTCACCCGCACCGGCCTGCTCGCCACCCTCTACGGCGGTGCGGCCTGCGCGTTGCTGCTCATGGTCTTCTCCAAGGCCGTCTCGGGCACACCGTCCGCCGTCTTCCCGAACGCCGACTTCGACCTGTTCCCGATGCAGTCCACCGGGCTGATCTCCATCCCGTTCGGCTACCTGGCCGGGTGGCTGGGCAGCCGCCTGGACCACCGGCGCCGCGCCGCCGACAGCCGGGTGAACCGGCGACTGTACGACGAGAGCGAGGCACGGCTGCTCGCCGCAGCGGAATGACCGCGGCCTGAGAGGGTCAGGTGAGCATGCCGGTCAGTGACTGCTCGGTCCACACGGTCTTGCCCTCGCGGGTGTAGCGGGCGCCCCACCGTTCGGCCATCTGCGCCACCAGGAACAGGCCGCGCCCGCCCTCGTCGGTCGTACGGGCGCGGCGCAGGCGGGGGGAGGTGTGGCTGGTGTCGCTGACCTCGCACACCAGGGTCCGTTCGCGGATCAGCCGCAGCGTCGCGGGGCCGCCGGCGTACCGGTACACGTTGGTGACCAGTTCGCTGGCGATCAACTCGGTGGTGAACGCCAGATGCTCCAGACCCCATTCGGTCAGCTTGGCCGAGGTCAGCGCCCGTGCGCGGGCGGCACTGGCCGGCTCCGGCGGCAGCTGCCACGAGGCGACGTCGTCCCGCGGCAGCGTGCGCGTACGGGCGATCAGCAGGGCGACGTCGTCGCTGGGGCGCGACGGTACGAGCGAGTCGACCACAGCCTGGCATGTTCGCTCCAGGGCGTCCGCCGGGCGGGTGAGCGCCGCGCACAGCTTGGACAGGCCCGCGTCGGGGTCGAGGTGGCGTTCGCCGATGACACCGTTGGTGTACAGGCACAGCAGGCTTCCCTCGGCCAGTTCGACCTCCCGGGCCTCGAAGGGCAGGCCGCCCAGGCCGAGCGGCGGGCCGGCGGGCAGGTCGAGCGGTGCAACGTGTCCGTCCGGAGTGGTCACCACGGGCGGCGGGTGGCCGGCGCGGGCCACGGAACACCGCCGCGAGACCGGGTCGTACACGGCGTACAGGCAGGTGGCGCCGACGACCTGCTCACCCACGGGCCGTTCGCCCGCCGCCTCCTGTTCGACGGCCAGCAGGTTGACCATGTCGTCCAGCCGGGAGAGGAGCTCGTCCGGTTCCAGGTCGAGGCTCGCGAGGGTGTGTACGGCGGTCCGCAGCCGTCCCATGGTGGCGGCCGCGTGGATGCCACGTCCCACCACGTCGCCGACGACGAGGGCGACCCGGGCCCCGGACAGGGGGATCACGTCGAACCAGTCGCCGCCCAGGCCCGGAGCCGCGCTGGCCGGCAGATACCGCAGCGCCACCTCGACGGCCGGCTGGTCCGGGACCGCCCGGGGCAGCAGGCTGCTCTGCAGGGTGAACGCGGTCTGCTGTTGCTGGGTGAAGCGCCGGGCGTTGTCGATGGCGACGGCGGCGCGCGAGGCGAGTTCCTGGGCGAGGGTGAGATCGTCCGCCTCGAAGGGGTCGGGGCGGCGCGAACGCCACAGGGTCATCACGCCCAGCACCATGCCGCGCGCGGCGAGGGGTACGCCGATCAGCGAGTGGACGCCCAGGTCCGGAGCGTGGGCTCCCTGGTGGCCTTGCGTCGAGAGCCAGTCGGGCGGCAGCACCGGTTCCAGGACGGGCCGCCCTTCGGACAGGCACCTGGCCTGGGGTGAGTCGGGCGCGAAGTCCACCGGCTCGCCGTGGGGGTGCGGTGGGCCGGGTTGCTGGGCCCCCACGCTGCTGGCGCCGAGCCGTACGACGGGCCCCCGCCAGGGCCGGTGCCAGTTCCTCGCCGCGCGTCACCGGCTGGAGCAGGTCCACCGACGCGTGGTCGGCGAGGTGGGGCACCATCACCTCGGCGAGTTCCCGGGCGGTCTCCGCCACGTCGAGGGTGGTTCCGATACGGCTGCCGGCCTGGTCGAGGAGCGCGAGCCGGCGCTGGGCCCGATGACGGTCGGTGATGTCCTCGATCATCTCGGCCACGCCCAGGATGCGGCCCGCGGGATCCTCCATGCGGAAGGACGAGACCAGGGCGACCCGTTCCCGTGCCGGATCCTGCTCCAGTCGGACGAACTGCTCGGAGTAGACGAGCGGTCTGCCGGTCTCCATCACCTGGCGCACCCGGTCCAGGGCCTTGCGTGCGTCGTCGGGGATGAGCATCTGCCCGCTGGGCAGCCCCTCGAAGCCCTCCGCGGGGACGCCACTGAAGCGTTCGATGGCCCGGTTGACCCTGAGAAGCCTCAGGTCGGTGCCGTGCACGACCAGTCCGATCGGGCACTGGCGGTACAGACCGTCGAGGACCGCACGGTCCCGCTGCCACTCCAGGACGTCGACCGCGAGTGCCCCGGCCAGGAGCCACTCACTGGTCTGGCCGTCGCGGGAGAGCGCATGGGCCCTGAGCCCCATCTCCACGAGCCGCCCGTCGCGGTGGCGCACCTTCAGCACCCCGAACCAGCCGCCGGCCTTTCTGCACTTTGCCGCGGCCTCCCTGGCGGCCGGCATTTCGCTCGGGCCGACAAGAACCTCGAAGGCCGGACGACCGATCACGGCCGTGTCCGGGTGGCCGAGCAGCTCCTGCGCCCGCTGGTTCCATCCGACCACGACTCCCCGGTCGTCGAGCACCGCCAGGGCGACGAGGTGCAGGGCGAACGGATCGTCGTGGCTTTCGCTGAACTCCGTCATCCGCTTCTCCACCGCTGTACCGGGACAGTCCCACTCTGGCAACGTCCGTAGCCCGCCGCTACGGGACCGCTCCCTGAACAGGGCGCGCCGGGCCGCGCGGGGGTGTCCTCAGGCCGCGTGCCGCCAGGGCCCAGCTGAGCTCCACAGCGGTATCCGCACTGTCCAGGCCGACACCGGTCAGCTCCTCGAACCGGCGCAGCCGGTAGCGGACGGTGTTGACATGGACGTGTGCGCTGCGGGCGACCTCGCGGATGTGCCGCCTATTCTCCAGGTGTCCCTGCACCTACTCCTCGATGAGCGCTCCGAACTCACCCTCCGCCTCCAGTGGGCGCAGAGAGCGGTCGATCAGCAACTCGGCGAGTTCCGGTTCGGAGACGAGACCACCCGCCAGGACAGGTCGCTCAGGTCGTACACGCCGCGCAGACCGTACGCACGGGCGGCATCCAGCAGCCGGCCGGCCGCATGGAAGGAGCGGTGCGCCGCGATGAGGTCCGTCGGCGCGGGGCAGGGAGTTGTCGACGGCTCCCCGGCCAAGGCCGGAGGGCCGCCCTCGACGCGCTCGTGGTCAACGTCGGCATCGGACTCGGCGCGGGCCTGGCGGACACCTCACCGCAGCAGTGGGAACGCGTGCTCTCGCTCAACCTGGGCGCTCCCTTCCTCGCCGCCACGTACACACTGCCCGTCCCCGCCGACGGAGGCTCGGTCGTCTTCGGCGGTTCCGTGCGGGGACTGCGCGCGGCCACCGACTCGCCCGCCTACGACAGTTCCAAGGCGGGCCTGTTCGGACTCGCCCGCCATGTCGCCAAGGAGGGCGCGCCACGCGGGATACGCGCCAACCTGGTCGTGCCCGGTCTGATCGACACGCCGATGGGTCGCGAGGTCTCGGCCGGGCGGGCGTCGCGCTCGGCCTCGTTCACCCGCAAACCGCTCAGGCGCCGGGGCACCGCCCGGGAGGTGGCCGAAGCCGTCACCTTCCTGCTCTCCGAGCGGGCCTCCTACATCACCGGGCAGAGCCTGGTGGTGGACGGAGGGCTGAACGCCGTCTGAGCACGAGGCAGTCTGTCCGCACGGAGCGGACGGGGCGGGGGCGGTCCCGAGGGTCAGGGCATCGACCGGGACCGCCCCCGCCGGCTCACTTCGTCAGCGGGCCGAACTCCTTACGGGTGTCCACCGGCTTGCCGAACAGCTGCCACCGCTCGCCCTTGAACCGCATCAGCTGCATCGTCTCCAGCGGGAAGGCGTCACCCTGCCCCGTGGACAGGGTGACGCCGGGCAGCAGCAGCCTCACCTTCACGTCCTTCAGATTGCGCACCGCGTCACGCAGCCCTTCCCTGGTCGGGCACTTCATCACGTCCAGGGCCTTGTGCAGGCTGGAGGCGACGGCCCAGCCGTAGGCGTTGAACTGGTTGGCCGGGTCGGCGTCCGGGGCGTACTTGTGCAGGGCGGCCGTGTAGGTCTTCATCTCGGGGTCGTTCGCCCACTGCGGGTCGGCGGGGTCCTTGAAGTACGTCGCCGAGACCACGCCCTGGACGTTCTTGAACCCGACGGGCTGGAGCACGGCGGCGGACGAGGACACGTTGTTGACGATGTGCAGCGGGTTCCACCTGGTGTTCTTGGCGTCGGCGGCGAGGGCCTGGCTGGCGAACTTGGGAGTGGTGATGTTCAGCAGCACGTCGGCCTTGGAGCGTGCGAGGCTCGCCATCTGTGCCGACACGGACGGGTCGGTGACCTCGTAGCTCTCTTCGGCGACCACCTTGATGCCGCTGCCGGCTACGGCCTTCTTGAACCCACCGAGCAGGTCCTTGCCGAAGTCGTCGTTCTGGTAGAGGACCGCGACCTTGGCGTTCGGCTTCTCCTCCTTGAGGTACTTGGCGTACACCCGGGCCTCGGCCACGTAGTTGGGCTGCCAGCCGATGGTCCAGGGATGCTGGTCGTCGGTGCCCCAGACGGAGGCGCCCGTGGCGACGAAGGGCTGCGGCACCTTCTGCTTGTTGAGGTAGTCCCACACGGCCGCCGTGGACGGGGTGCCCAGGGTCTGGAACACCGCGAAGACCTTCTCCTGCTCGACGAGTCTGCGGGCCTCCTCGACCGCCTTGGGCGGCTGGTAGCCGTCGTCACGGACGACGAACTGCACCTTGCGGCCGTCTATGCCGCCCTTGTCGTTGACGTACTTGAAGTAGGCGGCGACGCCCTTGCTGATCGTGCCGTACGCGGAGGCCGGTCCCGACAGCGGGTAGATCCCGCCGAGCTTGATGGTCTTGTCCGTGATGCCGGTGGTCTGCTGCCCCTTGCACGCGCCGTCGGCGGCGGTGTCCTGGGTGTCCTGCCCTCGCCGGCTGCTGCAGGCGGTCGCGGTGAGCAGGGCGGCGGTGGCGGCTGCGGCAGCCCGCAGAGCGGTGGTCTTACGCATGTGATTCAGTCCTTTTCCGTGCGGGGCGGGGCGCCCACGGGTTCGGCGTCGGCTACTGCGGGGTCCGCAGGGGTGAGGGGCGCGGAGGGTCCGTTCTCGGCCTGCGCGTTCGGCTCCGGATCGGGCGCGGATTCGTTCTCCGGCGTCCGGTCGACGGCGGCGGCGGTGGAAGTGGCTGCGCTACGGGGCAGGCGGCGGGCGGCGGCGCCCAGGACACGGCTTGGCAGACCGGCCAGTCCCGTCGGTCCCACGAACATCACCGTGATGATCAGCAGGCCGAACACCACTCCCGGCGCGGCCTCGCTGAGGTCCTGGGAGACGCTCGGCACGTACATCACGAACGCCGCGCCCAGCAGGGGCCCGTACAGCGAGCCGAGCCCTCCCACCACCAGGCCGGCCAGCAGGGTGATGGACAGCACGAAGCTGAAGGAGTCGGGCGAGACGAAGCCGATCACCCAGGTGTAGAGACACCCGGCGACCCCCGCGAACATCGCGCTCCACGCGAAGGCGAGCGTCTTGTGCAGCGACAGCCGTACGCCCATGACCTCGGCGGCACTCTCGTTGTCCCGTACGGCGCGCAGGGCCCGGCCGACCCGGGAGCGCAGCAGGTTGCGGGCGAGCAGCAGGGCCACCGCGGCAACGGTGAGGACGACGAAGTACGTCCACTGGTCCTCGGCGAGACCGCTCCACGCGGGTGGCTGCAGTTTGTCCACGGTCAGGCCCATGGAGCCGCCCGTCACTGGTTCGAGCCGTTTGAGCAGGGGCGGCAGGAACACCGCGAAGGAGAGGGTGACCAGGGCCAGATACAGCCCGCGCAGCCGCAGCGCGGGCACTCCGAACCCGAGGCCCAGCAGGAAGCATCCGGCGGCCGCGACCGGAAGCGTGGCCAGGTGGCCGGTGTCGTACCGGTCGAGCATGACCGCCGCCGAGTAGGCCCCCGCCGCGAAGAACGCGCCGTGCCCGAGCGAGATCTGCCCGCCGAAGCCGACCAGCAGGTTCAGCCCGGCCAGCGCGACGGCGTACAGCAGCACCATGGTCAGCTGGAAGACCTGGAACGGGGCGAAGTAGAAGGGTGCGCCGCAGGCGACCGCCACCGCGAGCAGCGCGGTGAGGCCGGCTCGCAGCCGCCGGGCCCGGTCGGAGCCGAGTGCCGTGGTGAGGGTGCTCATGCGCGCTCCACCGCCGCCCGTCCGAACAGGCCCTGGGGCCGCACGAGCAGCACCGCCAGGATGATCACGAGGGGTACGCCCACTTTCAGATCGGCCCCGACGACATCGACGTACGCCCCGGTCAGCGTCTCGGCGACGCCCACGAACAGGCCGCCGACGACCGCGCCCACGGGGCTGTCGAAGCCTCCCAGGGTGGCCGCGGCGAAGGCGTAGATCAGCACCCCGCCCATCATGTTGGGTTCCAGGAACAGCAGTGGGGCGACGAGCACGCCCGACACGGCGCCGACCGTCGCGGCCAGCCCCCAGCCGAGCATCAGGACCCGGCCCACCCGGATGCCCGACAGCCGTGCGGAGGCCGGATTGCAGGCGACCGCCCGCATCACCAGGCCGATGGAGGTGTGCTGGAACAGCAGATACAGCAGGCCCATCACGACGGCCACCACGCCGAGGATCCCGAGCGTCGACCAGTCCACGCGTACTCCGGCCAGGTCGAGCCCGCCGTCGGGGAACTGCTGCGGGAAGTCCTTGACGGTGAACGACCAGATGAGGCCGGCCAGCGCGTTGACGAAGATGAACAGGCCGACGGTGACGATGACCACCGTCAGCTCGGGCGCGCCCTGCACGGGGCGGATGACGATCCGCTCGACCAGCATGCCGCCCGCGAAGGACACCGCGAGGGTGACCGGCAGCGCCAGCCAGAACGGCATCCCGGATGCCACCAACTGCCAGGCGACGTACGTGGAGAGCATGGCCAGCTCGCCCTGCGCGAAGTTGACGATGCCCGTGAACCGGTGGATCAGTACGAGGGCCAGAGCCAGGCTGGCGTACACCGCGCCCGAGCCCAGTCCTTCCACCAGTTGCTGGAGAAAGTCGGTCACGGCGCTCACCCGGCCTTGCGGGAGCCGAGGGAGACACCGAGGTAGACCTCGGCGACCTGCCCGTCCTCGCGGATCTGCTGGGCCGACCCTGACAGCACCAGGCGGCCGGCCTCCAGTACGTGCGCCCGGTGCGCGATGTCCAGCGCGAGCTGGGCGTTCTGCTCGACGACGACCACGGTGGTGCGTTCCTCCTCGTTGACGGCACGGACGATTTCGAACAGCTCACGGGTGACCAGTGGCGCGAGGCCCAGGGACGGCTCGTCGAGGAGCAGCAGCGAGGGCCGCAGCATCAGAGCCCTGCCGATGGCGAGCATCTGCTGCTCCCCGCCGCTGAGGCTGCCGGCGGCCTGCCGCGAGCGTTGGCGCAGTCTGGGAAAGTGGCCGTAGATCCGGTCCAGGTCGGCCGCCACGGCCGCCCGCTCGGCGCGGCTCCGCCATCCGGAGCCGGTGCGCAGGTGGGCGCCGATGCACAGGTTCTCCTCGACGGTCAGCTCGTTGAAGGTGCCCCGTCCCTCGGGCACATGCGCCACGCCGAGCCGGGCGGCCTGTTCGGGCGAACGGCCCAGCAGTTCCGTGCCGTTCAGGGTGACCGAGCCGCGGCCGCGGACCATGCCGCTCAGCGCCCGCAGTGTCGTGGTCTTGCCCGCGCCGTTGGGTCCGAGGATCGCGCACACCTCGCCGCGGGCGACGGAGAAGTCGAGGCCCTGGAGGACGCGGGCCTGGCCGTATCCGGCGTGCAGTCCGGACACCTTCAGGAAGTCCGGTTCCGCGGTCGGGACATCCGGCTGCATGGTCTCGGTGGTGGTGGGCTCGCTCATGCGGCCACTCCCAGGTACGCCTCGACGACCGCCGGATCGCGCTGGATCTCCTCCGGCGTGCCCTCGGCGATCTTGCGGCCGAAGTCGAGGCAGACCACCTTGTCGCACAGGCCCATCACGAAGCCCATGTGGTGTTCGACCACCACGAGCGTGAGGTCGAACTCCTCGCGCACCGACCGGACCAGATCCGCGAATTGGCCGACCTCGCCGTGGCTGAGCCCGTTGACGGGTTCGTCGAGCAGCAGCAGCCGGGGCCGTACGGCGAGGGCCCTGGCGAGTTCGACGCGTTTGAGCGTGCCGAACGGCAGCCCGGCGGCGGGGTGGTCGGCGACGTCCGCCAGACCGAGCCGCCGTAGCAGGTCGTCCGCCCGATCACGCAGTTCCCTCTCCTCCCGCCGGACGCGGGGCAGCCGGAGCGCCGCGGCGAGGTGTCCGGTGCGCCCCCGGCTGTGGGCGCCGACCATGACGTTCTCCCGGACCGTGAGCTGCGGGAACAGGCCCAGGTTCTGGAAGGTGCGGGCGATGCCGCGCCCGGCCACGGCGTGCGGAGGGAGGGCCAGCAGGTCCTCGCCCTGGAATCGCACGTCTCCCCCGTCGGGAGTGCAGCGCCTGGTGAGGCAGTTGAACAAGGTGGTCTTGCCGGCTCCGTTCGGCCCGATGAGCCCTACGGCGGTGCCCGGCTCGACGGTGAACGCGACACCGTCAAGTGCCGTGATCCCGCCGAAACGCACGGTGATACCGTCGACCGCGAGCATGAGTGACGCCCCTTCCGACGTTCTGGGGGGTGGGAGAGCGTCACAGTAGGTGGGGGCGTTCGGGGCGCACATTGGGTGCGAGCACCCAACTTCCCGGCCGTCGGACTGTGCGCCGCGCACAGATAACGCTTGATGTCTCACTCCGAGCCTGTTGACGGAGCACGAGGCGGGCGGCGACGATCGGCGCCATGCCGCACGGGCCCGCTGTGGGCGCTCCCCTGCTTTCCGAACCGCTCCGCCGGGAGCGGTGGCGGATCCTGCACGCCGTCCACGACCGGGTCGAGGAGGTGGCGGACACCGCCGTGGGGGTGATGCGTGCGGAGATCCCGTCGTACGCACTGCAGGACGAACGCTTCTTCTCGGACGTACGGGAGCAGGTGCTCGAGCACTACCGGATGCAGTTGGCGGCGCTGGCCGGGGATCGCGGTATCGCCCCCGAGGACCTGGTCTTCAGCCGCGCCGCGGCCATGCGGCGGGCACGGGCCGGGTTCGCCCTGGAGGACTGGATCAGTGCCTTCCGGGTCGGCCGGCAGGTGCTGTGGGACGCGCTGCTGGACTGCGCCGGCACGTCCGCCGAGGCCCAGCAGGCCGCGCTGTCCCTGGTCACCCCGCTGATGCGGTACGTCGACTACGCCAGCACCCATGCCGCGCAGGCCTACGTCGAGTACCAGCAGCACGTGGTGGCGGACGCCGACCGGGAGCGCCGGGACCTTCTTGACCAGCTCCTGGCCGGCGTGGCACCGACGCGCGGTCCGCTGTCCGCCGCCGCGCAGGCGTACGGCATCGGGCCGCACTCGCCGATGATGGCGGTCGTGGCGGTGTGTGTGGGCGACACCCGCACCGGGGACCTCACGTCGGCCGAGCACGGGTATGACACCACCGCGTCGATGAGCGTGGCCGGGCCGTGGGCGGGCCGGACCCTGGTCGTCGTACGCCACGAAGAGGTGGTGGCCGTGCCCGTGGTCCGGGCCGGCATGACCGCGGACGACATCTGCGCCCACTTCGAGGCCGTGCAGCAGCGGCTCGCGCGGGGCGGGACCATGCTCTCCATGGGGATCAGTACGGTCGCGCAAGGCGCGTGTGAACTGCCGCGCGCGTACGAGGAGGCGCGGGCAGCCCTCGACCTGGTGCCGAGCGGGGGCGGGGTGGCTGCGCTGCCGCGGCTTTCCCCCTTCGACTACCTCGCGCTGCGGGCCGACGACCTGGCCCGTCAGCTGGTCGATCCGCGGGTGCGGGTGCTGCTGGAGGAGGACCGCGGGCGGGGCGACACGCTGGCCGCCACCATTCGGGCCTTCGCGGAGGCCGACCTCAATCTGCGGCTGGCCGCCGACCGGCTGCGGGTGCATCACAACACGGCGCACTACCGGTTGCGCCGGATCGAGGAACGCACCGGCCGCAATCCGCGCCGGATCGCCGACCTGCTGGAACTACTGGTCGCCCTCGCCATCCGCGACGGCGCCAGGGAAGGTGAGGAGGGCCGGTGAGCGGCATCGTGGAGTCCGCCGGAACCGAGGCGGCACGTCAACTGCCGGGCGGGCGGGGAGAGTCGGCCCTGCCGGAGGGGCACGCGGAGCAGAACGGAACGGTCCGGCGTGCGCTGCTGGACGCCGCGCTGGAGGTGTTCACCGAGCGCGGTTACACCGACGCCGGCCTCACCGAGATCGCGGCGCGCTCCGGCATCCCGGTGGGCAGCCTCTTCCAGCACTACGGCGGGAAGCGAGGGCTCTACCTCGCCCTGTGGGAGGAGTTCCGGGAGGAGCAGGAGCGCAGGACCGCGGCCACGCTGGCCGCCGAGCGCGGCCGTGGTGTGGACGACCCCGTCGCTCTGTTCGTGGCGGGAACCAGGGCGTATCTGGAGGGCGCCTGGGACAATCGCAGGCTCGGCATGCTCCTCGTGGAGGACGACGGCCCCGCGGGCTTCGACGCGCTGCGCCGCCAGTGGGACCGCGCATGGGTGCGGCGCAACGCCCGGCTGCTGGAGGTGGACGAGCGACGACGCGCCGGCCGGGTCCGGGTGAGCGTACTGACCACCGTCATCGGCGGGGCGGCGCGCGAGCTGGGCGATTGCCGGGATGAGACGGAGGCCCGGGAGATAGTGGACGAGGTGTGCGGCATCCTGATCCATCTGTCGGCACCGCCCGGCCCGTGACCAGCAGAAGAAGAGGAGTCGCCAGCCATGTCACTCGCCCGCGTCCACAACTTCTCCCTCTCGCTCGACGGCTTCGGCACCGGTGAGGGTCTGAGCCAGGAAGCGCCGTTCGGCCACGCCGGTGAAAGGCTGCACCAGTGGATGTTCGCCACCCGGTGGTGGCACGAGATGACCGGCGAGCCGGGCGGGACCAGCGGCCTCGACGACGCCTTCGTGCGGCAGTTCACGCCCGGGATCGGCGCCGAGATCATGGGCGCCGGGAAGTACGGCTACCCCGGATGGCACGAGGACGAGGAGTGGAAGGGGTGGTGGGGACCCAACCCGCCCTTCCACACACCGACCTTCGTGCTCACCCGCCACACGCGCCCGTCGATCGAGATGGAGGGCGGCACGACCTTCCACTTCCTCGACACGTCGCCCGCCCAGGCGCTGGAGACGGCCCGCGAGGCCGCCGGCGGCCAGGACGTACGCATCGGCGGGGGACCCACCGTGATCCGCGACTTCCTCGCCGCCGGGCTCATCGACCATCTGCACGTCGTGGTGGTCCCGATCCTGCTCGGCCGGGGCGTACGCCTCTGGGACGGACTGGAGAGCGTCGAGAAGGACTACCGGGTCGAGGCCACCTCCTCGCCCAGCGGGGTCACGCATGTGACGTTCAGCCGCGCAGGTCTCTGAACCGCCTCTGTGCAACACGCCTCAGATGCCGATACCGGCTCCTTGCCTGAACGGGACCGCGTCACCCAGGAGTTGGCCGCCGTCGATCACCATCGTCTCGCCCGTGATCCAACTCGCCGCGTCCGAGACGAGAAAGGCGACTGCCGAGGCGATGTCGGCAGGCTCCCCGATACGCCCCAGTGCCGTCGAGGCGGAGACGGTCTGCTCGTGCTCCTTCCACAGGGCCTCGGCCAGCTTGGTGCGCACCACACCGGGTGCCACCGCGTTGACGCGGACCTTCGGTGAGAGTTCCAGGGCCAGTTGCCTGGTGAGATGGATCAGTGCGGCCTTCGACGCGTTGTAGAGGCCGATGTTCGCCTCGAAGGCCATGCCGCCGACCGATGCCGTGTTGACGACCGCGCCTCCGTGCTCGCCCATCCAGGCCCGGGTGGCCAGGCCCGTCCACAGGACGGGAGCCCACAGGTTCACGTCGAAGGTCTTGGCGAACCGGCCGTGGTCCTGGTCGATGACGGGCCCGAAGGCCGGGTTGGTCCCCGCGTTGTTGACGAGGATGTCCAGGCTGCCGAACCGTTCGAGCGTCAGCTCGACACAGCGTCGGGCCGCCTCCTCGTCGACCGCGTGGGCCCCGACGCCGATCGCTGTGCCGACCTGGGCCGCGGCGGCGTCCGCCGCCTCCTGGGAGCGGGAGGTGAGGACGACGTTCGCGCCGGCGGCGGCGAGGGCCTGGGCGATCGCCAGCCCGATACCGCGTGAGGCACCCGTGACGACGGCGGTGCGGCCGGTGAGATCCAGTCCGGCCATGTCAGCTCACCACTGCCGCGTCGCGGTACTGGCGCAGTTCCTGCTTGGCGATGGCCCGCTTGTGGACCTCGTCGGGACCGTCAGCCAGCCTCAATGTCCGCAGGTGGGCGTACATCATCGCCAGCGGGAAGTCCTCGGTCACGCCCGCAGCGCCGTACACCTGGATCGCGCGGTCGACGATCTTCAGCGCGATGTTCGGTGCGGCCACCTTGATGGCCGCGATCTCGGTGCGCGCTTCCTTGTTGCCGACCGTGTCCATCAGGTATGCGGCCTTGAGCGTGAGCAGCCGGATCATCTCGATGTCGATGCGTGCTTCCGCGATCCAGTCCTGGATGTTGGACCGTTCGGCGACCGGGCTGCCGAAGGTCACCCGTGACTGGGCGCGCCGGCACATCAGCTCCAGCGCCCGCTCGGCCGCGCCGATGGCCCGCATGCAGTGGTGGATCCGACCGGGTCCGAGCCGGGCCTGGCTGATCGCGAAGCCCTCTCCCTCACCCTTGAGGAGGTCCTTGGCCGGGACCCGTACGTCGGTGAAGTCGATCTCGGCGTGTCCCTCGCGATCCTGGTAGCCGAACACCGGCAGGCCGCGCATCACTGTGATCCCGGGGGCGTCGATGGGGACGACCATCATCGACTGCTGCCGGTGCACAGCAGCGGTGGGGTCGGTCTTGCCCATGACGATGAGTACTCTGCAGTTGCGGTGCAGGGCGTTGGACGCGAACCACTTGCGGCCGTTGAGCACGTACTCGTCGCCGTCGCGTTCCATCCGCAGCTCGATGTTGGTGGCGTCGGAGCTGGCGACCTGCGGCTCGGTCATCGCGAAGGCCGAGGCCATCGTCCCGTCGAGGAGGGGCCTCAGGTACTTCTCCTTGTGCTCGTCGCTGCCGAACAGCGTGAGCACCTCCATGTTTCCGGTGTCGGGAGCGTTGCAGTTGCACGCTTCGGAGGCGATGTGACTGCGCCCCATGATCTCCGCCAGCGGCGCGTACTCGAGGTTCGTCAGCCCCGGACCCCACTCCGGGTGCGGGTGGAAGAGGTTCCACAGTCCGCGCCGCCGTGCCTCCGCCTTGAGTTCCTCGAGGATCGGCGGCTGGAAGTGCGGGTCACCGGAGGCGCGCATCTGCTCGTGGTAGACCGACTCGGCGGGGTAGATGTGCGAGTCCATGAACTCCAGCAGATCCGCCTGGTACTTCTTGGCGCGATCCGACGTCTCAAACAGGGACATCCGAACTCCTGACGGGCGGTAGGGGAGGAAAACCCGGTGGGCGCTTCTCGAGGTGGCCGGCCACGCCTTCGACGACATCGGCCCCACGGAAGGCCTGGAGCATGAGGCTCTCCGCGCGGGCCACGGAGTCGGCGTAGGTGCCGTCCGCGTCGTGGTGCAGCCGGCTCTTGATGGTGGCCATGGAGCCCGGGGAGCAGCGCGTCGCCAGGTCGGCGGCGTACCCGACAGCCGCGTCGACCACGCTGCCGGTGGGGACCAGGTGGTCGAGGAGTCCGATACGCAGTGCCTCGTCGGCGTCCACCATGCGGCTCGACAGCAGCAGGTCCATGGCCCGGCTGTGCCCCGTCAGCCGGGGCAGCAGCCAGGAGATGCCGTACTCGGCGATGAGCCCGCGTTGCGCGAAGGCCGTGGTGAACCGGGCCGAGGGCGAGCCGAAGCGGAGGTCGCAGTAGAGGGCCTCCACCATGCCCAGGCCGGCGGCGACGCCGTTGATCGCGCCGATCAGCGGTTTCCGCTGGGTCAGTGGCAGGTCGCGCGGGCGGCGGTGCGCACTGTCCGCCGCGGAGGCCTCGTCGATCTCACGGACGGACCGCAGGAGTTGGAGGTCGGCGCCGGAGCAGAATCCGCGCCCCGCGCCGGTCACCACGACGGCACGTACGTCCGGGTCGTCCTCGGCGGCGTCGAGCAGCGCGAAGTAGCGGTCTTCGAGTTCGTCGGTCCAGGCGTTCAGCTTGGCGGGCCGGTTGAAGGTGAGCACGAGCACCGGCCCGCGGTGTTCGGCGAGGACGAGCTCTCCGCTCGCGCCGGTCATTCCTGCTCCAGCAGGGAGCTCTGGTAGCGGCGCATTCCGCGCAGCCACCGGTCGTAGTCCGCGCCCTTCTGCCGGTACATGTCCAGCACCTCTTCGTGCGGCAGGATCAGGAAGCGCTCGTCGGCGATCGCGGTCAGGACGGCGTCGGCGACCTCGGCCGGCTCCAGGACGTCACCCGCGGACATGACGGCCTGCGTGGCCGCTCGTCCCAGCGCGTCCCCGGAGTCCTTTCCGGCGGTCAGCATCCGGGTGTTCACGCCCATCGGGCACAGACAGCTGACCCGGACCCCGCGATCGCCGTACGTGACGCTCAGCCATTCGGCGAAGCCGACGGCGGCGTGCTTGGTGACGGCGTATGTGGCGGAGCCGATCTGGGTGAGCAGCCCGGCGGCCGAGGCGGTAGTGACGAAGTAGCCTTCGCCGCGCTCCAGCCAGCGCGGGAGGAGCAGTCGAGCCGCGCGGATGTGGGCGCGCAGGTTGACGTCGATCGACAGGTCCCAGTCCTGCTCACTCGCGTCGAGGCCGGGTGCGCCGGCGACGCCCGCGTTGGCGAAGTAGAGGTCGACCGGGCCGAACGTGCTCTCCGCCAGGTCGATCAGCTCTTGGATCTGGGGGGTGTCCGACGCGTCTGCGGCGGCGCTGACAGTGCTCCCCGGATGGTCGGCGTTGACCCTGTCCGACACCGCCCGCGCGCTGTCCGCGTCGAGGTCCGTGACGACGACCCGGGCGCCCTCGCGAGCGAGCCGCGCGACCAGCGCGCTGCCGATACCGCCGGCACCACCGGTGACGATGGCGACTCTTCGTGCAACGTTCACAGCGAACCCTCTCCGAGATGGCGGGACCGTGCACCGTCCGTCCGAACTGTATAGTTGAATCCGACGTCAAGTTCAATAGTTGGGCGTACGCCACCCCACACAGGGGGGTGGTGGGGGGCATCGTCCCGGCTCAGGCTGCCGGGTCAGCGGTGGTCAGGGAAGCGCAGCGCGTTCGCCCAGAGCCGGCTGACCGTGGAGACGAGCTCCTCGAAGTCCACCGGCGTGCCTTCTTCCTCGCGCTCACCGAGCACGAAGGCGTTGTAGGCCATGACGCTGACCATGCCCGACAGCGCACGGGAGGCCAGCATCGGATCGACGTCCCGGTCTGCGACACCCCGCGCCTGCAGGTCGGCGATACCGCGGGCATTGCGGCGGATGAACGCGTCGGCGCGCCGGCTCCGGAATGTACGGAACTCCGGTTCGACCTGCGCCACTTGCTCGAGCAGCGCCATCAGCTTGGCGTTGCGCTTGTACGCCTGGAGATACGCGCGATTGCTCGCCTCGAGCACCGCATAGGGGTCGTCGGCATCCTCCACCCGGGCCATGCCGGGGTGGAGCATGTCCTCCTGCGCCTCCAGGAGGACGGCGGCGAGCACCTCTTCCTTGCCCGCGAAGTAGGTGTAGAACGACCCCGCCGCGCACTGCGCCTCTTTGGTGATGTCGGTCAGGCGGGCGTCGAGGTAGCCGTCCCGTTCGAACACCTTCCGCGCGGCCTTCACCAGAGCGGCCCGCGTCCGCGCTCCGCGCTTCGTCGTGGGCGGCTCGCGAAGGTGCGACAGGGGCGCCATGGGGGGCGGCTGCTCGCCGTCGATCTCCTCGGGCGCGGTGGTGTCCATCGCGGGAACTTTACTTGAATCCGACGCCATAGTCACAAACCGCGTCCGTCCGCAGAAGGTCGAGAAGGGGCACATCCTGCAATTCCCGTACGGTCGATCGATCAGGCGCCGATCCCGAAGCTTTCGGCGAGCCGACGGCGGGTGTCGGCGGCGCTGGTGTGCAGTACGCCGCCGATTCCGATCCGTGCCGCCCCGTCGAGGTTCTGCTGCAGGTCGTCGATCATGACCGCCTCCTCGGGGGCGACGCGGAGACGTTCACAGGCGATCGCGTAGATCCGCCGGGAGGGTTTGCGGACCCCGACCATGGCGGAGATGACGACCACGTCGGCGAGCGAGGCCAGATCGACACCGTCGTAGGTACCGGTACCGAAGGAATTGGACACCAGCGCGACGGGATGCCCGGCGGCTCGGAGATCGCCGAGCAGGGCGAGCATGTCCTGGTCGATCGACATGCCCGCCTGCATACGGGCGGTGAGGCCCTCGGCTTGGACGTCGGCACCGTGAGCCCGGAGACGTTCGGCGAATCCCCGCTCGAAGGCTTCGGCGTCGATACGGCCGCACTCGTGGTCGGACAGCAGGGCGCGTGACCGCTGGTCCCGGCTGAGGAGCTCCAACGGCAGACGTGGGTCGCCGCCGAGGGAGGCCCCGAAGTCGGTGAACGCCTGCAGCACGCTGGAGGTGATGACCCCGCCGAAGTCGACCAGGACCGCGGTTCTGGTCTTCTCCATCAGGCGACCTCGAACAGTCCGGCCGCACCCATTCCGCCGCCGACGCACATCGAGATCACCACGTACCGGACCCCGCGGCGCTTGCCCTCGACGAGGGCGTGTCCCACCAGCCGGGCACCGGTCATTCCGTACGGGTGACCGACCGAGATCGCGCCGCCGTTGACGTTGAACCGCTCGGGGTCGATGTGCAGTTCGTCGCGGCAGTACAACGCCTGGGAGGCGAACGCCTCGTTGAGCTCCCACAGGCCGATGTCGTCGACGGTGAGATTGTGCTGCTTCAGCAGCTTCGGGATGGCGAACACCGGCCCGATACCCATCTCGTCCGGGCCGCAACCGGCGACGGCCATGCCCCGGTAGACGCCCAGTGGTTCCAGTCCGCGGCGCTCGGCCTCCCTGGACTCCATCAGCACCGACGCCGAAGCCCCGTCCGAGAGCTGCGAGGAGTTGCCCGCCGTCACGCTGGACTGCGCGCTCACCTGGCCGTCGGGCAGCACCGGCGCCAGGCCGGCCAGGCCTTCGAGCGTCGTCGACGCGCGGTTGCCCTCGTCCCGGGTCAGGGTGACCTTCTCGTGCCGCACCTCCCCCGACTGCTTGTCGAGCACCTTCTTGACGCTGTCGAGGGCGACGATCTCCTGGTCGAACCGGCCGGCCTCCTGCGCCGCCGCGGTGCGCTGCTGCGACAGCAGCGCGAACTCGTCCTGGCGTTCCCGGCTCACGCCGTAGCGTTCGGCGACGATCTCCGCCGTCTGCAGCATCGGCAGGTAGATGCTCGGCTTGCGCTCGACCAGCCAGGGATCCGTCATGCGGTGGGTGTTCATGTGCTCGTTCTGCACGAGGGAGATCGACTCGACGCCTCCGCCCACCGTGACCTGCATGCCGTCGGCGACGATCTGCTTGGCGGCCGTCGCGATGGCCATCAGGCCCGACGAGCACTGCCGGTCGATCGTCATCCCCGACACGGTGTCCGGGAGCCCGGCGCGGAGAACGGCCTGTCGCGCGACGTTGAAACCGGATGCCCCCTGCTGCGCGGCGCAGCCGAAGAGCACGTCCTCGACCTCACCTCCCTCGAGCCCGGCACGCTGTACGGCGTGAGCCAGGGCATGGGCGGCGAGTTCCTGCGTCTGGGTGTCATTGAAAGCGCCGCGGTACGCCTTTCCGATCGGCGTCCGTGCCGTCGAAACGATGACTGCTTCCCTCATGTCGCCTCACTGTCTCCGGTGTCCGACGCCACGTTATAGTTGAACCCGGCGTCAAGTTCAATAGTGGGCTTCCCGCTTCCGCCAGGAAGCAAGTGCGCCCGCGGCCTTGACACTCCACCTCCACACCTGAAGGCTACCGACCAGTCGGTACGAAAGGGCGGGTCGTGACCGAGCTGAGCATCTCCACCAGTGCGGGCGTCTTCGACGCGATCGAGGCGGGCCCACCGGAGGGCCGGCCGGTGCTGTTGCTGCACGGCTTCCCACAGACGGGGCTGGCCTGGGAACGGCAGATCGCGGCGTTGGCCGCGCAGGGCTACCGGGTGGTGGCGCCCGACCAGCGCGGCTACTCCCCCGGCGCCCGCCCCGAGCGGGCCGAGGACTATCGCATGAGCCTTCTCGTCGACGACGTGGTCGCGATCACGGAGGAACTGGGGTGGTCGACGTTCGACCTGGTCGGCCACGACTGGGGCGGCGCGGTGGCCTGGTGGACCGCGGACGCCCACCCCGGCCGCGTACGCACCCTCACGGTTGTCTCGACACCGCATCCCGGCGCCCTGGCCACCGCCCTGCGCACCGACGAGGACCAGCGTGAGCGCTCGCACTACATGATCGACTGGCGCGAGACGCCCGCGACCGAGGAGCGCATGCTGGCCCACGATGCCCAACTGCTTCGCGCCCTCTACGCCGGGAAGGTCCCGCAGGACAGTGTCGAGGCCTACATACGGCACCTGTCCCGGCCGGGCGCTCTCACCGCCGCGCTGAACTGGTACCGGGCAGGCCGCCCCGACGGCAGTATCGGCACGATCGAGGTGCCCACGCTGTACGTCTGGAGCACGAACGACAGGGCGTTCGGCCCGGCGCCGGCACACGGGACCGGGCGGTGGGTGGAGGGGCCGTACCGCTTCGAAACCCTCCAGGGCGTCAGCCACTGGGTTCCCGAGGAGGCACCCGACGCACTGAACCGAATGCTGCTCGAACAACTGCGAGCGCACGGCTAGTACCCCAGTACGGAACCACAGCGAACACCCCGTTGGCCGACTCTCCGAAGAGGTGACCCGTGAAGACAGCGCGTGCGGCCTGGCGCGGACTCGAGCCCGTGCACGGCATGATCTACTTCGTCCCCGAGGCGAGGCGACGGTACGCCGACCTCGGACTGAGCGGACGCGCAGGCTACTTCACCTCGCGGAGCGCCGCGTTCGGCCGGGCCTCCGCCGAGCTGGTCATCTCGACCTTCTACAACTTCAACCCCGGTCTCGTACGGCAGGCGCTCGACGGCGCCTGGGACGCGACGACCCCGCAGCAGGTGCTGGACGCCCGGTACGCCGCCGCCGGCGAAGCCCTGCGGCGGGCTGGAATCCACGAACTGCCCGAGCTGGACGAGGTCCTGGCGCTGACCCGGCGGGCCGCCGAGGCGGCCTGCGAACACGCGCAGGGCCGCCCGCTGTTCGCCGCGCACGCCGCCCTGCCCTGGCCGGATGAGCCGGTGCTGCGCCTGTGGCACGCCCAGACTCTGCTCCGGGAGTTCCGTGGCGACGGCCATGTGGCGTGCCTGCTGAGCGAGGGCGTCGGAGGCCTGGAAGCCCTCGTGCTGCACGCCGCCACGGGTGAGGTTCCCGTCGACTTCCTCAAGATGAGCCGTGCATGGCCGGAGGAGGAGTGGGCCGGCACCCAGGAGAGCCTCCGTGAGCGGGGCCTCCTCGACGGCGACTCCCTCAGCGCGGAGGGCGCCACCTTGCGCCGGCACATCGAGGACCGCACCGACCGTCTGGCCCTTCCCGCCTACGCCGCCCTGGGTGACGCCGACTGCGAGCGTCTCGCCGAACTCGCCGGCTCCTTCGGACGAGCCGTCCTCGAAGCCGGTCTTCTCAAGCTCGGCTGACCCGGCCTTGTCCGCCCGGCCGGCCTGCCACAGCAGAGAGAATTACCCGACCACCTTCCGCCCTGCGGCCATCAACGCTGAAGCGTTTCCTCAGGTCAGCGCACCCTTCCTCGCGGCTTCAAGGGCACTGGCGGCAGCTCCGGTGCGGGCAGTGGAGCCCCGTCGTACCCCTTCACCTCACCGAAGCGCGATCCCTCCATCCAGTCCCGGCGCGCCTGTTCGATCTCCTCCTGCGACCGGCCGATCCAGTTCCAGAACATGATCAGCTCCTCCTCGAAGGGCTCTCCGCCCAGGAGCATCAGGCCTGCGTCCGACTCGGCGCGCAGCGGGAGTTCGGTGCGGCCGCAGCCGAGGTAGAGCATCGAACCGGGCAGGACCGGCACGCCGTCGACGTGGGCCTCGCCGGACATGGACAGGACGGCGTACTCGAAGTCCGGCTCCAGCGGCAGGCGTACGTCCGCGCCTCGGGTGAGGGTCAGGTCGGCGCCGACGATCGGGGTGTACGTCGTTCCGGGCGAGGTAGCGCCGTCGAGAGTGCCGAGGATCAGCGTGGCCTTGAGGCCGGGGGCGGTGACGCGCGGCAGTTCGGCGTGGTGCTCGAAGTGGGGGTCGGTGTGGCGGTGGCCGTCCGGTAGGGCGACCCACAGCTGTGCGCCGTGCAGGAAACGGGCGTGCTGCCGGGGGCTCTCCTCGGAGTGGCTGATGGCCCGGCCCGAGGTCATGAGTCCCAGTTCGCGGGGGCGGATCGTCTGCAGGCTGCCGGTGGAGTCGCGGTGCAGCACCTCGCCCTCGTGCAGCCAGCTCACCGTCTGCAGGCCCATGTGCGGGTGCGGCGGCACCTGCATGCCGGGCTCGTCGGCGATGTCGTCGGGGCCGTAGTGATCGACGAAGCACCAGGCGCCGACCATGCGGCGCCCCAGGTTGGGCAGCAGGCGGCGCACTTCGGTCGACTCGCCGAGCTTGACGCGACGAGGGCTGAGGAGTTCACGCACGGGCTCCGCCACCACGAATCCACGGCCGCCGCACACGGCGGGAACCGGCTCGCGATCAAGATTGCTCATGCCGCCCAACCTAACCCTGTCGAGGGCGTCCCGTCAGTCCGTCACCCGGGCGTTCTCGCCTGCCCTCGGAGAAATAGTAGCCATGGACATAGTAGCCATGTACTGTATCTGCCATGAGCACAGGTTCCGAGAAGGCCACGCCTGGCTTCCTGGTGTGGCGGCTGTCGATGAAGTGGCGGGTGGCCGTCGACCGGGCGGTGGCCCCGCTCGGGCTCACCCACGCGCAGTACTCGCTGGTGGCCTCTCTGTACGGCATGCAGCGCGGCGGGGAGCGTCCCAGCCAGCGCCGCCTCGCCGACGTGACGGGCCTCGAGCCGCTGTACGTGTCCAAACTGGCCCGCGCCCTGGAAGCAGCCGGCCTGATCGAGCGCACCCGGGACCCCAAGGACCCGCGCGCGGTGCAGCTGGCCCTCACCGAGCAGGGCCGCGAGGTCACCGGGCGCGCGATCAAGGTCGTACAAGGGCTTCTGCAGCAGTTGCTGCAGCCGCTCGGGGGCCTCGACAGCCCCCGGACACGGGAGTTCACCCAGGAGCTGGCGACCCTGCTCGATGCACCTCTTGATCCGTTCGGCGAGAACACTGAGAGCGAGAAGGAGTAGTCATGACCACCACGGCACCCACCACCACGTACAACAGCGCACCGCCCGTCGACCCTCGCGTCATCGCCCTGGCCCACTACGCAGGCCGCGCCGTTCTCGAGCACGTACTGGCCCGTCACGGCGGCACCTTCCAGCAGCAGATCACCCTGCGGCCCCTCGCCGTCGAAGGGCCCCTCGAGCGCGATGAGCTCGTCGGGCAGGTCGCCGGGGCGCTCAAGGTCGAGGCGGCCGAAGTGCAAGGCGTCATAGAGGAGCTCATCACCAAGGGACTGGTGGCCGACGAGGCGGCCGGCGTCCACGCCACCGATGCCGGACGGGCTTTCCACGCCGAAGTCAGCGCTGAGACCGCGGTGATCTCCGCCCGGATCTATGCCGACATCCCGGCGGAGGATCTGGCGGCGGCCGGGCGCGTGCTGGCCCTGGTGGCCGAGCGGGCCAACGCCGAGCTGGCGGCGCTGGCGGGCTGAACAGCCTCCCGACACACCTGCACACATAGTGGAATGTTCAACGACCTCCTTCGGTTGGAGTGCACGAAGGAGGTCACGAGTGGAGATGACGTACTACGACCACGGAACACCGGCGGAGCGCTGGGAGCGCGCGCAGATGTTCTTCGACGCCAAGGACTACGCCGCCGCCGCGCGCGTGCTGGGCGGGCTGGTCGAGGAGGTGCCGGAGCAGACCGGACCGCGGCTGCTGCTGGCGCGTGCCTACTACCACTCGGCCCAACTGCGGCGCGCGGAGACCGAGTTGCGTCTCATCGTCGAGCGCGACCCGGTCGAGCACTACGCCCGGCTGATGCTCGGCCGCACGCTCCAGCGGCAGGGGCGGCACGAGGAGGCCGAGTCGCACATGCGGATCGCCTCGGCGCTCGCGGGTGACTTCGAGGAGGTCTGAGCAACGCCGTGACTCTACGGCTCTGCGGCCGGGGCCGGTTCCACCAAGGAACCGGCCCCGGACACGTCTCCGCCCTGCACCGGGTCGCCTGCTTCACGCCCGCGCGCGGCGCGGGCCGGCGGAATTCCGACCAGCAGGGCTGAGCGACGCCCTGACTCCACGGCTCTGTGCCGGGGCCCACCCCACGAAGGAACCGGGCCCGGGCCACGCCTCCGCCCTGTCCCAGCCCGCTCTGCACGGCCGCGCCCGGCGCGGGCCCGCGGAATCCCGAACAGCAGGGCCGAGCGACGCCCTGACCCCACAACTCTGCGCCGGAGCCCGCCCCACGAAGGAACCGGGCCCCGGCCATGTCTCCGCCCGGCTCCGGGCCGCTACTGCACGGCCGGAGCGGGCGTGGACCGCCCCTTCCGGTGGGCGATCTCGCCGAGGAGGACGTCGACGACGATGAAGGCGGCCAGCGGAATGCCGAGCAGCGGGACGAAGTAGCCGAGGACGGCGATGACGGCGACCGCCGGGACGAGGATCTGCGGGGGTACCTGCTGCCAGGCGCCGCGTGGGATCGGCCTGCCGAAGGTGGAGCCGCGGCCGCGCTGCCACCACATGCGGTAGCCCCAGAGGATCAGCAGGATGAGGGAGAGCGCCAAGAGCATCAGGGCGAGCTGGTTGACCAGGCCGAACAGGATGCCGGTGTGCAGGTCGATGCCCCAGCGGGTGAGTTTGGCGAGCAGCGGGTAGTCCGCGAAGCGCAGTTCGTCGGTGACCTTGCCGGTGGCGGGGTCGACCGCGACCGAGTCCTGCTTCTCGGGCCAGCTGCGCTGCACCTGCCTCACGACGTATGCGGAGTTGGCGTCGGCGGGCGGCACGATCTCCACCGGGTCGGTCAGTCCCTTGGCCCGGGCCGCCGCCAGTACCTTGTCGAGGCCGACGCCGTGTTCGCCGGATCCGGTGGTGGCGGAGGCGCCGTGCCCCGCGTGGTCGCCGCCCGCCGTAGCCGAGACCGACGGAGTGGCCTGGCCGAGCGAGGTACGCAGCGTGTCGATGTTCGCCCCGGCGTAGGCCGACCAGGTCAGACCGGTCGCCGACAGGAAGATGAACCCGGCGGCCGCCCACACGCCGACGGTGCCGTGCAGACCGAGCGTGCGGCGCCGCCCGCTGGTGCCGCGCACCTTGCGCAGTGCACGGCGGCGCGAGAACCACAGCACCAGGCCACCACCGGCGATCACCCACAGCCAGCTCGCCGCGAACTCGCTGTAGAGCCGGCCGGTGTCACCGAGCTGCAGGTCGCGGTGGAACTCGTCGATCCAGGTCCGCAGGGGCAACGCACCCGTCGAGCCGTACTGTTCGAGGGCGCCGCGCACCTTGCCGGTGTACGGGTCGACGAAGACGGCGAGGGAGTGGTCGGGGTCGACGCCCTTGACGCCGGAGAGCATCACGCGGGTAGTGGCGTCGGCATCCGGGGAGGGTCGTATCGCCGAGACCGTGCCCTCGGGGTGTGCCTTGCGCGCGGCGGTGACCTGCCGGGATATCGGCAGCTTGGTGTCGCCGACCTTGGCGACGGTCGTCTCGTGGGCGTACACGAGCTTCTCGGCCTGGAACGCACCGGCGTACAGGAAGCCGGTGACGGCGGCGACGAGCAGGAACGGCGCGACGAACACGCCGGCGTAGAAGTGCAGTCGCAGCACCAGCGGGCGCAGCGGCGCCAGGCGGCTGGGGGACGGCGCCGGGGCGGCGGCCGGTTGTGGGGCCTCGTCCTTGGTGGTCGAGGGAGCGGTGGACATCGGCGGGCTTCTCCGGGGGGACGGGGATGTGAAGTGGCGTAGCGGTCCAGTAGTCGGGGGCGGGGTCCGTCGAGTTCCGGGTGACAGAAGTGGTCCGCGTCACACACCGAGACGGCAGTGGCCGAAGTCCATGACATCCTGGTCCGATGGCAACTCCCCGTGACCACGCGCCCCTTGCCGAGCAGGTCGAGGAACTTCTCGCCGCCGGCGGCCCGTTGCCCATCGTCGCGGCGGGCGACCCGGTCCTGCGGCGCGGCACCGAGAGCTTCGACGGCCAGCTCGACCCAGCGCTGCTGGCCCGCTTCGTCGAGGCCCTGCGCCTCACCATGCACGAGGCACCGGGCGTGGGCCTGGCCGCACCCCAGGTGGGCGTGCCCCTGCGGATCGCGGTGATCGAGGATCCGGCTCCGGTGCCGGAGGAGGTACGGCTGGCTCGCGGCCGGGTGCCGCAGCCGTTCCGGGTACTCGTCAATCCGACGTACGAGCCCGTTGGTGCGGCGCGGGCGGCGTTCTTCGAGGGCTGTCTGAGTGTGCCGGGCTGGCAGGCGGTCGTGGCGCGGCACGCGCAGGTGCGGCTGACGGGCGAGGACGAGTACGGGGACCCCGTGGACGAGGTGTTCAGCGGCTGGCCCGCGCGGATCGTGCAGCACGAGACGGACCATCTCGACGGGATCCTGTACCTGGATCGGGCCGAGTTGCGCTCACTGTCCTCGAACCAGGCGATGGCGCAGCGGTGGACTCAGCCGACGCCGAAGGAGGCGGCGGACGCCCTGGGATTCGCTCTGCCGTCACAGCCGTGAAGAACGTTTCCGCAGGTACGGGCGCTGCTGGATCGGCTCTCCCCAACGGCGATCTCGCCTGCTCCCCCTGCGACGGCAACGGCCCCGCCTCGCGTCGGTAAAAATCCCAGGCGCCCATGAGGCCGCCACCGCTACGGTGGCCGTATGTCAACGCCCCGAATCTCCTAGCTACAGGACCCGCTTCCACGCCACCCGTGTGTCCTCTTCGCTTGCTTCGGAGCGTTTCTCATGATCACCGTTCGTGATGTCGACGTGCGCGTCGGCGCTCGTCTGCTGCTGTCCGGCCTCTCCTTCCACATCTCCCCCGGCGACCGCATCGGCCTGGTGGGCCGCAACGGCGCCGGTAAGACCACCCTGCTCAACACCCTTGCCGGCACGCTGCGTCCGGCCGCCGGGACCGTCGCCCGCACCGGTGCGGTCGGCCATCTGCCGCAGGACTCCCGGGCTGCCGATCCGGCGGTCACGGTCACCGACCGCATCCTGTCCGCGCGCGGCCTCGACAAGGCCGTACGCGACCTGCGGCGTGCCGAGGCGGCCATGGCCGACGGGTCGGAGCGGGCGATGGACGCCTATGTGCGTGCGGAGGCCGAGTTCCAGTCCCGTGGTGGGTACGCGGCGGAGGCCGAGGCGGCTCGGATCGCCGCCGGGCTCGGCTTGCCGGACGACCTGCTCGGTCGGCCGCTCGGCGCGGTGTCGGGTGGGCAACGCCGGCGGGTGGAACTGGCCCGCATCCTGTTCGCTGACCACGGCACCCTGCTGCTCGACGAGCCGACGAACCACCTGGATGTGAGCGCGATCGCCTGGCTGCGCACGTACTTGACGAGCCATCGGGCCGGAATGGTTCTCATCAGCCATGACACCTCGCTGCTCGCCGACACCGTCAACCGGGTCTTCCACCTGGATCCGCAGCGCGCCGCCATCGACGTACACAACACCGGCTGGGACACCTACCTCGCCCAGCGTGCGGCCGACGAGCGGCGGCGGGCGCGGGAGCGGGCGAGCGCGGAGCGCAAGGCCGCATCACTGCACACGCAGGCGGACAAGATGCGCGCCCGTGCGTCGACGG
Organism: Streptomyces sp. NPDC001604; assembly: GCF_042893475.1. NCBI lineage: Bacteria > Bacillati > Actinomycetota > Actinomycetes > Kitasatosporales > Streptomycetaceae > Streptomyces > Streptomyces sp. NPDC001604. The sequence continues at coordinate 157,162 of NZ_JBIAUY010000014.1, read as the reverse complement.
CGGTGGCCGCGAAGAACATGGCACGGCGAGCCGACCGTCTGCTGGCCGAGCTCGAACCGGTGCGGCGCGCGGACAAGGTGGCCCGCATCCGACTGCCCGAGCCCGCGCCGTGCGGACGGATCCCGCTGGGTGCGATCAGCCTGACGAAGTCCTACGGCGGCCAACAGGTCCTCAGCAGCGTGGATCTGGCGGTCGAGCGGGGCAGCCGACTGGTGGTCCTCGGGCCCAACGGGGCCGGAAAGACGACCCTGTTGCGGATCCTCGCCGGTCAGGTCGAGCCCGACAGCGGCAGGGTGGTGCACGGGCCCGGGCTGCGGCTCGGCTACTTCGCCCAGGAACACGACACGCTGGACGCCGGGTCGACGGTCGGCGCCCATCTCGCGTCCGCCGCCCCGCACCTGACGTACGGCGAAGTACGGGGTGTGCTGGGCTCGTTCCTGTTCAAGGGGGACGACGTCCACAAGCGCGTCGGTGTGCTGTCCGGTGGGGAGAAGACCCGCCTCGCCCTGGCGGGTCTGGTCCACTCCGGCGCGAACGTGCTGCTCCTGGACGAGCCCACCAACAACCTGGACCCGGCCTCCCGCGCCGAGGTCCTGGCCGCGGTGGGCACGTATCCGGGCGCGATCGTCATGGTCACCCACGACGAGGCCGCCGTCGCGGCGCTGCGCCCGGACCGGGTGCTGCTGCTGCCGGAGTCCGAGGAGGATCTGTGGAGCGAGGACTACCTGGAGCTGGTGGTGTCCGCTTGAAGTCCCCTTCCCGGACGGTCAGTTGTCGCGGTACGCCTCCAGCAGCCGCAGCCACACCTCGCTGATCGTCGGGAACGACGGCACCGCGTGCCAGAGCCTGCTGATCGGGACCTGGCCCGCGACCGCGATGGTGGCCGAGTGGATGAGTTCGCCGACGCCGGGGCCGACGAAGGTGACTCCGCGCAGGATCTCCTCGTTAAGGTCGACGACCATGCGGGCGCGGCCGCGGTAGCCGTCGGCGTACAGGCCGGCGCCGGACGCGGAGGTCATCTCGACGTCCACGGCCCTGACCCGGTGGCCGGCCTGTTCCGCCTCGGCGAGGGAGAGGCCGACGGCGGCCGCCTCCGGGTCGGTGAAGACGACCTGGGGGACGGCGTGGTGGTCTGCGGTGGCGGCGTGGGCGCCCCAGGGGTCCGACTCCAGGATCGGGACGCCGGAGGCGCGGGCGGCGATCGCGGCGCCCGCGATGCGGGCCTGGTACTTGCCCTGGTGTGTGAGGAGGGCGCGGTGGTTGACGTCGCCGACCGCGTAGAGCCAGTCGGTGCCGGTCACGCGCAGGCTGTCGTCGACCGGGAGCCAGCTGCCCGGCTCGAGGCCGACGGTGTCCAGGCCGATGTCGCCGGTCTTGGGGCGGCGGCCGGTGGCGAAGAGGATCTCGTCGGCCTCGATGCGGTCGCCCTGGTCGGTCACCACCACGACCGTGCCGTTCTCGCGGGTGACCGATTCGACCGAGGTGCCGGTGCGGACGTCGGCGCCGGCCTCGGTGAGGGCCTCGGCGACCAGTTCGCCTGCGAAGGGTTCCATGCGGTTCAGCAGGCCCTTGCCGCGCACGAGGACGGTGACCTGGGAGCCGAGGGCCTGCCAGGCGGTGGCCATCTCGGTGGCGACCACTCCCCCTCCCACCACGACCAGCCGGCCCGGCACCTCCTGTGCGCTGGTGGCGTTCCTGCTGGTCCACGGCTTGACGTCGGCCAGGCCGGGCAGGTCGGGCAGTACGGCGTCGGTGCCGGTGCAGACGGCGACGGCGTGCCGGGCGGTGAGCACCTTCTGTCCGCCGTCGGAGCCGGTGACGGTCACCGTGCGCGGGCCGGTCAGGCGGCCGTGGCCGCGGTGGAGGTCGGCGCCGATGCCGTCCAGCCAGCCGGCGGCGCCGTCGTCGTGCCAGTCGGAGGTGTAGTAGTTGCGGTGGGCGAGGACCGCGGCGGCGTCGAGGGGGCCCTGCACCGACTGGCGCAGGCCGGGCACGCGGCGGGCGTCCGCGCGGGCGATGACCGGGCGCAGCAGGGCCTTGCTGGGGATGCAGGCCCAGTACGAGCACTCGCCGCCGACCAGCTCGCTCTCCACGACCGCGGTGGACAGGCCGGCCGCGCGGGTGCGGTCAGCCACGTTCTCCCCCACGGGCCCGGCCCCGAGCACCACGACGTCGTACGCGATGGTTTCCGTTTCCGTCATGGGGTCAGTCTGGTGGGTGGTGTGCGCTCAGGCCACACGGGTAGGGGCGCGGAATACGTGACCGGCCGGCCGTGTTGTGCCGACGGCTTCGCCCGACAGCAGGAAGAGGGATTTCAGGTCATGAGCAGCACCGTGGAGCTCACCAAGGAGAACTTCGACCAGACGGTCACGGACAACGACTTCGTCCTGATCGACTTCTGGGCGTCGTGGTGCGGGCCGTGCCGTCAGTTCGCGCCGGTCTACGAGAAGGCGGCCGAGGACAACCCGGACCTGGTGTTCGGCAAGATCGACACCGAGGCGCAGCCGGAGCTGGCCGCGGCCTTCGGTATCCAGTCGATCCCGACGCTGATGATCGTCCGCGACCAGGTCGCGGTGTTCGCGCAGCCGGGCGCGCTGCCCGAGGCCGCCTTGACGGACGTCATCGGCCAGGCCCGCAAGCTGGACATGGACGAGGTCCGCAAGGCGGTCGCGGAGCAGCAGGCGCAGGCCGAGCAGAACGGCCAGTAGCCCTCTCGGGACCGGTCGCCCTCTCTAGAAGGGGTACGGCGCCACGTCACCGCGCACCGTCGTCCAGCGCACGTCGGTGAAGGCCTCCAGGTTGGCCTCGCCGCCGAAGCGGGCGCCGGTGCCGGACGCGGCGATGCCGCCGAAGGGCGCCACGGCCTCGTCGTTGACCGTCTGGTCGTTGATGTGGACGATGCCGGTCGGGATGCGCTCGGCGAGGTCGAGGCCGCGGGCCGCGTCACGGGTGACGATGCCCAGGGACAGGCCGTACTCCCCCGCCGATGCGAGGGCCGCCGCCTCGTCGACGGTGGCGAAGGACCGTACCGGCGCGACCGGACCGAAGACCTCTTCGGCGTAGGCGGGGCTGTGATCGTCGACGCCGGCGAGAACCGTCGGACGGTAGAACAGGCGGTCGTGGGTGCCACCCGCGGCCAGCTTGGCGCCGCCTGACGTGCTGGCCTCGACCAGGCCGTGCACCTTGGCGAGCTGGTTGTCGTCGATGATCGGGCCGAGGTGGACCTGCTCGCGGTGCGGGTCGCCCACGGCGAGGGAGTCGGCCTTGGCGGCGAGGCGCTCGACGTACTCCTCGTAGAGCGACTGGTGCACCAGGTGGCGGCCGGTCGTCATGCAGATCTGGCCCTGGTGGAAGAACGACCCCCAGGCGGCCGTGGAGATCACCGCGTCCAGGTCGGCGTCCTCGAGGACGACCATGGCGGAGTTGCCGCCGAGTTCCAGGTGGACGCGCTTGAGGTGGCGGCCGCCCGCCTCGCCGACCGCGCGGCCCGCTGCCGTGGAGCCGGTGAAGGAGATGACAGGCACCTTCGGGTCGGCGACCAGGGCCTGGCCGACGTCGGGGCCGCCCGGCAGGATGTGCAGCAGGTTCTCGGGCAGGCCTGCCTCGGCGAAGACCGCGGCGAGGGAGAGCCCGCCGCAGACCGCGGTGCGCGGGTCCGGCTTGAGAACGACCGCGTTGCCGAGCGCGAGGGCCGGGGCGACCGAGCGGATCGAGAGGATCAGCGGGGCGTTGAACGGCGAGATCACGCCCACCACGCCGACCGGGATGCGGCGCGTGTACGACAGCCGGGGCGCCTCGCTGGGCAGGATCTGTCCGGCCGGGCGGGAGGCGAGGGCGGCGGCCTCGTAGCACTCCTGAGCGGCCACATGCAGCTCGAACTCGGCCTTGCCGGGGATCGAGCCGGACTCGCGGACGAGCCATTCGCGCAGCTCTTCGGCGTGTGCGGCGAACAGGTCACCGGCCTTGCGCAGCACGCCGGCGCGGACGAAGTGCGGGACGCGGGCCCACTCGGTCTGGGCGGTGCGGGCGGCCTCGGCGGCCGGGCCGACGTCCGCGGCCGAGGCCAGGGTGACGGTCGCGAGGGTGTCCCCGGTGGCGGGCTCCGTCACGGCGTACTCCGGTCCCGACAGGGGTCGGGGCTGCCAGGTCTTCGGGTCGAGCAACGGCATGACGGCTCTCCGTTTCGTCACCGGCGGGACTCAGGTCATGAGCGGAAGTCCCGTGTAGTTGGCGGCCAGTTCGGCGGCCGCGTGGCGGGATGCGGCGATCCGGCGCAGACGTGTCAACTGCAGTCGGTTCTCGAACGCATCCCCATCTGGTTGAGCATGCAACATCTTAGTCATGTCATAGGAGAAACGTGTGGCCTGCCACACCCGCGCGAGGCAGATCTCCGAATAGGCGTCGAGGAGTTGCTCGGATCCGCTGCGGTGCAGCTCGGCGAAGGCGCGGGCGAGGACGCGGACGTCCGAGACGGCGAGGTTGAGGCCCTTGGCCCCGGTCGGCGGCACGATGTGGGCGGCGTCGCCGGCCAGCAGCAGCCTGCCGTGGCGCATCGGTTCGTGGACGTAGCTACGCATCGAGGTCACCGACTTGGCGGTGATCGGACCGCGGTGCAGGGTCCAGTCGGCGTCGACGGCGAAGCGGGCGGCGAGTTCGTCCCAGATGCGCTCGTCGGGCCAGTCCTCGGGGTCGGTGTGGTTGGGGACCTGGAGGTAGAGGCGGGACAGGTGCGGGGAGCGCATGCTGTGCAGGGCGAAGCCGCCGTCGCCGCGCGCGTAGATCAGCTCCTCGCAGGAGGGTGCCACGTCGGCGAGGATGCCGAGCCAGGAGTACGGGTAGTCGTGCGTGTACGAGCGGCTGCTCGCGGCGGGGAAGGTGTCGCGGGAGATGCCGTGGAAGCCGTCGCAGCCGATCACCCAGTCGCAGGTCAGCGTCTGTTCGCGGCTCTCGTGCAGGAAGCGTACGACGGGCGAGGCGCTCTCCGGCTTCTCGATCGCGAGGGCCTCCGCCTCGAACAACAGGGGCGGCCCGTCGGCCAGTTGGAGGGCGACGAGGTCTTTGACGATCTCGGTCTGGGCGTAGATGGTGACGGTGCGGCCGCCGGTGAGGGCCGGGAAGTCGATGTGGTGGCGTTCTCGGTCGAAGCGCAGCTCGATGCCCTGGTGGACGAGGCCCTCGGCGTTCATCCGCTCGGCGGCACCGGCCTCGCGCAGCGCGTCGACGGTGCCCTGTTCCAGCATTCCGGCGCGCTGACGGTGCTCGACGTACTCGCGGGTCCTGGCCTCCAGGACGACGCAGTCGATGCCCGTGCGGTGCAGCAGCCGGGCCAGGAGCAGCCCGGCGGGGCCGCCGCCGATGATGCCGACCGTCGTGCGCATGCGCGCCTCCCGGGGGTTCAGCTGGAGTCGCGGTGGACCACCGTGGCTCCCAGCACCTTGTGCGTCTCGGGCGCGGCGCCCGGGTTGCGGACCGCGCGGTCGACCAGTTCGGCGAGGTCGCGGCCGGACGGCAGCTCGATGTGGACCGTGCTCAGCCGGGGCCTGAGCAGCCGGCCGAGCATGAGGTCGTCGGCGCCGATCACGGCCGTGTCCTCCGGGATGCGCACCCCCGCGTCCTGCAGGGCGCGCATCAGCAGCATCGCGTACTCGTCGTTGTACGCGAACACGGCGTCCAGGTCGAGTTCCCGCCAGCGGGCGGCGAGGCGCGCGGCGGATTCCTCCTCGTAGCCGAGGGGCAGTTCGGTGACGGTGGCGTCGGTGCCGTGCAGGGCGCGGCGCACGCCTTCGAGGCGGGGCAGGGAGAAGGACTCCAGGCCGTCCTCCTCGGGTACGACGACACCGACGCGGCGCCGGCCGCGGTCGAAGAGATGGCTGCCGGCGCAGTGGCCGACGGCCTCGTGGTCCATGAGCAGGGCGTGGGCGCCGTCGACGGAGTCGGGGCCGAGGGTGACGACGGCCCGGGCGCCGGAGCGCTTGAGCACGGTCACGCCCTGCGGGGTGAGGGAGCCGGGGCCGGGCACCAGGACCGCGACCGGGCGCAGCTCGGCCCAGGCGCGGGCGGCCTCGTCGCCGTGCACGCCGACGGAGCCGTACTGCACGACCGTGTAGTCGAGACGGCCCAGCGCCCACTGCAGCTCGCTGATGAACTGGCTGTAGAGGGGACCGACCGGGAAGCTCGGCGCGGGCATGAGGACCATGCGGCTGTGTCCGGCGCGCAGGCTGCGGGCGGCCGCGTGCGGGACGTACCCGAGTTCCTTGGCGGCCTCGTGGACACGGCGGCGCGTGGGCTCGCTGATCCGTACGGCGCTGGCGTTGTTGAGGACGTAGGAGACGGTCGCGCGCGAGACGCCGGCCAGGCGGGCCACATCGGCGCTCGTGGGCACGGAGCGCGGTGCGGGCGACGAGGACGCGGACGTTTTCGGTATCTGCACCATGACGTACGGCATCTTTGCAGAACCTGTGGCCGAGACCACAGGCGGGGCGTCGCCGACCACGTCCGAGCGGGGTTCAGCAGGGCGGGCGGCTGCCGGTGACGCGGTCGACCAGGTCGATCCAGCCCTTCTCCAGGCGTTCCAGGGGCATCCCGCACTGCTCGGTGAGGTGGTGTATCAGGGCGGGGTCGAGATAGCCCATCAGGGTCCGGGCCAGCAGATCGCAGTCGGCGTCCGGCACGATCTGCCGCAGCAGGACCGTGACGTGCATGGTCAGTGCCCCGGTCGACGGGTGAGTGAACCGGCGGGTCGGCTCCGGCTGGGCCGCCAGTTGCAGGTCCAGCTGCTCGGCCGAGCGGTAGAGCAGCGCCACCCCGAAGGCCCGAAGCCGCTCCAGGGGCGGCGCACCGGGGCCCAAGGGCGGCGGTCCGCCGAGGAAGTCGGCCTGCAGCTTCCTCGACGAATGGTCGAGCAGTGCCGTCAGCAGTCCGGTCCGGTCGCCGAAGCGGCGGAAGACGGTCCCCTTGCCGACATTGGCCGCGGCGGCGACCGCCTCCATGGTGACCCCGGCCGCCCCGTGCTCCGCGATCAGCCGGGTGGCCGCCTCCAGCAGCCGGGCCCGGTTGCGGGCGGCGTCGGCGCGCAGGCACGGCTCGTCCCCGGCGGAGCTGAGCTGCAGCAACTCAGGCTCGCCGGCGGGCTCCTGAGGCCTCGGAAAGGGCGGCAGCGTGGCGGACATGAAGACAGCGTAAAGCATCGGGAACAAAACTGGACCGCGGTCCGGTTAGGGTGCTACAACAATAAACGGACCTCGGTCCGGATCGTAACGGCAATGTTTCAGCATCCCCTGGAGTACCCCATGTCTGTTCGCATCCTTGCGCTCGTCGGCAGCCTCCGCGCCGGTTCGCACAACCGCCAGCTCGCCGAGGCGGCCGTCAAGCTCGCCCCCGAGGGCGCGGACGTCGTGCTGTTCGAGGGTCTGGCCGAGATCCCCTTCTACAACGAGGACATCGACGTCGAGGGCAGCGTCCCGGCCGCCGCCACGAAGCTCCGCGAGGCCGCACAGGCCGCCGACGCGTTCCTGTTCTTCTCCCCCGAGTACAACGGCACCATCCCGGCCGTCCTGAAGAACGCCATCGACTGGCTGTCCCGCCCCTACGGCGCCGGCGCCTTCGGCGGCAAGCCGGTCGCCGTGGTCGGCACCGCCTTCGGCCAGTTCGGCGGTGTGTGGGCGCAGGACGAGACCCGCAAGGCCGTGGGCATCGCCGGCGGCAAGGTGCTGGAGGACGTCAAGCTCTCCATCCCCGGCTCCGTGGTCCGCTTCGCCGAGACCCACCCGGCCGACGACGCCGAGGTCGCCGCGCAGCTGACCGAGGTCATCGCCCGCATCCACGGCCACGCGGACGAGGCCGCTGCCGCCTGAGCGGACGCAACCGCAGCAGAACCTGAGGGGCCGGAGCGGATCAGCTCCGGCCCCTTTGTGTGCCTCGTCCGGGTGTCAGGCCACCGCCGTCGGCGCCAGTTCGCGCAGCTCCTGCAGTGCGGCCGCGACCGCGGGCCGTTCCCGGGCGCCCCGGCGGGTGCAGGTGAGCAGCTTGCGGTGCGGGTTGCCGGTGCAGCGCACCCGGGTGATCGGCAGATGCGGGGTCAACTGGGCCAGCCGCGGGACCAGCGCGACCCCGAGGCGGCTCGCGACCAGGTGGGCCGTGACGTTCCAGTCCAGCGCGTGATGGACGATGTCCGGGCTGAACCCCGCCTCCCCGCAGGCGGACAGCACATGCGGGCGGCAGGGGCTGTCCGCGACCGGGGCGATCCAGTCCTCGTGCGCCGCGTCGGCCAGGTCGACGCGTTCGCGCCCGGCCAGCGGGTGGTCCTCGGGGACGACGAGGTCGAACGGGTCGTCCAGGAGCGGCTGCTGGTCGAAACGGGTGTCGCTCAGGGGCGGGTTGTGCGGGGTGGCCTCGACGACGGCGAGGTCGGTCTCCCCCTCGAAGAGAAGGTCGAAGCTGCCGGGGACGCCGGCCTCCTGGATGCGCACGCACAGCCGCGGATGGCGCTCGTGCAGCCGGACCGCCATCGGGGCCAGCAGCACCGAGACGGCCACCGGGAACCCGCTCACGCGCAGCGGCCCGGCGGGGGCGTGCTCGGCGCGCAGGTCGAGCTCGGCCTGTTCCCAGCGGGCCTGGATCGCGTCCGCGTGCGCGAGCAGGCTCTCGGCGGCGGGGGTGAGCCGCACGCCGCGGCCCTGTGGTTCGAGGAGGTCGACGCCGAGGTCGCGGGCGAGCTGGCGGATCTGCTGCGAGGCCGCGGACGTGGTGAAGTGCAGGGCGCGGGCGGCCGCGGTGACCGTGCCGTAGTGGGCAACCGCCCGCAGGACGTGCAGTCGGCGCAGGTCAATCATGAAGCCCAGGCTTCAAGGTCGGGTCCACAAAGTCAACCTGGACGTGTACGGATCACGGGCTGCACGCTGGGTGTGTCGCGACGGCCCACCAGTCAGGACGTACCGAGGAGTTGCCATGATCAGCACGACCGCCACCGCCTGCCCGCACTGCGGTTGGCCGGACGGCGCCGAACCCTTCCAGGTGGTGTCGAGGCACAGCACCGCGGCGGGCCGCACGGTGTGGACGCGTTGTGGCTGCGGCTCGCTGCAGGTCCGGGTGGTCGACGGCTGCGGGATGCGCGTCGTCTCGCGCAGTGGTCCCGCGGAGCCTCACTCCAGCCCGGCCAGCCGCTGAACGGCCGGGGCCGCGAAGCTCTCGATCCACGCCGCGGGCTCGCCGAGACGCGGCACGAGGATCACGGTGTCCAGGCCGAGCTTGGTGTAGCCGGAGATGTCCCGCGTGAAGGCGTCGAGGTCGCCGGCCGTGGCCGACTCGCCCATGTAGGCGACCGTCTTGCGGATCCGGTCGTAGTCGCGCCCCTCGGCCTCGCAGTGCCCGCGCAGCACGTCGAGCTTGTGGCGGACCTCCTCCGGCGAGGTCGCGAACAGGTTGCAGGCGTCGCCGTACCGGGCGACCAGGCGCAGGGTCTTCTTCTCGCCCCCGCCGCCGATCATGATCTCGGGGTGGGGGCTGCTGACCGGCTCCGGCACGCACAGGGTCTCGGCCAGTTCGTAGTGCTTGCCCTCGAAGGGGCCGTTGGCCTGCGGGTCCCACATCTGCAGACAGATCCGCAGGGTCTCCTCCAGCCGTTCGAAGCGCTCGGCGGTCGGCGGGAAGGGTACGCCGAGGCCCTCGTGCTCGCGGTCGTACCAGGCCGCGCCGATGCCGAGGGTGGCGCGGCCGCCGGACAGCACGTCCAGCGTGGTGGCGATCTTGGCGAGGAGTCCGGGGTGCCGGTAGGTCACGCCGGTCACCAGCGCACCCAGCTGAACGGTGGAGGTGTGGCCCGCGAGATAGCCGAGGGTCGTGTAGGCCTCCAGCATGGGGTCCTCGGCGCCGCCGTTGAACTCCATCTGGAAGTAGTGGTCCATGACCGACAGCCGGCTGATCCCGGCCGCCTCGGCCGCGGCGCCGGTCGCGGCGAGTTCCGCGCCGAGGGCGGGCCCTCCGCCGCTGTGGTTGAACCGGTTGATGTGTACGCCCACCCGCATGACCGTCTCCGTCCGCCCGGACCCTTGCCGTCCCCAGTGACGCTAGAACTTCGAGCGCTCTCGAAGTCAAGCGGGCGGGCGCCTGGCCGGGGCCCCCACTCACCCCCGAGGAGCACCGAGCGGCAGGTCATGAACGGGTGTCGGGCGGCCACCCGCCGTCCGGCGGGCAGGTTCCGCCGGACGGCGGCGGTCCGTACGGCGGCCGGGGCGTGAATCATGTCGGCCAGAGCCGCCGCGCCGTGCGTGAGGAGACAGTCATGACCCTGGTCCCGCCCCCGTTCGATCCCGAACTTGCCGCAGCACTCGAGCTGATCAAGGACGTGGTCCAACCCGGTCTCACCCTCGACGAGATCGACCTGGTGCGGCAGGGCCCGGGCATCGAGATGCTCGCCCAGCTCGACCTGACCGCGGGCGGGTTCTTCGAGGTCGAGGACCGTACCGTGCCCGGCCCCGAGAACGCGCCCGACATCTCCCTGCTGATCTGCCGACCCGCCGCCCCGCCGGCCGCCGGTCCGCGGCCCGTCGTCTACCACGTCCACGGCGGCGGCCTGGTCATCGGCAACAACCGGGTCGGTGTGGACGTACCCCTGGCGTGGGCTCAGCAGCTGGACGCGGTCGTGGTGTCGGTGGAGTACCGGCTGGCTCCGGAGCATCCGTATCCGGCTCAGATCGAGGACGTGTACGCCGGTCTGCTGTGGACGGCGGAGCACGCCGAAGAGCTCGGCGCCGACCCGGAACGGATCGTGATCGCGGGTGCCAGCGCGGGCGGCGGCCTGAGTGCGGCACTGGCCCTGCTGACCCGGGACCGCAAAGGCCCGCGGCCGCTCGGCCAGGTGCTGATGTGCCCGATGCTGGACGACCGCAACGACAGCCCGTCCACGTACCAGATGGCGGGCCTCGGCGTCTGGGACCGCACCGCCAACGAGACCGGCTGGACGGCGCTGCTGGGCGAGGAGCGCGGCGGCCCGGAGGTGCCGCCGTACGCCGCGCCCGCCCGCGCCGAGGACCTTTCAGGTCTGCCTCCGGCCTTCCTGGACGTCGGTTCCGCGGAGACCTTCCGCGACGAGACCGTGGCCTACGCCTCCCGGATCTGGCAGGCCGGCGGAGTGGCCGAGCTCCACGTGTGGCCGGGCGGCTTCCACGGCTTCGACGGCTTCGCCCCCCAGGCATCGCTGTCCCAGGCGGCACGGGCGGCACATCTGGACTGGCTGCGGCGGTTGCTGGCGCGGTGACCGGTGCGGGCGGCGGTCAGGAGGGTTCCTCGGCCGCCGCACCGGCGCGGTTGCCGAGCAGCCGCAGCCCCAGCGGGGTGATGCTGTGCAGGACGTACTTGCCGTCGCGATGGCTGCTGACGAGGCCGGCCTCGCGCAACACCCCGAGCTGCTGGCTCGCGGAGGGCACGGACACGGCGACCGTGCCGGCGAGTGCGGTGGTGGAGGCGGAGCCTCGGGTGGCGGTCTCGTACAGCAGGGCCGCGCGGGTGGGTCCGAGGAGCCGGGCGAGTCGGCCGGGGGCCACGGGCGCGTCCGGGACGACGGTCTTGTCGACCGGGTAGACCAGGACCGGCAGCAGGCTGTCGTCGAACAGGGAAACGGGCCGTCGCCAGCAGAAGTACGAGGGCATCAGCAGCAGACCGCGGCCCTCCAGGAGCAGGTCGCGGTCGACCGGGTAGTCGACCTCCATGACGGGGGCCTGCCAGCTGATCATCGGACGGAAGGTCTCCAACAGCGCCCTGACGCCGCCGGTCGCCAGCGCTCCCCCGCGCCAGGCGACGTCGGCCGCCACCACGGTCTCGATGCGCTGCCACAGCGGCCCCACGAACAGCTCGTGGTAAGTGAGCAGAGAGCTGCCCAGCCGTCTCAGGGCGGCGCATTCACCGCGGGCGAGCGCGTCTGCCGCGGCGGGCGCCCCGGCGTGGACGGTCAGCAGCCCGATCTCGGTGCGTACTCGGCTGCGCGGTGTGCTCAGCACCCGGTCGATCCCCGCGCGCACGCCGTCGGCCTGCCGGACGGGAGGCGGGGTGAGGAAGTCCGGGAAGTACGGGGAGCGGGGCGGTACGAGGTCGCACAGGGCGCGGACGGCGTCGCGTGCCTCGCCGCCCCGTCGGATCAGCCTGGTGGCCTCTCTTCTCCATCCCCCGAAGGCGATACGGCCGTCACGGTCCTGGAGGCGGCACAGGCTGCACACGATCTCCCACAGCGGGTCAGGTCCATGGGCGATCCGAATGGTCTCCAGATCCCGGGCGGTGCAGTGGATGCGTAACAAGGTTCCCCCTTGTCGAAGCGCCATGCACATGACTCCCCCGGTCAGTCCGACGGGTCGTCGGGCGGGAAAGTTGCCGGTGGGTCGGGATTTGGCGGAAAGAGCCTCCTGGGTCGTTTCGGCCCCAGCCAAAGTGACGTGACGCTCGCCGGATGCATGACGAGAGTTGTCCCCGCGGCCCGGGCTACCTGGGAGAGGCGAGGCCGGGGCGCATCCATTTCGACCGACCGCTTGGGGGAACACCATGGCTTTCCGCAGCAAGGCGACCGCGGTGACGCTCGCCGCACTGTCCGCCGTCGCCGGTCTCGCCGGCACCGCCTCCGCCTCCTCGTCCGGCACGACCGCGTGCGGCGGCAACAACTCCTGCGCGACCGTCGGGGGCGTTACCGGTCACGCGTCGGCGAACAACGGCGGCGGGGACTGCGCCTCGGGGAACCTGTGTCTGTACACGGGCGCGAACTTCACGGGGACCCGGTTCGACCTGTACGCGTGCAGGAAGTACTCGCTGTCCCAGTGGAACGGGATCGGCTCGGACTACAACAACCAGACCGGCGGCGTCGTTTCGACGTACTACGGCCTGAACGGGAACGCGCTGTACACCCTCGCCTCCGGCTGGACCTTCCCGTCGCACGACTTCTCGCCCGTCTGGGCGGTGCGGAACTGCTGACGCCCGCCGTCCACCGACAGCAGCGCAGTCCGGCCGCACCGCTCCCGCAGTGCCGCCGGACTGCCTCGGGCGCTCCTCACCGAGCGCGCCATGGCGCATCATGGCCCGTATGAAAGAGCTGGCCGGGCGCCTGACCGCGCTGGATCCCGATGCCGGTGCCGCGGTGCGGGTCATCGCCTACTTCGACCGACTGGCCGAGACCAGGGCCGGTCTGGAGGCGCTGGTGCGCGGGGCGGCCGTGCTGGCCGGATGTCCGGCGCGGCTCGTGGATGCCGGCCGCCGCGTGCGGGTGCGGGTCGAGCCCGACGGCACCCGCAAGGACACCGAGGCGCCCCCGGAGCCGGACTGGCCGAGCGCGGCACTGGAGCCCGGCGGCGTCCCGGCTCTCTGGCTGGAGCGGGCGGGTTCCGGGCCGAGCGTCGTCGACGCGGTGATCCTGGAGCGGGCCGCCGGTGCGATACGGCTGGTGCTCGACCGCACCCGGGGCCGCGCCCCGGCCACCCCCGCCGACGACCCGGCTCTGATCGAGACGCTGCTCGACGCCACGGTGCTCGAGCCGGCCCGGCTGCACGCGGCCCGTCGCCTCGCCATCGATCCTGCCGACCCGGCCGTACGAGTCCGCGCCCTTGCCCCCGGCGACGGACCGCCCCGCATCCTGACGGCCCAGGCAGGTGTCCGACCGAGCGACGCCGAGTTGCCCGCCGGTCGCCTCGGCGTGGGGCCGGCCGTCCCCGTGCTCGACCTGCCGGGCTCCTGGGCGGCGGCACGCACGGCCCTGCGGTTCACTGCCGACGGCACGCCCCGGGATCCCGGCCCGCGGGTGGTGTACGCCGAGGAGCTGGGCGGCATCGCGCTGCTCGCGGATCTCGTCGTGCCGGGCGCCGAGCCGCCTCCCGACGTGCGGACCCTGGAAGCGGCGGCGGGCGCGCTGCCCGGGCTGCTGGCCACGCTGCACGCCGTGGCCGCCACGACGAGCCAGCGGGCGGCGGCCGCCGAGATCAACGTGCACCACTCCACGCTCCAGGACCGCCTGACCCAGGCCGAGCACCTGCTCGGCTGGCCGCTGCGCACCCCGCAGGGCCGGCTCAGGCTGCAACTGGCGCTGACGATGCGGCACTTGGCGCGACCGTAGCCCTCGAGCACGAGGTTCACCGGAACTCGTGGACCACCTGGATCTCGCCGTCGATGTGGGCGTTGAACTCGTCGAGCTCCTCGGCCGGCACCCACAGCTCGAGGATGGTCTCGCCGCCGGCCTGCCGCACGGGGTACCGGCTCAGGAAGTCCGTGTCGACCTCGAAGCGGGTGACGATGCCGGCGCCGTCGTGCTTGACGTTCCAGTCCCGCGCGATCTTGACGGCGTAGTCCTCGTTGAGCACCGGGTAGAAGACCGGCTGCTCGGGCAGCCGCGGCGGCCAGGCACGCCACTCCAGCTCACGGACCAGGTCCAGCTCCTTGGGGCCGGTGGGTCGCCACAGGGTCGTCGTCGGTCGCGGGCTGGCCATGGCGTTCGCTTTCCGGAGGGATCGGCTGCCGCTGCGGCCGGTCGGGAGCCCGGACGATACCGGCGAGGCCGGGGCGGCGGCCAAGGGGTTTCGTGCGACGACGAAGCGGCCCCGCGCGACTACCGGAGAGAGGCGGCTACCGGAGAGGGAACGACGCCCGGTGCAGCCAGTCGGTGCCGTCGTAGGCCACGAGGTCGACGGTGGGCACGCGGGCCGTGAAAGGGAGGGCGGGGCGCAGGCCGGCCTCGATCTCGTCCAGCACGGCCTCGTCCTGGCCCTGGGCGACCGTGAGGTGCGGGTGGGGGTCGTACTTCCCGCCGTACGGCGGTGCTTCCGGCCAGCGCTCGACGACCGCCTCGGTGAGCCCGCGGAACGGATAGTCGGGGGTGGGCGCGAGGTAGAGCACCCCGGGAAACCGTCCGGATTCCTCGAACCGCACCTCGAAGGAGCGGTGCTGCGCGAAGATCTCGTCCAGGGCGGCGCAGGTCACGGCGTCGACGAGGGAGGCGGGCAGGAAGGGGAAGACCACGGTGACGTGGGCCGGGACACCGGCTCGGGCCGCCGGGTCGAAGCGGTCCCGCCAGGGCCGGACCGCCGCTTCCGCCTCGGGTACGGGTACGACGAGCGCCGTCTGCCCCGCCGCGAAAGGACCGGATTCCTCGTCTGCCATGCCATGGGTGTACCAGGCGGATCCCCGCGACCGCGACCCCACACCCCTTGCATACGCGCCCTACCAGCCCTCGCCGACAATTTCACAGATGTCCTATCCTGGGCCGCAGGCACTTCGGGACGGAGGACCCAGCCCATGACCGCGACGGATCCGGCGCTCACCGCGCTCGCGTCGAGCTGGTCCGCCCTGTCGCTGCTGCACGGCAGGATCGAGGCCCACATCGAGCGCGCCCTGCAGGCCGGGCACGATCTGAGCGTGCGCGAGTACTCGCTGCTGGACGTGCTGAGCCGGCAGCACGACGGGGAGGGCGGGCACCTGCAGATGAAGCAGGTCGCCGACGCGGTGGTCCTCAGCCAGAGCGCCACGACCCGGCTGGTCACGCGCCTGGAGGACCGCGGGCTGCTGACCCGCTACCTGTGCCCCACCGACCGGCGCGGCATCTACACCGACGTCACCGAGTCCGGCCTGCGGCTCCTGGAGGAGGCCCGCCCGACCAACGAGGCGGCCCTGCGCGAGGCCCTGGACGAGGCCGCCCAGAGCCCGGAGCTCGCCCCGCTGGTCCAAGCCGTCGAGACGCTTCGCGTTCCTGCCTGACACACCGAGACCCCCGCCGCCGGAGCGCTGCGGGGGTTTTCACTTGACCAAATACTTACAGACACCTACTACCCGATACTTGCAGACACCTACTACCCGCTCAAGCCATTCGATGCGGTTGCGTTTATCGCGCGTCTGCAACTATTGTCGACGCCTGTAAGCGTTACACGCAATCGCCTGGAAGGTAGTTCCCATGCCTCTCGCCCTCCTGGCCCTGGCCATCGGGGCCTTCGGGATCGGCACCACGGAATTCGTGATCATGGGCGTGCTGCCCGAGGTCGCGGGTGACTTCGGCGTCTCCATCCCCACCGCCGGCTGGCTCGTCTCCGGCTACGCCCTGGGCGTCGTGTTCGGCGCGCCCCTGCTGACGGTCCTGGGCACCAAGGTCTCCCGCAAGAAGATGCTCATGTTCCTCATGGGCCTGTTCGTGGTGGGCAACACCCTGTCCGCGTTCGCCCCCACCTTCGGCGTGATGCTCGCCGGCCGGGTGATCGCCTCTCTCGCGCACGGTGCGTTCTTCGGCATCGGCTCCGTGGTCGCGGCCGGCCTGGTCGCGCCGGAGAAGAAGGCGTCCGCGATCTCCCTGATGTTCACGGGCCTGACCGTCGCCAATGTCGTGGGCGTCCCGCTGGGCACGTACATCGGCCAGGCCGCCGGGTGGCGGGTCACCTTCACCGCTGTCGCCGCGCTCGGCGTGGCGGGTCTCGTCGGGGTGGCGAAGCTGGTGCCCGAGCCGGGCCGCCCGGAGTCCGGCACCATCCGTACCGAATTCGCGGCCTTCCGCAATGTGCAGGTGTGGATCGCGATGGCGATGACGGTCCTCGGCTTCGGCGGGGTGTTCGCCGCGATCACCTACATCACGCCGATGATGACCGAGGTCGCCGGTTACTCGGCCGGTGCGGTGACCTGGCTGCTGGTGCTGTTCGGGGCCGGGATGTTCCTGGGCAACCTGGTGGGCGGCCGGTTCGCCGACCGCGCCCTCATGCCCATGCTGTTCACCGCGCTCGGTGCGCTGTCCCTGGCGCTGCTGCTGTTCACGGCGACCGCCCACAACAAGGTTCTCGCCGCCATCACGCTGACGCTGATCGGTGCGCTGGGCTTCGCCTCGGTGCCCCCGCTGCAGAAGTGGGTGCTCGACCAGGCCTCAGCCGCCCCGACTCTGGCCTCCGCAGCCAACATCGGTGCCTTCAACCTCGGCAACGCGCTGTCCGCCTGGCTCGGCGGTCTCGTCATCTCGGCCGGGCTCGGCTACACGGCACCTAACTGGGTCGGCGCCCTGCTGGCCGGCAGCGCGCTGCTCCTGTCCTTCCTGGCGGCCTCCCTCGACCGCCGCACCCGTCCGGCGGGCCGGGTCGTGGCCGCGTCCGCACCCGCCGAGCACATCCCGGCCGCCGCACGGCACTGATCACCAATGGGCAGTGCACTGGTGCGGGCCGGCAACCAGATCGAACCGCACCCGGCCTCCAGCAGCGTGAACTGCGCGCCCTCCACGGCCACCTGGGCATCGCCACGGCGGCCTGGAGTCCGCCGGTGCAGGGCGCGGTGCCGACCGAGCCCGCACTGACGGAGATCGCCGAGCGGTACGGCAGGTCGCCGGCGCAGGTGGTGCCGCGCCGGCACCTTCAGCTCGGCAACGTGGTGATCCCGAAGGCCGTCACACCCGCCCTCATCCGCGAGAACATCGACCTCTTCGACTTCGCCCTCGGCGACGAGGAGCAGGCCGCGATCGCCGCCCTGGGCCGGGGGCTGCGCACCGGCCCCGACCCGGACGCCCTCAACTGGCCGTCACTGGGCCCACTTCGGGGTCCAGGTGTCGGTGTCCCGTCGCGCGGTGCCGAGGTGGGCGCGGAGCGAGGCCAGCGCCGGATGCGGGTTGTCGGCGCGCCAGATCAGCGAGTGCGGGTAGACGGGCGTGGGGTCGCGCACGGGGATACGGCGCAGGTCGTGGTCGGCCGGCCAGACCATCCGGGTCTGTACGCCGACGAAAGTAGCGAGCAGCGAGGAGTCGGCGATGGTGTCGAGGAGCGGTTCGGTGCCGAAGTCGGGACCGGTGACCTCGATGGTGAAGCCGAAGGCCGCGGCCAGGTCGTCGTAATAGGCGGCCCATTCGGTGCCCGCCACGTTGCCGGGCATCCAGATCCGGTGGCCGGACAGCTGGGCCGGGGTGACGGCGCGGCAGGAGGCAAGCGCGTGCCGGGGGCCGGTGAGGAGTTCGAGGGGCTCGTCGTGGACGCGGGCCGCCCCGATGCCCTCGGGCAGCTGACGCGCGGGAAACGTGAGCGCGCGGAAGGACGCGTCGATGGTGCCGGACCGCACCGCGGAGATCGCCGCGTCGGCGTCGAAGAGCGTGACGACGTCGAGGGCCGAGTCGGGGTGGGCGCGGTGGAAGTCCCGGATCAGATCGGCCGGGGCGAGCCGGCGGCCGATCACGTCGACGCGCAGGGCACGGCGGCCGGGCCGTACGGAGGCAGCGGCGCGCTCCTCGGCCTGCAGGAGTTCGCGGGCGTGGGGCAGGAAGACCTGGCCGTCGACGGTGAGCTGGGCGCCACGCGCAGTGCGGGTGAACAGCCGCGCGCCGAGGTCCTTCTCCAGCGCGGCGACCCGCTTGGAGACGGCCTGCTGGGTGACGCCCAGGCCGAGGGCCGCTTCCCGGAACTGTCCGGCGTCCGCGACGGCCACGAAAGTACGCACTGCGTCGATGTCCACGCGCCCTTTTCTACAACGCCCTGTTGCCGCTGGTCCCACAACTTCAGGTTGTCGGGCGACCGGCGCGTCGGTTGTTTGCCCCCGGCCCGCGTGACCGGCTTTGATGTCGCCGGTCGGGATCGGGCGGCACGGGGAGGCCGGGCATGCGGGGCGGGCAGGCGTTGGGGCGGCAGTTCGGATGGCTGTGGGGGGCGTACACCGTCAGCGCGATCGGGACATGGCTCGCCTTCGACGCGTTCTCGCTGATAGCGGTGATCGTGCTGCATGCCGGGGCGACCGAGGTGGCGGTGCTGTCGGCGGCCGGGCTCGCGGTGGGGGCGGCGGTGGCGACGCCGCTCGGACCGTGGATGGAGTTCCGCCACAAGCGGCCCGTGATGATGTCCATGGACCTGGTCCGGTGTGGGGTGTTGCTGAGCATTCCGGTCGCGTTCGCGCTCGGCGCGCTCACCTTCGTACAACTTCTGGTTGTGTCGATCGTCGTCGGCGCGGCCGACATCAGCTTCACCGCGGCAAGCGGGGCCTTCGTCAAATCGCTGCTGCCGCCCGAGGACCTGCTCGCCGCGAACGCGCGGTTCGAGGCGACCCAGTGGACCGCGACCATTCTGGGGCCGCCCCTGGGCGGGGCCGCGATGGGCCTGTTCGGGCCGGTGATGACCGTCGTGGCCAATGCGGTGAGCTTCCTGCTGTCGGCCGTCGGGATCCGAGCGATCGGCGGGACCGAGCCCCATCCCGTACGGCCGGCCTCGGCGCCCGGGCAGGCACCGGGCGGCAGCCTGCTCGAAGGATGGCGCTACATCCTGGCCCATCCGACGCTGCGACCGATGTTCTTCAACACGGTGCTCTACAACGCCCTGATCATGGTGTCGCTTCCGCTGCTCGCCGTGCTGATGGTCGGCGATCTCGGCTTCGCGGCCTGGCAGTACGGTCTGGCCTTCTCCGTACCCAGTATCGGCGGCCTGATCGGCTCACGGCTGGCCCGCCGGCTGGTGCCGCGGTTCGGAGAGCGCCGCGTGCTGCTCGTCGCGGGGACGCTGCGCGCGTGCTGGCCGATCGGCCTCGCCTTCGTCGGGCGCGGCACGGCGGGGCTGGTGCTCGTGATGGTCGTGGAGCTGGGCGTGATCGTGTCCTGTGCCGTCTTCAACCCGGTGTACTCCACCATTCGGCTGCGGCAGACGGACCCGGGCCGGGTGGCGCGCACGCTCTCCGCGTGGTCGGTCACCACCAAGGCGACGACCGCCGCGATGACCGCCCTGTGGGGCCTGCTGGCCGGCCTGACCGGCCCCCGCGCAGCCATCGCCGTCGCCGGCGTCCTCGTCCTGGCCACCCCGCTGCTGCTGCCCCGCCGTGTCGCGGGCCCCGCGGAGATGGCGCAGCCGAGCGTCGACGAAGCGGCCTGAGCCGCCGGCCCCGATCCGCCGGGTTCCGTGAGGAGTTGCCGCTCATCGCGGCGGGCAGGGTGATGAAGGACCAACTGCGATGAGGACGGACGGGAGCCGCGATCCGGCTCCCGCCGGCGAAACGGAGAGCCCTTCTGATGACGAACCACGCGGCCGGCCTGACGACGGACCCGTCACTCGACCAGATCGAGCGCCTCGACGACGAGATCATCGCGCTCCTCGCACGCCGCCGCGCGATGGCCCAGGAACTCCCGCCCCCGGCCCGCCCCGCCGATCCGGCCTTCGCGGAGACGGTACGAGGCACAACGGGCCGCTACCGGAGGGAACTCGGCGGCGCGGGCGAACTGGTCGCCCGCGCGGTGATGGTGCTGTGCGATCCCAGGCGGGACATCTGAGTCACGGATCTTGCCGCGCCCTTCCCGAGCTGCACGCAAGCGCGTCCCGGGAGGGCGCGTCGGCACCCTGCGCGCAGCCTGCCCGCGCCACGAGGGGCGGTCACCGCCGCTTCTCGACGACCTTCGCGTGCACGAGCCTTCCGACGAGTTCGATGCGCAGGCGCGGAGCGTCAGCGGATTTCCTGGAGCGGAGCTTCAGCTTGGAGTAGGTGAGGTTGAGCCCGTCGGTGTCGATCACCAGGTCGGACGAGCCGACGAGAACCAGCTTGCCGTGTGCCATCTCCGTCTCGATCCGCAGGACGTCCGAGGTGGTCACCGCGTGCGTGAAGTCGAAGGTGACGCGGCACAATTGCGTGCGCAGCTCGATGCGCTCGGGTACCGACCAGCGTCCGTCCCGCACGTACTTGCCGCCGTGTTGTTCGACGACGAGGAGGTCTTTGCCCTTCATCGCGGGCGTGCGGGGCAGGTCGGTCGTGAGCTCGGCCAACTCGCCGAGCGTCCGGGCCGTCAGCGCGCTTTCCAGCCGGCTGTCCAGTTCCTCGGCGCTGAGTCGGCCATCCCCGGCGGCGACCCGCAACACCTCCACGACCCGGTCGCGGTCCTCATGCGATGCCCGCAGGCCGGGCGGCTCGTTGGACATGACGGCCACGGTAGCAGCGCCGCGGCTTCCCGAAGGCTGACGGGAAGATCCGGCGGCACCCTCCGGTTGCCACCGGTGTACGGCTCCCACGCACACCGACCGGAGGGAAACGCCGCTCATGACCGCCAACCTGAAGGAAACCGTCGGACGTTACGGCATCTGGAGCAGGGCCCTGCACTTCGGGGACCCGTCCCGCAACGGTGAACTCGCCGAGGTGGCAGCAGAGTTGGAGGAACTGGGCTACGGCGCGCTCTGGCTCGGCGGCAACGCCTCCGCCCGCGACGCCGCCCCGCTGCTCGAGGCGACCTCCCGGATCGTGGTCGGCACCAGCATCCAGAGCATCTGGGAGCACGAGCCCGCCGCCTCCGCCACGAGCTTCAGCGAGCTGGACTCCGCGCACCCCGGCCGCTTCGCCCTGGGCCTCGGCGTCAGCCACGCCAAGTTCGCGGAGCAGTACCGACGTCCCTACTCGGCCCTGGTGTCCTACCTGGACGCCCTGGACGAAGCGGGCCAGCCCGCCGACCGCCGCCTCCTTGCGGCCCTCGGCCCCAAGTCCATCGACCTCGCCCGGGAACGCGCCGCCGGCTCCATCCCGTACCTGGTCACCGCCGACCACACGGCCGCGTCCCGCGAGCGCCTGGGCGACGCCCCGCTGCTGGCACCGGAGCTGAAGGTCGTCCTGGAGTCCGAACCGGCCCGAGCCCGCGCCGTGGCCCGCGACTACCTCGCCCTGTACCTCACCCTCCCCAACTACACCAACAACTTCCTCCGCAACGGCTTCACGGAGGACGACCTGGCGAACGGCGGCAGCGACCGTCTCATCGACGCGGTCTACGCCTGGGGCGACGAAACACAGATCCGCGCCCGCATCGACGAGTACATCGCCGCCGGAGCGGACCATGTGGCCCTGAACATCGTGGACGGCAGCACGCCATCGCGGGAGTCCCTCCCGAGGGAGGCCTGGAGCAAGCTCGCTTCTCTGCTGACGTGAACTGAGTTTCCCCGGGGGCGCGGGGACGGCGCGACTTCTGCAACAGGCCTCAGAGACCCACGTCGCGGCTGCGGATGTCGTCCAGCGACTCACGGCGCACGAGAAGCCGGGCGCGGCCGTCGCACACCGCGGCGACGGGTGGGCGGCCGACCAGGTTGTAGCCGGAGGCCATGGAGAGGTGGTAGGCGCCGGCGACGGGGACGGCGAGCAGGTCTCCGGGGCGTACGTCCGCGGGGAGTTCGACGTCGGCGGCGAGCACGTCGCCGGCCTCGCAGTGCCGGCCGACGACAGTGACCGGCGCCCGGTCGGTGGTGTGTCGGCCGACGAGACGGAGCGCGTAGTGCACTCCGTAGAGGGCCGGGCGCGGGTTGTCACTCATGCCGCCGTCGACGGCGACGTACGTGCGACCTGCGGTGCGCTTGACGACGAGCACGCGGTAGAGAGCGATGCCCGCGGGTCCGGCGATGGCCCGCCCCGGTTCGATGATCAGGCGGGGAACGGCCAGCCCGGCCGCCGCGCATGCCTCGGTCAGCTCGGTGCGGACCTTGCGGGCCAGGGTGGTCAGATCCAGCGCCTGCTCACCGGAGCGGTAGGCGATGCCGTGGCCGCCGCCGAGGTCGAGCTCGGGCAGGACGAGACCGTGCTGCTCGTGCAGGCGGGCCATGAGGCCCACGATGCGCCGCACGGCGGCCAGATACGGCTTGACGCTCGTGATCTGCGAGCCCAAGTGGCAGTGAAGGCCGGTGAGTTCGAGCTGCGGCTGGTCGAGTGTCCGGGCGATCGCGTGCTGGGCGTACCCGTCGGAGATGCTGAGGCCGAACTTCTGGTCCTCGGTACCGGTGCGGATCTTGTCGTGGCCGCCGGCACTGATACCGGGCACCACACGGACCATGATCTTCTGGTGGCCCTGTGGCCCGACGGCGGCGGCCAGCCGGGCGATCTCCGACGGGCTGTCGATGACGATGCGGCCCACGCCGAGGCGCAACGCCGATTCCAGGTCGCGTGGGGACTTGGCGTTGCCGTGGAGCACGATCCGCTCGGGCGGGAACCCGCTCATGACGGCCTGCTCCAGTTCACCGGCCGAGCAGACGTCGAGCCCGAGGCCCTCCTCGTCCATCCAGTGGATCATTGCGCGGCACAGGAACGCCTTGGCCGCGTAGAGGATCTCGGTGTCGGGGAAGGCGTTGCGATAGGCACGGCAGCGGTCGCGGACCTCGGCCTCGTCGAGGACGTAGACGGGTGTGCCGAAGCGATCGGCGATCTCGGCGAGCGGTACCCCGCCGACTGCCAGGTCGCCCGGCCGGGTCTCGGTGGTGGACGCGGGCCAGACCGAGAGGTCGCCGTCCATGGGACTGACGGAACTGTCGTGAAGCGTGGTCATCGTGTCCTCTCTCAGCCGACGCGTACAGCGAGCGTGGGAACGACGGGGTTCACCGGCCGGGCGGCCCGGGCCGTGAACTGGGGATCCACCGTGACGGTGGTGACGCCGAGCGGTTGGGTCAGCGCGCGCAGAGCCGGCTCGGCGAGCCTGACCCACGCCTGTCCGGGGCCGAGCGTCGCGGTCAGCCGACTCTCGGAGGTGAAGGCGACGGCCGTACGGTCGCCGAGAGGTGTGCGGAAGACACGCGTCACACACCCCGAGGGTCCCGGCCGGACGGGAACGAACAGTGGTCCGACCGGGAACGGATCAGAGGGTTCCGGGTCTTCGCCGGACAGGATGTCTGCCATGGGACGCCTCCAGGGGGCGGTGACCCGAGTGGGCCCGGGTCGGGCGAGTGGCTGGGCGCCCCGCATGCGGGGAGGCGGAACGGGACGCACCGATGACGCTATGCCGGCCCGCCCCGCTGATCCGCCGGCTCATGACGCAACGCTGACGGGCATCGGGCAAACACTGACGCGGCGCTGACACCGGCGGCGATGCCGCCTGGCTCCCAGCGCGCCCGCATTGTTCTGTACAAAGTCCCGCCCGGGCCCCGATGTCTGCCCCGACACATCACGAGGGTGCACTAAGACACAGGTCACGAGCTGACGGCAGCATTGACACTGCCACAGATTTGGCCGTACAAATCTGGCAGAGGCAGGTGCCCAATCCCCTGGGGGACCGTTGACCATAGCCCGCGCCCAGTGGGCCCACGCGTACCGCGCGACGCGGGACGACCCGGCGCTCGCCGAGCGTGCTCACCCCCCGCCCCGCCTCACCGCTCCCCTGCCGGACTCGGCACGCTGGGCGGCCATGGCGCACGTGCTCGACTTGTCGGCGCTGCCGCCCGGTGCACGCGGTCCGGACGTACCGGTGCTGCTGGACGGGCTGACGTGGGCGGGCGCAGCCGAGTTGCCGCGGAAGCACTTCCCGTACATCCCCTACGCGGGGCAGGAGGCATGACGGTGGATCAGCTCCCCCTGTCTGGCATCACGGTGGTCAGCCTGGAGCAGGCCGTGGCCGCTCCCTATGCCACCCGGCAGCTCGCCGATCTCGGCGCCCGGGTCATCAAGGTGGAGCGGCCGGGCGAGGGCGACTTCGCGCGCCGTTACGACACGACGGTGCACGGCCACTCCAGCTATTTCGTCTGGCTCAACCGCTCCAAGGAGTCCCTCACGCTGGACCTGAAGGACCCGCGGGGCATGGAGATCCTGCGCCAACTCCTCGACGACGCGGATGTGTTCGTACAGAATCTCGCGCCGGGCGCCGTGGACAGACTGGGCCTCGGCGTGGATGCGCTCGCGGACCGCTACCCGCGGCTGATCCCGTGCACGATCTCCGGCTACGGCACGAGCGGTCCGTGGGCCGACCGCAAGTCGTACGACCTGCTGGTGCAGTGCCAGACCGGCCTGGTCTCACTCACCGGAACCGCGGACGAGACCGCGCGTGTCGGGATCTCCGTGGCCGACATCGCCGCCGGGATGTACGCGTACACAGGCGTCCTCACCGCCCTGTACACCCGGGCCACCACCGGCCGGACGCACCCGGTGGAGGTGTCCCTGTTCGAGGCGCTCGCGGAGTGGATGGGCCAGCCCGCGAACTACACGCGCTACGGCGGCAGTCAGCCCGCCCGGCTCGGCACCCAGCACGCCACCATCGCACCGTACGGCGCCTTCACGACGGCCGACGGCAAGCAGGTGCTGTTCTCCATCCAGAACGAGCGCGAGTGGGCCGTCCTGTGCGCCGACTTCCTCGGCCGGCCGGCGTTGACGAAGGATCCGCGCTTCACGACCGGCTCCGACCGCGTCGCACACCGCGACGAGATCAACGCGATCGTCGCCGAGCGCTGCGCCCGCTCCGACGCCGAGGAGATCCTCAAGGACCTCGAGGACATCGGCATCGCCTGCGCCGGGGTCAACGACGTCGCCGAGTTCCTGGACCATCCGGTGCTGGCCGCCCGCGAGCGCTGGCGCGAGGTGGCCGTGCCCGGCGCGACCGTGCAGGCACTGCTCCCACCGGCCGACCTCGCGGGCATCCCCGCGCGCATGGATCCCGTACCGGCCGTGGGCGAGCACACGGACACGATCCTCACCGGCCTCGGCCTCTCCCCCGACGACATCCGGGCGCTGCGCGCCGACGCCGTCATCTGACCCCCGACGATGCGGAGTTGCGCCCCATGAGCGTCCTGGACATCCTCACCGACGACGAACGCCTTGTCGTCCGGACCGTGCGGGAGTTCGTCGACAAGGACGTCAAGCCCGTCGTCCAGCAGCTGGAGCACGCCGACACCTATCCCGAGCACCTCATCGAGCGGATGAAGGAACTCGGCATCTACGGCCTGGCCGTCCCGGAGGAGTACGGCGGCAACCCGGTCTCCACACCGTGCTTCGTACTCGTCACCGAGGAACTCGCGCGCGGCTGGATGAGCCTGGCCGGGGCGATGGGCGGGCACACCGTCGTCTCCAGACTCCTGGTGCTGTACGGCACGCAGGAGCAGAAGCAGCGGTATCTGCCGAGGCTGGCGACCGGGGCGGTGCGCGCCACGATGGCGCTCACCGAGCCGGGCGGCGGCTCGGACCTCCAGGCGATGACGACCGTCGCCCGACGCGAGGGCGGGGAGTACGTCGTCAACGGGGCGAAGACCTGGATCACCAACTCCCGCCGCGCCGGCCTGATCGCGCTGCTGTGCAAGACCGACCCGGCCGCCAGTCCCCGCCGTACGGGCATCTCGGTCCTGCTCGCCGAGCACAGCCCGGGTCTCGTCGTCTCCCGCGATCTGCCCAAACTCGGCTACAAGGGCGTCGAGAGCTGCGAGTTGTCCTTCGAGGACTACCGCGTACCGGCCGACGCCCTGCTGGGCGGCGAGGAGGGCCACGGCTTCGCCCAGATGATGAAGGGGCTGGAGACCGGACGGCTGCAGGTCGCCGCCCGTGCCCTCGGCGTGGGGCGGGCGGCCCTGGAGGACTCGCTGCGCTACGCCCAGGAACGGGAGTCGTTCGGCAAGCCGATCTGGCGTCACCAGTCCATCGGCAACTACCTCGCCGACATGGCGACCAAGCTCACGGCCGCCCGCCAACTGACGCTGTACGCGGCCCGGGAGGCCGACGCCGGGCGCCGGGTCGACATGGAGGCGGGCATGGCCAAGCTGTTCGCGTCGGAGACGGCCATGGAGATCGCGCTCAACGCCGTACGGATCCACGGAGGTTACGGCTACTCCACCGAGTTCGACGTGGAGCGGTACTTCCGCGACGCACCCCTGATGATCGTCGGCGAGGGTACGAACGAGATCCAACGGAACGTGATCGCGGCGCAGTTGGTGGCGAGGGGCGGTCTCGATGGCTGAGCAACCGCAGCGGGAGAGCACGTACTCGCGGCTCGGGAGAGAGTTGCGGGCGGCGGTCCTGCGGCACGACTACCCGGACGGCGTCCGCCTGCCCACCGAGGCGGAGCTGGCCGAGACCTACGGGGTGAGCCGGCAGACCGTGCGCCGGGCGTTCCAGGACCTCGTGGCCGAGGGACTGGTCTACCGGGTGCCGGGGCGCGGCACGTTCGCCACTCCCCGTGAGGAGCAGTACCTGCGCCAGTTCGGCTCGGTGGAGGACCTGATGGGCCTGTCCATCGACACCCGGATGGACGTCGTCACGCCCCTGCACCGACGGGTCGACGTCGACGCGGCCGGACGACTGGGCCTGAACACGGACCGGGTCCACAAGCTGGCTTTTCTACGGCTGCACGACGACATCGCGTTCTGCCACACGTCGGTCTGGCTGCCGCCCGCGATCGGCCAACTGCTGCAGTCCGTCGACGAGTTGACGCTACCCGGCACACCGAACGCCTTCACCGTCATCGGCCTGCTCGACCAGCGGCTGCCCGAAGCGATCGCCGAGGCCGAGCAGAGCATCACCGTCGCGGAGGCCTCGTCGGAGATCGCCGGGCACCTGGGCTGTGAACCGGGCCGCGCCCTGCTGCGCATCGACCGTGTCTACCAGACGGTCGCCGGACAGCTCGTCGAACTGGCCATCAGCCACTTCCTGCCCGAGCACTACTCGTATCGCGTGCGGCTGCGACGCAGCGGTCAGTGATACCGGCAGCTGCCTGTCCACGCCCACAGATGTCCGCGACGGAGAAGGACTCCTGAGCTTGAGGACACCTGGAGGCCGGCGCGGAGGGTCCGCGGCTTCGCCACCGCCGGCCCGGCACCGGTTCGGCGCTCCACGGCGCCGGCGGTGGGTCGGGCGCCGTCGTCATTCGCGAGGGGCCGAGCCGAGTAGGTGATCCGGACGAGCCGTCGGCGTGTGGCCGAGAGTTCCCGGCAGTTGTCGACTGACGGGCGGGTGTCCCGGAGCGGGCGGCGGAGGAGGGGCTCGGCGCCGAGGGTGCCGGGGCGATCGCCCCGGCACCCTGCTACGACGCGTCAGACCGCCGTCGGCACGGCGGGCCCCTCCGCGGCCTCCAGCAGGTCCATGAGACTGGCCCGGGCGCGGGCCACGCGGGAGCGGACCGTGCCGATCGGGCAGTCGCTGACCTCGGCGGCCACCGCGTACGGGAGACCGACCAACTGGGTGAGGATGAACGCCTCCCGGCGCTCGTCGGGCAGCGCGGCCAGCAGGTCCAGCAGGGCGATGCCGTCGTCGAAGCCGGGCAGGTCGCGCGGCTGGGACAGTTCGACGGCCAGTTGCCAGTCCGCTGCGTCGGAGAGGCGGGGCCGGGCTGCGGCGTGGCGGTAGCTGTCGATGACGGCCCTGCGGGCGATGGACAACAGCCACGCACGCGCCGAGGAGCGGCCCTCGAAGCGGTGCAGGCTGCCGAGTGCGCGCAGGAACGTGTCCTGCGCGAGGTCGTCCACCGCCTGCGGATCGGCGCACAAGTGGGCGACGTAGCGCTGGACATCGCGCTGCAGGGCGCGCACGAAGTGCTCGACGGCGTCCGCATCGCCGCCCCGGGCGGCGAGGGCCCAGGCCGTGATCGACTCGTCGAGCGCCGCCGTTCCGTCCTGTGGGGCGCGCGTGGTCGGCAAGGCAGAGGTAATCACCTGGTGTCCTTCTCAGGTCGACCGTGATCCGGACCGGGGCGCACGAGGGCGCGAGCGGTCCGGTGAGTGGGGGTACGGCCTACGGCACGAGGGCGCTACGGCGCCGGTGCGGCTGTACGGCCGTGGCCCGAGGCGCGCACGGGCAGCCTCGGGAAGCCGGCTGTCGTCAGGCGACAGCAGTCCCCATGGGAGGGCCCCGAGAGGTGATCGCGTCGACGAGAAGGAGGAGACGGGGCTCGCGGTCCGAGCGGCGGCGCCTCAGGTGTCGACGCGGGCGCTCCGGGGTGGCCGGCAGGGCGAGCAGCAGCCGTAGCGGTGCGGCCAGCCATCCCGCGACGGCCCGGAGGATACGGAAGGCGGCCTTCTCGCCGTACGCCAGCCACAGCCCGCACAGCAGCGCGGCCAGAAGGTGGGCGAGGAGCATGCCCGCCGACGGCGAAGTGTCGGCCGCTGCGTGACCCATGTGATCCATGTGATCCATGTGGGCCATGTCCATGGGATCCATGTGCATCGAGCCCATGCCGCTCATGTCCATGGAGACCGACGGGCCGGACGCCCCGGTCACCGACTGGGCGAGCGAGAACGCCTCGTGCAGCACCGTCTGGACGGCGACCACGACCGTCACGATCAACGGCAGCCCACGCTCCCGCCCCGCCAGGCACCAGCCGACGGACCCGGTCGCGCCCGTTCCGGCGGCGAGCGCCCAGGCGGGCACGTCGCTGCCGGACATCAGGGTGTGGCCCAGGGCGGCGAGCAGCACGCAGACGGCCGCGAACACCGCGGCCCGTACCGTGCGAGAACACCACCCTGCTGTCATGGCGCCTCATCCTTGCATCCGGGCGTCACTCGTCATGCAGGGGTACGGAAACGCACAGGCGCCTCCACTCAATTCACACCGTGTGATCCAGACCATGGAGATCGGCGGGAACTCGGCGGGACTCCGGCCCGACGTCCATGATCGCGCGAGGCCACAGCGTCAGGGCGAACAGCACCAGTGGAGGGCCGGTGCCCGGGTCGGTGGCGTGGCCGGTGAGCAGTCCGCCGAGGTCCTGGCCGAGCAGACCGGTGGTGACGGCCAGCGCTATGCCGGCCGACAGCGCCGGGCGTCGCGTGCGAACGGCCAGGAGACCCACGCCGACGGCGACCTGGAGCAGCCCGAGGACGACGACGAACCCCGCCGCCCATCCAGCGACCAGCCCGCCGACCGCATGGTTGACGGCGGCAATCACGGCCGGCTCTTCCTCGCCGGTGTTGGACAGCTGGGCAGCGGGCACATGGGCGGCGGGTTCCAGCTCAAGTGCCGCCGTGCCGATCCACAGCAGCAGCCACACCCAGCGCGCCGCCACACCGCCCAGCACCCCGCCGTCCGCGATGCTCGGCCCTGTTCGGTCGGTTCGCGGCCACAGCATCAGGGCGACCAGCGCATAGAGCAGTGCCGCACCCGGGGCACCGGTCAGCAGGTCGGTACCGCCCATGAACAGGCCGCCGAAGCCCTCGCCGACGGTCCACACCCCCAGCGCCCACAGGATAGACAGGGCCAGGGCCGGACGGGCGGTGCGCCGCCACAGCAGGCCCACGCCGAGCGCGACCTGCAGCGAGGCGAACAGCGCGTTCCACAGCGCGGGGTGTGCGGCCAGCATGCTCGTCAGGTCGTACTCCACCGTCGCCACGGGCCCGGGCAGCCCCATGTTCGCCATGCCCAGTGTGTCCACGAAGAAGCCCCGGGTGAACATGGACGGCTGGAACTGCAGCACCCCGTCCACCAGCCAGAGCGCTCCCAGCGCGATCTCCAGTCCGCGCCGGGTCACCCGCAGCGTGCTGCTTGCATGCCCGAGGGAGAAGTCCTGGATCTGCCGGTGGTCGACGGTCATGAGCCGGCACCTCCGATCGCTCATCGCACCCATGAGTACGAGCGGCAAGCACCGAATATTCACCTAAGCCCGTTTTGTCGCCAGGCGTCAGTCGCCGTTGAAGACGAGGTACGGGTGAGCCTTACGCCCGACGTGGGCAGTCTGCTGTGACCAGCGCTTCCCAGTCAGAGCCTAGGAACGGATGTGCGTGCGGGCTTGCTCGATCCACCCCAACACGGCCTTGGCACCGCAGCTCTCGGCGACCGACTGCGCCTCGTCAAGGCGAAGGGTCGCCGCCGCCGGGTCGCCGGTTTCGGCTGCGAAGTAGGCCAGTGCCACCAGGCCGGCTGCTTCCCCGGGCCGGAAGCCGATCTCACGGCGCAGTGTCACCGATTCGGTCAACCGCTCGCGGGCCTGATCGAAGCGGCCTGCATCCTTGTCGGTGAAGCCGAGATGCCGAACCGCATAGGACATGGTCATCCGGTCGTCGACGGATTTCGCCAGCGCGTACGACCGCTCGAAGTACGGCCTGCCGGCGACGCCGTCGCCCTTGACCACCTGGTGCCAGCAGCCGATCCAGAACAACGCTGCCGCCTCACCCGACGCATCCCCCAGACGCTCGTACAACTCGGCCGCGCGCTCGAACAGCACCAGCTCCTGGGGGTTCTCTTCGCGCTCGTTCAGGAAGCGGACGTGAAGCACCTTGCCCCGTGCCATGGCAAGCGGCGCCTCGACCGAGTCCAGCAGCTCATCCGACCGGTCCAGCGCGGACGTGTCTCCGCCGAACATCGCCGCTTCGAACAGCTCCCCCGCACGTTCGATCCAGTCCTGCCCTTGCATAGCCCTACCCCTCCCCCTCGGACCCTGACAGCGCCGAGGCTATCTCCGCACTCCCGGCGGCACGCGGGAATTGTGGGGCGGCGTCTCTCGAACAGCGGCGGCGTCGTTCACGCCGTCGCCGACGACCGCGACCCGGCAGCCCTGCTCCTGCAGATCCCGTACGAGGCGGGCCTTGTCCTCGGGGGTGCAGCGGGCGTGCACCTCTTCGATGCCCAGGGCCTTCGCGACGGCCTGGGCGGGGGCCTCCCGGTCACCGGTGGCAAGTACCGGGCGCACGCCCAGGCGCCGTAGCCGGTCCACGGCCCGGTAGCTGCCCGGTCGTACGACGTCCCCGACCTCGATGAGCGCCTCGGCACGACCGTCCACGTGCACCAGCACCGGTGTGTGAGCGGCGGCTTCATCCACCGCCAGCCCTGCGGGCAACTCGTCCTGCGGAGCGAGCACTTCGACCCATCGTCCCTCGACCCGGCCCTGGACGCCCCGTCCCGGCACTGCACCGAACTCCCCCACCTCGGACAGCCGTTGATTCAGTTCCCGCCGGGCGTGCGCGGCGATCGCGCGTCCCAGCGGATGCTCCGAGCCCTGCTCCACGGCCCCCGCCAGGCGCAGTACGGCCTCCCTGCCGAGTCCGTCCGGTACGGCGGCGTGTGGACGGCGAGCACCGCGGCGGCCGGCTCCTGCACGGTGGCGCGTTGGCGTACGCCCGTTCAAGACGGTTCTTCCCGCTCCGCGAGGTCCTTGATCGCGTCGAGGCGGCGGTCCCACTGTGCGGCGAGGGCGTTCAGCCAGCGGGTCGTGCGTTCGAGCGGTTGCAGGTGCGGTTCGTAGCGGACTTCCCGTCCGGTGCGGTGGCCGCGGACCAGGCCCGCGCGGTCGAGGACGGCCAGATGCTTGGCCACCGCCTGGCGGGTGACGGGGAGGGTCGCGGCGAGCGAAGTGGACGTCGCGCCGCCTTCACGGACGAGGGCGCTGAGGATCTGCCGGCGCATGGGGTCGGCCAGCGCCAGCAGGACGTCCTCGGGGGCCCGGTCGCCGTCGTGCGTGCCGGTCATGCCCGGATGTGCTCGCACTGGGTGCACAGGCGGTCGAGCTTGCCGGGCCAGTTCAGGCTGTTCGCGCGGTGGCGGTCGGCCGCCTCGTCGGCCGGCAGTCCGAGGCGCGCGAAGCCGGTCTCGGTCATCGTGAGCCGGGTACCCGCCGATGCCTCATCCGCGACGAGGGTGAACTTGACGAGCGTGGCGTTGGAGTCCGTCGGTTCTTCGCCTGCGGCTCCTTGCGACCAGCGCCAGGAGAAGGTGTGCGGCGGCTCGACCGTCTCGACACGGGCAGGGATGGCACCGTGGACACCGTGGTCGAACAGCAGCAGCCCGCCCGGCCGCAGGTCGATCTTCACGGGTTCCCCGTTGCCGAACCACTCCCCCAGGAAGGCCGGTTCGGTCAACACCGACCAGACCCGTTCCACGGAAGCGTTGATCACGATGGTCCGTTCGATGGAGTCGGGAATCACGGCAACCTCGTCTCATCCGAATGCGCTACCAAACGGTTGCACATCCCTGACGTATGCGCAACCACTTGGTTGCGCATACGCGGCGTGGAGACGTCATCACCACGGCAGCGGGCCGTTGATGTCGAAGAAGCCGCCGGTCGGGCCGTCGGGGCCGGTCTGTGCCATGTGCACGATGATTCGGGCGGCCTGCTCGACGGTCTGGGTGCCGGTGTTGCCGTTGAGGTCCGTCTTGGTGAAGCCGGGCTCGACGGCGTTGATCCGCATGTTCGGGAACGCCTTCGCGAACTGCACGGTGAGCATGTTGACCGCGGCCTTGGACGACGGGTAGGCGACGCCCGGGTAGAAGTGCGCGGGGTGGTCCGGGTCGGAGAGGTGGGTCAGTGAGGCGAGGCCGCTGCTGACGTTGACCACGACCGGCGCGGCCGAGCGCTGCAGCAGGGGCAGGAAGGCGTGGGTGACGCGGACGACACCGAAGACGTTCGTCTCGAAGGTGTTGCGCATCTGGTCGGCGGTCACGGTCTCGGCGGTGGGCACGCTGTTCCCCTCGCCGCGGGTCTCGATGCCGGCGTTGTTGATCAGTACGTCGAGTCCGCCGTCGGCCTCGACGGTCTTGGCCGCGGCCTCGACCGTGGCGTCGTCGGTGACGTCGAGCAGGACGAAGCGGGCGCCCAGCTGTTCGGCGGCCCGGCGTCCGCGCTCGGCGTCGCGGGCCCCCACGTACACGGTGTGACCTGCGGCGATGAGCTGGCGGGCGGTCTCGTGGCCGATGCCCTTGTTGGCTCCGGTGATCAGTGTTGTCGTCATGCGTCCAGACTGCGGCGCGCCACCCCCATCAGCCAGGAGACCCTGCTTCCTGGGACTCGGAGTACCAGGCACATGCGCGGACCGCGG
The DNA here is from genome assembly GCF_042893475.1 of Streptomyces sp. NPDC001604. Classification (NCBI taxonomy): domain Bacteria; kingdom Bacillati; phylum Actinomycetota; class Actinomycetes; order Kitasatosporales; family Streptomycetaceae; genus Streptomyces; species Streptomyces sp. NPDC001604. The sequence goes on along the minus strand of NZ_JBIAUY010000014.1, from coordinate 123,776 downwards.
TGTTCACTGGGGGCATGACGGCGACGGAACTCGGACGGACGCTACGGCGCTGGCGCGACCGGGTCGCCCCCGAGGCGGCGGGGCTGCCCTCCGGCGGCCATCGGCGGGCGGCCGGTCTGCGGCGCGAGGAGCTCGCCCTGCTGGCCGGGATCTCGGTCGACTACATCACGCGTCTCGAGCAGGGGCGGGCGGCCAACCCCTCCGGGCAGGTCGTCGAGGCGCTGGCCCGGGCGCTGCGGCTGTCAGGGGACGAGCGCGCGTATCTGTACCGTCTGGCGGAGTTGGTGCCGCCGGGTCCCGACGTGGTGCCCGGATTCATCACGCCCAGCGTCCAGCGGCTCCTCGACCGGCTGGTGGACACGCCCGTCGCGGTCTCCGACGCGGCCATGACGCTGCTGCTGGCCAACCCGATGTACGCGGCGCTGATGGGCGACCCGTCCGGCCTGCGCGGGTTCGAACGCAACGGCGTGTGGCGCAACTTCCTCGGGTTTCCGAGCCGGGTGCGGCACACCCCGAAGGAGTGGAGTGACTTCCAGGTCGGCATGGTCGCGGAGCTGCGGACGACCGCCGCCCGCTATCCGGCCGACCGTCAACTACGGCGCCTCATCACGGAGTTGCGTGCGAAGAGCGAGCGGTTCGCCGAGCTCTGGGACGCGGGCGTCGTCGGCCGGCTGACGGCCTCGCGCAAGACCGTCGAGCATCCGCAGGTGGGTGTGCTCACGCTGGACTGCGACCTGCTGCGGGTGGAGGAGAACGACCTGCACATCCTCGTCTACTCGGCCGAACCGGGCACCGAGGCCGCCGAGAAGCTGGATCTCATCTCCGTGATCGGCACGCAGAACCTGGCCGGGAAGGTCTAGCGGAGCGTCTCCTCGGCCAGGGCTCCGACGGAGGTCGAGGGGGACTACTGCGCGAACGGACGCCGCGGGGCCGCCTGAGCGCCGGGTGCGAGAGCCCTGCGTATCGCCCGGGTGACGATCGGGGGCAGCAGGTCCACGCCGATGCGGCGGACGCGGGAGCGGGGACGACGGCGCGCGGAGGCCGCAGGGGCGGCGGGAGCGGTGGCAGGGGCCGGCGCCGGGGATGCGGGCTGCTCGGGCGCCGTGTAGTACCGGGAGCGCGGGAAGGGCGGCGGCTGCATACCCTTCTGGGCGCGGGTGCGGACCAGACAGTGCCCCGCGGCCTCCTGGATGCTCAGGCCGACGTCCGTGCGGTCCCTGAGCATCGCCAGCAGCTCCTCCTGCACCGGCTGCGGATCACCCCAGGTGCCGTACAGCTTCTGGGTGCTGAGACAGATGGGGCGCAGTCCGCGGTTGAGCACGGCCTCCCAGGTGGCGACCGAGACGCCGGGGGTGTGCTCGGAGCGGAAGTCGTCGAGGACGACGATCCCGTCGGGCACCAGGAGGTCGCGGGCCGCGCCGATGTCGTCGTGGACGTGCTCGTACAGGTGCGAGGCGTCGATGTGGACGAAGCGGCAGCTGCCGGGGGCCACTTCCTTCGAGATCACGGACGTGGGGGCCTCGATCACCCTGGGCAGGGTGTCGTGGAAGGAGAGGTAGTTGCGCTCGAAGGCCTGTCGGGTGAGCGAGGAGTACGACTTCGCCGTCTCGGCCTGGTTGGCTCCGTCCGGGGCGTCACCGCCGAAGAGGTCGCAGACGGTGAACTCCTCGCCGTCCTGGCGGTGTTGGCCGAGCAGGATCGCGCTCTTGCCCATGTAGGCGCCGAGTTCCAGCAGGTCGCCCCGGAACCCACGCGTCTCCTGACGCTCGAGGAACCAGGTGAACAGGACCTGGTCCAACGGAGGAAACCAGCCCGGGACGTCTTTCAGCTCGCCGGGATTGTTGTCAATTGCTTGTGCAGTCGCCATGAAAGGGAACCTACTCACTGGGGACCGAACAAATTGTCGCCTGCCTGAACGTCCGGTGAACAGCTCGCCCACCCGTCACCGGGCAGGGGTAAAGCCGTCCGCCGCACCGGCCGGACGCCCCGATTCCCACACCCGTTCGAATTCAGCCTGGAAGTGCTCGTACCAGTGGCCGTCGCGCCCCGGCTGCACCGTGAACACGGCGTCGCCGCTGGCGGAGCTGTGGGAATACACGTCGACGTAGATGATGCCGTTGGACCGTCCGGGATCCAGGAGCATCAGTCCGTGGGCGGGCACGAAGGGCAGGAACCTGACCTCGACCCTGCCGTCCGCTCCCGGCCTCTCCATGAGCTCCTTGAGCAGGTCGATCGAGGGGTGCAACCGGTTCTCGTAGACCTCGGGCCGGTCGGCGATGGTGCTGCGCCGGGCGGCCTCGGCGGGTGCCGTGGACGTGGGGTCGATGAGTGCGATCTTGATGACTGCGCCGGCTGTGGCGCGGTGCTCCAGTTCGTCGACGAGGTTTCGCAGGGTACGGGCGAGGGTGGTGCCGACGATGCGGATGTCCCGTGCGGCGCGGACCTGTTCGACGGCCTCGGGCTTGTCCCTGCTGAAGAAGTCAGCCGCGGAGACGTCCCCGGAGCGGCCGGCCCGGACCTCCGCGGCCAGGTCGGCGATCTGGCGCCTGCTGCCCAGCAGGCTCCCTGCCAGCAGGGCGAGCGTCGCCAGGGTGGCGGCGGCGAGGACCTTGCCGCCTGCCACGTCGAACACGCCCAGTACGGCGAGGGTCAGGGACAGCAGCGCCGTGACGTAGAGCTCCAGGTTCTCTCCTGCGGAGAGGTCGCCGCGCAGTCGCCGTAGGAAACGCATGCCGATCATCGTCGGGAGCCCGGCGGTATCCGTCAACGCCGCGGCAGGGGAGGTCAGGTGGACTCGCGCACCACCAGCCGGCACGGCACCGTGTGCAATCCCGGAACCGCCTCGGAGTCGATGGCCTCCAGCAGTTTCAGGGCGGCGATGCGGCCGATCTCGGTGAGGTCCATGTCGATCGTGGTCAGCGGCGGGCGGCAGGCCAGGGCCATGGTGTCCCAGTTGTCGTAGCCGACGACGGCGATCTGGCCGGGTACGTCCACGCCGCGCTCGCGCAGTGCGTCGGCGACGCCTCGTGCGATCAGGTCGTTGCCGCAGAAGACGGCGTCCGTGTCCGGGGCGGTGCGCAGCACGGCGTCGGCGGCCCGGCGCCCCCAGGCCTCGCTCCACTCCCCGAAGTGGACGCGGCCGGTGGCGAGTCGGAGCGAGGAGCGCTCCAGCAGGTCGACGGCGTGGCGGGCGCGGTCGCGGGCGGCCGCGTGGTGTTCGGGGCCGGTGACGTGGGCGATGCGGGTGCGGCCGGTCGCCAGCAGATGCTCGACTGCCAGATGGGCTCCGCCCCGGTCGTCCGAGACCACCGAGGTGTCGGAGGGATCGGTGGACGGGGAGAGCGCGTAGACGACCGGGATGCCGTCCAGGCCCCTCAGGGGTGGGCGCGGGTCCGTGCGCCGGCCGGTGACGATGATGCCGTCGACCCGGCGGTCCATGAGGTTGCGCAGGTGGTGCTGCTCGCGGATGGTGTCGCCCCGGGTGTCGCACAGCAGGACCGAGATCTTTCCTGCTCCGAGCGCGTCCTCGGCGCCCAGCAGCACGGGCGTGCTGAAGCGGCCGATGCCGTCCGTCGTCATCAGCCCGACCGTCCAGCTGCGCCCCGTGTGCAGGCTCTGCGCATGCTGGTTGGGGCGGAAGCCGAGCGTCTCCACGGCGTCCAGCACCCGCTGCCGGGTCTCCGGGCGCATGCGGCCGCTGCCGCTCAGCGCCTTGGATGCCGTGCCGACGCTGACGCCGGCGAGGGCGGCGACGTCGGCGAGCTTGGCCCGGCCGGTGGAGGTGGATCGCGGAGCGGCTTCGGTCACGGGCAATCCTTTTCTCAGTGCTCGATCTTCGTCGATCAGTGGTCGTTCATCGTCAGGTGGGGCGCGCCCCATGGTGTCAGGCGGCCGAACGGAGTACCAGCCCTTGAGCAACAAAGGAAAACTCGTGCAGAGCCCTTGACCGCGATTCCCTCGCTCCACTCTACTGCTCGGCGAGGAAAACGGTTGCTCACCGCTTTGCTCAGCTGTTGTCCCGCCGCCCGACCTTCACCTTCCGGAGAGCCATGCCCCACGCCCGCTCCACCCAGCCCTCCCCCACCGGCCCGGTACGCCTCGGCCCCGATGCCCGTGCCGTCCTGCGCCCCGCCGCCGCAGAAGTGGCCGACGGCTTCTGGCACACCCGCCGCCAGGTCAACGCACTCACCTCCATCCCTCAGGGCCCCGCCCTGCTGGAGTCCGCAGGCAACCTGCACAATCTGCGGCTGGCGGCGGGCGCGGCCGAGGGCGAGTTCCAGGGCGCGTACCCGTTCGTCGACACGGATGTCTACAAGTGGCTGGAGGCGGCGTCCTGGCAGCTGGCCCAGGGCCCGTCCACCGACCTGGAGGCGCACGTCGACCGGATTGTCTCCCTGGTCGCCGCCGCCCAGCAGCCGGACGGCTATCTCAACACCTGGTTCCAGCTGGTCAAGGGCGGCGAGCGCTACCAGGACCTGCGCTGGGGCCACGAGCTGTACTGCGCGGGCCATCTCATCCAGGCGGCGGTCGCCCACCACCGGGCCACCGGCCGCGGGGAACTCCTCGATGTGGCCCGCAGGTTCGCCGACCACATCGACTCGGTCTTCGGTCCGCCCGGCAGCGGCAAGGAGATCGACGGCATCGACGGCCACCCCGAGGTCGAGACCGCGCTGGTGGAGCTGTACCGGGAGACCGGCGAGCGCCGCTACCTGGACCTGGCCGGCTACTTCGTCGACCGGTACGGCCACGGTCTGCTCGGCGGCGAGGCCTACTGCCAGGACCGGGTGCCGCTGCGCGAGGCGACGAACGTCGAGGGCCACGCCGTACGGCAGTTGTACCTGCTGGCCGCCGCCACCGACCTCGCCACCGAGACCGGGGACGGCGAACTCCGCGCCGCCGCCGAGCGGCTGTGGCACGCCATGACCACCACCAAGACCCACATCACCGGCGGCCTCGGCGCCCACCACGACGAGGAGGACTTCGGCGACCCGTACGAGCTGCCCAACGAGCGCGCCTACTGCGAGACCTGCGCCGCCATCGCCTCCGTGCAGTGGAGCTGGCGCATGGCCCTGCTCACCGGCGAGGCCCGCTACTCCGACCTCATCGAGCGCACCCTGTACAACGGCTTCCTCGCCGGGGTCTCGCTGGACGGCGAGCGCTGGCTGTACGTCAACCCGCTGCAGGTCCGCGACGGCCACACCGACCCCGGCGGCGACCAGTCGGCCCGCCGCACCCGCTGGTTCCGCTGCGCCTGCTGCCCGCCGAACGTGATGCGGCTGCTGGCCGGCCTCGAGCACTACCTCGCCACCGGAGACGGCGACGGCCTGCAGATCCACCAGTACGTCACCGGCCGCTACAGCGCCGGGCCGATCGCCGTGCGCGCCGAGACCGACTACCCCTGGCACGGCACGATCGCGCTCACCGTCGAGGGCACCCCGGGCGACCGGCCCTGGACGCTGTCGCTGCGCGTCCCGCAGTGGTGCCGCGAGTTCCGGGTGCGCTGCGGCGAGGTCACGTACGACCAGACCGACGCTCCGGTCACCGAGGGCTGGCTGCGCATCGAACGCACCTGGGCGCCTGGCGACCAGATCGTCCTCGAACTCGGCCTGGAACCGCGGCTGACTGCGGGCGACCCGCGCGTGGACGCCGTGCGCGGCTGCGCGGCGATCGAACGCGGGCCGCTCGTGTACTGCCTGGAACAGGTCGACCACCCGGGCGGCGGCCTCGACGACATCGTCCTCGACCCGAGCCGCCCGCTCGCCGTCAAGCACCGCCCGGACCTGCTCGGCGGGGTCACCACGGTCGTGGCGGCCGGGCGGCGGCGCGACATCCCCGACGCGGGCTGGTGGCCGTACCGGCCCGCCCACCCCGATGAAGCCCCCACGGACGGCGAGTCCGTCGAGCTCACGGCGATCCCCTACTACGCCTGGGCCAACCGGCAGGACGGCGCCATGCGCGTCTGGCTTCCCACCTCCTGACGCACCCTCAACTTCGCTCTACGACAACGAGGTCACCCGTGATATCCACCCGCCGCACTCTCCTCGCCGCGCTCGCCGCCGTCGGCACACTCGCCTCCCTGACCGCCTGCGGAGGCGGCTCCGGCTCGTCATCGAACTCCTCGTCGGGCGGGTCCGGAGGGACGTACACCTTCTGGGACCCCTACCCGCAGTTCGACGCCTCCTCGGCCTGGGGCAAGCTGGTGACCGGCTGCGGGACGCAGGCCGGAGTGAAGCTCAAGCGCACCGCGTACGACACCACCGACCTCGGCAACAAGGCGCTGCTGGCCGCCCAGCAGGGCAACGCGCCCGATGTGATGCTGGTGGACAACCCGGTCGTCTCCACGCTGGTGGAGGCCGGGATCCTCAACAAGACCAGCGACCTCGGCCTGGACACGAAGTCGATCCAGAAGAACATCATCGGCGCGGGCACCATCGACAACGCCTCCTACGGGGTGCCGATCGGCGCCAACACCCTCGCGCTCTACTACAACAAGAAGGTCCTTTCCGCCGCCGGTGTCGACGCGGCCTCCGTCAAGGACTGGAACTCCCTCACGGCCGCCCTGAAGAAGGTCAAGTCGGCCGGGAAGAAGGGCATCACGTTCTCCGCGATCAACACGGAGGAGGGCAGCTTCCAGTTCCTGCCGTGGTTCTGGGGCGCGGGCGGCGACCTGACCAAGCTCAACTCCGCCAAGGGAGTTGCGGCTCTCTCCCTGTGGAAGCAGTGGGTGGACGCGGGGTACGCCCCCAAGGACGTCCTGCAGAACACCCAGACGACCAGCTGGCAGGAGTTCGCCACCGGCGACTACGCGTTCGGCGAGAACGGCACCTGGCAGCTGGGCAACGCGGCCAAGGCCGGCTTCGACTACGGGATCATCAACATCCCCGGGCAGAACGGCGGTTCGGCGCCCGTGCCGACCGGCGGCGAGTTCGTGACCGTGCCCGTGCAGAAGGACACCGGGCGCTACGACGCCAGCAAGAAGATCGTCACGTGTCTGACCAGCGACGCGAACCTGCTGCCCACCGACACGACACTGCAGTACGTCGCGCCGACGGCCGCCGTCCAGGCCGAGCAGGTGAAGCAGAACCCGAAGCTGAAGCCCTGGGTGGACGCGGTGGCCGCGGCCCGCGGCCGTACCAGCGGCGGTCTGGGCACCAAGTACCCGACCATCTCGCAGCCGATGTGGACCGCCGTCCAGGCGGCGCTGTCGGGCAGCAAGAGCCCGCAGGACGCCCTGGACACCGCCCAGTCGAGCGCGCAGAAGGGCTAGGAACGGCATGACCATCGCCCGGGTCGACCGTCCGCGGCGGGCAGCGTCCGCCGCGGCGGGGGCGAGCGGCGCCGACGCCGAGTCCCTGCGTCGCCGGCACCGGCGCAGGAGCCGGCTGACCGCGCTCGCCTTCGTCACCCCCCTCCTCGCCTACCTCGCCGCCTTCTACGCCTATCCGCTCTATCGCAACCTCGACCTGAGCCTGCGCGACTACACCGTCCGGTCGTTCGTGGCGGGGGACGCGCCGTTCTCCGGCTGGGACAACTTCCAGAAGGTCCTGGACGACCCGACGTTCGGCCCGGCGATACGCCACACGATGATCTTCACCTTCGTGTCGATCGCCTTCCAGTACGTCATCGGGCTCGCCCTCGCCGTCTTCTTCAACCGGCACTTCCGGCTCGCGCCCACCCTGCGCGCACTGTTCCTGATCCCGTGGCTGCTGCCGCTGATCGTGTCGGCGTCGACGTGGTCGTGGATGTTCAACAGCGAGTCGGGAGTGGTGAACTACTTCCTGCATTTCTTCGGCGTGAGCCCGGTCGGCTGGCTCACCTCGCCGGACTGGGCACTCACGTCGGTGATCGTCGCGAACATCTGGATCGGCATCCCCTTCAACCTGGTCATCCTCTACAGCGGCCTGCAGAACATCCCCGCCGACCTGTACGAGGCGGCGGCGCTGGACGGGGCGAGTGCCTGGCAGCAGTTCCGCCGCATCACCTTCCCGCTGCTGCGCCCGGTCTCCGCGATCACCCTGCTGCTGGGGCTCGTCTACACCCTCAAGGTGTTCGACCTCATCTGGATCATGACCAAGGGCGGCCCGGGTGACGCCTCGTCCACCCTGGCGACCTGGTCCTACCAGCTGGGCTTCGGCACGCTGCTGCCCAAGTTCGGCCCCGGCGCGGCCGTCGGCAACATCCTCATCCTCATCGCGCTCGTCTTCGGGCTGCTGTACATCCGCGTCCAGAGGAGGCAGGAAGCGTGAAGTCCCGTACCCGTACCCGCCGTTACACCGTCATCGGGCTCGTCCTGACCGCGCTGATGCTGTTCCCGGTGTACTGGATGCTGAACGTGTCCCTCACCCCGCAGCAGGACATGCGCAAGGACCCACCCGACCTGCTGCCCCTGCACCCCACCTTCGAGGGCTACAAGGCCGTCCTGGACGACCAGTTGCCGTACCTCGGCACGAGCCTGCTGATCGGTCTGGGCACGGTCGCGCTCACCCTGCTGCTCGCCGCCCCGGCCGGCTACTCGCTGGCGAAACTCCGTCCGCGCGGGGGCGGGGCGCTGGGCCTCGGGCTGCTGATCGCGCAGATGATCCCCGGGATCGTCATGGCGATGGGTTTCTACGGCATCTTCCTGGACCTCGGTCTGCTCAACTCCTGGTGGGGCCTGATCATCGCGGACTCCACCATCGCCGTGCCGTTCGGCGTCATGATCTTCACGGCGTTCATGTCGGGCATCCCCGGCGAGCTGATCGCCGCCTCCCGCATCGACGGCGCGGGCACCTTCCGCACCTTCTGGTCCGTGGTGCTGCCGGTGAGCCGCAACGCCCTGGTCACGGTCTCGCTGTTCAGCTTCCTGTGGGCCTGGTCCGACTTCGTCTTCGCCAACACCCTCGACGGCGGCGGCGATCTGAGGCCGATCACCCTCGGCATCTACAAGTACATCGGCAACAACAACCAGGAGTGGAACGCGATCATGGCCACCGCCGTCGTCGCGTCCGTTCCCGCGGCCGTACTGCTGGTTCTCGCACAGCGCTATGTGGCCGCAGGTGTGACCGCCGGCGCCGTGAAGGACTGAGACGGCGCTCCGCTGGTCTTGCCGATCTGCGGCTGCGCCGCGGATCGAAACAGCCCTGCCTGTTTTGTCCCCGTCCCCCTCCGTGAGGAGAAGACCGTCATGAGCCGCACAAGACCCCCCGTCCCCACACGCCTGACCGCCGCCCTCGGCGCGATCACCCTCGCCGGCGCCGCCCTCGCCATCGCCACGCCCGCGCAGGCGGCCCCCACCGCCTCCACCACCCTGGTCGTCAACGCCGACCAGACCCTGCGGCCCGTCACCCATGTGGCGACCGGCAGCCTGTACGGCCTCGCCGACGCGAGCACCCCGTCCGACAGCCTGGTCACCGCGCTCAAGCCGAACACCTTCGTCCAGATGGCGCCGGGCGGCTCCCAGCTGCCCAACGGCGAGCCCAAGCCGGCGGGCGACGCGCTCGTGGTGGCGTCCAAGGCGGCGCGAGCCGGCGCCAAGGTCGTCGTACGCATGCCGGACTGGTATCCGAACTTCCCGTACAAGTGGGTGAGTTGGAGCGACTGGCTGTCCGCGGTGGACAAGCAGGTCGCGGCCGTGAAGTCCTCCGGCGCCACCAACATCAGCGCGTACGAGCTGTGGAACGAGCCGGACTGGACGTGGGACACCACCAACGCCGGTGCGTTCGACGCCGGTTGGGCGCGCACGTACAAGGAAGTCCGGGCCAAGGACACCAAGACGCCGATCCAGGGGCCGAGCTACTCGGTGTGGAACCAGTCCTGGATGAGCACGTTCCTCACCGACGCCAAGGCCAGCGGCACCGTCCCCGACATCATCGCCTGGCACGAACTGCAGGGCTCGCAGAACATCGCCGCGCACGTCTCCGCGTACCGGGCCCTGGAGAGCAGCCTCGGCATCAGCCCGCGACCGATCTCCATCGAGGAGTACGGCACCACGAGCGAGGTCGGCGTCCCCGGACCGCTGGTCAGCTACGCGGCCAAGTTCGAGCGGGCGGGTGTGCATGACGCCGAGATGGCCTTCTGGAACCACTACGGCACCCTCGGCGACACCCTGACCGACACCGGCGCCTCGCCGAACGGCGCGTACTGGCTCTACAAGTGGTACGGCGACATGTCCGGGAACATGCTGGTCACCACTCCCCCGGCGCAGACGGGCATCGACGGCGCGGCCTCGCTCAACAGCGCCGGGAACCAGGTGAGCGTCATCTTCGGCGGCGGGGCAGGCTCAAGCGCGGTCACGGTCAAGGGGCTCGGCTCGCTGTCGGCGTTCGGTGGCACGGTGCACGCCAAGCTGGAGTACACGCCCTCCAAGGGCCGAACGACCGCGGTGTCCGGACCGGTCACCATCTCCGACGCCGACTACACCGTGAGCAACGGCCAGATCACCGTGCCCGTGACGACGAATGCGAGCGACGGCTACCACCTGGTGATCACCCCGAGCGGCACCTCGACCTCGCTGGCCGGCACGTACCAGATCACCAACAAGAACAGCGCTCTCGCCCTCGACACCTCGGGGGCGGGAACCGCGCAGGGCACTTCGGTCGTCCAGGCGACGTCGAGCACGGGCAGCAGCCAGTCGTGGACGCTGACGGCCGCCGGCTCCGGCCTCTACAAGATCGTCAACAAGGCGAGCGGGCTGCTGCTGGGCATCGACTCCATGAGCACCGCGGACGGCGGCAAGGCCCTGATCTGGGGTGACAACGGGACCGCCGACCACCTCTGGCAGCTCATCCCGTCCGGCGACGGCTACTACAAGATCGCCAACTACAACAGCGGGCTGCTGCTGGGCGTGAACAACATGAGTACGTCGTCCGGGGCGCAGGTCCTGCAGTGGGACGACAACGGCACGGCCGACCACCTGTGGAAGCTGACGTCGCGGTGAGGTGAGCGTGGGCGTTCCCGTGGCTGCGGGAACGCCCAGGCTCAGGATGACGTAAGGGACTGCCGGGGTGTCATGTCAGGCGGCGCCGCGGTCGAGCAGTTGCCTGACCCCCGCGGCCGTCAGAGCCACTTCCTCGGGTGTACCGACGTCGATGACGAGCGCCAGGGTCTCGGACGGCCAGCGGCGGGCGAGCGTGCCGAGCGCGATCCGGCGATGCTGGGTGACCTGCGGAAGCGCCGACTGCAGGCGGTTCTCGGTGGTGAACACAGGCACCAGTTCGGTGCCGTCCTCCTGCGCGTAGACGGGCAAGGTCACCGCCGAGGGATCCTGCTCCTGGGAAGCAGCGGAACCGGCCGGCACGAGTACCTCACTGCCGGCCAGGGTGTTCAGCTCGGCCTCGTCCGCATCGCCTCCGACCACGGCTCGCAGGGCCTGATGTACGGCGGGGGCGGAGCCGTCGGAAGAGTAGTCGGTCACGGTTGATCCAATCACCGGGTCGAACAGCGGGACACGGCACTGTGCCCGCCAGTGGTCCGCCGGGGCCGCTACCCGAAGTCCCGTGGGTCATGTCTCCCCGCCCTGCCACCGACGTCATGTTCAGCCCAGCGTCTTGAGCAGCTCCGCGGCGAGCGGGGCGGAGGAGGCCGGGTTCTGGCCGGTGACGAGGTTGCGGTCGACCACGATGTGCGGCGCCCAGGGCTCACCGACCTGGACCAGCACGCCTGCCTCGGTCAGCCGGTCCTGCAGCAGCCACTTGGCCTTGTCGGCGAAGCCGGACTGGGTCTCCTCGTCGTTGGTGAAGGCGGCCACCCGGTACCCGGCGAAGGCGTTGACGCCGTCCTGCTCGGCGGCGAGCAGCGCGGCCGGGCCGTGGCAGACGACACCGAGCGGCTTGCCGGACTCCAGGGCGAGGGTGAGCAGCTTGCCGGAGTCGGCGTCGATGGCGAGGTCCTCCATCGGGCCGTGGCCACCGGGGTAGTAGACGGCGGCGTACTCGTCGAGGTTCACGTCCTGCAGGCTGATGGGATGCTGCAGCTCGGTGGCGGCGGCGAGCACGCCGGCGACGCGGTCGGCGTTCTCCTGCCCGCCGTTGTACTGGGCGGCGAGGCTGCCCTTGTCCACGGTCGGTACGACACCGCCCGGAGTGGCCACGACGATCTCGTGACCGGCGGCCTTGAACGCCTCGTAGGGGGCGACGGCCTCCTCGGCCCAGAAGCCGGTGGGGTGGCGGGTGCCGTCGGCCAGCGTCCAGTAGTCGACGCCGGTCATCACGAAAAGAATCTTCGACATGCTCTGTCTCCGAGGGGTCGTCAGCGTGGTCGTGATCCGACCGTAAGTCCTGTCTGCCATAGGAATCCAATAGGCTCATCGATATGAGGAATAGGGAAACCAATGACCGGCAGGAGAGGGCGCAGGTCGGCGGCTCGGCCGCCCTGGACCTGAATCTGCTGCGCACCTTCCTCGCCGTCTATCGCACCGGCTCGTTCACGGCCGCGGCACGTCTGCTCGGGCTGTCGCAGCCCACGGTCACGACGCAGGTGCGCGCGCTGGAGCGGCAACTGGACCGGGAGCTGTTCCAGCGCCAGGCCCGCGGGGTCTCCCCCGCTCCGTACGCGGACGAGCTCGCCGCCCGTATCGTGCAGCCGCTGGATGCCCTCGCCACGATCACCGGCCGGGGCGGACCGGCCGACGACCAGCCGCCGGAGCCGGTGCACCTGGCGGGACCGCACGAGTTCCTGACCCGTTCCGTGCTGCCCGGGCTGGCGCCGCTGGTGGACCGGGGCGTGCGGCTGCGCATCACTCCCGGACTGACCGAGCCGCTCCTGGACGATCTGCGGGCGGGCCGCCACGACCTGGTGATCGCGACCTTCCGGCCACGCGGCCGGGCCCTGGCCGCCGTGCCCCTCGGGGACGAGGACTTCGTGCTGGTAGCCGCCCCCGTCTGGGCCGAGCGCATCGGCGGGCCGGCCGGAATCGCCGGCGCCGGGCCCGCCGCCCTCCACGGTGTGCCGCTGGTCGCCTACGCCGAGGATCTGCCGATCGTGCGCCGCTACTGGCGTCATGTCTTCGGCAGACGACTCGTCAGTCAGCCGGCGGTCACCATGCCCGACCTGAACGCGGTCAAGGCGGCGGTGGCCGGCGGTACGGGCTTCACGGTCCTCCCCCGCTACCTGTGCACCGCCGAACTGGCCTCGGGCGCCCTGGTGCTGCTGCACGACCCGGACGACCCACCCATCAACACCGCCTTCCTGGTCCAACGCCCCGGCGCCTCCGCCAACCCGCACGTAGCCCTGGTCCGCGACCACCTGCTCCAGGCCGTACGCGACAACCGGCAGCAGTAGGGGGTCAGTACTTCTTCGCACCCGCCACGATCGCCTCCCTGATCCGGTGGTACGTCCCGCACCGGCACACGTTGCGGATCTCGTCGAGGTCGGCCTCGGTGATGTCGCGGCCCTCCTCGCGGGCCTGGCGGACCTTGGCGACCGCGGTCATGATCTGGCCGGGCTGGCAGTAGCCGCACTGTGCGACGTCGTACTCCAGCCAGGCCTCCTGCATCGGGTGGAGGTCCCGGCCGACGGTGGCGGGCAGGCCTTCGATGGTCGTCACCTCGTCAGTGGGGGCGAGGTCCTTGACCGGGACGCTGCAGGGGTTGAACGCCTTGCCGTTGATGTGGCTCGTACAGGCCTGGCACACGCCGAGCCCGCATCCGTACTTCGGTCCGGTGACGCCCAGGACGTCCCGAAGGACCCACAGCAGCCGTACGTCGTCCTCGATGTCCACGGTCACCGGTCTGCCGTTGAGGATGAAGGTGTGTTCGGGCACGAAGAACCTCCTGGGCTCCTAGTAGGCGCGGCTCAGGCCGTCGGTGGGGGACGCCGGGATCGGCGGGGTGGTGGGCAGCGGTTCGAAGCCGAGGGGGCCTGCGTGGTTGATCGGGAACGTGGTCGGCATGGTGCCGGTCGCGCGCCCGTACGCGCAGGCCACGGCCGCCATCGCGCCCGCGACGGCCAGCTCGCCCGCGCCGCCGGGCCTGCCGGTGGTCGGCGGCATGACGACGATCTGCAGCTCCGGCGGGGTGTTCCACTGGCGGGTGTAGAAGTAGTTGTCCCAACTGCCTTCCAGGAAATGCCCGCCCGCCAGGTGCAGTCCGGAACTGAGCGTGATCGCGATGCCGTCCATGATGCCGCCCATCATCTGAGCCTCCAGGCCGCGCGGGTTGACGGCCAGCCCGGCGTCGACCGCGCAGACCACCTTGGTGACCCGCGGTCCGGTGTACGCGTCGGGGACCTTGCGGCCGGTGGTCTGCGGACGGCAGTCGATCTCGGCGAGGACGGCGACGCAGGAGTGGTACTCGGGGTGCAGGGCGATGCCCTGGGCCGTGCCGGCCGGCATGCTGCGTCCCCAACCGCCCACCTCGGCGGCCTTGTCGAGGACGGCCCGGGCCCGCTCGTCCTTCAGGAAGGCACGGCGGAACTCATAGGGGTCCTTGCCCATCCGCTTGGCCAGCTCGTCCACGACCAGCTCCTGTGCGCACCGCACGTTGGGCGAGTAGATGTTGCGCATGGAGCCGGTGTGGAAGCCCTTGTCGATCTCGCTGAGGAGCTGGGTGACGACGCCGAAGTTGTACGGGGTCTGCTGGGTGAGCGTGAAGATCGTCTCGGAGAAGGTGAGGTCGCCGACAGGCAGCCGGGCCGCTTCGGAGGTGATGATCTCGCCGACGCCGTGGCCGAAGTCGGTGGCCACGGAGGTGTGGCGCTGGTCGTAGGTGAGGACCTGGCCCAGCGCATAGGTGGCGCGCACCCGTGAGGTGGACATGGGGTGGGTGCGGCCCTGGCGGAAGTCGTCGGTGCGGTGCCACATCAGCCGGACCGGCTTGCCCGTTGCCTTGGAGATCTCGGCGGCCTCGGCGGCTCCGTCGTGGAAGAGCTTGCGTCCGAAGGAGCCGCCGCCCTGGGTGACATGCACCTTGACGGCGCTCGCGGGTAGTCCGAGGGTGAGCGCGATCTCTTCCTGGGCGGTGATCGGGGACTTCAGGCCGGCCCAGATCTCGGCCGAGTCCTCGCGTACGTCGGCGACGGCGCAGTTGGTCTCCAGGGCGCTGTTGCTGGCGAAGTGGAAGGTGAAGCGGGCGTCGACCGACTTGGTGAGCAGGTCGACCGCGGGCAGCGGGAGTTCGGCCTTGCGCAGTTCGTCGCGGATGGTGTCGTCGGTGGCGTCGTCCACGGTGCCGGGGCCCCAGGTGACCTCGAGGGCGCGCACGGCGTCGATGCACTGCCCGAAGGTGCGGCCGCGGACGGCTACGCCGGTGGAGATCCGTACGACGTCGGTGATGCCGGGCATGGTCCGCACCTCGTCGAGGTTCTCCACCGTACGGACCGTGCCGTTGATCGTGGGCGGCCGGCACACCATGGCCGGCAGCGCGCCCGGCACGTGCACGTCCATCGCGAACTTCTTGCGGCCGGTGACCGCCTCCAGCGCGTCGATGCGTCGCTGCGGGGTCCCGATGACCTTGAACTCGGACGGCTTCTTCAGCATGACCGACACCTGACTGGTCGTCACTGCGGCTGCCTTCGCGGCGAGTTCGCCGTAGGTGAGGCTCTTGCCGGTCACGGAGGAGGTGATGACGCCGAGCTTCGCGGTGAGGGTGTCGGCGGCCTCGCCCAGTTCGAGGGCTGCGGCCTGGAGGAGCCGGCCGCGGGCGACGGCGGCCGCGACCCGGATCGGGGTGAAGGTGGAGATGGTGGTGTTGGATCCGCCGGTGAGCTGGTTGAACAGCAACTCGGGGCGGGCGTCGGCGAGGGTGATGCGGACCTTGTCCAGCGGCAGGTCCAGTTCCTCGGCGACGAGCATCGCGCTGGAGGTGGTGATGCCCTGTCCGACCTCGGCCCGGGGCAGGGCGAAGGAGGCGGTGCCGTCGGAGTCGACCCGGATGGTGATCAGGTTCGCGGTGGGCAGGGTGGCATGGGTGAGCATGTCGTTGAGGTCGTAGATCTCGGCCGGTCCGGGCGCGGAGGGGACTACCGCTGCGGCCCGGCTGGGCGTGAGGACGGCCTCGCCGAGCTCGGCGGCGACGGTCAGCGTCGAGGCGGCCAGGACGTATCCCAGGAAGCGTCTGCGCCCGATGCCGTCCGCAGCGGGATCGGCGTCCTGCGGCTGCGGGTTTTCGTGGGCTCCCATCAGCGGTCCTCCAAGCGCGTGGCACTCGCCTCGATGGCGGATCCCGACTGTGCACGTCAGGCGCGTCCCGCGAAAGATCTACGAGCCGCTTCCACACGGAAAAGCCATAAGTCGCGGGGTGTGTGAAGCGGGCGGGCGGGGGTCGGGCAGAAAACCCGAATGCGTGGGCGGTCACGGCTCTGCGATCATTCCGGAATGTCCGACCGTCTGGAACCGCTGGTCATCCGGCACACCCACCGCCTTCCCCTGCCGACCGGTCCGGCCGGTCAAGGGGACGTTGCTGCACGGCAGTTCGACGCCGTGCTGATGGCGGCGGGCTTCAAGCTCTCGGGTGACCTGCTGGCGCACCTGTCGGGGCTGTCCGAGGGCGCAGTCGTCGACACCGCCGTACGTACGCTGCGTACGGTCCGGGAGATGGTGGGCGACCACGTCCGGCACAACGTGTACTTCATCGACTTCCCGGCGCATGTGCCGGACACCTTCGACTTCTGGATGCGCTGCATCGCCGAGGCGCTCGCCGACGACAAGACCCGCGAGGGGACGCTCGCCCAGTTGCAGAGCGGTGTGGTGGACCTGCTCACGCTGCCTTCCTACGGCACCTACCGGCACACGTACGCCGAAATGCTCGCCGCCCACGACGAGTTGATCGCGGCAGCGGGCGACCGGCTGACCGTGCTGCACCTGGGCGGGACGATGGAGGACGAGGTCAGGGCGCTGTATCTGACGCTTGCCGGCAGCAGCACGCCGCTGGGCGAGGACGACCTGGGCGACCTCGGGGTGCTCGCCGGGCACTGCGTGGACGGGCCGCAGCCCGAGGCGATACCGGTCCGGGAGAACCGTGCGGTCGTCAACGCGGCGCGTCTGGCGGCCGGTTCGGGTCTGCTGATCGACAGCGTCACCGATGTGCTGCGACTGGCCTGCGCGGTGTCCGGCGGTGATGTGACGCTCCTGGAGCCGACCCGTTTCCGTACGCTTCCTCGTCCGGTGCGCCGGGCGCTGCTCGCCGGTCTGGACGCGCTCGTCGCGGCGGCTCCGGCCAAGCTCGCCGACGTGTCCGCAAATCGCGAGCCGTGGAAGCGGCTCGGTGAGCGGCTCCATCCGCACGAGTACCCCCAGTGGCCGCACGCCGCCGAGGTGTTCGCCGTCGCCCGGGGCGAGCAGCAGGTGCGGTCCTTCGACAGCCGCGTCGAGGAGCTGCTGGGCAGGGACGACGTGGTCGGGGCCGCCGAGCTGCTGAAGTCGGCGCCGGGCAAGCTGCTGCGTTCCCTGGACCGGCTGCTGCGCACGGCGCAGGTCGAGGACGAGCGCGAGGCCGTGGTGGCCGCCGCCGAGCAGGTGGTGTCCGAGGCGTCAGGCCGGGTCGTGCTGTCGGTGCGCGAACACCTGCACAACCGGGCCGAGGAGACCGGTGAGCGCCGCGTGTTCGTCAACCGGCGCGGCCGTGCCTGGGTCACCGACGACACCCGGCCGCCGGTGGCGCCGACGCAGCGCAAGCGGCTGATCGCCGCCCTCGACGCGGAGATGCGCCGCCGTCTCCCGGCTCCCGGGCACCTGCTGGTCGACCCCGAGGTCCTCGACGTCGCGCTCCCGCTCAGCGGGCGGGCGACCGCAGCGGGCCTCGGTGTGCTGCCCCGCGGTTCGGTCACTCCGGTCGCCGCGGAGCTGCTGCGGTTCTTCGTCTACTGGAAGCAGGCGGAGCAGCGCACGGACTTCGACCTGTCGGCGGTGATGCTGGACGCCCGCTACCGGACGGTGTCCTGGCTGTCGTACACATCGCTCACGCAGTTCGAGGGCGAGCACTCGGGCGACATCACCGAAGCGCCGGACGGTGCCTCGGAGTTCATCAACCTGCGGCTGGGCGCGGTGCGCAGCACCTTCATCCTGCCGCAGGTCAACATCTTCGCGGGCGAGGGCTTCGAGGAGGTCGAGGAGTCCTTCTTCGGCTTCATGTTGCGCGAGGGCGAGCAGAAGGGCCGGCCGTTCGAGCCCTCCACGGTGCGGATGAAGTCGGAGCTGCGCGGTCCGGGCCGGGTCGCACTGCCGCTGGTGTTCAGGCGCGGGCGGGACGGCAGCTGGACCGCCAAGTGGCTGCACCTGTATCTGAAGGGCGCTCCTTCGGCCAACCAGGTCGAGGGCAACCGCATCACGGTCGAGACGCTGCTGCGCGGCATCGTCGAGCGCGACCACATCAGTGTCCGGTACGTCACCGGTCTGATGGCCGAGGGCGGTACGACGGTGACGGTGTGGGACGGCAGGACGATCCCGGAGGGTCCTGTCACCTACATCGGCCTGGAACGGCCGGACGGACTGCACCCGGACTCCCGGGTCTTCACCCCGGAAAATCTGCGCGACCTGATCCCCGACTGACTGTTAGGGTGGGCCGCAGGCGAGGCCATGACCGGGACTTCCTTCTCAAAACACCTTCTGACACTAGTCCCCTCGCTTTCCTCGCCGCTCACTTCACACAAGGGCTCTCGCGTCTCGTCACGCGAGGGCCCTTCGTGCTGCCGCGAGGGCCTGTTCGGCGTATCCGCGGCCGAACAGCACGGCGTGCACCAGCAGCGGGAAGAGCTGGTGCAGCCCGACCCGGTCCGCCCAGCCGTCGGCCAGCGGGGCCGTCTGCTGATAGCCGTCGAGTACGTGCTCCAGGTGCGGGCAGCCGAACAGGTGCAGCATCGCCAGGTCGGTCTCCCGGTGTCCGCCGTGTGCGGCCGGGTCGATCAGCCAGGCGTGCCCGTCGGCCCCCCACAGCACGTTGCCGTTCCACAGGTCGCCGTGCAGCCGGGCGGGCAGCTCGGCGGGCCCCGCCAGTCCGGGCAGCCGTTCACAGACGCGCTCGATCACGGCCGTCTCGCCGGGCCGGATCGTGCCCCGGTCGACGGCCTCGCGCAGATAGGGCAGCACGCGGTGCTCGGCGTACCAGCAGGGCCAGTCGGTGCCGGGAACATTGCGCATCGGAGCCAGCCCGATGTACGCGTCCACCGGACCGCCGGGCGGCGGCGCGCCGAACGCGGGGGCGCCCGCGGCGTGCAGGGCGGCCAGCCCGCGCCCGAACCGCACCGCCGCCCGGGCCGTCGGCGGGCCCTGCACGACCACGTCGGTCACCAGCCAGCGCCGGTCGTGCCCATGGACGTCCGGAACGCGGACCGTGCCGGCGTCGGCCAGCCAGCGCAGGCCGGCCGCCTCTGCCTGCACCGCGCCGGGACCGTCGGCGCGCTTGACCATCACCGACTGCCCGTCGTCGAGGCCCACTTCGGCCAGGGATGCGGACAACCGCCGCTCGCCGCGCACGGTACGCCCGGTGATCCTTGCCGCAGCCGCGCCCGGTCCGTCGCTGCGGGCGCTGTCGCTGTCGGCGCCGTCGTTGTCGTCGTCGGAGGGGAAGCCGGTGTGCACGGACACCACCCTAGGACCGCCGCGGGCCGGCCGGAGTCGGTCCGGGGTGGGCGGTCCGGGGCCCGGTCAGTCCAGGGGCTCCTCGTCGTCGCCGTCGTCATTGGCGGCGTAGGGATGGACGTACCTCTCGTCGCCGAAGGGGATGAACCAGTCCTGCACGGCGCCCTTGGCGACGCCGTCCGCGGCCGGGGGGTACAGCCAGTCGTGGTCCAGGTCCTCGAACACGCCGTCGGCGAAGACCTGCAGGGCGGTTTCGACCTCGTCGCTCAGCAACTCGTAGAGGTCGGCCGTCACCTCGGCCTGGGCCAGCAGGAACTTCAGCAGCAGTTCCTCGGCCACGCAGCTGGGCCCGCCGAAGTGCGGCTGGGTGAGGCGGCCGGTCATGGTCACCGCGGTGACGGTCAGCCGTCGGACGAACAGGACCGTGTACTGCAGGGCGAACTGCGGGGGCAGATCGTCCAGGACCATGAACGGCGCGTCGGTCTCCGCGACGGTGGGCCCGTCCTCCTCCAGACCGGCCAGGTCCGTGAAGAGTTCGTCGACCAGCAGATCGATGGCGTACACGACGGCACCGGCCGCGATCTCCGCCGCCTCACGGCTGACGATCCGCTGCTCCTCGTCCTCGTGGTGGCCGAAGGCCTCGAGCGGGAAGGCGCGCAGAGTGGGCGCGAGAGCACGGAGTGTGCCGCGCATGGCGTCGACCTCGTCGCGGTCGAGACGCCCGGGCCCGGTGGAGGGTTCGGCCGCCGCGTGACGGCGTGCGCGTTCCGCGGGGTCCGCGGGCGGTGCGTCCGGCCCGTCGGCCGCGTCCAGGCTCTCCTGCAGCAGGTCGGGGTGCAGCTCCACCCCGCAGCGGGTGATCTCCCAGTCGGCGAGGGGTTCGCTGCGCTCCAGCAGCTCTGCGACGACCTCACGGGCGGCGTCCTCGGCGAACTCCAGTGCCGGTGCGTCGACGAACAGCTTCAGCAGGACCCCGGCGGGATGGACGGCGATGACGTCGTCCACCAGGTCGACTTCCATTCCGTCGGGCCCCTCGATGGCCGCGATCGAATCGAGCCCCTTGCGCAGCAGGAAGCCGACGCCCTCCCGCTGAAGAACGTCGAGTTCCGGGGCACCCTTGGGGAGGTCCACGTCCACAGTCACCGCGTATGTCACACGATCATGGTGCCTGAGAGGCGGCTCCCCGGGGCAGGAACCTGCAGGAATCGAAGGCACCAGGACCAGCCCGGCAGTCCCCTTCGACCAAGGCTTTGCATGATCATGCGAGATGATGCATACTCTTCCTATGTCCAAGGTCCTCACCTCCCTGCCCGCCGGCGAGCGCGTCGGCATCGCCTTCTCGGGCGGCCTCGACACCTCCGTCGCGGTCGCGTGGATGCGCGACAAGGGCGCCGTCCCGTGCACCTACACCGCCGACATCGGCCAGTACGACGAGCCCGACATCGCCTCGGTGCCCGGCCGTGCGAAGACGTACGGTGCCGAGATCGCGCGTCTCGTCGACTGCCGTGCGGCGCTGGTCGAGGAGGGCCTGGCGGCGCTCACCTGCGGGGCGTTCCACATCCGCTCGGGCGGGCGTGCCTACTTCAACACCACCCCGCTGGGCCGCGCCGTCACGGGAACCCTCCTGGTGCGGGCGATGCTCGAGGACAACGTCCAGATCTGGGGCGACGGCTCGACCTTCAAGGGCAACGACATCGAGCGGTTCTACCGCTACGGCCTGCTCGCCAACCCGCACCTGCGGATCTACAAGCCCTGGCTCGACGCCAACTTCGTGACCGAGCTCGGCGGCCGCAAGGAGATGTCGGAGTGGCTGGTCGCCCACGGCCTGCCCTACCGGGACAGCACCGAGAAGGCGTACTCCACCGACGCCAACATCTGGGGCGCCACCCACGAGGCCAAGACGCTGGAGCACCTGGACACGGGCGTCGAGACCGTCGAGCCGATCATGGGCGTGCGGTTCTGGGACCCCGAGGTGGAGATCGTCACCGAGGACGTGACGATCGGCTTCGACCAGGGCCGGCCGGTGACGATCAACGGCAAGGAGTTCGCCTGCGCCGTCGACCTGGTGATGGAGGCCAACGCCATCGGCGGCCGGCACGGCCTGGGCATGTCCGACCAGATCGAGAACCGGATCATCGAGGCCAAGAGCCGCGGCATCTACGAGGCGCCCGGCATGGCCCTGCTGCACGCCGCGTACGAGCGCCTGGTCAACGCGATCCACAACGAGGACACCCTCGCCCAGTACCACAACGAGGGCCGGCGCCTCGGCCGCCTGATGTACGAGGGCCGCTGGCTGGACCCGCAGGCGCTGATGATCCGCGAGTCGCTGCAGCGCTGGGTCGGCGCGGCCGTCACCGGCGAGGTGACGCTGCGGCTGCGCCGCGGTGAGGACTACTCGATCCTCGACACCACGGGCCCGGCCTTCAGCTACCACCCGGACAAGCTGTCGATGGAGCGCACCGAGGACTCGGCGTTCGGCCCGGTGGACCGGATCGGCCAGCTCACCATGCGCAACCTGGACATCGCCGACTCGCGCGCCAAGCTGGAGCAGTACGTCGGCCTCGGCCTGATCGGCACCGGCAGCCCCACCATCGGCGCCTCCCAGGCGGCCGCGACCGGCCTGATCGGCACCATGCCGGAGCTGCCGGAGGGCGGCGCGGAGGCCATCGCCTCCCGCGGCGAGGTCTCGGAAGAGGACGCGCTGCTGGACCGGGCCGCGATGGAGTCCGGCACGGACTGACCGGCGGACCGTCTGCGCACGTAGAAGGCCGGCTCGACACGTTGGTGTCGGGCCGGCCTTTCCGTCGGTGCATCGACACCCCCGTACGCAGCGGGTTCAGCCGGCCGCCGTGTGCAGGGCCCGCAGCACGTCCTCGTCCGTCAGCTGCTCGAACCTCTCGTAGCACAGGCCCACGGCCATGAAGGACGCCGGGCGCTGCAGACAGAGCACCTCGTCGGCCTCGGCGCGCATCTGGTCCGCCGCATGCGGCGAGCCGACCGGCACGGCGAGCACGACCCGCTCGGGGGCCTGACGCCTCACGTGGCGCAGGGCGGCACGGGCCGTCGACCCGGTGGCGAGCCCGTCGTCGACCACGATGGCGGTGCGGCCCGTCAGATCGGGTGCGGGGCGGCCCTGACGGTAGAGGCGTTCGCGGCGGTGGAGCTCCTTGCGCTCGCGTTCCACCACCGGGGCCAGCATGGCCCGGGTCAGGCCCAGTTGTACGAGGGCCTCGTCGTCGAAGAGGGGGTCGTCGTCGCCGACGATCGCGCCGACGCCGAGCTCCTCCTGGAAGGGGGCGCCGATCTTCCGTACGACCAGTACGTCGAGGGGGGCATCCAGCGCCCGCGCCACCTCCCGGGCCACGGCGACGCCGCCGCGCGGGAGGGCCAGGACGACGGGGTGCGGCAGGACGCCCTTCTCCTGCTGGATCCGCAGCCGCTCGGCCAGTTCCCGCCCGGCCGCCGTGCGGTCATGGAACTGCATCGCGGTCGCCACTCCTTCCCGCGCGGATTCCCCCCGGTCCGGTTCCCCGCGTACCCCGCACGCGCCCGTCGAAGCACGCGCCCCGGCGGTCCCTCCGTCCCTCCCCCGCAGGCGGGGGTGCGGCGCTGGCGGGCGCGGTGCCAGGGCCGCTCAGCAGCAGCATCAGCGCGGTCGCGACCCTGAAAGAACGACCGACCGCGCACAGCGGCAGGGGCCACGGCGGAGGACGCGCGCGGCCCCGCCCGTCACTGCTTCGCCGCCGCCTCGTCAGCGATCTTGAGACGGTCCTCGCACCAGTTCCGCGCCATCTCCGCGACCTGCTCCAGCGCTCCGGGCTCCTCGAAGAGGTGCGTGGCGCCGGGCACGATGCGCAGCGAGTGCGGGCCGCTCAGCTCCCGGGCGGCCGACTGGTTCAGCCGCAGCACTTCCGGGTCGCGGCCGCCGACGATCAGGAGCACCGGGGCCCGTACGCCGGGCAGCACATCGGCGGCCAGGTCGGGGCGCCCGCCTCGCGACACGACGGTGAGGGTCCGCCGCGGCCGCTCGGCGGCGGCCACCAGGGCCGCTGCCGCCCCGGTGCTGGCACCGAACAGGACGACCGGCAGCTGCCTGGTGTCGGATTGTGTTTCCAGCCAGTCGACGACGGCGACGACGCGGCGGCCCAGCAGGGGGATGTCGAAGCGGTACTCGGCCGTGGAGGCGTCCCGGCGGTCCTCCTCCTCGGTGAGCAGGTCCATCAGGGCGGTGCCCAGTCCGGCGGTGCGCAGTTCGGCGGCGACCGCGCGGTTGCGGGGGCTGTGCCGGGAGCTGCCGCTGCCGTGCGCGAACACCACGACCGCGCGGGCCGCGTCGGGCAGGACCAGATCGCCCGGAAGGGCCACGCCGTCGGCGGGCACCGAGATCAGCTGGGAGATCATCGCCATCATCTTCTTCCTCGTGGCCGGCCCCGTGGGGCCTCGTATGGCCTGCTGGGTCCCGGGTACCCGTACCGGCGAAGTACCTCTTTCGAGGAGATGACTCGGATGCTGCTCATCGGACTGCTTCTCCTCGGGGCGACAGGCGCCTTCACCGCCCTGGCGATCGCCGGCAACCTGTCCGGGGGCCCCGAATACACCGTCTCGGTGCTCGATCACCAGATCGCCACCATGAACACACTGGCCGTCTTCAGCTCAGGCCTCGCGCTGGCCCTCATCTTCTGCCTGGCGCTGGCCACCGCGGTCAGCGGCGCCTCGCACCGCCCGACGCATCGCCGCCACCGCAGGGTGCGCACGCGCCACGCCGGTGACACGACCCGTCTCGACGACATGACGGGACCGGACCAGCGGCCCTGAGGTGCGTCACCGGTCCCGCAGCCGTACGAGGTGGTACAGCACCGGCATCACGGTGGTGCGGTTCTCCTTCAGCGTGGGCTGCAGGAAGCGGTAGAAGCTCGGCTTGGTGAACTGGCGCAGGGCGACGGCCGCCAGGCTCAGGTCCCAGTGGGCGTGGCCGACGAAGCAGTAGACGGAGGTCGTGCCGTCGAGGGGCTGCAGCAGCAGCGAGTTGTCGAGGCCGGTCTCGGCGGCGTACCAGCCCGCGAGGTGCTCCCACAGTTCCGCGATGAGTTCGGGATCGTCACCGACGAAGTAGCTGAACTGGAACAGGCCTTCCTGGCTGCGGCCCACATCGGCGAGGCACTTGGCGCAGCGGGCCGTCATCACATGGAGGTCTCCCGCGGCCTGCTCCAGCCGTCGGCGCAGGTGACGGTAGGCGGCGCTGTCCAGCACCTGGTCGATGTCCTGCGGTGCCCGGGTCTCGACGAGGACGACGACGTCGTAGCGGGCCGGATGCACGGTGTCCGACGGGTGCAGGCCGACGGTCGGTGCCACGGCGGCGGCCCGGTACACGCTCGCCCGTTTCACCTCGCCCAGGCTGGCCAGGTCCTCCGCCTCGGCCCGCAGCAGGTCGAGCAGGTGCGTCTTGCCGCGGCTGTGGCCGGGTCTGCCGATCCCGCCGGGGGGTTCCACCGCGGCGGCGATGTGGAGGTAGCCGGACGGCGGCGGCTCGGTGAGGTGCGCCGGAGCGAACTTGGGGCGTGGGTGAACGAGGGTGACGCTCATGGGATTCTCCCGCGGGGCGGTGCGTTCCCTGGTCGTCGTTCCACCTACCCGAAGTGCACCGGCTCACGCTCGCCCCTTCCGTGTGGCCGCCACTACCGTGGGGGCATGGGCGGCGGCGCGGTGACGCTGTTCCTGTGCGGTGATGTGATGCTCGGGCGCGGCGTCGATCAGATCCTGGCGCATCCCGGCGATCCGGAACTGCGGGAGGGGTACGTCGAGGACGCCCGCTCCTATGTCCGGTTGGCGGAGTCGGTGAACGGTCCGATCCCTGCGCCTGTCGCTCCGTCCTGGCCCTGGGGTGTTGCGCTCCGGGTGCTGGAACGGGCCGCCCCGGACGTCCGGATCGTGAATCTGGAGACGTCGGTGACGTGCAGCGACGCTTTCGCACCCGACAAGCTGATCCACTACCGCATGCACCCCGCCAACCTGCCCGCCCTCACGGTGGCCGCCCCGGACGTCTGCGTCCTCGCCAACAATCACGTCCTGGACTTCGGCCGCGAGGGACTGACGGAGACCCTGGACGCGCTCGCCCGCGCGGGCCTGCGGGTGGTGGGAGCGGGAAGCAACGCCGAGGAGGCGTACGCGCCCGCCGTGGTGCCGGTTCCGGGCGCGGGGCGGGTGCTGGTTTTCGCCCTCGGGGCACGTTCCAGCGGTGTTCCGCCCGGTTGGGCGGCCGCCTCCGGCCGGTCCGGGGTCGCGTATCTGCCCGAGGTGTCGGCGGCCGCGGCCGCGGAGGTGGTTCGGAGGGTCCGGGAGGAAAGGCGTGCGGGCGACGTCGTGGTCGTGTCCGTGCACTGGGGCTCGAACTGGGGCCACCGGGTGCCCCGCGAGCACGTCCGCTTCGCCCGCGCCCTGGTCGACGGCGGCGTCGACGTGGTCCACGGCCACTCCTCGCACCACCCCCGCCGGATCGAGGTGTACCGCGACCGGCTGATCCTGTACGGCTGCGGCGACTTCATCGACGACTACGAGGGCATCGGCGGCTGGGAGGAGTACCGCGACGACCTGCGGATCGCCTACCTCGTCACGCTTACGGCGGACACGGGGCGCCTGACCGGCCTGCACATGCTGCCCCTGCAGGCCCGCCGCATGCGGCTCGAGCCCCCGTCGGACACCGACCGCGGCTCGCTGTGCGCCACCCTGAACCGCATCAGCGCCCCCGTACACGTGACCTTGGATCCCGACGGCACACTCTCGCTGACGCACCGAACCGGGACTGGCTCGTGATCCACTGGCTCCGGCTGACGCTGCTGGGCGTGGGCGCGATGAACTGGCCCGCTCCGCGCCCACAGGACTGCTGCTGCGCCACTGCGGCCACCGCATCACCTTCGACGCCGGCCCAGGCGCCGCACCACCGCCGGGAGCACTTGATACCTGCCTGGTCCCCGACGAGCAGCCAGAACTCCGCTCGGCACTCCACCGCGGCATCCGTAACCGGGCCGATGACCTGCGTTTGGCGAGCTACGGCTGCAGCGCCTGCCGGTGGCACACACCTCTCATCCCGCCTACGGCTACCGCATCGGGAGGGCGGACCGGTGGTCGTGTGGGCGCCGGACTTCCGGAAGTTCCCGACCCGGGCCGCGAACGCGGACCCGCATGTCCACCGAGGCGACCGCCCGGGGCCACCCGATCCGGTTCCGCGGCGACATCGGCGGTCATGCCGCCATGCAGGCCGGGGCCGAACAGAGCGACTGGGCCGGTCGTCGTGTGTGCGCCAGACTTCTGGAGGTCCCGACCCGGGCCGCGAACGCGGACCCGCATGTCCGCCGAGGCGGCCGCCCGGGGCCACCCGATCCGGTTCCGCGGCGACATCGGCGGTCATGCCGCCGCGCAGGCCGGGGCCCGAACAGTCCGTACGACATGGCGTACGACGGCTGGTCTGCGCCCACACCGGCCGGCCGAGCATCCGGGCCATCGACGCCGGGCGAAGATCCCCGGTGGACGAGTGGGGCGTCGAGGGGCGCACGCACTCGTTGCAGCTCGGCGAGGAGTACCGACGTCAGCGGTTCGGGGCCGCCCTGCTGATGTCCGTCAGGGCGGTGTGCGGGTCCTCGGTGTCGGCGAGGTCGCCGATGCTGACGATGCCGACCGGGCAACCGCCGCGCTCGACGACCGGGAGGCGGCGGACGGCGTACTTGCGCATCAGCTCTATGGCGCGGTCGGTCGTGTCGTCCGGCGTCAGGGTCACCACGGGCGGTGGCGTGCACACCGAGCCGACGGTCGTGGCGGCCGGGTCACGGCCCGCGGCGAGGGCCCGGACCACGATGTCCCGGTCGGTGAGCACACCGAACAGGTCGCAGTCGTAGGCCACCAGCACGTCGCCGACGTCCTGCTCACGCATGAGACGGGCCGCGCGCGCCACCGTGGTCATGGGCTCGACGGCGGCCGCGCCGGGTGACATCACGTCGCGTATCTTGCGGGTCATGGCAGCTCCCAGGTCCTGGATCGGCGAGTAGTGCTCCCGCCCGCGTAGCCCGCAGCGCAGGAGGCAAACCGGCCATCGGCCTTCGCTGGGCGGGCGTCACCGCAGCCCGGGCAGGCTGCGCAGCTCTGCGATCTTCAGGAAACGGGCCAGGGCGAGAAACGCCAGAGCCAGTGCGAGTGTTCCCGCGGCGAGGGCGCCCGCCGTGGCCCAGGTGCCGCTGCCCAGGAAATCGGCGCAGGCCTGCGCCGTACCCCAGCCGGCGGCCGCGGCGAGGGCGGCGGCGGTCAGCAGTTTGAGGTAGGTGCGGCGCAGGGCGCCGTCGTCCAGGCGGCCGCCGGTCCTGCGGCGCAGCAGCCGTGCCGTGACCGCGAGGCCGACGAGGTAGGAGAGGGCGTAGGCGCCGGCCATGCCGGTCACGGACCAGCGGGCGGGCAGCAGCACATGGCAGGCGGTGGCAAGGGCGATGTTCACCGCGGAGATCCACACGGCCATGAAGAACGGCGTGCGGGTGTCCTCGAAGGCGTAGAAGCCGCGCAGCAGCAGGTACTGCGCGGAGAACGGGATCAGGCCGAGAGCGAAGGCCTGCAGCATCTGCCCGCCCGGCTGTGCGGCGGCGGCGTCGGACGCGCCGTGGGCGAACATCAGTGTGGCGATCTGGGGGCCCAGCGCGAGGAAGAGGAAGGCGGTGGGCACGATGACGACGCCGCTGATGCGCAGCGCCCGCGACAGGTCGGCGCGCAGGTCGGACACACGCCCCTCGGCGACGGCCCTGCTCATCCGCGGCAGCAGCGCGGTCACCAGAGACACCGTGACGATCGACTGGGGCAGCATCCAGATGGTCTGCGCGTACATGTAGTTGGAGTAACCCACGCCGGCCTTCGGCTGCTGCGCGTCGGCGGCGTTGGCGTAGTTGGTGATCACCGCCAGGGAGACCTGGTTGGCCAGGACGAACAGCAGCGTCCACTTCGCCGCGTGGACACCGGCGCCCAGGCCGGTACCGCGCCAGTCGAACCGCGGGCGGAAGCGGAATCCGGCGGCCCGCGCGAACGGGATCAGCGCCAGAGCCTGTACGGCGATGCCGGCGGTGGTCCCGATGCCCAGGAGCCGCACCTGGGTCACGGTGATGTCCTCGACCCCTTTCGGGACGGTCATCAGGCCGAGGTAGGCGCCGAACATGCCGATCAGGACGACGTTGTTGAGGACCGGGG
This sequence comes from Streptomyces sp. NPDC001604, assembly GCF_042893475.1. Classification (NCBI taxonomy): domain Bacteria; kingdom Bacillati; phylum Actinomycetota; class Actinomycetes; order Kitasatosporales; family Streptomycetaceae; genus Streptomyces; species Streptomyces sp. NPDC001604. The sequence goes on along the minus strand of NZ_JBIAUY010000014.1, from coordinate 95,071 downwards.
TCCACATCATCGCCCCGAACTTCTCGCGGGCGTTGAGTACTTGGCCGTAGATGCCGAACAACCCGTAGAAGAAGATCTGCGGCAACAGGAACCGCCCGAACGTCACCGTGAGTTGAAAGGCCTCGTGCTTCTTCGGGGTGTCCTGGATGTAGACGCCGACGATCTGCGGTGTGGCCCACACGGCGAGTGCGGTGCCGACGCCGAGCACACACACCACCAGGGTCACGAGGCGCTGCTCGTAGGCGCGGCCGCCGTCCGGATGGGTGGCGCGCGCCCGTACCAGCTGGGGCACCAGGACGGCGTTCAGCGCGCCGCCGATCAATAGCGTGTACAGGCTGGTCGGCACCGTGTTCGCGGTGTTGTACGTGCCTGCCAGCTGGCCCACGCCCAGCGCCGCGGCCTGCAGCACCTGCCGTATCAGCCCCGTGGCGCGGGACACGACGGTGGCCACGGCCATCAGCACCGACGACCGGGCCGGTCCACCCGGCGCCGCCGTCTTCCGCCGGGCGGCACTCCGCCCTCGTATTCCGTTTCCGTCGCCCGATGACGTGGTCGGCGTCGCGGGCTGTTCCCCCTGCTTCATGCGGCCAACCTATGCCATCAAGATCCCCCGACTCGCCGGCCGCGTTCACCGAGCCACTGCGCGCACCGCTGCATCCGCAGCCGGTCCTCGGGAAACCAGCCCTGCCACGGCTCGTCCAGCGGCAGCCAGTCCGCGGGCTGGCCCTCCTCAGGCGTCAACTCCGTTGGCCTGTCCACAACTTGAATGAACGTCACACCCAAGGTGGCAGCCCAGTCGGGATGATAGGAGCGCACCGTGACAGCCGCCGGCACGGGATGAAGTTCGGCCCGGACACCGGTCTCCTCGAACAACTCCCGGCGCGCCGCCTCGCGAGGAGTCTCGCCGGGCTCCACCTTCCCACCGGGCGGCACCCATCCCCGCCAAGGGTGGCGCACCAGCAGGACCTCCGTCAGAGTGCTGTCGAAGGCCCACACCTCAGCGGCAAGCGGTGGGTTCAGTGCCGCGTCGGGGCGCAGCAGCCACTCCAGGGCGTTGTCATGCACGGCCTTGGCCTGCCGGACATCGTGGAGTGCGGCTTCCAGGGTGCGTGGCTCGATACGGTGGTGTGTCATCTGCCGGAGCGTACGAGGAGCCACTGACATCGGTGCCCGTCCTCCGCACCCATCAGGCTGCGGCCGGTTCCCCCTGCCCCCGCCACGGCCGGGCCGGCGTCAGCAGGGCGACTCCCGCCGCCGCCACCACGATCAGCATGATCAGTGCCATCGGCAAGGAGCTGTTGGTACCTGGTGGACCTGCTGGGCCGCACCGGCGAGCTCGGCCACCGCCCGCGCGGCGTCCACCGCCCGCAGCGACCTGTGGCGCCGAGTCCTACCTGCGCCGCCACGGCAGTACGGCCGGATCGGTCTCGGTGTTCTCCACGCGGTGCAGGGCGTCGCTGATGGCCTCGCCGATCTCGGCGAACTGCCGTACCTGTTCCGGGGTGAGGGCGTCGAACACGGCCCGGCGTACCGCGTCGACGTGGCCCGGGGCGGCCCGTTCCAGCAGTGCGCGGCCCTCGTCGGTGAGGACGGCGAGCTGGCCGCGGCCGTCTGCGGGGTCCTCGCGGCGGTCGACCAGGCCGACCTCCCGCAGCCGGTTCACCGCATGGGTGAGCCGACTGCGGGTGATCTTGAGCCGCTGGGCCAGTTCGGACATGCCGAGGACGCCGTCGGGCGTCGAGGAGAGATAGGCGAGCAGACTGTAGTCGGCATGCGTCATGCCCGCGTCGCGCCTCAGCTGGCGGTTGAGATAGTCGGCGAGCAGCGTGGAGAAGTCGACGTAGGCCAGCCAGGCTCGTCGTTCCTCGGCGTTGAGCCAGCGCGGCGTGGTGGGCATGGGTACACCCTACCGGAGCACCGTTTGAACTTTCAATTACATTCTGCTCTTGCGGCGCTCTTCACCCAGCCAGGCGCAGTAGTGGACGAGGTCGGGGGCGTCCACGGCGGCCGGATCGACCACCCGCTCGACGGAAGCGCCCTGGAGCAGGCGCTTGACCGGGACCTCGAGCTCCTTGCCGGTGCGGGTGTGCGGGACGGCAGGGGCCTGGAGGATCTCGTCGGGTACGTGCCGCGGGGACGCACCGGTGCGGATCGCGTCGCGGACCTTCTCCCGCAGGGCGTCGTCGAGAACCGTCCCGGCGCGAGGACCACGGACAACGGCATCCAGTAGCCACAGCTTGCGGGGCCCGCTCAGTGGGATCCACGGGACGAGCCCGGCCGTCAGGCCGCCTCCTCCAGGGCGTTGCCCTTGGCGCGCTCGGTGCTGCCGGGTTCCGTCGGCCGCCGGTGGAGCAGTACCAGTGCCGCGCCCACAGCCAGGGCCAGGGCGGGCGGCGCGGGGAAGCGGCCGTCGGCTGTGAAGCCGCGCGTGGCGAAGCGGCTGAGGGCGGTGGCGCATACGGCCAGACCCGGCCAGAGCAGCCAGGGGCGGTACTGGCCGGCGTCCGGGCGGATCCGCTTGTACCGCTGCACCAGGCCGCCCTCCAACTGCCGTACGGCTGACACCACAGCGACCAGGACGACGCCGAGCACCAGCAGCCAGGGCACTCGTAGTGCCCACCAGGCGGCGGATCCGAGGGCGGGCTCGGGTGCCAGGCCGGGGAGGTAGAACGCGGCGGCGACCACCAGCACCGGCAGCATGTGCCACAGATACAGCGTCATGCTGACGCCCCCGACCGGGCGCACCAGTCGCCACACCCGCTCGCGCTCCAGGAGGCGCCGCAGCACCGGTGCGGCGAGGAGGCAGGCGCCCGCCTGGGCGACCGCCCAGGACAGCATCGCCGCCGACGGCGGGTTGGTGTTGCTGGGCGTCTGTCCGGTGACCAGGATCAGGCTGACGGGGAAGGGGCCGAGCGCGACCAGCGCCGCGAAGGCAAGTCCGCCGCCCGCGGCGAGCGCCGCCGGCAGCAGCGGGCGGCGCTCGCTCAGCAGGCCGTCACGCCAGCAGAAGCCGAGTTGGTAGGCGACGCCCCAGACCAGGACGTAGTTGAGCAGGCCGACGTGGGGTGCGTGGGCCGTGAGCGCCGGCGTGTCCGCGATCAGGGCGACCGCGCCCATGGCCACGGGGACGGCGAGCCCCCAGCGCCGGTGCGCCGCGTGCAGGACCGGGGTCAGCGCGCTGAGCAGCAGGTACACCGGCAGGAACCAGAACTGCATCGCCATGGCCCATCCGACGAGCGCGAGGGTGCCCGGGTCGACGCCGACCGTCGAGCAGACTCCGACGGCGAGCAGGACCAAGCCGCTGTACAGCGCCGTCGGCAGCAGCAGGCGCACCGCCCGCCGCCCCACCCAGCCGGTGGCCGTGCCGCCCGTCGACCGCGTCCGAGCCCAGGAGCCCGCCGCTGCGTGGCCTCCGGCCAGGAAGAACAGCGGCATGATCTGGAAGAGCAGGGTCAGCCACTGGGTCCAGGGCACGCTCGCCAGCAACTCGGGAGCGGTGAGCTCACCACCGGGCCCGTGCAGCAGTGCGGTGATCAGCCAGTGGCCCAGCACGACCAGAACGATCGCCCACGCCCGCAGGAAGTCGACGTACCGGTCTCGGCTCATGCCTCGCCATGCTGCCGCAGCCGCACCACCGACACGGCGGGACGTCCGGGCCGCAACCAATCCGTGCCCGGTACGAGATCACCCGGATCCGCGGCTCACACGTCCGCGGCCGGCTCCTCGCGCGGCACGATCGCCGCGACCTCCTCGACCACCGCACTCGCCCGGTTCTCCGGCACACCGGCCGCGATCAGCACGGCGACGGCCGTACGGGTCCCGTCGTCCTCCAGCGCCCCGGTGTTGACGTCCTCCAGCAGCGCGACCGTCATCGCCTCCAGTCCGGCGCTCAGCACGGCGGGCGGCAGCTGGGAGTGGAAGACGCCCTCGCGCTGTCCGCGCTCCAGGACGGCCGTGACCACCTCGCGGGCCGGGGCCAGGACCTCGGTCACCCGCTCCGCACCCAGGTCCCGCCGGGCCAGGCCCAACAGCATCCGGTAGCGGTCGCCCACCGGCCAGATGCGGAGCACGAAGTACGCGAGCGCCCGGTCGGCAGGCTCCTCGGGCCGCACCCCGTCCACCAGCACTTCCTTGAACGTCTCGGACGCCTCTTCGGCGAGCGCCTCCAGCAGGGCCGAGCGGCCGGGGAAGTGACCGAAGAGGGTGCGCCGTACGACACCTGCGGCGCGCGCGAGTTCCTCGAGGGTGATGTCGGGGTTGCGGCCGAGCTCCCGGCGGGCCGTGGCCAGGATGCGCGCCCGGTTGGACCGCGAGTTGCGGCGCAGCGGTACACGGGCGGCGGATCTGGTCACGGTTCAACCTCGGCGGTGCGTGGACGGGTGGGTTGAGCAGGCGCGATGGCGTCCATTTTGGCACGGCGCCCGTCTGACCAGACCGGCTACGCAGCAGGCAGTAGGCGACACTCGGCCAGATATGGCCAGATTCAGCCGCCCCTCGTGTGCGCAGTGACATTCATCTGTCACTGTGCGCTTATTCGAGTGTCGAGATCTTTTCGATGTCATTCGGGAGGGATGCGTGTGCTGAGACGTGAGGCGTTCCGGCTTCCCCGTCATCCGGCTTCGGTCGGCTTCGCCCGGTACCGGGTACGGCAGCATCTGGCCAGCTGGGGGCATGCATCGAACGACGAGATGACGGAGCGGGTCGTCCTGCTGGCCTCCGAGCTGGCGGCGAACGTCGTGCGTCACGGCCCCATCCTGGAGCGCGAGTTCGAGTTGGCGGTGACGGCGCGGGCGGACGGCTCGTGCTTCATAGCCGTCTCCGACGAGAGCCCGACGCAGCCGGTCCTGCATGACGTGCCCACCGGTGACGACGAGAAGGGGCGCGGCCTGCACCTCGTTGACCAGCTCGCCCAGACCTGGGGTGTACGGCCCCGGGGACGCCACGGCAAGACGGTGTGGGCCCTGGTGCGCCATCCCCGCCCGCACACCGTCGCCGGCCTGCAGAAGCCGTGCAGGTAGCGCACCGGCCGGGTCAGTCGCCGGATGATTCGGCAAGTGCCGCGGCGCGCTGTTCGAGCCTCTTCAGGGCCGTCTCGCTCCACTGCAGGTTGGCCCGCTCGAGGGCGATGCCGCCCTGCAGGGTGAGGTAGGGGCCGATGCGCTCGGCGGTGGCGAGGTACTCGTCCTCGGTGCGGCCGTCGAGCATGCGTTCCTGCATGCGCCGGTAGCGGGCGAGCTTGGCGGTGGCCCGCTCGAAGCGCTCGGCGACCGAGGCGCGTACGGCTTCGAAGTCCCCTGCGTCACCGATGTCGACGCACTGGACCTTGACCATCAGCTCGTCCCGCAGGGCCGGGGGCTTGGCCGGGGCCTCGCCGACGTAGTCGCGCAGGACCTCCAGGCCGGCCTCGGTGAGCGAGAAGAGCCGCTTGTTGGGCCGCCGCTCCTGCTGCACGACCCGCGCGGAGACGAGCCCCTCGCTCTCCATCCGCTCCAGCTCGCGGTAGAGCTGCTGCGGGGTGGCCATCCAGAAGTTGGCGACGGAGGCCTCGAAGCCCTTCGCGAGGTCGTACCCGGACGCCTCACCCTCCAGAAGCGCGGCCATCACCGCGTTGCGCAGAGCCATTGCCCCAATTTAACACCTTGTTGATTAGTCAATAGGACGACTACTACGGCGGGTGTCGGGCCCGGCGTCCCGCGAGGCCGAGCCGGTCCGGCAGCGCCGTCAGCCGCTCAGACTCGAGGCCGGGGTTCACATCCCAGCCGCAGGGCGCCCGTTGCCCTAGCCGGTGAGCACATGCCATACCGGCGCTCTTGTGCACGCCGGGTCACCGGAGGACGGGTCGGTGCGGGCGGCGGTGTCGAAGTCCGGGAAGACCGTCACCTCGGCGCGGCGCTCCTCGTCGAGTGGCGGCTGTCCGGCCGGGTGCCCGGGGGGCGAGCCGGAGTTGTTCGGGGCGGGGACGGCGGCGCGAGTCCCCGATGGCCTCGACGCGTTCGGGCAGCCGGCTGCCGACCCGGTCGAGCATGGGCTGCACGGCGCGGCGCATCAGGCTGCGCCATCGCCCGAGTCGCAGGTGCAAGGGGCGCTGGACGAGGTGCGCCGGCATGCGGAGACTGCGCGCGGGCCGGACTGATCCTCCTGCGGTTCAGGAGGGTCCGTCGGCGAGTGCGGTCACCGGGAGGAGTGCGGGCCGCTTGGGCCGGCGGCCGTCGCCGGAGGAGCGGCCGCGCACCCGCCGTACGATCCAGGGCCCCAAGAAGGCGCCCGCCCAGCGCAGTTCGGCCCCGACGGCCCGCAGGCCCCTGGGGACCAGCGCCTCGGGAGGCAGCGGCCGCGTCCAGCCGTCGTCGCTGCCCGGCAGGTCGAGGGCGTGGGCGACGGCGGCCGCGATGAGGGCGTGGCCGAGCGGGCTCGCGTGCAGCCGGTCGGGGCTCCACATCCGGGGATCGGTCACCGCCGGGTGGGGCCAGGAGTCGGCCACTGCGACGCCGTGCCGTCGGGCCGCCTCCCGGATGCGGGCGTTGAGGGCGAGAACGCGGGGTGCGAGCGGCCGGGCCGCTGGGGCGAGCCGGCCGGGGTCGGGGAAGGTGACCGTCGCGACACGGGCGCCCTGTCCGGTGAGCGCGGCGAACATGGCCTCCAGATGGCCGGCGACCTCGTCCGCGTCGAACCGGGGCCGCAGCACGTCGTTGAGGCCGGCGACGACCGTGGCGAGGTCGGGCCGCAACTGAAGGGCGGGCGCCAGCTGTTCGGCACGCACCTGCCCGGCCAGCCGCCCGCGCACGGCGAGGTTGGCGTACAGCAGGCCCGGGCTCTCCCGCGCGATCTGCTCGGCGAGCCGGTCCGCCCACCCGCGCAGGCCCTGGACGTCGTCGCCGTCGCCGACGCCTTCGGTCTGGCTGTCACCGACTGCGACGTACCGCAGATATCCACTGCCGGCCACGGACCCACCGCCTTCCGTCGACACGGCACGACCACCGATCGGCATAGGTGACTAATCCCTTACTCGCATTGTTGACTATATCAGCGACCTGAAGATCACGGCGCCGTAGGCTCGTGCCCATGGTTGAGCATCGGATGGTTGACGTGAACGGCATTCGGCTGCACGTGGCGGAGGAGGGCGAAGGCCCCCTGGTCGTGCTGCTGCACGGCTTCCCCGAGTCCTGGCACTCCTGGCGTCACCAGTTCGGTCCGCCGGCCGAAGCCGGCTTCCGCGTGGTCGCCCCCGACCAGCGTGGATACGGGCGCAGCGACCGCCCCGCCGAGGTGGGCGCCTACAGCATCCTCCACCTGGTCGGCGATGTCGTCGGCCTGATCCATGCGCTCGGCGAGGAGCGGGCGTTCGTCGTCGGGCACGACTGGGGCGCCCCGGTCGCCTGGCACACCGCCCTGCTGCGGCCCGACGTCGTACGCGGCGTCGCCGGGCTGAGCGTGCCGCCGCCGTTCCGCAGCTCCCGGCCGCCGCTGGCCGTCATGGACGAGCGGTTCCACGGCCGCTTCTACTGGAACTACTTCAGCCAACCAGGCGTCGCGGACGCCGAGTTGGCGCAGGACACCCGCACGGCACTGCGGAAGATCTTCTACACCGCTTCCGGCGACGCGCCCGGTGCCGGCTCGGGTGCCCAGCCGTTGATCGAACCCGGCCAGGGCTGGCTGGCGACCATGACGGACCCCGAGACCCTGCCGGAGTGGTTCACCGAGGAGGACCTCGACGCCCTCACCGAGAGCTTCTCCGACGGCTTCACCGGGGCGCTGAACTGGTACCGCAACCTCGATCGCAACTGGGAACTGACCGCCCCCTGGCACGACGCCGTCGTCAGCTCACCCGCCCTGTACGTGTACGGCGACCGCGACCTGGTCCCGGCCTTCCCCGGCACGCCCGAGCTCATCGCGGCCCTCCCGGACCTGATGCCCGACCTGCGCCGCAAACCGGTCAAGTTGGCCGGCTGCGGCCACTGGACGCAGCAGGAGCGTCCCCGCGAGGTGAACGAGGCACTCACCAACTTCCTCACCGCACTGGTGTGAACGGTGTCGTGATCAGTGGACCGACAGTCCGCCGTCGACAAAGAGGGCCTGTCCGGTGACGTAGGCGGAGGCACGGCTGGCCAGGAACACCGCCGCACCCGCGAAGTCCTCGGCCAGACCGTTGCGCCCGACCATGGTGCGGGCGGCCAGCGCCGCCACCTTCTCCGGGTCGGACGACAGCCGCTCGTTGAGCGGGGTCATCACAAAGCCCGGCACCAGCGTGTTGCAGGTGACGCCGTACGGCGACCACGCCTCGGCCTGGGAACGGGCCAGGGACTCCAGCGCCCCCTTGGACACCCCGTAGGCCCCGCTCTGCACGAACGCCCGGTGCGCCTGCTGGGAGGTGACGTGGATGATCCGTCCGAAGCCCCGTTCGGCCATGCCGGGGCCGAAGCGCTGTCCCAGCAGGAAGGGCGCCTCCAGGTTCACCGCCATCGTGGTGTCCCAGACGTCCTCGCCCAACTCCCCCATCGGCGGCCGCAGATTGATCCCGGCACTGTTGACGAGGATGTCGGGCTCCCCGAACATCCCGGCCGCCTTCTCGGCCGCCGCCCGCACGCCGTCGCGGCTGCCCAGGTCGGCGCTGGCCCAGGCCGCCCGGCAGCCCTCTGCCGTCAGCTCGTCGACCGTGGCGGCCAGTTCCGCCTCCCTGCGCGCCACGACGACCACGCTCGCCCCGGCCCGTGCGAGGGCCCCGGCGATGGCCCGGCCGATGCCGGAACTGCCGCCGGTCACCACGGCGACGCGGTCGCTGAGCGAGAACAGTTCGGAGAGGTATGTCTGCGAGGTCATGCCCGCACCCTAGACACACTCCGCGCCGCGCCCTGGACGCGGGCGGGCCGGCCTGTGCCTCAGGCGGCGGTGTAGCCGAGTTGGCGCCTCATGTACGGGGTCATGAGCGTCTTCGCCTTGGCCAGCACCGAGGTGCGGCCGCCGAGGACCGCGCTCTCGCCGCCCGGCACGGGCAGCAGGGTCAGCCCGTCGGCCGCGCCGAAGGGCACGATGAGCGGGGTGCGGTGGATCGCCCGGTACAGGCGCGGGTCCTTGCGGTGCCTGCCCGAACTGTTCAGATAGGTGCGGATGTTCCAGGCGGCGAGGTCGGCCTGGGCCAGCGCGGCGGGGGTGATCTTGAGTTCGGTGGCGTCGTTCACGTCGCCGACGGCGAACACGTCCAGCCGTCCCTCGACCCGCAGGGTGCGGTCGACCCTGACGTGCCCGGCCGGGTTCAGCCAGTCGCCGTGCCCGCCCAGGCGCAGCCAGAGCGTGTTGGGCGTGGTGCCCGTCGCCCAGAAGGAGAGGTCGGCCTCGATGACGGTGCCGTGCGCGTCGCGATAGGTGCCGAAGTCGTTGCCGGGCGACATGAACGAGTCGAGCCGTACCTCCACGTCGTGGGACTCCAGCCAGGCCCGGGCCCTGCGCCCGGCCCGCTCGACGCCCGTGGAGTGCAGCAGTGCCGGCCCGGAGTGGGCGAGCGTGACCCGGGCGTCCGGCCGGGCCAGGCGTACCTCGGCGGCGAGTTCGACGCCGGTGGGGCCGCCGCCGACGACGAGGACATGCCCGGCCGCGGCGATCTTCTGCTGGTGCCCGGCGAAGGACTTGACCGCCTCGTCGGTGGTGGTGCCGGTGAAGCGGGCCGGTTCGGGGTAGTCGGCGCCGGTGGCGATCACCACCACGTCGTACGGCAGCCTCTCCCCCGTCGCCAGGACGACCTGGCGCTCGGTGGTGTCGATACGGACCGCCTTGCCCACGACCACCCGGCCGCTGCGCAGCAGTCGGTCGTACGGGATGAAGGGGGTCACCGACCACTCCGGGCGAACTCCCGCGCGCAGCGAGGCGATACGGTGGAAGAAGACCTCCTTGCGGTCCACCAGCGTGACCCGCGCCACCGAGTCCAGTCGCTTCGCCAGCCGTACTCCCGCGTAGCCGCCGCCGATCACTACTACGTCGCCGTCGCGCACAACGCGTCTCCTGTGCCTGCCTGTGGGGGGATGCGAGCGCCGCGATGTGGGGGCTTCCTCGGCCACTCGAAGTGCGAATGAGCGTACCGCTTGAAACTTAAAGCTCTCATGGGGCTTTGTGGGAATTCTGTGAAGCGAACGCGAGGGCGTGGATGCGGCGCGGGCCTGGTGCGTCCCCGACTACTTGTTGACGGGGTGACCCGACTCCTTGTTCACGGCGTAATAGAGATGAGTGACCCCGGCACTCTCGACGACACGCGGGGTGCCAAGCGTGATCGGAGCGTTGGTGAGGTCTCCGACGAGTCGGGTGCCGGCGCCCAGGAGCACGGGGACGAGGTCGACGTGGATCTCGTCCACCAGCCCGGCGTCCAGTGCCTGGCGGGCCAGGTCGCCCGCGGCCACGCCCACGTCGCGCGCACCGGCGGTGGCCTTTGCCTGCTGGATCGCACTGTGCAGGCCGTCGGTGACGAACGTGAAGGGGGCCTCCGGGTGGGCCCAGTCGGCGGGCGCCCGGTGGGTGACGACGTAGACCGGCACGCCGAAGGGGTGCCTACCGCCCCAGCCCTGGGTGACGTCGAACAGTCGGCGACCGACCACGAGTGCCCCGAAGGCAGTCATCTGGTGCCGCAGATGCTCCGCGCTGGCCGGTGACAGCCGGAAGGACCAGCGCGGATCGGCGGACGGCACCTCGATGTCGCCGTTGCGGTGCCAGGCGAAGAGATGCTCGAAACCCGTCTCGGCCGGACCGGCGATGAACCCGTCGAGGGACATCGACGCCGAGGTGGTGACCTTCCCCATGAGGATCTCTCCCGTTCTGTGTCTCTCTGCAGCCCGCCTGCATTTGATGGGGAGACCTTCGGTCACCGGGAAACTCATCGGTGCCGGCTAGTCGGGCAGCCGTTCCAGAGCGGCCGCCACGCCCGCCTGACCTACGGCGTCGATCAGCGCCTGCCCGATCACCGAGACCGGCTCCCGCGCCGGGAGGACCAGGCCGATGCGCTCCGTGCGGACCGGGCGGACCAGGGGAACGGCCTGCATCCCCGCGGGCACGCCGAAGACATGCAGCCAGGCGTGCGGTACGACGCTCGCCCAGTGCCCGGCTCTGACCTGCGCGAACAGCGAGGCGATGGAGTCCGTCTCCACGCGCGGGGTGACGGAGACGCCCGCCGCCTCGAAGGCCGCCTCCAGGACCTGACGCCCCTGCATCCCGGGATGCAACAGACACAACGGGTACTGGGAAGCCTCCTTCCAGGAGATCTCGGCCGGGCCGGAATCGCGGCCGGAGCGCTGGATCAGCAGGACGTATCGCTCCAGGTACAGCGGGACGAACTTGAAGCCGTGTTCCACGACGGTGCTGTGGTAGGTCACGGCCGCGTCGAGTTCGTACGTCTGGAGTCGGCTGACGATGTCCACGGACTGCAGGTCCGCGAAGACCTGCACGGTCGCCAGCGGGTTGGCGGCGCAGAACGGCTGGGTCAGGAGCGCGACCGCCGTGGCGGCGGTCGGGACCGTGCCGATGCGCAGCCTTCCGGTCAGCCCGGCCCGCAGTGCCTGGATCTCGCCCTGCATCGCGTCCCGGTCGGCGAGGATGCGCTGCGCCCACAGCACGACACGCTCGCCCTCCGGAGTCAGGCCGTCGAACCTGCGGCCCCGCCGGACCAGGGGGATGCCGAGCTCGTCCTCCAGTTTCCGGATGCCCTCGGACAGGGTCGGCTGGGAGACGTAGCAGGCCTGCGCCGCCTTCGCGAAGTGGCGGGCGCGCGAGAGGGCGACGAGGTATTCGAGTTGACGCAGGAGCACCGTCCCATGATCCCTCGCCCGCGGCCGTCCCGCGCCGGGGCCCCGGACACGCTGCCTTGATCGGTGCCGCCTGTCACGCGATAGGAACTTCCGCTTTGACCTGGTCCGACGCGCTGGCCAAGAGTGTCGTGCGGACGAGAGGGCGTGGTGTGCGATGCGGGACTTCGAAGAAGACGGAGCGGACGAGGGCGGGCTGTCGGTCTCGGCTCCCAGGACCTGGGCCACCGGCGCTCCCGCCGTCGTACACGCGCTCAAGTACGCACTGGGCCAGACCTCACCGAAGCGCACCGCGCTGACGCTGCTCAGCATCAACCAGGCGAAGGGCTTCGACTGCCCCGGCTGCGCCTGGCCGGAGCCCGCGCCGGGCGAACGGCACCGCAACGAGTACTGCGAGAACGGCGCCAAGCACATCAGTGACGAGGCCACCTCCCGGCGGGTGACCGCGGACTTCTTCCGGCAGTACTCGGTGGACGAGCTGAGCCGGAAGTCGGACTACTGGCTCAACCAGCAGGGCCGGCTGACCGAGCCGATGGTGCTGCGCGAGGGCGCGACCCACTACGAGCCGGTGGGCTGGGACGAGGCGCTGGACCTGCTCGCGCGGGAGCTGCGCGCCCTGGACCACCCGGACGAGGCGCTGTTCTACACCTCAGGGCGGCTGGCCAACGAGCCGGCCTTCCTGCTCCAGCTGTTCGCGCGGGCCTTCGGCACCAACAACCTGCCGGACTGCTCCAACATGTGCCACGAGTCCAGCGGTTCGGCCCTGAACGAGACCCTGGGCATCGGCAAGGGCAGCGTCAGCCTCGACGACCTCTACAACGCGGACCTGGTCTTCGTCGTGGGGCAGAACCCCGGCACCAACCACCCGCGGATGCTGTCCGCGCTGGAGGAGACCAAGCGGCGCGGCGGCAGCGTCGTCGCGGTCAACCCGCTGCCCGAGGCGGGACTGCTCCGCTTCAAGCATCCGCAGAAGGCACGCGGAGTCATCGGCCGCGGCACGGACATCGCCGACCAGTTCCTGCAGATACGCCCCGGCGGCGACCTCGCCCTGTTCCAGGCGCTGAACCTGCTGCTCCTTGAGGCGGAGGACAAGGAGCCGGGCACCGTCCTGGACCGGGCCTTCATCGACGAGCACACCACCGGCTACGACGCCTTCGCCGAACGGATCCGCGCCACGTCCTGGGACGCCGTCCTGGACGCCACCGGGCTGACCCGCGACGAGATCGAGCAGGTCCACGCGCGCGTGCTGAACAGCCGCAGTGTCATCGTCTGCTGGGCGATGGGCCTGACCCAGCACAAGCACGGCGTGCCCACCATCCGGGAGGTCGTCAACTTCCTTCTGCTGCGCGGCAACATCGGCCGTCCGGGCGCGGGGGTGTGTCCGGTGCGCGGGCACAGCAACGTCCAGGGCGACCGCACGATGGGCATCTGGGAGCGGATGCCGCAGGCGTTCCTGGACCGGCTGGGCAAGGAGTTCGGCTTCACCGCGCCGACCGCGCACGGCCTGGACTCCGTGGACTCCATCCGGGCCATGCGAGACGGCCGGGCCAAGCTCTTCCTCGGTGTCGCGGGCAACTTCGTCCGGGCCACGCCCGACAGCGAGGCCACCGAGCGCGCCGTGCGCAACTGCCGTCTGACGGCGCACATTTCGACCAAGCTCAACCGTTCGCACGCGGTGTGCGGACGCACCGCGCTGATCCTGCCGACGCTCGGCCGCAGCGACCGGGACGTCCAGGCGGGCGGCGAGCAGTTCATGACGGTCGAGGACTCCATGAGCGAGGTCCACGCCACCCGCGGCCGGCTCGCTCCCGCGTCCCCGCACCTGCTGAGCGAGGTGTCCATCATCAGCCGCCTCGCCCGCCGGGTGCTGGGCGGCGAACCGGACATCCCCTGGGAGGACTTCGAGGCCGACTACGACCTCGTCCGCGACCGCATCGCCCAGGTCGTCGAGGGATTCCACGACTTCAACGAGCGGGTACGGCACCCCGGCGGCTTCCGCCTGCCCAACCCGGTCAACTCCCGCGTCTTCCGCACCCCCAGCGGCAAGGCCGTCTTCACCGTCAACGACTTCACGATGCTGCAGGCACCCGAGGGCCACCTGGTCCTGCAGACCCTGCGCTCGCACGACCAGTGGAACACCATCCCCTACGCGATGGACGACCGCTACCGCGGCATCAAGGGCGGCCGCCGCGTCGTCCTGGTCAACCCCGCCGACCTCACTGCCCTCGGCCTGGCCGAGGGCAGCCTCGTCGACCTGGTCAGCATCTGGTCGGACGGCTCGGAGCGCCGCGCGGAGGCCTTCCGCGTCGTGGGCTACTCCACTCCCCCGGGTTCGGCCGCCGCGTACTACCCGGAGACCAACGTGCTGGTGCCCCTCGACAGCGTCGCGGACATCAGCAACACGCCGACGTCGAAGAGCGTGATCGTCCGTCTGGAGCGGGCGCCCGAGCGGGCACCGGCATGAGCAGCGGGTAGCGTCGCCCTGGTGAATCTCAACCTCTTCGACGATGTGCCTGACGGCCTGACTCGACGAGCCCGATCGTTCGTCCGCGCGCACGGCGTCAAGGTCGATGTCCGGCCCGTGGAGGGGCACCGGCAGTGGTGGCTCGAGCGGGGCGTCCCCGCAGCAGTGATCGACCGAATGGCGGCCTACCAGGAGAGATGGGGCGGTCTGCTCCTGCCACCCGCGTCCCAGTACGACGGAGGCCCCAAGTACCTCGATCCGGACTCGCCCGAATCGGACGACGCGGGGTGGTGGTTCGAGGCCGGGATGCAACGGACCGCGGTCCCCTACTCATTCATGATCAGTCCGTCGGGCGAGTTCGGAATCCATGCAGACAGATGGGCGCCGCTGCACGCGACCGTCGAGGGCTGGGTGGAATCGCTCGCACTGGCCCATCACGCATCCCTGTGGGCGAGGCAGGTTACCCGGCTCGTCGGCGACGACGTCGCTGACATCGACTTGGACGGCTACGAGCCGGTGCGCGAGGTGATGGGCCTTGCAGACACCTGGTGGCGAGGCCCTGACTCTCTGGTGGCGCTTCATTCCGGAGAGGCCGAGGCGCTCGGCATCCCCGGAGGCCGCACCGCATTGATCTACTCCGGGCTTGATGAGTGGGGGCTGCGAGGAGGTGTCGACGCAGGGCACGGCTGAGGGTCAACTGCGGTCCGGTAGTAGGTGATGTCGTCCGTCGTCGCGTAGTTGCCGTGGTCGACGTCGATGACGCGCAGGCAGAAGCTGCGGCAGGGCTAGGCGTGGTCCTGCCCGGGACGACGTATGCGTCGGTAAGTGGCTGGACCTCGAAGGCGCCGCTACCGCCGCCCCCGGCGTCCGTGCTGACACTCCAGGCGGTCTCCGAGCCGCCGTGCCTTCGGCGCCAGGGCCCCGTAGACGATGCCGCTCACCGCGGCCGTGACGGCCGCCGTCACCACGGCGGTCGCCAGCCGGTCCCGGATTCGGGGCCGATGGCCGCCGGACGGCTCGGGCTCAGGGTCGGAGCGATCCGGTGGACCGTCGGGCGGTTCCCCCTCCGGAGGCGTGGTTGCGAGCGGGGCGTGGCCGGCCCACGGTGTCACCGCCTTGTCCACGGCCCCGGAGGCGGCGACGGCAAAGTCGATGGGCGACCACCCTCAGTCGGCTGCATCATGGGCGAGCCGTACGCCCGTCAGTGCATACAGCCCTACCAGCGCAGCACCGAACGTCCCCAGCGTCGCGAGGAGTACGACCGCTCTCCGGCGTCCTGCATCCACGTCCGCTCCCCCTGCCTCGGGAGGCGACCGCCGTCCGAAAGCCGTCGCTACGACGGCGGCCCGCCCTCCACCTGAGCTGCCTGCAGGTCGGCGAGCAACTCGGCCTGTCCGGCCAGCACGCCCGACAGGATCGTGCGGGCCACCCGGAGCAGTTCGGCGACGTGCGGGCTGGTCAGCGAGTAGTACACGGTCGAGCCCTCCTTGCGGGTCTTGACCAGGTTCGCGCGCCGCAGCACGGCCAGCTGCTGCGAGAGGTGCGCAGGCTCGATGCCGACCTCGGGCAGCATCTCCGCGACTGCGTGCTCGCGCTCGCTCAGCAGCTCCAGTACCCGGATACGAGCCGGGTGGCCGAGTGTTTTGAAGAACTCGGCCTTCAGCTGGTACAGCGGCGTACTCACCTGGCCGCCCCCTCCCCGCTACAACAGCGCGACCTTGCCGACCGAACCTCGGCGCATCGCATCCACCCACTCATCCAGAACATGCGCCCATCCTCGCGCGCGACACCGGCCAGACCGAATCCGCACCCGAGGAAGGCAACCGCCCGAATCCACCGATGACGACCTGAGTAATTGCTAATGTTAGCAATTACTCAGGTCCCGTCACGGCAGGCCGACCGGGGAGGGTGCGATGGGTGACTGGGACATGCAGACCGGCACCGGGATCCGCTTCGAGTGGGGTCCCACCGGAGCCGGCCGTCTCGCCGCCGAGGCCGCATGTCTGGTCACGGTCGACGTACTGTCGTTCTCCACCACGCTGAGCGTCGCCGTCGAGAAGGGGATCCGCGTTCTGCCCTTCGGGTGGCCCGGCGGGTCTGCGACCGAGGCCGAACGAACCGACGCCTCCGCGGCCGCGGAGGCGTACGCCCGCCGGCGGGACGCCCGGCTCGCCACGCACCGCACCACCGTCACCCCGTCAACCCCGTGGTCGCTCTCCCCGGCCCACCTGCGGGCCGCCCCTTTTGTGGCCCGGCTGGTACTGCCGTCGCCCAACGGCGCCGCCATCGCCGCCGCCGCGCCACCCGGCGTGCAGGTGGCCGCCGCCTGTCTGCGCAACATCACCGCGGTCAGCAGCTGGCTCACCGCCCGCGGCTACGGCACTCCCGGGCATCCCGTCGCGGTGATCGCCGCGGGTGAGCGGTGGCCGGACGGGACCCTGCGCCCGGCCCTCGAGGACCTGCTGGGCGCCGGCTCCCTCATCTGCGAACTGCACTCCCAGGGTGCGGGCCCGCTCTCCACGGAAGCCGCCGCCGCGAAGGCGAGCTACGAAGGCACAGCCGACATCGTGCACGCTGTCGCCACCAGTGCCTCCGGCCGCCGGCTGGCGGCGATGGGATTCGTCGCCGACGTGGCCATCGCCACCGAGGACGATGTCTGCGCACTCGTGCCCGTCCGGGACGATGACGGCGTCTTCGCACCGGGATGACCCGGGGCGGTCACTCGCCTGCCTGGTCCGCGGCCGGCCATCCGGTGGTGCGCCACTCGTGACGCCTCGCCACCGGTGCCGCCTGCGCTGCACCAGCTGCGCAGCTCGGTCAGGTCGACGACGACCAGGCCGGTGCCCCTGGCCGGCGCCCAGCCGACCGCGCCGGAAAATCGGCGGACCGCGTCCATGCCCAGACAGCCGGCGACGGACACGATGCCGAGGTCGTCCTCGACGGTGTAGCGCCAGTCGATGGTCATGGTGGTGAACCTCCCTCCGCGGGTTGCCGGGCGGAGTCTGCCGGCCGGTTCAGAGGGGAAGGGTGATCCAGATGCTCTTGCCCCCGCCGTCGGCATCCGCCCGGACCACCGCTGTGCCGCCGAGGGCCAGGACCAGCTCCCTGACGGTGGCCAGGCCCCGGGCGCCGGAGCCGATGTCCGCGCCGTAGAGCGCCGGCTGGTGGGGATGGCGGTCGTGGACGGCGAAGGCCAGGCAGTCCGGGCCCGCCGCATAGATCACGGTCACCGTCGGGGAGTGAACGGCGGCGTGCCGGACGCTGTTGGTGACCAGCTCGGCAAGGATCAGCAGGGCCGGGTCCACCGCCGGGTGGCGCACGCCGATGCCCCACTCGACCAGCGCCTGCTCAGCTGTCTCCCGGGCCAGCCGTACGGCCGATGGTTCGGCCGGCAGGGTGAGCACGTGCCGGTAGGGCAAGGTCTCCATCTGTGTGGACCTCACTCAGGCCTCCGCGCGGGCGAGGCGGAAACCGGTGACCGCCTTCGGATGCAGGCGCAGCAGGGTGCCGTGCGGGCCGTGACTCCAGCCCATGAGGGTGCGCCGGTGGTGAGCGGCTTCATCGCGGTCGGTGATCACCTCGACGGGGCCGGAGACGGTGACCGTCCAGCCGGTTCCGGAGACGGCGCGGATGTCGGCGACGTGGTACGTCCCCGTCACAGGCACCGCCATGGCCGGGGCCGGGGTACGGACGACCAGGCGGCCGTACTCCCACACGTGCCGGGTGGGCCTGATCACGCTCGCCCCCCGCTGGGCGTACACGAGGCTGCCAAGACTGCTGCCTTCGAGCAGCCACAAGGCCTCAGCACCGGAGACCTCGACCATACGAAGGGCGGCGGGGACGGTGCTCATGGCAGAACTTCCTCGCTGGAGGTCCGGGACGGCCGGGCGGGACCGACGGGCAGGACTCCGGCCGTCTCCAGATGCTCGCGGGCGGCGCGGATCGCCTCGGGAGTGGTGGCGTACTCCCGCCCCTCGTGCAGCAGCGGCTCCAGCGCGCCGACCGAGTCGAGGACCTGGCGCTGGCCGGGGCGGATCCCGGAGGCGAGGACGACGATGCCACGGCGGCGCAGCTTCTCCACGGCGTCCTTGAGGACGAGGGCGCCGGTGGCGTCCATCGTCGACACCCGCGACATCCGCAGGATCACCACCCGCACGTCGGCGACCTCGGTCAGCTCCAGCAGGAAGCGGTGGGCGGCTGCGAAGAACAGCGGTCCGTCGATGCGGTAGGCGACGATGTGCTCGGCCAGCAACGCGTGCTCCTCGGCGCTGTGGTCACCCGGGTCGAGCGGCACCTGGTCGAAGCGGGCCTCCCTGGCGACGGCGCGCAGGGCGAGGGCACCGGCGACGACGAGACCGATGATCACGGCGTACACGAGATCCAGGGCCAGCGTCGCCACGGCGGTGAGGACGAGTATCAGCGCATCGGACCGGGTCGCCTTCGCCATGGCCTTCAGCGAGCCGACCTCGACCATGCGGATCGCGGTGGCCAGCAGGACGCCGGCGAGGGCGGCCAGCGGGATCCTCGAGACGAGCGGCGCCGCCGCGAAGACGATCGCGGCGAGAACGGCGGCATGCGTGAGGGCTGCGAGCCGGGAGCCGGCCCCGGTGCGGACGTTGACCGCGGTGCGGGCGATCGCACCGGTGGCCGGGACGCCACCGAAGAGCGGGGCGGCGATGTTCGCGAGGCCCTGGCCGAACAACTCCCCGTCCGGATCGTGTTTCTGACCCACCGTCATGCCGTCGGCGACCGAGGCGGACAGCAGGGATTCCAGCGCGGCCAGCGCCGCGACCGCCACGGCCGGCGCGAGCAGGGTGCCCAGCGAGCCGAGGTCGAGGAAGGACAGCGAGGGTACGGGCAGCCCCGACGGCAGATCGCCGATCGGCCTCGCCGCGTCCAGGCCGGCCAGCTGAGCCACGATCGTCGCCGCGATCACGGCGACGATCGAGAACGGCACGGTCGGCCGCCACCGGGCCCCGACCAGCATGACCGCGGCCACCGCGAGCGCGAACCCGGCGGCCGTCCAGTTCGGGGACTTCACGAACTCCTCGACGGCACGCCAGGTCACCACCAGAACGCGGTCGCCCTCCGGTTTGGGCACGCCGAGCGCGTTCGGGATCTGCTGCAGGCCGATCACGCAGGCGATACCGAGGGTGAAGCCCTCGACGACCGGGGCGGGCACGTACTGCATGTACTTCCCGGCCCGCAGCACCGCCAGAGCGACGAGCATGGCGCCCGCCATCAGTCCGACGGTGAGCACCCCCGCCCTCCCGTACCGGCCGACGATCGGTACCAGGACCACCGTCATGGCGCCGGTCGGCCCGGAGACCTGGAGGTTGGACCCACCGAACACCGCCGCGAGCGCGCCCGCGACCACCGCGGTCGCGAGGCCCGCCTCCGCACCCAGCCCGGAGGAGACCCCGAAGCCGAGAGCCAGGGGCAGTGCCACGATCGCCACGATCAGGCCCGCCAGCAGGTCGCGGCGCGGGTCGCGCCGCATCTCCGCGAGGTCGGCGCGCCCTGGCAGCAACACCACGATCCGGGCCCGGGCACGGCCGATTGCTCCGGTCATCATGCGACAGCCTCGGCTTCCCGCAGCTCGGCCAGCAGTTCGTTGCGCCCGGCGAGCATCTCGGTCAGGATCCGCCGCGCCGCCTTCATCAGCTCGGCGACGTCGCCGCCGGCCAGCTCGTACACCACGGTCGAGCCCTCGCGGGTGGAGGTGACGATCCCGGAGCGGCGCAGCACCGCAAGCTGCTGCGACAGCCCGGAGGGCTCGACCTCGATCTGAGCCAGCAAGTTCCGCACCGGCATCGGCCCGTCCTGCAGCAGTTCCAGCACGCGTATCCGTACGGGATGGCCGAGCATCCGGAAGAACTCGGCCTTGGCCTGGTACAGCGGAACGGACACGACCCCTCGGACTCTGCCAGGTCCCGCACACGGGACGGACACGAATGGCTGCGCCCGCGGCTACCTGCAGACCCAACCAAGCCAGCATCTAACCAATTGCGAAATTTTGCAATTCCGCATCCGACTGCACCCAGGCCCACTCATCGATGGAGGGGGTCCCGCGCCGGGCTCAGGCCTTCTTGACCACGCTCGACTTGAGCTGCATCGCGCCGAAACCGTCGACCTTGCAGTCGATGTCGTGACCGTCGACCCCGTCGACCAGCCGGATGTTGCGCACCTTGGTCCCGGCCTTGATCCCCGACGGGCTGCCCTTCACCTTGAGCGCCTTCACCACCACCACGGAGTCGCCGTCCTGCAGCACATTGCCGACGGCATCCCTGACGACCCGCTCCCCGGCAGCCCCGCCTCCCTCGGCACCAGCCTCGGCGGGCACCCATTCGTGGCCGCACTCGGGGCACACCACCAGGGCGTTCATCTCGTAGGTGTACTCACAGGAGCACTTCGGACAGGGCGGAGGATTCTCGTTCATCCCGCCAGGTTATCCGGCGCCGCCCACCGCACCGCCCCCCGGCCGACCTGCCGAAAGGCCATGCCATGCCCGGGGCGGGAAGCGTGTGTCCGCTCAGTCGGGCCCGCTCCAGTCGAACGGGAAGTACTTGCTCGACTTCCCCGAGCGGTCCCAGGAGAAGCCGAACGCGTTGGCGCGGTCGGTCGTGGCCCGCCCCCAGGTGGCGACCTGGCCCGGGCCGACCTCGGCGCCCGGTGCGTTGTGGAGCTGGACGCGTGCGCCGTCCGGCGTCGTCGGGCCGGTGAGTGCCTCGGCGGAGGCCGTCACCCGGTCGGGAATCTCGGCCCGCCAGCCGGCGAGGTCCTCGTCGATCTCCACGTGGATGGGGACGACGTCCATGCCGCGCATCTCGGGGTGGAACATCCCCACGAACTGCGCCGGCCATCCGCCCGCCTCACCGCCGAAGACGGCCTGGAGCGCCCCGCGTTGCTCTTCATCGGCGCGTTCGTCGAGGAAGACCGCGGCGTACGGGTCGGTGTGCGTGCCGGTCCAGACGTCGCCGTTGAAGGAGGCGACAATCACGACGTTGAGGTCGTCCAGCCGCACATCGCCGTAGTTGCCCTCCCGGATGTGCCAGGCCAGGACGCCGTCGCAGTCGCCGTAGGTGGGGGGCTGTGCAAATGTGCAAGGGCACGGTATGGCGCACTTGCACACATCGAACCAGTCGCCGGTCAGGTGCCAGGACGTACCGGTGGTGATCTGTTCACTCATCCCGCATCCCTCCTGCCGAGCCCGAGGGGCTCACTCGGAGTGGCGAGACCGGGTTTCCCGAGCCCGCTCGCGGGATCGCGAAACGGCCTCCTTTCCAGCTTGCACCTGACCGGCCGGGAGGGGAACCCGGCCCCGCTCAGCGGTTCATACGAGGGCCGACACGCCGATGATCTCGTCGGTCAGCCACCGTACGACACCGTCCGGGTAGGGCGAAGGCAGCCCCAGGACGATGTGCCGGAAGCCGGCGTCGATCGCCCCGGTGATCGTGTCCCTCGTGGCGTCCGGACGGTCGTAGGAGACGGGCAGGACGATCGAGCGCGTGATCGAGGCGGGATCGCGGCCGATCTCGGCACAGTGGCGGTCCAGCAGGGCGCCGCGGCGGACTGCGTCGTCGAGGTCGCCGCCCGGCATGTTCCACAGGTCGGCATGCTCGGCGGCCACGCGCAGGGTCGCGGATGAGCGTCCCCCGATGAGGATCGGTGGATGGGGGCGCTGGACCGGCTTGGGGTTGCCGAAGGCTCCGGTGAGGTGGTGGTGAGTGCCGTGGAAGTCGAAGGGCTGCTCCTCTGTCCACAGGCGCCGGATCACCGTGCACGCCTCGGCCAGGCTTTCCACGGCATGGGCGGTGTCCTGGAAGGGCAGGCCGTGCGCCGCATACTCACGCCGGGCCTCGGGCGGGTCGGGCCGGGATCCCACGCCGAGGCCGAGGTCGAGCCGGCCGCCGGAGACGACGTCGACGGTCGTGGCGATCTTGGCCAGCATGGCGGGCGGCCGGAACCGGTTGCTGGTCACCAGGAGGCCGAGGCGCAGGCGGTGGGTCTGTGCGGCCAGGGCCGCGAGCAGCGTCCAGCCCTCGTAGACGGGGCCGTCCGGGTCGCCTGCGATGGGCATGAGGTGGTCGAACAACCAGGCGTGCTCGATCTCCGGGATGGTGTCGGCCTCGCGCCACACCCGAAGGATGTCGCGGTGGTCGACCTGCATGGGAGGGGTCATGATGCCGAAACGGACTCGCGGTGCGGTCGTCGTCATGGGGTTGCCGTTCCTCCTCGGACGGTCAGCGGCGGCGCAGTGAGGGGTCGAGCAGGGCAGGCGGGGTGTCGTGTTTCTCGTGCGGGGCGAGGTCGGTGCCGGGGGCCACGATCGTGTCGATCGCGTCGAGTACGTCGGCCGGGAGCACAGTGTCGGCGGCGGCGAGCTGGGAGTGCAGGTGCTCTAGCGTGCGGGGGCCGATGAGTGCGCTGGTCACGGCCGGGTGGGCGGTCACGAATCCGAGCGCGAGCTGGATCATCGTCAGTCCGGCCTGGTCGGCGAGCTCGGCCAGCCGCTCCACGGCGTCGAGCCTGGCCCTGTTCTCGGGAAGGCCGGTGTCGAAGCGCTGCGGCATGGACGCCGAGCGGTTGGTGGTGATGGAGCGGCCGGCGCGGACGGCGCCCGACAGCCAGCCGGAGGCCAGCGGGCTCCACACCAGCACTCCGAGCCCGTACTCCTCGGTCACCGGCAGGACGTGCGTCTCGATCCCGCGCTGCAGGATCGAGTAGCTGGGCTGTTCGGTGACGTAACGGCCCAGGTGATGCTCGCGCGCGGCCCACTGGGCCTGCACGATGCGGTGGGCGGGGAAGGTGGAGGACCCGAAGTAGCGTATTTTTCCCGCGCGTTGCAGATCGGTCAGGGCCGACAGCGTCTCCTCGTCGCCGGTGCTCGGGTCCCACCGGTGGATCTGGTAGAGATCGACGTGGTCGACGCCGAGCCGGCGCAGACTGTCGTCCAGCGCGGCGACCAGCCAACGGCGCGAACTCCCCCGGCGGTTGCGCTCCTCGCCCATGGGCAGGCCCGCCTTCGTGGCCAGCACGATGTCGTCGCGGCGGCCCGCGATGGCTTTGCCGACCATCTCCTCCGATTCGCCGTCGCCGTACACGTCGGCGGTGTCGATGAGGTTGATCCCGCCTTCCAGCGCGGCATCGACGATGGCGGTGGCCTCGTCCTGAGTGGTGCGCCCGATCCTGCCGAAGTTCATCGCGCCGAGCGCGAGCGAGCTGACCTGCACACCGGTGCGGCCCAAGGTGCGGTACTGCATGACCGTGCTCCTCCATTGCGGGTGGGTGGTGGTGCGTTGCGACCGGGCATGGCTTGGTCGCGGGGCTCCGGCTCTGGCATCATGAGCAAAGCGGAACGTCGCTCCGATTACGATACGGAACACTGCTCCGCTTAAGCAAGCCCGATGGCGGAGGGAACGGCACGGTGAACGACGGCGACAAGGGTGCGGGACGCGCAGCCCGCCCCAAGCGGACGGACGCCCGGCGCAACGAGCAGACCCTGCTCGACGCGGCCGCCGCGGTCTTCGTCACCTCGGGCGTGGAAGCGCCGGTACGGGACATCGCGGCGCGGGCCGGTGTCGGGATGGGCACGATCTACCGCCACTTCCCGACGCGGGCGGACCTCATCGTCGCCGTCTACCGGCACCAGGTCGAGGCCTGCGCCGAGGCCGGCCCGGCCCTGCTGGCGAGCAGCCCGACACCCTACGCAGCGCTGGGCCAGTGGATCGGTCTCTTCGTCGAGTTCCTGGTCACCAAGCACGGACTCGCCGCCGTACTGCAGTCCGACGACGCAGGCTTCGACACGCTGCACGCCTACTTCCTCGACCGCCTCGTGCCCGTGTGCACCCAACTGCTCGACGCGGCAGCCGCATCCGGCGAAATCCGGTCCGACCTCAAGGCCTACGAGCTGATGCGCGGCGTCGGCAACCTCTGCATCGGCGCGGAAAGCGACCCTCGCTACGACGCGCGCCGACTGGTCGAACTCCTCATCGCAGGCCTACGCCGGCCGAACTGACTTCCCTCCATGAACCTGGACATGATCGCGCAGGCGGCCGGCCTGTTCGCCGTCACCAACATCGACGACATCCTGCTGCTGTCACTGTTCTTCGCGCAGGGCGCGGGCCACCGCGGTTCCGCCCGCCGGATCACGCTCGGGCAGTACGCCGGTTTCGCCGCCATCCTCGCCGTCGCCGTCGCCGCGGCGTTCGGCGCCACTTTCCTGCCCGAGACGGCCATCCCGTATCTCGGACTGCTCCCCCTCGCACTGGGCCTGAAGTCGGCCTGGCAGGCGTGGAAACACCGCGGCGACAGGGACGAGAACGGCGCACAGGAGACGACCGGGGACAGCGGCCCGAGAACGCTGGAGGTCGCCGCGGTCACCTTCGCCAACGGCGGCGACAACATCGGTGTCTACGTTCCCGTGTTCGCCACCGCCGGCCTGGGCGGGATGAGCGTGTATGCCGTGGTCTTCCTGGTTCTGGTGGCCGTGTGGTGCCTGGCGGGCCGCTTCTTCGCCACCCGGCCGGTCATCGCCGAGGCACTCAGCCGGTGGGGGCACGTCCTGCTCCCCTTGGTCCTGATCACCCTCGGCCTGCTGATCCTCATTGAGGGCGGCGCCTTCGGCTGGTAGCCCCGTCGGCCGATGGCCGGGCCCGATCGTCCGGGCCCGGCGCGACAGCCCCTGACGGGCAGCCAGTGTCCGCCTGACGCCCCTGCGTTCCTTCCCGGGCCGCCGGTCCGAAGGCGGACACCCATCGCCGTCACGCGAGCGGCCGTGCCGCGCAGGTACCGGACCTGACCGCCGCACCACCCGGGAGCAGCTTCTCCTTGTCGTGTTCAAAGCGGTTCGCGAGCGGGGCGAGCCGCCCGCGCTCCGCGTCCAATGAGGTCGAACGGTGCCGCTTCGCCGGCTACTTCGAGTGATCCGGCTTCGACGGCTGGTCGGGATATGCGGGCTTCGACGGCTGGTCCGGAGACGAAGGCTTCGCCGGGTGGTCCGGATACGAGGGCTTCTCCGGGTGTTCCGGGAACGCAGGCTTCACCGGGTGCTCCGGGAACGCAGGCTTCACCGGGTGCTCCGGGAACGCGGGCTTCGCCGGGTGCTCCGGCAACGCGGGCTTCACCGGCTGCTGCGGATACGCAGGCTTCTCCGGGAACGCAGGCTTCACCGGGTGCTCCGGAAAGGCGGGCTTGACCGGCTGCTGCGGATACGCAGGCTTCTCCGGGAACGCAGGCTTTGCCGGGTGCTCCGGGAACGCGGGCTTCGCCGGGTGCTCCGGCAACGCAGGCTTCACCGGCTGCTGCGGGTACGCGGGCTTCTCCGGGAACGCAGGCTTTACCGGGTGCTCCGGGAACGCGGGCTTCGCCGGGTGCTCCGGCAACGCAGGCTTCACCGGGTGCTCCGGCAACGCAGGCTTCACCGGCTGCTGCGGATACGCAGGCTTCTCCGGGAACGCAGGCTTCACCGGGTGCTCCGGAAAGGCGGGCTTGACCGGCTGCTGCGGATACGCAGGCTTCTCCGGGAACGCAGGCTTCACCGGGTGCTCCGGGAACGCGGGCTTCACCGGCTGTTGCGGATACGCAGGCGTCACGGGTCGCCGCGGATACGCGGGCTTCTCCGGGTACGCAGGCTTCACAGGCTGAGCCGGATAAGCGGGCTTCACCGGCTGCTGAGGATAAGCAGGCTTGACCGGCTGAGCCGGATACGCAGGCTTCACCGGGTACGCGGGCTTCACCGGCTGCTGCGGATACGCAGGCTTCACCGGATAGGCAGGCTTCACCGGCTGGGCCGGATAAGCGGGTTTCGCAGGCTTCTGAGGGTAAGCAGGCTTGACCGGTTGCGCCGGATATGCAGGCTTCACGGGATGCTGCGGGTAAGCCGGCTTCACCGGGTGCTCCGGATAAGCAGGCTTCACCGGGTGCTCCGGATACGAGGGCTTCACCGGGTGCTCCGGATACGAGGGCTTCTCCGGATGCTGCGGATGAGCGGGTTTCTCCGGATACTCAGGCTTCACCGGATGATCCGGATACTCAGGCTTCCCCGGATGTGCCGGATAGGCGGGCGGCGCCGGGGACGGCGGGTGCGGGGTGGTGAGATCCTGGGCGTAGGCGGTTCCCGCGTTCGACAGCGCGGCAGCGCCAAGGGCGGCAGCCATGACAGCTGGCGTCAGAACGGATCGCCATCGCGGCGATTTCGTCATCTTCTCCACTCTCCTCGACTCGGTTCGGGGCTTCATGACGGCCGGTCAGTACCAAGAGCCGGATAGTGGAATGATCAGAAAATCGGAGACTTGAATAACGCTCTGACGGCCATAAGCCACCGGATGGTGTAGCGCGGGAGGCCAGTTGGCCCGGCCGGCGGCGAGGGTTCGACCCGGGACGGGTTGAGTGAGTCGCCCAGGTTCGGAAGCCGACGGCCGCCGCTCCACCTGGTGGGCGCCCTGGCGGCGTACATCACCCTCACACGACTCCAGCCCGCTGAGCCAATCACCTGACTTGTCCTCTTTTATGCGTATAGTTCACCGAAGGTGCGGGCTGTGACCGCTACCTGATCCGCGGTCATCACCCTCCGCTGCGCCGCCCGCGGCCGCCCACTAGCAAGGAGCACCGAAGAGTGAAGCCTCAGCGCAAGAGCAGGCCGCGCGCCCTGGCGGCAGGCTCAGCGGTTGTCTCCGGCGCCCTGCTCCTGACGGCCTGCGGCTCGAGCGGAAGCTCCGCGTCGTCCGGCGGATCGTCCACCGCTGCCGCACCGACCAAGACGGCCGCCAGCGGCGTCAAGTGCGGCAAGGCGGCCCATGTGGCGGCCTCCGGCTCCACCGCGCAGGAGTTCGCGATGAAGTCCTGGATCAAGACCTACATGCGAGCCTGCCCCGGCACTCGGATCAGCTACGAGGGCAACGGCTCCGGCGCCGGCCAGAACGATTTCCTGCAGGGCAAAACCGCCTTCGCGGGTTCCGACTCCGCACTGAGCGCCGCCCAGATCACCCAGTCCAAGAGCGTCTGCTCCAACGGCGGCCGGGCCGTCCACCTGCCGGCGGTCGGCGGCCCGATCGCCATCGGCTACAACCTGCCGGGCGTCAGGAAGTTGATTCTGGACGCCGCCACGCTCGCCAAGGTCTTCGACTCCCGGATCACGAAGTGGAACGATCCGGCGATCGTGAAACTCAACCCCGGCGCCAAGCTGCCGTCGACGGCGATCCGGGCGTCCCACCGCTCCGATTCCTCCGGCACGACGGACAACTTCACGTCCTATCTGAGCGCCGCCGCACCGAGCGACTGGCCGCACGGGCACAGCAAGGAGTGGAAGGCCAAGGGCGGCGATTCGGCCAAGAAGTCCTCAGGCCTGGTCGACCACGTGAAGAAGACGGTGGGTGCGATCGGCTACGTCGAACTGTCCTACGCGATCGCCCGAGACATCCCCACGGTCTCCATCGACACCGGCGCCACCACTCCCGTCGACGCCAGTGTCTTCACGGCCTCCAAGGCGATCTCCACGGCCAAAATCGCCGGCAACGGTGACGACCTCGTGCTCAAGCTCGACTACGCGACCAAGACCCCGGGTGCGTATCCGATCGACATGGTCACGTACGAGATCGTCTGCGACAAGGGCAACAACCCGGCCACTTGGCCCGCGACCAAGGCGTTCCTGACGTATATCGCCAGTGTGCAGGGCCAGCAGGACCTGAGTTTCGAGGGCTATGCGACGCTCCCGGCCGCCATCGTGAACCAGGTCCGCAGCAAGATCAACAGCCTGTCCTGACCCGACCGGACCGTGAGGCTTCAGCCGCCCGCGGTCACGGCCTTGAGCTCGTCCAGCGACTCCCGCATGAACTGCGCCATGGCGCGTTCCTCGGCCGCCTCGACCCAGCGCTCGAAGCCGATCTTGAAGACGGCGACCCCCGCCTCGGCGGTCAGGCTCGCGGCCGGCTCCGGCACGCCGCGCCGACGCAGGGCGTCGGCGAGAGCGGCCGACATCGAGGCCAGCTTGATCAGCTCCCGCTCCTGGAGTACCGCGTTCGCCACGATGACGGCGTGTCGCCGCCGGGCGTGTCCGTGGCGGCCGACGAACGCGGTGGAGACCGCCTCAAGGCCGGCCGCGACCGCGTCGATCGGGGCCGTGGACTGCGGGGCCTCGGCCACTGCGTTCACAAACAGCTCCTGCAACGCGCCGGAACCGCCGAACAGCACCTCGCGCTTGTCGGCGTAGTGGCGGAAGAAGGTCCGCTCGGTGAGGCCGGCCCGTTTGGCGATCTCCGCCACCGTGGTCTGTTCGTAGCCGCGCTCGCCGTAGAGCTCCAACGCCGCTTTCGCCAGGCGTTCGCGCGCGTTCGGCTCCCATCTGCTCATGAGCAGATCCTACGTGATGACAGTCCCTGCCATCGCGTGCTAGCGTCGATGACAGTCACTGACATCGACAGTTTGGGGCTCTCTCATGCGCATCTTCGTGACCGGCGCGTCCGGCTGGATCGGCTCCGCGCTCGTTCCCGAACTCCTGGACGCCGGGCATCGGGTCGTCGGGCTCGCCCGCTCCGACGCCTCTGCCGCCGCCCTCATCACCGCCGGTGCGGACGTGGTCCGCGGCACCGTCGACGACCTCGACGTCCTGGCCGGCGCCGCCGCCGCTTCGGACGGGGTGGTCCACCTCGCCTTCAAGCACGACCTCGCCTTCACCGGCGATTTCCAGGGCGCCGCCGAGGCCGACCGACGCGCCGTCGACACCCTCGGCGAGGCGCTGGCCGGCACCGGCCGTCCGTTTGTCCTCGCCTCCGGGCTGGTCGGCCTCAAGCCGGGCCGGCTGTCGAACGAGCGGGACATGCCCGCGGTCGACGGCTCGCCGGTGTCCATACGCTCCGCCACCGCGACGGCGCTGCTCGCGCTTGCCTCGCGCGGGGTGCGCTCATCCGTGGTGCGGCTGTCTCCGACCTGCCACGGGGAAGGGGACAACGGGTTCATGGCCACCCTGGTCGCCATCGCCCGGGACAAGGGTGTCTCCGGCTATGTCGGCGACGGCACCAACCGCTGGCCGGCCGTCCACCGTCTCGATGCCGCACGGCTGTTCCGCCTGGCGGTGGAGAAGGCCCCTGCGGGCGCGGTACTGCACGGCGTCGCGGAGGAGGGCGTCCCGATCCGCGACATCGCCGAGGTGATCGGTCGTCACCTCGATGTGCCGGTGGCGTCGGTGGCCCCCGACGCCGCGGTGGAACACTTCGCCTGGCTGGGCCGCTTCCTGGCACTCGACGGCCCGGCGTCCAGCACCCTGACCCGCGAACTCCTGAACTGGGAGCCCACCGGCCCCGGCCTCCTCGACGACCTCGACAAAGGCCACTATTTCCGCACCCCTGCCACCGCCTCCTGACCACGCGGCCGTAGCAACGGCCCGGCCGAGGACAGCCCTGCACGGGCGGCGAGGTGGGGCCGCCGGGGATACGCTCCGATGCATGCCGAAGCCTGATGTGTCGTACTTCTCGGGCCGTGACGGTGTACGCCTCGCCTACCGGGAAGTGGGCCGGGGCAGACCGCTGGTGCTGCTGCACGGCATCAGCGGCGACTCGACGATGTGGCTGCGCCACGGCCATGCCGAGACGTTCGCGGCCCACGGACGCCGCGTGATCATGCCGGACTTCCGTGGGCACGGGCGGAGCGCCAAGCCTCACGACGCTGCCTGCTATTCGCCCGACGTACTGGCGGAGGACGGCCTCGCACTACTCGACGACCTCGCACTGGACGACTACGACCTCGGGGGATATTCACTCGGGGCACGCATGGTGGTGCGGATGCTGGTGCGCGGTGCGACACCGGGTCGGGCGGTGGTCGCCGGCCAGGGGCTGCGTGAGGTGCTCGGCCTCGGCGGCGGGGCGGGGTCGTTTCTGCGGCGGGTCTTCGCCGGGTCGGGTTCGTTCGAGCCGGGCTCGCCGGAGGAGCAGGCCGACCGGTGGCTCCGGTCCAGTGGCGCGGATCCGGTGGCCCTGCTGCACGTACTGGATTCGGTCGTCCCCACGCCGCTGGAGCCGCTCGGCCGCATCCAGGTGCCGACGCTCGTGGTGATCGGTGCCGATGACGAACGGGCCGCCACGGCCGGCCAGTTGGCCGCGGCGCTGCCGCGGGGCACCAGCGCGGTGGTGCCCGGAGATCACGGGACGGCGGCCGGTACGCCGGAACTCGCCGCGGCGATCCTGGATTTCCTCGCTGATCATTGAGCGGCGGCCCGACGGGACGCGGGCAGGACGGGGCCGGCGCCCAAGGGCGTTCAGGTACGGATCAGTTCCAGCGCCTGCTTGAGGTTGTACTCGGCGATGCCCGCCATGGACGACCGGTCGGGGAAGTCGCCGTCGAGGAGCCGCAGCGGTCCCGCCGTCAGCGAGAGCCGCTGGGCCAGCAGGTAGAGCGCGAGCCGGTACTCGTCCAGCCCGTCGGCCGCCAACGGCCCATAGGCGTCGTGCAGGCGGATCCGCAGGAAGACGTGCTCCCACTCGACGTCGAAGTACATCGTGCCCTCGATGTCGATCATCACCGGGTTCCCGTCCGGGTCCACCAGCACATGGTCGGGGCCCAGTTCGCCGTGTACGACCGCGTACTCCGAGCGGGGCCGGACCGCCGCGGCCAGGCCCAGCAGCCGTTCCTCCAGTTGCTCGCGGGCCGCTGCGATCCGCGGGTCACGCGACGCCGCCTCGGTGAGGTCCCGCAGGGCCCGCTCCAGTACGACACCCTCGCACGACGTCCCGCGTGACGTTCCGCCTGCTTCGACCACGGCCACCTTGCCGTAGCCGGGCGCGCGGTAACCCCGCATCGCCTCCAACGCCTCCCTGAGCCGGGCCATGACCGGGGCTGCCGCGCGGGGATCGCGCGCCAGCAGTTGCTCAAGGCTCTCCCCCGGAAGGTCCTCGACGATCGCGAGGTCCGCCGGGCAGTGTGAGCCGTCGCGGTCGACCAGTCGGATCGCCGGGACGCCGACGCCGAGCGCCGCAAGTCGCGCGTGCGCGGCCTCGAACACGTCGAGTCCGAGACCGGGCGAGAACGGGTCGGTGAGGTCGTCGTCGCCCTCGGCCGTCGGCCAGTAGTTCTCGGTGTCGTCCCACAGGTAGGCGATCGCGGTCGTCGCATCGTCCATCACCAGGCGGTACACGCCCTTTTTGCTGCCGCCCGCAATCCGCTGGGCCGCTTCCAGCCGCCGCCCGGCGCCGAGCGCCTCCCGCGCCGCACTCGCCAACTGCTCCTGCGTCGCTGCCCTGAACTCCACGTCCCGAACCGCCCCTTCGTCACGACAACCCGCGCACCTTACGAGAGCAGCGATGCACAGGCGACGGGTTTGTTTCGCCGACGGTGGCCACGGAGCTGCCCCGTCACCGTCCCGGCAGGCGTGCGACCTCTCAACGCCGGCCTGTCGGTTCGGTGTTCGGCGAGCTGAGGCCGCCCTGCGCCCCGCCCCTCTCCACCGGCGCGGCTCCGCAACCGAGGCCTCGCAAGCGATGGCATCCGGACGGCCCGGCTGACCGCACGTGAGCCGAACGGGTGCACCTGGCGCGCCGTGCGCGAGCGCGACGCGGGCGGCGGTCGGAGCCGGGTGCGACCGGGCACAACATCCTGCTGCAGAGCGTCTGCCCGCTGGACCTGACCGGCCACCTGGGCGGCTCGTACGACCCGAATGTCTACGAGCTGGTGCTCGACGCGCTCGACCCGGCGCACGCCAGGCCGGTGCGCTGCGCCCTCATGCCGCTTCCGATGTGCCCCCGACAGGAATGGGGAAGGCCTGGGCGTCCGCTGCGAGGAAGCTTCGCAGGTACGGGCCCAGGCCGCCGCCCATGCGCCGAGGTGGCGTCAGGCGGGTTGCGGGGTGGTCGTTGCCGGAGCGGCCGCCACCTTGCGGGTCTCGCGCATGATCAGCAGTCCGTTGACCACCATCAGTGTCGCGGTCAGGGCGTGGACGCCGAGCGCGGTGGCCACGGAGCCGTGGTGGGCGAGCACGGTGGCCATGTCGCCGTATGCGGCGAGGGCCTCCACCATCAGCACCCAGCCCAGTGCCCGACGCTGGCCCGTCACGAGCAGGATGCCCAGGACCAGGGCCAGGACGACGTCGCGGATTCCCTTGATGATCAGGAACCCGCCGCCGTCGCCGGACGGCCAGCTCGGCAGGCCGAAGGTCGGCGCCGTCGCCTCCGGGCTCAGGATGAACTCCCCTCCGAACCAGAGGATGAAGAGGATGAAGGCGGCGGCCAGGACGGTGTTGATCTTCTTCAACGACATTGTTCTCCCCCTTGTGAGTCTTCGTTCTTGTGAGTCTTCGTCGACTTGGCGTGCTTCATGGAGCGTGCGGCGGGTGAGCCCCGCGGGCTCAGGCGAGGGCGGCGACCAGCAGGGTGAAGGCGGCGATGAGCACGGCGACGCGGACGTAGTGGTAGCGGTTCCAGCGGTTCAGCTGCTGCTTCCAGTCGGCGGGCCGGTTGTCGGGTGTCCACGTCTTGTTCCGGTTGTTGATCGGGACGAGCAGCAGAATCGACATGATCACGCTGAGGATGAGCAGCGCGCCGGCGGTGACGACGAGTCCGGTGCCGTGGTGGTGCCACCCGGCGACGGCCCAGATGCCGGCGAGGACGAGTGAGCCGATGTACCAGAACGGCATGACGGCGCCGAGCATCCGGCCCCCATGGGCATGGCCGAGTTGGCCGCTGTCCTCCGGGAGGGCGTCGAGGATCCGGTTGATGACGAAGGCGACGGAGAACTCCACCCCCACCAAAACGCCGACGACCACGGTGGTGAAGACCTCGAGTGCGGCGAGCATGATGACCCCTCCTGGAATCTAGCGTTGCTAGCGGATGAGGCAACGCTAGTACTGCTGCCGCTCGGTTGTCTAGCGGTGCTAGGATTCGAGTCATGTCGGTAAAGGAACGCAAGCAGCGCGAACGGGCGGAGCGCGAGCGCCTCATCGTGGCGACAGCCCGGGAACTCGCAGAGCAGCAGGGCTGGGACGCGGTCACCACCCGCCGGCTCGCCGAGCGCATCGAATACAGCCAGCCCGTCCTCTACAGCCACTTCCGCGGCAAGCGCGAGATCATCGGCGCCGTCGCCCTCGAAGGCGCCGGCGAGCTCGCCGCGGCGGTGCGGGCCGCGACCTCCGCCGCGAGCAGCCCGCGCGAGCGGGTCGCTGCGCTGGCCCGCGCCTACCTGGACTTCGCCGAACGCAACCCGGCGGTCTACGACGCCCTGTTCCAACTCGACGGCGGCCTCCCGTACGCGCAGGAGGACACACCCGAGCCACTGAAAGACGCCTTCGCCGCCCTGCTGGAGACCCTGGGCGGGGTCGCCGGGGACGGCGTCGACCCGGGGCTGTACACCGAGACGTTCTGGGCGGCCCTGCACGGCCTCGCCACCCTGACCCGGGAGGGGCGGCTACCGCCGGGCGACACCGAGCAGCGGGTGGAGCTGCTGGTGGACCGGCTCGCCGTCATCTGACCCGTCGTCCGGGCCGGCCCACGGCCGGGGCTCTCGGCCATCCACGGCCGCCTTCTTGGTCGCAACGCGGCGCGGTCCACTTTCCCGGCCGGGAGGTATCCGTATCAGCGAGTTGCTCGGCCCACGGAACGGATCGAAATGTCGCCCGCGGCTAGAGGCTTGCTGCTGGTCTCGTGGCGGATGCGGCTGCAACGGCCATGGCCAGCGGGTCGCGGGCCGGGCGGCCGAGGAGGTCCGCGAGGTCGGATGTGGTGCCGTCCAGGAAGCCGTGTCGGACGGCCGTGGCGATCGAGGCGAGCATGGGCGGCTGGAACGGCAGCAGCCCCGGCGTCTCCTCGAGCAGTCTGCGCCGGTACTCGCCCAGGCTGATGGCGCGATGCGCGACCCCGAGCCGTCCGGCCACCTGCCCCGCCGTGACCGGCGTACCCAGCGCATGCTCACCCTCACCGTGCGCAGGCTCGAACGGGACGCCCTCGTACTGCGCACCGTCTACCCGAGTGTCCCGGCCCAGGTCGACTACCGTCTGACCGAGACGGGGGCCGGCCTGACCCACCTGGTCAAGGCGCTCGCCGACTGGTCGCTTGCGCACCGTGCCGTCATCGCCGAGGCGCGGCATGCGTACGACCGGGCCAATCCCGGCCACGACATCCACTGACGAGAGCCGTCATCGGCGCAGCTGGGGGATCAGCGCCGGCACTCGGGCGCGGTAGGCGTCGTAGGACGTGCCGAACTGGCCGGCCATGAGGCCGTCTTCGACCCGGACCCGGCGCAGCAGCCACGGTATGGAGACCACCATAAGGGCGATCCAGACACCGAAGCCGCAGGCGAGCATGGAGCCGGTGACCAGGCCGAGCAGGCCGGTGTAGATGGGGTGCCGCACCAGCCGGTAGGGGCCGTCGGTGCGCAGCTCGTGGTGGTTCCGGACCATCGGGACGCTTGCCCACATCGTGCCCAGAACCCAGCGGGCCCACAGCAGCAACGCGGTGGAGGCGACGGCGAGCAGGGCGCCCAGGAGGGCGAGTTCGGGCTGCCAGAACTGCAGATGCCGCCAGAAACCCCGCGAGTGACGGACCAGCGTGGACAGGGCAAGGGCGCCCACTGTCAGCAGAAGCCGACGAGGCAACGTGCGTCGCACACCGTGCGCCCAGCCGCGCAGGCCGGCCTGGCTCTTCGCACCGAAGTAGACGGCGCCCGCGATCCAGGCCACGACGAAGACCAGGACACAGACACCGGTGAGAGCGACAAGTGCCGAGTGGAGTGAACCCATGCCTCAAGCCTGCTCCGCGCACCCAGTGGATCACCACCACCCACGGGTCGATGGAGAGACCTCCACCCACGGGCTGAGGCGGCTGGAGCCCGTGCAGTCAGCCCAAGGGGTCGGCCGTGTCGCGCAGGGCGGCGAGGGCGGGTGCGTACATACGGGTCCTGATGGTGGCGAGGGTGTCGCCCGCCTTGGCGGCCAGGGGCTGCGCGAGGGCGAGGGCCGTCGTCCCTACGGCGTCCTCGGCGACGGCGTGGTCGACGATGCCGGCGGCCAGGGCGTCGTGGCCGCCGTAGCGGCGGGCGGTGACCATGGCCTCGTGGGCGGTCCGCGGCGTCAGGCGGGACTGGATGAGGGCGGACATGCCGGGCGTGAAGGGGATGTTGATGTCGGCCTCGGGCAGGCACCAGAAGCCGCGGTCGGCGCGCATCACCCGGAAGTCGTGGGCCAGCGAGAACATGGCTCCGGCGGCGAAGGTGTGCCCCTGCAGCGCGGCCACGGTGACCACGGGAAGGGACAGCAGCCGCGCGAAGAGCGCGTGGACGGAGACGACGTAGTCCCGGTGCTGGTCGGCATGCGCGAACAGCCAGTCCAGGTCGAGCCCGTTGGAGTAGAACTTGCCCGTCGCGGTGGTCACCAGTGCGCGGGGCCCCTGCGCCTTCTCCACCTCGTCCAGGGCGGCGTCGACGGCGGAGATCCAGTCGGGGTGGAAACGGTTCTCGCCGTCTCCGAGGTCGAGGACGTAGACGTCGTCGTGGCGGTCGAGTACGGGCATGGCGGCTTCCTCGGGCTGGGTGGTCACAGGAACCTTTGCTACCGACGGGTAACTTACGGGTCGGCCGTAGAACGTGCAAGAGGTGGGCGGCGGCCCATGTTTCGTCGCGCTGGCAGCCCTTGCGGTGGCGTGCTCTCCTGGAAGTGTCTGCAGGAGAGCACCCGATGCGTCACATCCGGACTTCCACCCTCGCTTCCGCCCGGTCGCCCGCGCCGACCGGAACGGGTGGGGGCCTGCTGCCGACGCGGGATCTGGCGGTCGCCTGGCTTCTGGTCGTCCTGATCGCGGTGCCCGCTTGGGCGCTGACCATCGGGCAGGCCCGGGACATGGGGGTCGAGCCCGGCACGATGGGGATGGCGCTGCCGCTGTTCCTGCTGCTGTGGGTGACCATGATGGCGGCCATGATGCTGCCGTCCATGGCACCGGTGGCCATCACCTGGGTGCGGGGCATCGGCCGGCAGTCCTCCGGCTGGACGCGGACCGTGCGCACCGCCGAGTTCATCGGCGGATATCTGCTGGTGTGGACCGCGTTCGGACTGCTCGCCTACGCGGCCCTGGCCCTCACCGGCCGTCTGGTGGACGATCATCCGACCGCCGGGCGCTGGATCGGCTCGGTGGCCTTCCTGCTCGCGGGCCTGTACCAGCTCGGCCCCCTCAAGTACGTCTGCCTGCGGCACTGCCGCGACCCCCTGAGCCACCTGGTGCACTACGCGGGGTTCCGCCGGCCGGCCCGAGATCTTCGGGTGGGCGTCCATCACGGCACCTACTGTGTCGGCTGCTGCGCGGGGCTGATGGTCGTCCTGATCCCGCTCGGGGTGATGAACGTGGCGGCGATGGCCGGGCTCGCTGTGGTGATCTTCGTCGAGAAGCTGTGGTCCCGTGGTCCGCTGCTCGCGCGGGCCGTGGGTGTCGCCTTCCTCGTACTGGCCGTGCTCGCCCCGTTCCAGGACTGGCTGCTACCGGGGCTGCAGGGGTCGATGCCGTCGATGGACGGCATGTGACTCACCTGGCCCCGGGTGACCGCACGGTCCGCCAAGCCGCCCGTCGGCAGCTGAAGAACCCGGCGCTGGACACGCAGAACGGCACCAGTTAGTTGAACAGCACCCGCAGCCAGGTCGCGGCGGTGGCACCCCCGGACGCGATGACCGCGCCCTGGTTGACCAGTGAGAGCAGGGTGCCAACAAGGAGCGCGATGGGCACACACCTCGACAGCGAGGCCGCCGAGAACACGGTCGCAAGGACGCGCGGGGGCTCACCGGCGCTCAGCGGTGCCTCGTGTCCTGCACCCTCGCACTCGCCACCCGGTTCGGTTCCGCCCTTTCGCTCAGACGCGGCCGTGGGCGGTCTCCTCGGTCTCCTCGCTGCTGAAGACGTAGTCGGCGGTCTCGCCGTACGACGCCTCGTAGCTCAGCCCAAAAGCGTCGGAACGGCCGGTGGTCCTGCCGACCTCGAATTCGGGTGCGAACCCGAACATGGCGTTCCTGATCTTCGTCGAGCTGCCGTCGGGCCCGGTGAGCGGCTCGTAGGAGAGTTCTGTGCGGCCCTCCACCGTGAGACCCCGCGCGTCTCCTTCCGTGAGGGAGACGGCAGCCCGCTCCATGCCCAGGTACTCCCCGTAGAACTGCGACAGCTGGCCGAACGGTCCGCCTTCCCGGCCGGAGAGGATGCGCTCCAGGGCCTCGGCCTGCTCATCACTGGCGGAGGTGTCCACGACCAGGCCGACCTTCCAGTTGCCGGAGGACAGATTGGAGGGGAAGAGGTTGTAGAACGCGAAGTCCACGTCGGACAGATCGAGACCGTCCAGGTTCCCGTCCGCCACATGGAACACCGCGGTGCCCCGGCATTCGGTGCCGCCCTCGGCGTCCCGCGGCAGTCCGTCGTAGGGACAGCTGCACAACACCGCACAAGAGCAACCGGCCACATAGGTGCCGGATATCGTCCACGACATGAGTGCTCCCCATTTCCGATGATGACGGCGGCGAGCGTCGTTCTTTACTTTCACGCTAAACCTGACAAATCACCATGTAAACAAGTAGGTGCCCTGTGGAAGCGATCGGCCACGCACTGTCCATCGCCGGGTCGATGACCTGGGAGGTCACCTGGGCGCTGATCCTGGGATTCGCCCTGTCGGCCGTGGTGCAGGCGGTGGTGCGCCGGTCGACGGTCGTGCGGCTGCTGGGTGACGACCGGCCACACACCCTCGCCCGGGCGGCGGAGCTGGGGGCGGCCTCGTCGTCCTGCTCGTACGCGGCCGTGGCCCTGGCCCGTTCGCTGTTCCGCAAGGGCGCGAACTTCACGGCGGCCATGGCGTTCGAGATCGCCTCCACCAATCTGGTGGTGGAGCTCGGCGTGATCCTCGCGCTGCTCATGGGCTGGCAGTTCACGGCCGCCGAGTTCGTCGGCGGGCCGATCATGATCGTCGTACTCGCCGTGCTGTTCCGCATGTTCCTCCGCGAGCGGCTGCTGAGCCGGGCGCGGGAGCAGGCCCAGCGCGGGGTCGCAGGGTCGATGGAGGGCCACGCGGCCATGGACATGTCGGTGCGGGCGGAGGGCGGCTTCACCCGGCGCCTG
The DNA here is from genome assembly GCF_042893475.1 of Streptomyces sp. NPDC001604. Lineage (NCBI taxonomy): Bacteria > Bacillati > Actinomycetota > Actinomycetes > Kitasatosporales > Streptomycetaceae > Streptomyces > Streptomyces sp. NPDC001604. The sequence goes on along the minus strand of NZ_JBIAUY010000014.1, from coordinate 56,771 downwards.
TTCTCCCGGGCCGGATTCACGTCCGTGTCGCACATCTTCGTCATGGAGTGGGCGGCGATCCTGCGGGACCTGGTGGCGGGGCTGCTGATCGCGGGGGCGATCGCGGCCTGGGTGCCGGACGACTTCTGGCGCACGTTCTTCCTGGCGGACCATCCGCTCGCCGCCAAGCTGATCGGCCCGCTGGTCGGACCGCTGGTGGCCATTGCCACGTTCGTCTGCTCGATCGGCAACGTGCCGCTGGCCGTGGTGCTGTGGAAGGGCGGCATCAGCTTCGGCGGGGTGATCGCCTTCATCTACGCCGACCTGCTGATCCTCCCCATCCTGAACATCTACCGGAAGTACTACGGTGCCCGGACGGCCGTCTTCCTCCTGGGCACCTTCTTCGCCGCGATGGCAGTCGCCGGCTACGTCGTCGAGTTCGCGTTCGGCGGGCTCGGCCTGATCCCCGACCAGGCCGATGCCACGATCCCCGAGGAAGGGATCACCTGGAACTACACGACCTGGCTCAATCTCGTCTTCCTGCTGCTGGCCGCGACCCTGCTCGTACGGTTCTGGCGCACCGGCGGCCCGGCCATGCTGCGGATGATGGGCGGCTCACCCGACGCCGGGGAACACGAGCACGAGCACGGACACGGGCACACCCACAGTCCGGGTGAGGCGTGAGAAGGGTCTGTGGGATAACCCCCATGCGCATCGACCGGCCTGCCGGATGGTCGGCGACGGGGCCGCTCCACGAGTCTGTACGTGGTCATTTCACCCGTACGGACAAGGGAGTTCAGACATGCCGACCCGTCGCGCAGCCATGCTCTCGGCCATTGCAGCACTCGCAGCGTCCGCCGTTCCGGCCCGAGCGGCGGCCGCCGAGCCGCGCACGGCCGGGCCGGTGCGGCTGGCCTTGCCCGCACCCAGCGGGCCGTACCCCGTGGGGACGGTCTCGCTGCGGCTCGTCGATGCCTCGCGTGCCGATCCCTGGGTCGTGTCGCAGCCGTACCGGGAGCTCATGGTCGGCATCCGCTATCCGGCCCGGACCGTCGGCGGGTATCCGGCCGCACCCCAGATGCTTCCCGGCGAGGCCGCCGGGTTCGCGGCCCTGAACAGCTTCACCGATGTGCCGAGCAGCCGGGTCGACTGGGCGGCCACCCGCACGCACGCCCACGAAGGCGCCCCGGTCGCCCGGGAGGGTGGTCCGTTCCCGGTCGTCTGCTACTCCCCCGGTGCCGGGGACCCGCGCTCACTGGGCTCCACGCTCTGCGACGACCTCGCCTCCCGGGGCTACGCCGTGGTGACCCTCGATCACACCTACGACGCCTGCGCCGTCGAGTTCCCCGGCGGCCGCGTCGAACGCTCCGTGCTGCCCGCGGAGTTCGCCAAGGCGTACCCGGACCAGCAGCGCATCACCGCCCTGTTGCGGAAGACCATGGACGTACGGGTGGCCGACGCCCGCTTCCTCCTGGACGCACTGCCGAGCGTGCTGCCCCAAGTCCTGTACGGCGGGCTGGACTTCGGACGCATCGGCATGTTCGGCCAGTCGGCAGGCGGCTTCACCGCCCTGCAGACCATGCACGACGACCCGCGCATCGCGGCAGCGGCCGACCTGGACGGCGTGCTCGCGTACGTCCAGGAGGACAGCACCCCGGGCAACCTGTCCACCGTCGCCGCGGACGGCCTGGACCGCCCCTTTCTGCTGATCGGCAAGGACGGCAACGACCTCGGGACGGTGCCCTCCTGGCGGGCCCTGTGGCGGAACAGTCATGGCTGGCACCGGGGCTTGAGCCTGCGGGGCGCGCAACACGCCACGTACACCGACGCCGAAGCCATGATCCCGCAGATCGCCCGCCGGCTCGGCCTACCCCGCAAGACCGTCGTCGAGAACATCGGCACCATCGCCCCACGGCACGCGATCTGCGCCCAACGGGCCTATGTGGCCGCCTTCTTCGACCGCTGGCTGCGCGGGCGGGACGACGGCGGCCTGTTGGACGGGGCGTCCGGCTGCCCTCCGGAAGCACGGTTCTTCTGAACGCTGTGCGGCGCCTCGCAAGATCCGGGAATCGGTGGCCTGAACCTGCACCGCCCGCTACGTTGTCGCTTGCCCACAGGCGCGAGGGGCGGCGGTCGAGGGGGCCGCCGGTCCAGGACGAGGAGCGTGTCATGACCGAGGAACCGGCCGTCGACCGTGAGGCCGTGCTGGCGCGGCTGGACCTGACCACCCCGCACTCGGCACGGGTGTGGAACTACTGGCTGGGCGGCAAGGACAACTATGCCCCCGACCGCGCCATGGGCGACCAAGTCCTGGAGTACTTCCCGGAGATCGTCGACTCCGCCCGGGCCGACCGGGCGTTCCTGGGACGTGCGGTGCGCCATCTGGTCGGCGAGGCGGGCATCCGCCAGTTCCTCGACCTGGGCACCGGCCTGCCCACCGCGGACAACACGCACGAGGTCGCCCAGCGGCTGGCCCCCGAGACCCGGATCGTCTACGTCGACAACGACCCGCTGGTCCTGGTGCATGCCCAGGCCCTGCTCACCAGCAGCCCCGAGGGCGTCACGGACTATCTGGACGGTGATGTCCACGAACCCGGCCCGATCCTCGAAGGCGCCGCCCGGACACTGGACTTCAAGCAGCCGGTGGCGCTCATGCTGCTGGGCATCATGCAGTTCGTGAGCGACGACGAGCAGGCGTACGAGATCGTCGACCGGCTCGTGGCCGCCCTGCCCTCCGGCAGCTACCTGGCGCTCGCCCATCCCACCGCCGAGGTCCACACCGAGGCCATGACAGCGGCGGTGGCCAGCTGGAACGAGCAGGGCTCGGCTCCGATGAAACTCCGCAGCCGCGAGCAGCTGCTGCGCTTCTTCGACGGTCTGGAACTGCTGGAGCCGGGCGTGGTGTCGTGCTCACGCTGGCGTGCGGAGCAGCCCGAGGTCGGCGAGATCGTCGACGTGACGCAGTTCTGCGGGGTGGCGCGGAAGCCCTGAGGCAGCCCTTGAGGGCCGGTCGTCATGACCGGCCCTCAAGAATGTCGTGCGCCTTGCGGACGGCGTCGCGGTTCCAGCGGCGCTGCTTCTCCAGCTTCGGCCGGTTCTCGGCGATGAGCCGGTTCTGGATGCGTACGTCGACGGCGTGGACGGCGCGGACGTAGCCGGTCTGCTGCTTGCAGCGGGCGTCGGCGGTCGCCGTCTGCTTCTCCAGGGCCGAGGGTGCGTCGGAGTCCTTGGGCCGCGCGGTCAGTCGTTCCTCCAGTTCCTCGCGCCGGCGGTCCTCGCCGGTCTGGGCGTCCCCGGGGGTGGCGTAGTGGTGGCCCGCCTTGCGCATACAGGCAGACCACGCCTGGTCCGCCTTCTTCCAGACGGGGTCCTTCATGGCCTGCTGGAGGCTCTTGGACTCCAGTTCCAGGACCGGGTCCCTGCGGTCCTGCGGGTTGCTGCCGTAGATCGCCCGGTCCGCCTCGCCGAGACAGCCGCGGCGCGGGATGCGGTGGCCGTGCACGGACTTCGGATCGTCGCCGAAGAACTCGCCGGTGAGCGCGAGGTATTGGGAGAGGGTCCATGCCCTCTGCGGGTAGCGGCGCTCGTACTCGATCCGCGCTGCCTGATAGCCGTAGCGCGCGGCCTGCCGGGGGTCCTGGATGCCGTAGCGGAAGTCGTCGTCGGCGTAGGCGACGGCCGTGAACACGCCGGTGCCCGCCGGGCGGCGGGGCCAGTCGGGCAGGGGGTCGATGTCGAGGTTCTTGAGGTCGTCGAACCCGAGGCGGACCATGCACTGCTTGGCGAGCGTCCAGCGGGCCGTGCCGACGGTGTGTCCGGCGTCGGACACGTCGTACGCGGCCAGCGGCAGGAACCGCGGGTCGCTCGACGAGGTGGGACCGGCCTCGGGCGTCGGCGAGTCGGACGGCTGCCCGCACCCCGCGAGGGCGAGGGTGGAGGCCAGAAGCAGTAAGAGGGGGGCGGCTGCGCGCATGGGGCCAGCTCATCAGGGGCCGAGGGCGACAGACCGTGGTGGAGGCCACAGTTCCGCGTCACAGCCGCATCACAGGTGTCGCATACGGCCCCGGACGCGGCCGGCCGCCCCCACCACGGCCGAGGTGAGGGCGGCGTGGCGCCGGTCAGCCGGCTGCGAGGAGCTCCAGGGTGTCGATCACCCGGTTGGAGAAGCCCCACTCGTTGTCGTACCAGGCGACCACCTTGATGTGGCGGCCGTCGACGCGGGTCAGGGCCGAGTCGAAGATGGAGGAGGCCGGGTTGCCGGTGATGTCGGACGACACCAGCGGGTCGTCGGAGTACTCAAGGACGCCGGCCAACGGGCCCTCGGCAGCGGCACGGTAGGCGGCCAGCACGTCGTCGCGGGTGACGTCGCGGGCGACCGTGGTGTTCAGCTCGACGATCGAGCCCACCGGGACCGGGACGCGGATCGAGTCGCCGGACAGCTTGCCGTCGAGGCCGGGCAGCACGAGGCCGATCGCCTTGGCGGCGCCCGTCGTGGTGGGCACGATGTTGATGCCGGCGGCGCGGGCGCGGCGGGCGTCGCGGTGCGGGCCGTCCTGGAGGTTCTGCTCCTGGGTGTAGGCGTGCACGGTGGTCATGAAGCCGTGCTCGATGCCGGCGAGTTCGTCGAGGACCGCGGCGAGCGGGGCGAGCGCGTTGGTCGTGCAGGAGGCGTTCGAGACGATGGTGTGCAGCTCGGGGTCGTACGCGTCGGTGTTGACGCCGTAGGCGAGGGTGACGTCGGCACCGTCCGAGGGTGCGCTGACCAGGACCTTCCTCGCGCCCGCGTCGAGGTGGGCGCGGGCGGCCTTGGCCGAGGTGAAGCGGCCGGTGGACTCAAGGGCGACGTCGACGCCGAGTTCGGCCCAGGGCAGCTGTGCCGGGTCGCGTTCGGCGAGGACCTTGATGCGCCGGCCGTCGACGACGAGGGTGTCGCCGTCGACGGTCACCGGGCGGCCGAGCCGGCCGGCCGTGGAGTCGTAGGCGAGCAGCCGGGCGAGGGTGGCGGGCTCGGTGAGGTCGTTGACGGCGACGATCTCGATGGTGCTGTCGCGTTCCAGCAGGGCGCGCAGCACATTGCGTCCGATGCGGCCGAATCCGTTGATGGCGACGCGAGTCATGAATACCCCTTGGTGTCTCTGCGGCTCGTCTGGGTGCACCACCAGCCTGGCGTGCGGGGTCCGTGCGTGGCCGTGGCGTGAGCGCCATGGTTCGAAAGGATCGCGCCAGGCACGGGCGGCCGGCTATTCGCCACGGGTGAAGGTGCGCCGGTACTCGCTCGGGGTGGTCCCGAGGATGCGCTGGAAGTGCAGGCGCAGGTTGGCTCCGGTGCCCAGGCCCACATCATTGGCGATCTGCTCGACGCTGCGCTCGGAGCGTTCGAGCAGCTCACGGGCCAGGTCGATGCGGGCGCGCATGACCCACTGCATCGGCGTGTATCCGGTGTCCTCGGCGAAGCGCCGCGAGAAGGTGCGCGGTGAGACCGCGGCGTGCTGGGCGAGGGCGTCGAGGCTGAGGGGTTCGTCGAGCCGGTGCAGGGCCCACTCGCGGGTGGCGGCGAAGCGCTCGCCGAGCGGTTCGGGCACGCTGCGCGGCACGTACTGCGCCTGGCCGCCGCTGCGGTAGGGGGCCGCGACCAGTCGCCGGGCCGCGTGGTTGGAGGCGGCCACGCCGAGGTCGCCGCGCAGGATGTGCAGGCACAGGTCGATGCCGGAGGCGGCGCCTGCCGAGGTGAGGACGCTGCCCTCGTCGACGAACAGGACGTTCTCGTCGACCTGGACCAGCGGATGCTTCTCGGCGAGGGCCCGCGTGTAGTGCCAGTGCGTGGTGGCGCGTTTGCCGTCGAGCAGGCCCGTGGCGGCGAGCGCGAAGGCGCCCGTGGAGATGGCGGCGAGGCGCGCGCCCCGCGCATGGGCGGCAATCAGCGCGTCGACGACGGCCGACGGCGGGTCCTCGCGGTCCGGGAACCGGTAGCCCGGCACGAACACGATGTCGGCCCAGGTGAGCGCGCCGAGCCCGTCCGCGACGTGGTACGCCAGCCCGTCGCCGCCGGTCACCAGACCGGGTGCCGCCCCGCACACCCGCACCTCGTACGGCATGCTCGCGCGGGTCGTGAACACCTGCGCGGGAATGCCGACATCGAGGGGCTTCGCACCTTCGAGGACCAGGACGGCGACGCGGTGGAGGCGAGGGGTGGGCACGGGATCAGGGTACGAGGGGTGTGCCGCCGTCGGCGCCCGGCACATGGCCGGACGCCGTCACCCCTTCGAGCAGGTCACGTCAGGCCGGTGACGTGACCACCCGGCGCAGATGGCGGGCGAAGAAGCGGACCCCGCTGTCGGCCTCGAACCGGGGCAGTTGCTTGTGCCTGCCCGGGTTGACGTGCAGGGTCTTCTCCGCCGAGGCGAAGGCGTCGAACAGCGCCAGACCGGCCTCGCGCGGGATGTGCTCGTCGTCCCACTGCATGTCGAACTCGATCGGGATGGTGATCTGCTTCGCCTTCTCGGCCAGGACGTCGGGCCAGTGGAGGCCGAAGACCGCGGCGGTGATCCTCGGTTCGGCCGCCGTCAGCGGCACGCCGATCGCGGTGAACCATGTTCAGGCCCCAGTAGCCGACCGGACCGCCGGTGCCGATCTCCGGCAGTTCCTGGAGGGCGTCCAGGGTGGCCTGCCACTCCGGTACGGCCCGCTCGGCCAGGTGGGCGTTGTAGCGGACGACGATCGGGCCGACCGGCTCGCCCGTCGCCATCGCCCGCTGCATGACGGCGATCTCCTGCTCGTCGTGCGCCGTGCGCGGCCGGTCGCCGTGACCGGGCGCGTCGATGACCGCGACATGGAAGCCGCAGCCAGTCACCAGGAGCCGCGCACGGCCCGCCATCGCCTGGTGCTTCTTGTGATTGCCGCCGCCGTGCCCCATCAGAACCAGGGGCGCACGCTCACCGGAAACCGGCGACCAGAGGACGCCGGGGACCTCGCCCAGGGTGAAGTCGCGCTCGATCATGCCGTTCGACGACGCTTCGGCGGTGAACTGCAAAGAGTGCATAGGTGTTGCCTTTCGGGAGTGCCTTGTTGTCGAGGCGCTCCCGGCGACACCTACATCGATCGCCCGCCCGTGACGAAGAGGGGGAGCACCCACACAGCTACCACGTTCATGGGTCTCACCTCCTCGGCTTCTCGCGCGACGTCACGGTGTCCTGGACACTACCCGCCGAAGATCACCCCGCTCAACGCATTTTCGACGGCTGCACAGCCCGGCAGCGAGGTCGTCGTCGACCACGACCCACCTGAAGTACCGCGTCCAGTGCTGACTCACTCGCCCGGGTAGCGCACTCCGATGCTCTCTCGTACGGCGTCCAGGGTCGCCATGACCGCGAGTGTGCCGTCCAGCGGGACGTACGCCGACTCGGTGAGGCCGGCGCGCAGGCAGCGGGCCACCTCCAGTGCCTCGTGGGTGTAGCCGTTGCCCGGGGAGGCCGGCAGGCGGATCTCCTCGGGCTCGTGGCCCTGGCGGTGCAGGGCGAAGCCGCCCGCGTGGAAGAAGTCACGGGCGAACTCGATGCGGCCCCGGGTGCCGTTGACCGAGGCGTGCTGTGCGGTCTCGGTGCCCAGGGAACAGGAGAGCACCGCGACGGCTCCGCTGTCGTAGCCGAGCAGGATGCCGGTGTTGTCGTCGACTCCCCCCTGGTTCAGGTGCGCCCAGGCCGAGACGGCGTCGGGGGCGCCCAGCAGCAGGTGCGCGAAGGAGACGGGGTAGACGCCGAGGTCGAGCACGGCGCCGCCGCCCTGGGCCGGGTCGTGCAGCCGGTGCGTGGCGTCGTAGGGCACGGCGATGCTGAAGTCGGCGTGCACGGAGCGGACTTCGCCGATCGCACCGTCGGCGATCAGCTCCCGCATCCGCAGCACGGCGGGATTGATGTAGGTCCACATCGCCTCCATCAGGAAGACGTTCCGCTTGCGGGCGATCGTCACCAGGTCCCGCGCCTGGGCCAGGTTGAGGGTGAGCGGCTTCTCGCACAGCACCGCCTTCCCGGCCTCCAGGCAGAGGGCGGCCGCCGCGCGATGGGCCGAGTGCGGGGTGGCGACGTACACGACGTCGACCTCGGGATCCTCGGCCAGGCCCTGCCAGCTGCCGTGGGCCCGGGCTATGCCGTGCCGGTCGGCGAATCTCTGGGCGGCATCGGTGCTGCGGGAGCCCACGGCGACGAGTTCGGCGTCGTCCGGGATCAGGCGCAGATCCTCGGCGAAGGCATGGGCGATGCCACCGGTGGCGAGGACACCCCAGCGGACGGGGCGTGTTCCTGTCATGGGCTCGGGCCCTTCCGTAGTGCATGAGTACGTGGGTGCCGTTGTACATCAGTACGGAGCGGGCCTTCAGTCCACGGTGACCAGCGGTGGTGCAGGCAGTGAGCACGAGGACCGCCTGGCAGCCGCTGACCGTGCAGTCGGCCCAGCCGTGTCCGACGACGTGCCAGGCAAGGCGCAGGCCGATCGTCACGACAGATTCCCTTCCAGGAAGTGCCGGGTGTCCGATGCCGCGGCAGCGAGTTGTTCGCCGGCCTCGAGCCAGATGGTGACCGACGCGCTCCAACTGCCGGGAAAGCTGTGCCAGGGACGGAGCGTCCAGGTCAGCCCGACGTGCCCGCCCGAGCGGAACACCGCCGACACGGCCAGGTCCCTGTCGAGGGTCTGCCAGGTCCGTACACCGTCCCAACCATGGGGTTGCCGCTGCCGCGATGCCGTCCGCAATCGTGCGGACCGTTGGAACAAATGACAAAGGCAAGGAGGTAATTCACTCCTTGCCACTCTCAACTTATAGCGCACAGGGGGCCTTGCGGCAAGGCCCCGGTCGTACCGCAGAATCTCCAGCCGAAGCCAGGACCTGCGGAAACGCAGCCTTGTTCAAGGGGGATTCATCATCGACGTGATCATTGCCGGGGGTGGTCCGACCGGGTTGATGCTGGCGGCCGAGTTGCGTCTGCACGGCGTGCAGGTGGTGGTCCTGGAGAGGGAGGTAGAGCCGACCACATATGTGCGTGCGCTCGGTCTGCATGTGCGCAGTATCGAGGTGCTGGACCAGCGTGGTCTGCTGGAACGGTTCCTCGCGCACGGTCGGCGCCACGACAAGGTCGGCGGCTTCTTCGCCGCCATCGACAAGCCCTGGCCGGAGGGGCTGGACTCGGCGCATGCCTATGTCCTCGGCATTCCGCAGCCCACCACCGATCGTCTGCTGGCTGAGCGCGCGATCGAGCTCGGCGCCGAGATCCGGTGCGGCTGCGAGCTGACCGGGCTTTGCCAGGACGAGGACGGGGTTACTGCTGAACTGGCCGACGGCGCCCGGCTGCGTTCGCGGTACCTCGTCGGCTGCGACGGTGGCCGCAGCACGGTACGCAAGCTGCTCGGTGTCGGCTTCCCCGGCGAGCCCAGCAGGGTCGAGACGCTGCTGGGTGAGATGGAGGTCGCCGCGCCGCCGCAGGAGGTGGCTGCCGTGGTGGCCGAAGTCCGCAAGACGCAGAAGCGCTTCGGCGTCGGGCCCTTCGGGGAAGGGGTGTTCCGTGTCGTCGTGCCCGCCGAAGGGCTGGCCGCGGACCGCACGGTTCCGCCGACCTTCGAGGAGTTCAAGCAACGGCTGCGGGCGGTCGCCGGCACCGACTTCGGGGTGCACTCCCCGCGCCGGCTGTCCCGGTTCGGCGACGCCACCCGGCAGGCCGAGCGCTATCGGGTGGGCCGGGTGCTGCTGGCGGGCGACGCGGCACACATCCATCCGCCGACCGGCGGCCAGGGGCTCAACCTCGGCATCCAGGACGCGTTCAACCTCGGCTGGAAACTGGCCGCCGAGGTGGACGGCTGGGCACCGGAGGGGCTGCTGGACAGCTACCACGCCGAACGCCACCCGGTGGCCGCCGACGTCCTGGACAACACCCGTGCACAGATGGAGCTGATGTCCACCGAGCCCGGCCCGCGGGCGGTGCGCCGGCTGCTGTCGCAGCTGATGGACTTCGAGGAGGTGAACCGGTACCTCATCGAGAAGATCACCGCGATCGGGATCCGCTACGACTTCGGTGAGGGACACGACCTGCTCGGCCGGCGCATGCGGGACGTACAGCTGAAGCGGGGCCGTCTCTACGAGTTGATGCACCGCGGCCGCGGGCTGCTGCTCGACCGGACCGGCCGGCTCTCGGTGGCAGGCTGGGCGGACCGGGTCGACCACGTCGTCGACGTCTGCGAGGAGCTGGAGGTGCCCGCGGTCCTGCTACGGCCGGACGGTCATGTGGCGTGGGTCGGTGACGACCAGCAGGAGCTGCTCGGGCGGCTGCCCACGTGGTTCGGTGCGGCCGTGAGGTGAGCGCGGGCGCCGGGGACGGAAGCACTCCTGCGCCGAGGACGGCGAGTCCTGGCGCCCTTTCAGGTCCATCCCGGCCGAGATCCCAGGAGCCCGACCTGACCGCCTGCCTGGCGGGTCGTCCGTACGCCGGTGTGACGCATGCCCCGGTGTTCACCTGCGCCGCGTGGCCGGTGGCGGGGCAAGGCCGTCGAAGGCGATGGCCAGCATCCGGTCCCGTACCCCTTCCTCGAGGCGGCCGCGTGCCGAGGCTCGTGAGGTGGCGACGAGCAGTCGTACACCTCGGGCAGTTCGACGTCGTCCCGGACGGCGCCGGTGCGCTGGGCCTGCTGAAGCAGCGCACCGACGGCTCGGCGCAATCCGTCCGATGCCCGGGCGGCGTCGCCGCTGTCGTTCCCCCCGGCCTGTTGGAGGGCCTCGCCGATGGCGATCTTGCCGGTCGCGTCGGCGACGAGGTGGCGGAAGAAGCCGAAGAACGCTGTCCCGGAGTCCGTGGCTGCGGTGCAGCCGGGGCCGTCATCCGCACGTTCAGGCTTGGTCTGCCGGGCCCTTACGGTGCGGCAGACGCCCCTCCGGATGGCTCGGGCTGTCGTCAACTCCCGTTGCCGGGCGCCGTGCCGATCCAGCGGTGGTAGGCGTCCACATCGACGTTGCTGCCGCACACGATGGTGACCACGTGGCGGCCGGCGAAGCGGGCACGGTCTTCGAGGACGGCCGCGATGCCGAGCGCGGCCGACGGTTCGACGACCAGGCCGGCGTAGTCGAAGAGCATCCGCATTCCGGCCATGATCGACGCCTCCTGGACCAGGACGGCGTCGTCGGCGACCAGCAGGAGGTCGTCCAGGACCGCGGGGATGGGATACCGGCCGGCGACGCCGTCGGCGATGGTGTCGGTCGAGTCGGTGGTGACGACACGCCGACTGTGCCACGACCGTGTCATCGCCGGTGCGCCCAGCGGCTGGACGCAGATCACCTCGGCTGCGGGCGCCAGGGCCTTCACCACATGCCCGACACCGGTGGCCAGTGCCCCGCCGCCGAGAGCGATCAGGACTGCGTCGAACGACGGCCGTGCCTCCACGAGTTCCAGGCCGATGGTCGCCGCGCCCTCGCAGGTCTCGAGGTCCAGGCTGTCCTCCACCAGCCGGATGCCCTCGTTGCGCGCGATGGTCGCCGCCCGCTCACGGGCCAACTCGTGGTCGCCGTCCACCAGTTCCAGCGTGGCGCCCAGCGCGCGGATGCGCTCGAGCTTGGCCGCGGTCGCGAAGCGGGAGGCCACGACGGTGACGTCGAGCCCACGCCCACGGCCCGACCAGGCGAGGGCCTGGCCGAGGTTGCCCGCGCTGGCGCACACCACGGCGCGCGAGCCCTTGCCGGCGAGCAGACTCGCGACCACCTCGGTGCCGCGGGCCTTGAAGCTGCGGACCGGGTTCGCCGTTTCGAGTTTGATACTCACCGCGCAGCCGAGACCGGGCTCCAGCGCCTCGCAGCGGTACAGCGGGGTGTCGAGGAAGACGGGGTCGATCATCCGGCGGGCGGCCCTGATCCGAGCGGTGTCGAGGCGCGTCTGCTGCATGACAGGGCAGGGTAGCCCGGCCTGGTCCTCACCTTCCGTCACACCAGCGTCGTACCAGCGCCAGCACGCTCAAGCCGGGCCATGCTCGGCGCGTACGGCTCCGGGGGCGATAACCGGTTGCCTGTTCGCGAGGGTGGTGGATGCAATGGCCGGCATGATCACCCAGGTGCGCCCGCCGCGGCGGGATGAGATGAACTCGTGCGGCCCCGGGCGACTGCGGCCGCTTCGTTGCTCGGGCGAGGCCGCCGCATGAATACGCACGCGTCCGCACCTGGAGTGGACGGATCCTCCGTCCTGATCGGCGCTCTCGCTCCGCTGACACGACCCGGCTGGGTCGAGGCAGGCCAACACCTGCTCGCCGGGCTCGAGTTGGCCGTCCGTGACGTCAATGACGGCGGCGGGATCGACGGAAGACCGCTCGAGCTGGTGGTCCGGGACACCGCGGCTGATCCCCACAGGGCCGCGGCGGCCGTGGACGAACTGGCCGGACTGGGCGTGGCTGCCCTGGCGGGTGAGTACCACAGCGTCGTCGCTCGCGCCGCCGCCGCCAGGGCCGACGCCCTCGGTCTGCCGTATCTCTGCTCGTCAGCGGTTCTCGACGCGCTCACCGAGCAGCCGACGCAATGGGTCGCGCGCCTCTCCCCGCCGCAGTCGCAGGGCTGGCGGGCCTACGCGGACTTCCTCCTCGGCGCGGGCCACGGTCGTATCGCCGTGGCGGCCCAGCCGAGCGTCTACTGGGCCACCGGGACCCGCATCCTGCGCGAGTACCTCGCTGCACACGGCGGCACCGTCATCGAGCTCGACATGAGGGCTCTGACCTCGGCGGACGTGTGCGACGAACTGGTCCAGCATGGTGCGACCGCCCTCCTTCTTCTGGTCGGCCACCCGGAGCCGGCTGTGCCGATCGTCCGGTCCGTCCGCCGCGACCGGCGCCTCGCCGGGATCATGATGGGTGCTCCGGCCGGGCAACCGGAGTTCGCGGAGTGGGCGACGCTGCTGGGCGACGACGGCGCCGGGATCCCTTTCCTGCGCTATCTGCCCGAACGTCTGAGCCCGCTCGGTACACGGGTCGAGAAGGCCCTTCGCGAACGGCTCACCGAAGCGCCCTCCTTCGTCGCCTTCGAGGGCTACGACACGATCGCCGTCCTCGCCGGAGTGCTGCGCTCGCACGGCGTGGACCGGGCGCGCATCGCCGAGTCCTGGCCGTGCGTCGCAGTCGAAGGGAGCCGCGGGCTGATCCGGTTCTCCCGCGTGCCGGGCATCGGCGTGTGGCAATGGGCCGAGCCCCCGGTCCAGGTCGTCGACCGGGATCCGGGGCAGCCCGATCGCTTTCGGATCCTTCACACCGGCTGAGGGGGCTTCAAGACAGGATCTCGATGTACCCGTCGGTTCCGTGCACGCGGATCCGTTGTCCGTCCCGGATCAGGCGGGTGGCCTGATCCACGCCGACTACGGCCGGCAAGCCGTACTCGCGGGCGATGACTGCGCCATGGGTCATCAGGCCGCCCACCTCCGTCACCAGCCCCGCGATTCCGACGAACAGCGGTGACCAGCTGGGGTCTGTGAAGGGCGTGACCAGGATGTCGCCCGCTTCGAGTTCGGCCTGTGCCATGTCCAGGATGACGCGGGCCCTTCCCTCGACGGTCCCGACGGACACCGGCAGCCCGACCAGGGCGCCGGCCGGCACGTCGTCGCGCCGGTAGGCCCCGGTGAGGGCCTCGCCATCCGAGGTGAGCACCCGGGGCGGTGTGAGCGCCTGGTAGGACCGGAACGCATCCTTGCGCTGCTGGATGAGCCGGTCGTCCACCTGGTGTGAGCGCACGACGTCGTGGAGTTCCTGGAACGTGAGGTAGAAGATGTCCTCCCGCTCAGGGAGCACACCTGCCTGCACGAGCCGCTCCGCCTCCGCCAGCAGGGCCTGCTTGTAGAGGAAATAGCGGCTGATGATGCCGTACTTCGGGTACTCCCGGTATCCGATGAAGGCCCGGACCTGGTCGATCATGCGCTTGGTCTCGTCGGCCTTCCGGTCCCCGTCCGGCAGGGCCCGCAAGCGTGACAGCACCTCCTGTTCCTTCTGTTGCGCCTTGTGCCGTCCCTGCTCGAAACGCCGCTCGGCGGCGCCCGGTTCGAAGTTCCTGACGTTGTCGAGGATCACGGGCACCAGCGTGCTGGGGCGCTCACGCCAACGCGGCCTGGTGATGTCGATCTCACCGACGCAGCGCATGCCGTACCGGTCCAGGTAGGCCTCGATGGCATCACGCGCCTCGGCCCCGCCCGTGAGCTTCCCCAGTTCGTCCAGGAAGCCGTCGTCCTCGACGCCCTGCAGGAACGCCACCACCTCCGGATGCGGGCGGATCACGTCGGCGACGTCGAGCAGCGCCAGTCCCATCTCCGAGGTGATGTTGTCGGGGGCGGACAGCGTGAGCGTGTCGGCTGCGTTCTTCTCGCCCAGCCATTCCTCCAGCTTGTCGTTGAGCCACCATGTGGCCTCCATCCCCGCCATGATCGCCTGCATGTTCAGCGGATCACTGAGGACTCGCTTGTGCTCCTCGAAGGCCTCCCGCAGGAAGTCGAAGAGCTCCGGTCCGCTCCTGGTACGGATGTCGCGCTCCAGGGCGGCGACGGACGTCCGGCTGCGCTCGATCAGTTCGCCGACGATGGCCGGATCGGCTTCGGTCGGGGCGGACGCGCCGCCGGCCGGCGGCCCGACGGGGCCCCCGTCCGGGAGCGACGGGATGAAGTCGTCACGTTCCAGGACGGTTTCCAGGGCGTCCCTGATCAGAGGATCTCCTCTGCCGACAAGCTCCAGCAGGGCGGCGCGGCTCGCGGGCGAGGCCAGGCGGCGGGTGGCGTCGACGAACAGCCTGCCGCCGGCCTCGAGCATCGGTGCCATGGCCGTCAGCTGCCACACGGAGATGCCCAGGGGCTTCATGGGGTCGGTCATCATCTGCTGATGGCCGACGGAGAGATAGACGTGATTCTCCTCGTCGTCCCGCTCGGGGACGGGGAACAGCGTGGTGATCGGCCGGCTCTGAACGATCTGGAAGTCATCGTCGACCAGGCACCATTCGATGTCCTGCGGGCGCCCGAAGTGCGCCTCGATCCGCCGCCCGAGCCGCACGAGTTGCACGACCTGCGCATCCGTCAGCGCCGGCTGCTCCTGGCGCTGTGAATCGATCGCCACTTCCTGCGTTCCGCCGGCCGGCAGGGCCTGGACGGCACGCTGTTTCGCGGCGATCGTCCTGGCGACGACTTCGCCGCCGCGCACCTTGTAGACGTCCGGGTTCACCAGGCCGGAGACCAAGGCCTCGCCGAGGCCGAAGCCGGCGTCCACGGTGGCGACCTTCCGGTTGCCCGTGACCGGGTCGGCCGTGAACAGGATGCCGGCGGCATGCGGGAAGACCATCCGCTGCACGACCACGGCCATGAGGACCGTGCGGTGGTCGATGCCGTTGCGCTGACGGTAGGTCACGGCCCGCTCGGTGAAAAGCGAGGCCCAGCACCGGCTGACGTGCTGCAGGACCGCCGTCGGCCCCACCACGTTGAGGTAGGTGTCCTGCTGGCCGGCGAACGAGGCCGTCGGCAGGTCCTCCGCCGTTGCGCTGGACCGGACGGCGTACGCGGCATGCTCGCCGAGCCGGCCGAGCGCACGGGTGATCGCCGCCGCGAGATCGGCCGGGACGGCAGTCTCTTCGATGGTCCGGCGGATCTGCGCGCTGAGCGTGCGGATCGCCTCCCGGTCGTCCGAGGTGGTGCGCGACAGTTCATCGAGCCGGTCGTCGATCGACGGCGCCTGCGCCATGATCCGGCGGAAGGCGTGGGTCGTCACACAGAACCCACCCGGTACGCGGATGCCTTCGATCCGCGACAGTCCGCCCAAGTGTGCGCCCTTGCCGCCGACGACCGCGACCCGGGTCTCGTCCACGTCTTGCAGGTCCAGCACGTACTGCTCGGTCACTACTTGCTCCCCGTTTCCGCAGGTTGTGGCACCGGCCGACGATTCTGCACGGCGACCGGGGCCTTGCGGCAAGCCCCCCAGTGCGCTATACGTTGAGAGTGGCAAGGAGAGATCTCTCCTTGCCTTTGCTTTTTTGACCCATCGGGTGAGGGGGAAGGACCCGCTCCCGGCCGGGCAGGGCCCCCTTCAGCGGTCGAGCGGCTGGTAGTCGAACCAGTCGAAGTGGACGGTGCCGGTTGCGGCGAACATTCCGAAGACGCGGCCGGTGAAACCGCCGGCGACCTCCGTGGACAGGTATGTGCCGTCGAGCGAGGTGAGTTCGGCGAAGGTGCCGTCCGGTTCCTCGATGCCGATCGACACGGTGTCGGGGCCGGTGCGCGCGTCGTTCAGCGTGTCGACGGCGGTCACCTCGATGCGGAGCACCACAGGTCCGCGAGGTACGCGTCGGGACGCCACCACTGTGCTCAACGGGCCGATGCGGGCCCGCACTTGGACCTCGCCGGAGGCCGCCTCGATGTCGTAGTGGTGCTGCTCGTCGAGGCGTACGGCCAGGCCGCCGCGCCCCTCCCCCGCGTCGACCAGGGTCCGCACCCGGCAGGACCGATGCTGCTGCCGCCGGCCGACGAACGTCACGTCGGTGTCGTCGAGCGAGGCTCCGCGGGCGCGCAGGGTCAGCCATCCGGACCGTTCCTTGGTGGTGCAGTGCTCCGTGGGGCGATGGCGCAACGAGACCCAGTGGGGGGCCAGTTCGTTCAGGACGAAGTCGTCCCGGACCGGCAAGACGGGGCCCGGCTGCAGCGGCCACGGGGGCACGGGAGCCTCGAGGGACAGTTCACCGACGACCGGCCAGCCGTCCACCCAGGTCACCGGTGCCAGGAACGTCTCGCGGCCGAGCACGTGCCAGCCCGGGGTGCCGCCGCCCGGTCGTACTCCGAGGAGCACCATCCACCAGGAGCCGTCGGGTGCCTGGACCAGGTCGGCGTGGCCGGTGTTCTGGATGGGGTGGTCGGTGCCGCGGTGGGTGAGGATCGGGTTGTCCGGGCACGGCTCGAAGGGGCCGTCGGGCGTGCGGGCACGGGCGATCGAGACGGCGTGGCAGCGTTCGGTGCCGCCCTCGGCGATGAGCAGGTACCAGTGGTCGCCGATCCGGTAGAGGTGCGGTGCCTCGGGGGCTTTGGCGCCGGGCATCCCGGACCAGAGTTTGCGTGCGGGCCCGAAGGTCTCCCCGGTGTACGGGTCGAGGCGGACCTGCGAGACCCCGGCCACCGTGCACCAGCAGGTGCCGTCCTCGTCCCAGGCGAGGTCCGGGTCGATGCCGGGGACTTCGGGCAGCAGAACCGGGTCGGACCAGGGGCCCGCCGGGTCGGTGGCCGTGACCAGCAGGTTTCCGTCGCTGCTGACGTTGGTGACGATCAGCCAGAAGCGCCCGTCGTGGTGGCGCAGGGTGGGCGCGTAGATCCCGCCCGAGGAGCGCGAGTCGAGCGGCAGGCGTAGCTGGCTCGGCCGGTCCAGCGCGTTGCCGATCTGGGTCCAGTGCACCAGGTCGCGGCTGTGGAAGAGGGGTACGCCGGGGAAGTACTCGAAGCTGGAGCAGGCGAGGTAGTAGTCCTCGCCCACCCGGCAGATGCTCGGATCGGGGTGAAAGCCGGGGATGACCGGGTTGTTGATGGCAGTGGTGCGTTTTTCGGGCCTGCTCGACACCCTGATCGAATCCTTTCAGTTGTGGTGCAGCTGTACGACCACGATCGAGTAGGCCGGCACGGTCTGGCGGGTGGCGCTTCCGGTGGCGGCGGAACCGATCGAGGTGGCGTTCTTCAGGTACGAGTACACGGTCGTGGTGGCCGAGGAGGACGGGGTGAACCGGCTGTAGGACAGGGTCACCGTGGCGGCGTTCGCGGGGTCCTTGTTGATGAGGAGGACGCTCACGTCGCCGTTCGCGCGCCGCACGGCGTGCGCGGACACCAGCGCCGTCGAACTGGCGGGCGGACCAGCCGGTCGCCCGGCGCACCCAGCTTGGTGATCATCCGGGCGCCGTAGCAGGGCGGGAAGGGCGTGTTCAGCGGCGGCTCGCAGGAGGCGCCGCCGGAGAGGATTCCGCCGTCGTCGCAGTCGCTGGCGCCCTCCACGGTGGTCACACGGCTGCAGTCGGTGCCGTTGTGCAGGTTCCACCAGTCGAGGGTGAAGGCGCCGTTCTCCATCCAGGTCAGGTACTCGTCCGGCGCGAACAGCCCGTTCGGGGAGGTGTCCTTGTAGGCGTTGGCGTTGGCCTCGGTCACCGCGATGCCCACGTGGGGCGCATTGCTCCCGGCGTACTGGTTGATCAGTGAGCGGAGGGTCGCTGCCATGCCGGGGATCTCCGCCTGGGGTCTGCCCAGCAGGTCGGCCTGGCTGTTGCCGTTCGGGTAGTGGTGCACGATCACGAAGTCGATCTTCGAGCCGGCGATCGAGAGGACCGCGTGGTTCCAGTCCATCATGTCGCCTGGCCCGGTGATGCCGTCGGGCCAGGACCCTGGAGTGGTCAGCACGGCACCGATCTTGATGGTCGGGTCCACGGCCTTCATCGCGGTCGCGTACTGAACGAGGTTGGCCGCATACGTCGTGGCGGTCTTGCCGGCGTGGTGGTCGGTCTCCCAGGTGGCGCCGTAGAGGCCGTTGCCGTAGACCTCGTTGCCGATCTCCCAGTACTTCACCCCGTAGCCCTTGGTCACGTTGGCGTACCGCACCCAGCCGGCCGCCTCCTCGGGGGTGCCCGAGCCGTGGTCGGCGGTGATGATCGGCTGTGCTCCGGTGGCGCGTACCGTGCCCATGAAGGTGTCGAAGTCGGTGTTCGGGGCGACGTATCCGCCCTCGACGGTGTGCGTCTGCCAGTGGTATCCGTCGGCGTAACTGCCGCCCGGATAGCGGACCATGCCGACGCCGGCGTCCTTGAGCAGCCCGGGAACCGACGGGTGGTTCATGTTGCCGTCGTACACGGCGACGTTCATGCCGCCGCCGGTGGCCGGGATGCTGGCCAGGGTGCGGCCGGCGTCCACCGACACGGAGGCGGTGACCGCGGCGGAAGCGGCTCGCGCCGTCGCCGGCCGCGGCCGTGACGGAGCCGGCCGCGGCCGGCGCGACGGCTGCGACGACCCCGATCAGGCGGGTGCGGTGGCCTTGAACCAGCCTGCGCATGTGCCCTCCGGCGGGATGACGAGCGGGCGGGAGACACGCACCACGGTCTCGGGGCCGATGGCGCTTGGCAAGTGTCGTGGCAGAGACACGAAAGTTTCGGAACTTCTGGGTCCTACTTCAACGGAGCGGTGCTCCCCCGGACCGTCAGGGTGGTCGCGATCTCCAGTCCCGCCTGGGGCGCCTGCTCGCCACGGCCGAGGGTGAGCGCCATCTCGGTCGCCGCCGCCGCCATCTCGGTCAGGGGCTGGTGGACGGTGGTCAGCGGCGGATCCACCCAGGCCACCACCGGCAGGTCGTCGAAGCCGACCACGCTCAGGTCGTCCGGGATGCGCAGGCCGGCCTCGCGCGCCGCCTGGTAGACACCGAGGGCCTGGAGGTCGTTGGCGGCGAAGATCGCCGTCGGGCGTTCGGGCAGGGCCAGCAGGGTGCGCGCCGCCTCGTAGCCGTCGTCGCGGGTGAGGCCGGCATGCACGACGGTCTCCGGATCGACCGGCAGGCCCGCGGCCTGCATCGCCGAGCGGTATCCGTCCAGCCGGGCGGAGCAGCACAGCTGACCCTCGGGGCCGCTGATCATCGCGATGCGGCGGTGGCCGAGGTCGGCGAGGTGGCGGGTCGCGGCGCGGCCGCCGGACCAGTTCGTGGCGCCCACGTACGGGACGTCGTCGGGCAGCTCCATGACCGGGTCGAAGACGACGAACGGGATGCCCTTCGCGGTCAGTTGCTCGCGTTCGGCCTCGGAGAGCTGTGCCACGGACAGCACGCAGTTCGGGCGCCGGGCGACCGTGTCGTCCCAGGCGGGCGCCCCGCTGTCGTGCAGGCCGAACTCGGAGACCATGACGCCGACGCGGTGGCGGCGCGCCACCCGCTCCACGCCCCGGATGATCTCGACCGCCCACATGTCCTTGAGCTCGCGGAACACCAGCTCGACGACATTGCTTCGGCCCGCTCCGGTAGGCTTGCGGTAGCCGTAGCGGTTGATCAGTTCCTCGACGCGGGCGCGCGTGGCCGCGGACACCCCCGACTTTCCGTTGAGCACCTTGGACACGGTCGGCACCGACACCCCGGCCGACTCGGCGATGTACGCGATCGTGACCGACTTGGGCGCGTCACGTTCCTCGTGCTGCCGATCCGACGGTCCGTCTGCTGCGTTGTCCGCCAAGATGGCCTTCCCGATCATCGAACCGTACGCACCCGACGCGGGCCTGGCGCGAAAGCCGGTTGAGCGGTGGCGTACAGGCGTTGCGCCGTCATCCTCGCACCTCTTACCGACGCAACTGTGGCCTCGGGACACATCTTATGTAGATTTCTCCGCCGCTCACAGCGAAAGTTTCCGGCAAACCCAGTGCGCTTTATAACGCGCGGGCTGACCCCCAGAAAGCCCTACCTGCTCGAGGGCAGGCACTCGGCACGGGCCGGCCGTGCCGAGTGCCTCCACGAGAGGCCGCCCGTCAGTGCAGGCCGCGCTCCAGCCGCTCCGCCACCAGCTTCACGAAACGCGCGGGCTCCTTCGGCTGGCCGCCCTCCGCGAGGACGGCAAGACCGTGCAGCAGCTCGGCCGTCTCCACGAGTTCGGTGCGGTCCTCGCGCTCCTGGAACGCCTGGTTCAGGCCCTCCACGAGCGGATGCGTGGCGTTGAGCTCGAGGATCCGCTTGGTGGGCGGGACCTCCTGGCCCATGGCCCGGTACATGTTCTCCAGTGCCGGAGTCAGGTCGTGGGCGTCGGAGACGACACAGGCCGGGGAGACGGTCAGACGCGTCGACAGGCGGACGTCCTTCACGTCCTCGGCCAGCTGCTCCTTGAGCCAGCCCAGCAGACCGGCGTAGGCCTCGGTCTGCTTCTCCCGCTCGGCCTCGGTCTGTTCGTCGCCCTGGACGTCGAGATCGATCTCGCCCTTGGCGACGGACCGCAGCGCCTTGCCCTCGAACTCGCCCACCGCGTCGACCCACACCTCGTCGACGGGGTCGGTCAGCAGCAGGACCTCCACGCCGCGCGCCCGGAACGCCTCCATGTGCGGGGAGTTCTCGAGGCTCTGCCGGGACTCGCCGGTCATGTAGTAGATGTCGTTCTGGCCGTCCTTCATCCGCTCCACGTACTGCTGGAGGGTGGTCGCCTCGTCCTCGGAGTGCGTGCTGGCGAAGGACGCGACCGCGAGCAGGGCGTCGCGGTTGTCGGGATCGCCGAACAGCCCCTCCTTGAGTACGGCGCCGAACTCCCGCCAGAACGCGGTGTACTTGTCGGGGTCGCTGGCCTTCATCTCCTTGACCGAGGACAGGACCTTCTTGGTCAGCCGGCGCTGGATCATCCGGATGTGCCGGTCCTGCTGGAGAATCTCGCGGGAGACGTTGAGCGAGAGGTCCTGCGCGTCGACGACACCCTTGACGAAGCGGAGGTACGGCGGCAGCAGCGCCTCGCAGTCGTCCATGATCAGCACACGCTTGACGTAGAGCTGGAGGCCGCGCCGGAAGTCCCGGGTGAACAGGTCGTGCGGGGCGTGCGCGGGCAGGAAGAGCAGGGCCTGGTACTCGAAGGTGCCCTCGGCCTGCAGGCGGATGGTCTCCAGGGGGTCGCGCCAGTCGTGGCTGACGTGCTTGTACAGCTCGTGGTACTCGTCGTCGGAGACCTCGTCGCGCGAGCGGGCCCACAGGGCCTTCATCGAGTTCAGCGTCTCGGGCTCGGGCGTGTCCTCGCCGTCGCCGCCCGGCTGCGGGACGAGCCGGATCGGCCAGGTGATGAAGTCGGAGTACCGCTTGACGATCTCCTTGATCTTCCAGGTGGACGTGTAGTCGTGCAGCTGGTTCTCGGAGTCGGCCGGCTTGAGGTGGAGGGTGACGGCGGTGCCCTGCGGTGCGTCGTCGACGTTCTCCAGGGTGTAGGTGCCCTCGCCGCGCGAGGACCAGCGGGTGCCGCCGGTCTCACCGGCACGCCGGGTCACCAGGGTCATCTCGTCGGCCACCATGAAACCGGAGTAGAAGCCGACGCCGAACTGTCCGATGAGCCCCTCGGCCCCTGCGGCGTCCTGTGCCTCCTTGAGCTCCTTGAGGAAGGCGGCGGTCCCGGAGTTGGCGATGGTGCCGATGAGGTGGCCGACCTCGTCGTACGACATCCCGATGCCGTTGTCCCGCACGGTGAGCGTACGGGCGTCCGGATCGACTGCGATCTCGATGTGCAGGTCGGAGGTGTCGACGTCGAGGCTGTCGTTCCGCAGCGCTTCCAGACGCAGCTTGTCGAGCGCGTCGGAGGCGTTGGAGACGAGTTCCCGCAGGAAGACGTCCTTGTTCGAGTAGACCGAGTGGATCATCAGCTGGAGCAGCTGACGGGCCTCTACTTGGAACTCAAACGTTTCGGTCGGCATGGCTCGTGTGTCCTCGCAGGTCCCTAAAGTGCCAGGTCAGGTGAGATTCACTGTAAAACATGGCAGGCGGCGAGCGGGGGGACAGGTCGTCAATGACCCGCCTGCCGACAGTAATTCGCCCGCAGCATCTGGCGTAACGCACGTGTCACCGGATATGTCATGTCTCGGTCATCATCGGCACGCCCGTGCCGGAGTGAAGGGAACCCCCCGTGCGCCTGCGCCCCCTGCGCGTCCTGTGCTGTTCCGCCGCCCTCGCCCTGTCCACACCCGCCCTGCTGCCCGGCACGGCCTCGGCGGCGGTGCCGACCTCCTCGGTCTACCTGCAGAACTACACCACCGGCCGCAACGCCGCCGACGCCGGCGGCACCGTCGCCGCGCACCAGCCCAAGGGCAACGAGGACCACCAGCAATGGACACCGGTCGCGGTCGGCGGCGGCTACCAGCTGCGGAACGCCGACGAGTCCGGCACCTGTCTCGGCCGCAGCGGCACCTCCGCGGTCACCGCCGGCTGCGGCGCGGACGGGACGACGTGGACGATCACCAGCGGTGCCGACAGCACGTACGCGATCACCGTCCCCGGCACCTCGCAGTACCTCACCGGCTCCGCCTCCGACGCCGGCGCCGTACAACTCGGCTCGGCCGGCGACCTCGCCCGCTGGTACCTCACCCCGGTCACCTACGCCACCACGGCGATGCCCTCCGCCGACACCCGCACCCTGGACCAGGTCACCTTCCTGACCGCGCACAACGCCTTCGCCAACGGCGTCGACGGCAACTTCGCCACGTTCCCGGTCAGCTGGTTCCCCAACCAGAGCTACGGCATCAGCCGGCAACTGGCCGACGGCGTACGGGGCTTCATGCTCGACGACTACGCCGTCAACGGCCAGGCCGTGCTCTGCCACAACAGCTGCGACGGCGTCAGCAGCCCGGTCCCGCTCGCCACCGACCTGCAGCGCATCGTCGACTTCCTCAAGGCCCACCCCGGCCAGTTCGCCACGGTCTTCCTGGAGGACTACGCCTCCTCCGACGTACTGAAGTCCTCCCTCGCCTCCGTCAGCGGACTCTCCGACGTGCTGTACCGGCCCGACCAGGAGGGGGTGGCAACCAAGGGCTGGCCCACCATGGCCGACCTGGCCGCACGCGGCAAGCAGCTGCTGATCTTCAGCGACCGGACCAGGGCGAGCGACACCTCGAGCGGCTGGGGCACCCGCGACACCTTCGGGGTGATGTACCAGCGTGAGTGGACCGTGGAGAACTACTGGTCCATGGGCGGCGGAATCGGTGCCTCCGACTGGTCCTGCTACAGCCGCTGGGACACCCGCCCCCTCACCACGGACTCGTCCGCCTTCCACCCGCTGTTCGTGATGAACCACTTCCGTGACTACACCATCGGCTCCACCGCGCAGACGGACAACGGCAAACTCCTCAACCGCGCACAGAACTTCTGCACATCCGCCGCCCGCAAGAAGCCCAACTACCTTGCGGTGGACCGCTACGACCTCGGCTCCCCCAGCCCGCTGACCACAGTGGGCAGCCTCAACACGTACGTCCTCGCGCCGGGACAGTGACCTCCGGTGGTTCCGCACAGGTGTGGAATGCTGCGGTCCCCGGCACTGTCTCGAGCAGAGAGTGCACCCCTGCCGGACGGACCGCCTGGAGCGTGATGAACACCGCAAGCCGACCGTACGACAGCGCCGTCCCGCTCGCCTGGTGCGAACAAGGGGCAGTGGCCTGGACCGAGTTCGGCACCGCCCATGTCGCCTGAACCCGGCCGGACGGTCGGCGCGGAACTCGTCCGGCGGGAGATCCTCGACGAGGCGGCGGGCGCCGAGCCGTACATCCTGCGCGGTGCCCACATCACCGGGGCGTTGCTCCTGGACGGGGCGGAGATCAGGCGGTCCCTGCGGTTCGAGACGTGCCGGTTCGACGAGGCCGTCAGTCTGGAGGGGGCGACGACGCTCGGGGTGAGCGTCGTCGACTGCACACTGCCCGGCTTCCGGGCACCGACGGCACAGTTCGGCGGGCGGCTCGACCTGCGCCGCTCGACCATCGGCGGGGACGGGCAGCAGGCCCTCGAACTCGTGCACGCGGACATCGCGGGAGCGCTCCAGCTCGACGGAGCACAGCTGATCGCGCCGGGGCGGAGGGCGGTAGATGCCGGTGGCCTGGTCATGCGGGGCGGGGTGTTCTGCGAGGACGGGTTCGTCGCCGAAGGCGAAGTCAGCTTCCCCGGGGCGGAGTTGGCGGGTGGGCTCTGGATGCGCGGCGCGCGGATCACGGTGGGCGCGGCGGACGTGTTCGCCTTTCAAGGAGACATGCTCAAGGCGTCGACCGTACGGCTGTCACGTGGGTTCACGACCGACGGCAGGATACGGCTGCGCAGCGCACGGATAGAGGACCTGCTGACCTTCGACGATGCCGAACTGCTGGGCTCCGGCACGTCGTTGATGTGCGTAGGGCTGCAGGCCGGGGCGCTCGATCTGCGTTTCCGGTACCGGCCCGCGGGCGGCGTGAACCTGCGCACCGCGCACGCGGACCGCATCCAGGACCACCCCTCGACCTGGCCGAGGACACTGGGCCTGGACGGGCTGACGTACGGCTGGCTCGGCGATACGGCGCCCACCCGCCGCGAGGACGTCGAGAACCGGCTGGAATGGCTGCGCCACCAGCCCGTCTACATCCCGCAGCCCTACGAGCAACTCGCCTCCCACTACCGCAGATGCGGGCACGAGGACGAGGCACGGCGCGTGCTGCTCGTGCGGGAGCGGAGCCGCCGGGCGACGCTGGGGCCGGCGGGCCGAGCCTGGGGCTGGCTCCTCGACTCCACGGTCGGATACGGCTACCGTCCGTGGATCGCCGGGATCTGGCTGGCCCTGCTCACACTGATCGGTTCACTCGTGTTCGCGGCGCACGACCCCGTGGCGAACACGAAGGACGAGGGCACGCCGTTCAACCCGGTCGTCTACACCCTCGACCTGCTGGTACCGATCGGCGGCCTGGGCCAGCGCGACCACTGGCACTGGGCGCAGGGCGGTGTCCAGAGACTGGCGTACGCACTGATCGCGATCGGCTGGGTCCTGACGACCGCGGTGGTGGCCGGGGTGACGCGGACGCTGAGCAGGAACTAGCGAGCCGGCTGCGGAGTCGGTGTTGTGGGTGTCGCCTGGCCGGGCGCGGGGCGGCGAAGTGGAGTCGGCAGGCACAGTCGAGCGTGGACCAGCCCCGCGACCGAGACCTCGGCCTGGACGGCAACCCGTGGCTCCGTGACCGCTCGAAAGCGAAGTGCCCGGGAAACGGGGCGGCACCTGGGCATCGTGCTGCGGCTCTTCCTGCCGTATGCGGTGCTCCCCTTGCTCATGGTGCTCGCCGCAGTGAACGGGGCGTCAAGTTGCAGATCCCCGAGGGCCACGTTGCCCGTGTCCGCGCCGCCCCGTACGCGACCGCCGCGCTCATCCTCCTGGCCACCCCGTCCATCCGCGCCGTACTTGGACGTGCTCCGAAGCAACACACCTCCAAGCTCAGGGAGCCGCCGGGTTCGTCGCGGCGCTCGTCAGGGCATCGAGCTGGGCCGCGAGTTCGGGGTGGCCGGGGGTGAGGTGCGGGCGGGTGGCGTTGAGGGGGTCGACGAGGACGGCGGGGTCGTCGTGGGCGAGGGCCGCGTGGAGTTGGCTGAGTGGGTTGCGGGCCGCGGTGGGGAGGTCGGTCAGGGCGCTGATCTGGCCGGCGATGCGGCGCAGGTCGGCTGCGTTGCGGCGGGCCCAGGCGGCGGTGGTGCGTTCGGCGGCGCGGCGCTCGCGGGTGGCCTGGACGCGTTGTTCGCCGGTGGTGCCTGCGGGGCCCGGCCGGCCTCGCAGATAGCGGCGTTCGGCGGCCTGCCGGCTGGAGACGCCGAGGGGGTGGGCGAGGTCGGCCCAGCTGGCACCCGCCTGGCGGGCGGTCTCGATCAGGCCGGTTTCCCATTCGGCGAGCTGCTCGCGCACCTGCCGCAGCAGCAGAAGGGAGGCCAGCGCCTTCTCGGGGGCGACCTCCTGGGTGTCTGCGGTGTCGCGGTCCTCGTGCCGGGCGGCCTGCAGGGCGTCGTCTATGGCATGCAGAGCCGCCGCAGCGGCGAGGAACGACGTCGGCCCTGGTGCGCCGTTGCTGGACGATTTCGGCTGGTCAGCCGGGTTCATGAGCACCTCCTCAGTCTGTCATCCTTTGGATGACGCCTCGCTTGTCATCCATTGGATGACATGGTACAACGGTTTCCGTGAGGCGCATTGGCAGCAACTGCCCGAACCTTCCTGGAGGTGTTTTCGATGTTGATGCGCACTGACCCCTTCCGTGAGCTGGACCGGCTGGCGCAGCATCTGATGGGCCCGGGCACGTGGTCCCGGCCGTCCCCGATGCCGATGGACGCCTACCGCGAGGGTGACGAGTACGTGGTGGCCTTCGACCTCCCCGGTGTCAGCGCGGACGCGATCGACATCGACGTCGAACGGAACATGCTGACCGTCAAGGCCGAGCGCCGGCCCGTGACGAAGGCCGACGACGTACAGATGGAGCTGTCGGAACGGCCGCTCGGCGTCTTCTCGCGCCAGCTCGTGCTGGCCGACACCCTGGACACCGAGCACATCCGGGCCGACTACGAGGCAGGCGTGCTCACCCTGCGCATCCCGATCGCCGAGCGCGCCAAGCCCCGCAAGATCACCATCGGTGTCGGATCCGACCGCAAGGAGATCTCCGGCTGAGCGGGACAGCCGAAGACGGAACCACGGCGGAGGACAGGTACCTGATCTCCCCCCGGGGCCTGCCCTCCGTTCCCTGAGGACGAGCGTTCCCTGAGGACGAGGAAGGGTGGCGGCCGACGTGACTGTGCGACGCGAAGCGTTCCTCAACCATGTGAAGGAACGCGGCGAGTACGCCACCCTGCAGGAAGCCGACCGCGCGGCACGCGTGGTGCTCGCCCTGCTGGGCGCGCACCTGGTCGGCGACGTACGCGCCCGGCTGGCGGCGCGTCTGCCGGAGGACTTCGCCCTGATCCTGCTCAACCCGCTGCAGAGCGCCGAACCGCTGTCCCCCGAGCGGTTCGTGCGCGCGACCGCGGCCTGGATCGAAGGGGCGACCGAGCAGACCGCCGCCTGGGACGTCAGCGCCGTCCTGTCCACGGCCGCCGACGCCGCCGGCGACGACCTCCTCAAGGAGATCCTGCTCCAGCTCCCCGCGGGCTACGACCTGCTCTTCGGCCGCGTCCAGCCCACCTGACCACCCATCCACCGGTGACCGCGCACCGGTCGCCACGACCCCGGTGACAGAAAGGCAAGCACCGCAGTGATGTCCGACCACAGCGCACCGCTCCAGCAGCCCTTTGGAAGAGCGTACGAACAGATGCTGGAAAAGGTCCGCTACGACGGCGCCTATCCCACCCGCGAGAAGGCCGAGCAGGCCGTCCGCCTCGTCCTCGCCGGGCTGGGACGCCAGCTGACCGGCGATGAACGCGTCGACCTCGCCGCCCGCCTCCCCCTCGAAGCCGCCCGCATCCTCACCGCCCAGATCCCCGACACCCAGCCGCTGACCGGCTGGGCCTTCGTCAAGGACCTCGCCGCCCGCAACGGCGCCTCTCTGGCCACCACCCGCTGGGACACCGGCTCCGTCTTCTCCGCCGTCGCGGCCTACGCGGGCCCCGACCTCGTCACCCGCATCCTGCGCCAGCTCCCGTCCGGCTACGCGCTGCTGTTCGGCCGCGCGGAACTCACCCAAGCCGCATCCCACGCCGCATCCCAAGCCGCATAGGCGGGCCACGCCTTTCCGGTGAAGCCGCATAGGCGGGCCGCGCCTTTCCGCTGCCCCGGCACGCCGGTGACCGCGACACGTGCGCGGGCTGCAGAGTCCGCGCAGTGCGTCGGGTCACCGGCATCCTGCCGACCGCCCCCAGGATCGCAAACCGAAGACCGTCATCCGTATGCGCGGGCGCCGAACTCGTCGGCGACATCCCCCGGTTCGAGCCGCAGCTCCGTCATGCGTAGTCCGGCTGCCACATGGCGTCCTGGACCTGCTGGATGACGTCGTCGAGCGGGGCGCGCGCCACTCCCTCCTCGGCGGCGCGGCGGGCGACCGCCACCGCCACCGTCGCCGACGAGGCACGCAGGTTCTCCACCTGCGGCAGCAGCGGAGCGCCCGGACCGGACAGCTCGGCCAGGCCCGCCACCGCCTCGGCGGCCGCCTGGAGCATGCCGTCAGTGATCCGGGAAGCCCGCGCCACGACGGCCCCGAGGCCCAGGCCCGGGTAGAGCAGGGCGTTGTTGGCCTGGCCGACGACGTACGTGGTGCCGTCGAGCTCCACCGGAGCAACCGGGACGCCGGCCGCGACGAGGGCCTTGCCGTCGGTCCACCTGAGGACGTCCTCCGGCAACGCCTCGATCCTGTCGGTGGGGTTGGACAGGGGCAGCACCACCGGTCGTTCCACATGCCCGGCCATGGACCGGACGATGTCCTCGCTGAAGGACCCATGCACGGTCGAGGTGCCGACCAGCACGGTCGGGTGTACCCGCTCCACGACCTCCTTCAGCCCGATCGGCCGCTCGTGGTCGTCGGACCATTCCTCGTCGCGGCGGGCGTAGACCCGCTGGTAGTCGCGCAACCCGTCGGTGGACCGCAACAGCAGGCCCTGCCGGTCCACGCACCAGATGCGGGCCGCAGCCTCCTCGCCGTCCAGGCCGTCGCGGACCATGGCGTCGCGCAGTTGGTCGGCGATGCCCACCCCTGCGGTGCCCGCGCCGAAGACGACCACCCGCTGCTCGCGCATCGGTGTCCCGGACACGCGCGCCGCGTTCAGCACACAGGCCAGGGTGATGGCGCCGGTGCCCTGCATGTCGTCGTTGAACGTGCAGACCTTCTCGCCGTACGTCTCGAGCAGCCTGCGGCCGTTGCCGGGGCCGAAGTCCTCCCAGTGCAGCAACGCGTGCGGGAACAGGTCGCGCACCGTGTCCACGTACGCGGCGACGAACGCGTCGTAGTCCTTCCCGCGGGCCCGGCTGTGCCGGTTGCCCACGTACAGCGGGTCGTTGAGCAGTGCCTGGTTGTCGGTGCCGACGTCGAGCATGACGGGGACCGCCCGGCCCGGATGGAGGCCGGCGGCGGCCGTGTAGACGGCCAGTTTGCCGACCGAGATCTGCATGCCGCCCACACCCCAGTCGCCGATGCCGAGGATCTGCTCGGCGTCGGTGGCCACCACCAGGTCGACATCGTCCGGACCGAGGCCGAGCGCCTCGAACGCGGGCCGTACGTCCTGCGGGTGGTCGATGGAGAGGTACACCCCGCGAGGACGCCGGTACTCATGGCTGTACCGCTTGATCGCCTGCCCCACGGTGGGGTCGTAGACGATGGGCAGCAGTTCCGTCAGATGCTCGGTGAGCAGGCGGTGGTAGAGCACCTCGTTGCGATCGTGCAGCTGCTCCAGGCAGACGTTCTTGGCCAGGTCGTCCGGCTGGGCCTGAACCTGCTCCCAGGCCCGGCGGGCCTGCTGCTCCAGGGAGAGCACACCCGGTGGGAGAGCCCCCAGCAGGCCGTGCCTCTCCCGTTCCTCCCGTGTGAAGGCGACCCCCTTGTTCCGCAGCGCGTCGGTCAGCAGGGCCCGCCCGTGCGGGTCGTCGCGGCGCGAGGACATGAGTACTCCTCCGTCGACTGCATCGTCCCCGCTCCGGGGTTCCCGTGCGGTCCGGCAGCAAACCGGCCTGCTGCACCGCAGCCCCGCACGCGTGGGCCCGGCCGAAATTCGTTTGACCTGGACACACCTCAACGCTGCACTGTGCGGGGCGCCGCGGGTCGTGGTGCCGGTATCCCGGGAGGCAGCGGCAGCAATGGAGATCCGTTCCACGACCGACCAGGACTTCAATGTCTTCGTCGACACCCTGCACGCCGCGTTCGGTCGCTTCCCGGAAACTCCGGCCGAGGGCGGCGGCGGGGTGTGGTGGGCGGCCCTCGAAATGGACCGCAATCTGATGGCCGTGACGGCGGACGGGCGGCCTGTCGGCACCGCCGGTGCGTACTCCTTCGAGCTCACGCTGCCCGGTGGGATCCTCGTCCCCGCCACCGGGGTGACCGCCGTCGGCGTCCTGCCCTCGCACCGACGCCAGGGCGTGCTCACCGCGATGATGCGGCACCAGCTCACCGAAGTGCGGGCCCGAGGGGAGTTCCTCTCCGTACTGCTGGTTTCCGAGGCCGTGATCTACCGCAGGTTCGGCTACGGCCCGGCGACCTACACGCAGCGGCTGACGGTGCCGCGCCACCGAGCCGCCCTCGCCCTCCCCCGGGCGCACGGAACGGCCGAGGCGACCGGCCGGGACACGGGCTCGGTGGAGCTGCTGCGGCGTGCCGAGTGCGGCGAGCTCCTGGAGGAGGTCTACGACCGCTACCGCCGCGCCCAGCCCGGTGCGCTGTCCAGGCCGCACCGCTGGTGGACCTCGGGCGCGGGGCAGCCCCCCATCGCTCCGACGTCGCGCCATGTGGCCGTACACCGTGATGCCAGCGGTGTCCCGGACGGATACGCCAGCTATGCGGTCGGCGAAGGGGACGCCTTGACGGTCGACGAGACCATCGCCACCGACGACGCCGCCTTCACGGCCCTGGCCCGTTTCGTGCTCGGACACGACCTGGTCCGTCAGGTGGTCTTCAAGCACATCCCGCCGGACAGTCCGCTGCGCTGGCAGCTTGCGGACTTCCGCGCCGGTGAGGTGAGCGGTGACACGGACTGGCTCTGGGTGCGGCTGCTGGACGTCCCGCGTGCGCTGACCGCGCGTGGCTGGTTCATGGACGGCGAGCTCGTCCTCGACGTGGACGACCCGTTCCTGGGCGAGCACGGCCGCTTTCTGCTGACGGTGCGGGACGGCAAGGCCGAATGCGTCCCCACGGACCGGGAGCCGGACCTGTCACTGGACGTGAGCGACCTCGGTTCGATCTACCTCGGCGGTACGGCCCCCGGCACGCTCGTGCGAGCCGGGCACATCCGGGCCCACCGCCCGGGCGCGGCCGCCCTCGCCGACGCCCTCTTCCGCGGCGAGCGCTCGCCGCACTGCCTGCACTGGTTCTGAGCGCAGTTCCGCAGTTCCACGGTTCCGCAGTCAGTGGATGTCGTGGGTGGGGTGCAATCGGGTGGCGAGCAGGGAGCGTTCGGCCGGGTCGGCGGTGAGCTTCGGGGCCTGCTCGTCGGCCTGACGCGCCTGGTCGGTACGGCCGAGGTCACGCAGCAGGGCGGCCCGGGCGGCGTGGAAGAGGTGGTAGCGGCCCAGCGGATCGGTGAGCTCGTCGACCAGAGCGAGGGCGCGCGCCGGTCCGTCGGTGTGGCGGACGATGACGGCCCAATTCAGCCGCACGATCGGCGACGGGTCGACGGCGAGCAGCATGTCGTGGAGCGTGAGCAGTTGCGGCCAGTCGGTCGCCTGCCGGCTGGGGGCTTCGCAGTGGACGGCGGCGATGGCGGCTTCGATCTGATACGGGCCCGGGCGACGGCCCGTTCGAGCAGATCCCGGACCAGCTCTGCGGCGATCTCGGTCTCGGTGTGGGTCATGCCGAGCCACGTCATCCGGGACGCTGAGTACGCAGCGGCTTCCCGGCTCAGTGCTGCCACGCGTCCGGGCCGCCGCCCCGCCACTCGACCAGCCCGGATTCCCGCACCCACGCCTCGTCGGCGTCCTCCAGACCTGCGAGGCGCAGGAACTCGACGATGTCCAGCAGCCCGTATGCCATCCCGCGGAAGTGGTCGCCCACACGGACCCTCCGCCCGCCGTCCTCGGCGGGCGGGTAGATCACGATGGGCTGTGCGTCCGCCATGGCACCAGGGTGCGCTGTGTGACGGCTGGGCGCATGCGGGGCGGTCGTGGCACTCCAGGGCAGGTGTCACCGGGTACGGGCTCCTGACTGGTGGCCGAGGGCGCACACCACCGGCAGGTGGCCCAGCCGTCGGCTGCCGCGTGCCCGCGTCGCGAGCCCCTGCTGGACGCCGTCCGCCTGATCACGTCGGGAGGCTCGCGTCTCGCACCACCGCGTGTCCAGACCATGTCACGTCGCCCCCAGGGGACCGGCTGGCCTGATCGTGCCGTAATCGCCTCAAGCCCCCTCTGCAAGGTGGCCGACTGCCGGAGTCGGCCTGCCCCCCAGCCGCAGGGGATGCCCCCTCATCCCGAAGTCGGCTCGACGAACTGATTGGTGTCGAAGAGTTCGTTGATGTGTCCGCCGAGTTCGGACCAGTGCCGTGCGGAGAGTTCGGCGGCGGAACGGGCGTCGCCGGTGGCGCAGATCTCCACGAGTTGGTCGTGGTGCTCGATGGTGTTGCGGCCGCCCAGCAGCGTGGAGAACTTGCGGTACAGGATGCGGTGGATCTGCGGGTGCAACTGTTCGACGATCCGGCTCAGCACGGGGTTGTCGGCCGCCCCGATCGGTACGGCGTGGAAGCGGTCGTCGGCCGCGAGCGCGGCGGCGGTGTCGTTGGCGGTGACGGCCCGTTCGAAGTCCCGGTTGGCCTCGCGCATGGCGTGGAGGTCCTGCTTCGTCATGACGGGCACGGCCGTCTCGACGGCGAGCTGGTCGAGGGAGCGCAGGACCGCGAGGGTCTTTTCGACGTCACGGCGGTTGAGCGTGGTGATGCGCGTATAGACGCCGGGCTTGGCCTCGACGAGGCCGATGTCGGCGAGCCGGGCGAGCGCCTCGCGCACGGGAGTGCGGCTGAGGCCGAGGCGCTCGGCGAGCTCACCGTCCTTGACCTTCTCTCCGGGGGCCAGTTCGCCGCGCACGATGGAGTCGCGCAGGCGATGGAAGACCTCGTCGCTGAGGAGGCGGCGGGAGACGGGGCTGTCGAGTGACATATTGCGTACAGTACATCGCCCTACTCGACCCCTCCGGTGGCGGCTCCCGTCCTGGCCCGGCGGACGAGAGCCCTGGCCAGGATCACGGCCGGGTCGATGAGCGGGACGTCCACGGCCTCCTCGGGCAGCCCCAGCGGAATCTCCGTGCAGCCGGCGATCACCGCCTGCGCGCCCTGTTCGATCAGGCGCTGCGCGGCGCGGGCCAGCAGAGCGGTCGTCGTGTCGTCGTGGGCGCCGGATTTCACCGCTCGGATGGCGGTCATGACCTCTTCGTCCTGGCCGGCGTCGTCGGGCAGGAGGAGGCGGATGCCGAAGCGGTCCAGCCAGTCCTGGTACAGGCCCGCGCGGACGGTGCCGGTGGTGGCGAGCAGTCCGGCGGTGCTCAGGCGCGGGCCCATGGCACCGAGGTGCCGGGCTACTTCACCGATCATGTGGACGATGGGCAGGCCGACATGGTCGGCGATGCGGGGGACGAAGGCGTGCGCGGTGTTGCAGGGGATCGCGATGACCGTGGCGCCGGCCTCGCGCAGCACGCGGCTGCCCTCGAGCAGCCACGGGGTGGGGTCGGGGCCGTCACCGAGCAGGGCCTGGGTGCGGTCCGGGATGGTGGGGTCGGACCAGATGACCGTGCGCAGATGGTCCTGGTCGCCGGCGCCGGGGGTCGTCGCGACGAGCTTGGCGTAGAAGTCGGCGGTGGCGGCCGGGCCCATGCCGCCGAGGATGCCGATGATCTCCGTGGTGGGGGCGCTCACTGTGCTGGTTCCTTGTGCAGGGACGGGGTCTCGGGCTCGGCTGGGGTGTGGATGGTCTCGCCACTGCCCCGTTTGGCTGCGCGCCGCTTCTCGGAGCTGTCGACGACGGTGGCGGCAAGGGAGTTGCCGACGACATTCACGCCGGTACGGGCCATGTCGACGATGAAGTCGACGCCGAGGAGCAGGGCGATGCCTTCGGCGGGCAGGCCGATGGAGTTGCCGGCGGCGATGAGGACCACGATGGAGGCGGAGGCGACGCCCGCCATGCCTTTGGAGAGGATCACCAACACGCCGACCATGAGCAGCAGGGCAGGCAGGGAGGTGTCGGCGCCGTAGGCGTTGGCCAGGAAGACCAGCGCGGCGGCCTGGTAGAGGACGGAGCCGTCGGTGTTGAAGGAGTAGCCGAGGGGGACGACGAAGGAGGTCGTGGAGCGGCTGACGCCGAACTCCTCCAACTTGCCCATGAGGGGGGCCAGTACGGCCTCCGAACTGCGTGTGACGAAGGCGATCCCGGCCAATCCCGCGATGGACTTGAGCAGTTCGAGGTAGCGGATGCGGTAGATCGCGGCAATGAGCGGGAAGAGCGCGCCGATGACGATGGCCAGGCCCGCGTAGACCACCGCGATGAAGCCCAGCAGGCTGCGCAGGTTCCCGAAGCCGTAGTGGGCGACGTCGTAGGAGATGAAGCCGAGCACGCCCAGCGGTGCGATGCGGATGACGTAGCCGACGACCTTGAACATC
This sequence comes from Streptomyces sp. NPDC001604, assembly GCF_042893475.1. NCBI lineage: Bacteria > Bacillati > Actinomycetota > Actinomycetes > Kitasatosporales > Streptomycetaceae > Streptomyces > Streptomyces sp. NPDC001604. The sequence goes on along the minus strand of NZ_JBIAUY010000014.1, from coordinate 22,070 downwards.
ACCGCGGCGATTGACTCCAGGACGGCGGCGAAGGGCTCGGACTTCTCCCCGATCGCGGCCATGGCGATGCCGACGAGGAGAGCGAAGACGATCGCGCCGAGCAGATTGCCCTCGCCGAACGCGGCGAAGATGTTCTTCGGTACGGCGTGCAGGACCAGCTCGTGGAAGTCGATGCCCTGGCTCAGACCGTCCAGGTCCTTGGCGTCGGCGCCGTGGACGGGGGCGCCCTTGCCGATGCCTGTGACCTTGGCCAGACCCACCGCGATCAGCAGGATCACGGTGGTGACGAGCTCGAAGTAGAGGATGGCCTTTCCGGCGATCCTGCCGACCTTCTTGACCGACTCCATGCGGGCGATGCCCAGCACGATGAGCGGGAAGACCAGGGGCAGGACGACGACCTGCACCAGGTTCAGAAACACGTCCCCGAGAGTCTTCATCTGCTCGCCCGCGGCCGGGGCGAGGGATCCGATCAGGGCGCCGAGACCGACGGCGACGATCGACTGGATGCCGATCGGCACGTTCGTGCATCGCCTCAGGAAGCCCGAGGGCCGGGTCGGTGGGGTGTCCGCATGGGTGGGACGGCGGTGTGCGGTGTCCATGGGCTGCTCCTGCCATATGCAATATATTGCGTTCTGCGTGTTGGTCGGCAACACTGAGGCCGGACGTGGTGGCCTGTCAAGGGGCCCGGAACACGAGGAGCAGCGGATGGCCGTACGCATCGAGCACGACCTGGTCGGAGACAAGAAGGTTCCTGCCGACGCCTACTACGGCGTGCACACCGTGCGGGCCGTGGAAAACTTCGCGATCACCGGAGCGACCATCGCCCAGTTCCCGGACCTGATCACCGCGCTGGCCGCGGTCAAGCAGGCGGCCGCCCGGGCCAACCGCGACCTGGGGCTGCTGCCGCCGGACATCGCCGAGGCAATCGTCGACGCCTGCGAGGAGATCCGCGCCGGGCACCTGCACGAGCAGTTCGTCGTCGACCCGATCCAGGGAGGGGCCGGCACCTCCACGAACATGAACGCCAGCGAGGTCATCGCCAACCGGGCCCTGGAGCACCTGGGGCATCCCCGGGGGTCCTACGAGATGATCCATCCGCTCGACCACGTCAACCTCGGCCAGAGCACCAACGACGTCTACCCCACCGCCGTACGGCTGGCCCTGGTCACCTCACTGCGCCGGCTCGGCGATTCGCTGGGAGCACTGGCCACGGCGTTCGCCGAGAAGGCGGCGGAGTTCAGCGACGTACTGAAGATCGGTCGTACGCAACTCCAGGACGCCGTGCCCATGACGCTGGGCCAGGAGCTCACCACGTACGCCGTCATGATCGAGGAGGACCGCCGGCGCCTGAGCGAGGCCGCCGCCCTGCTGCTGGAGTCCAACCTCGGCGGTACCGCCATCGGCACCGGCATCAACGGCCACCCCCGCTACGCCGAACTCGCCTGCGCGTACCTCGCCGAGATCAGCGGTGAACCCGTCCGGCCCGCAGGCGACTTCATCGAAGCCACCCAGGACTGCGGTGCCTTCGTCCAACTGTCCGGCGTCCTCAAGCGCGTGGCCGTGAAGCTCTCCAAGACCTGCAACGACCTGCGCCTGATCTCCTCCGGGCCCACCGCCGGACTCGGCGAGATCAACCTGCCGCCGGTGCAGGCGGGTTCGTCGATCATGCCCGGCAAGGTCAATCCGGTGATTCCCGAAGTCGTCAACCAGGTCGCCTTCGAGGTCATCGGCAACGACCTGACCGTCACCATGGCCGCCGAGGCAGGACAGCTCCAGCTCAACGCCTTCGAACCCGTCATCGCCTACAGCCTGCTGCGCTCCCTGACCCACCTGCGCGCGGCCGGCGACACGCTGGCCACCCGATGCATCCCCGGCATCACCGCCAACCGCGCCCACCTCCACGACACGGTCCACCGCTCGGTCGGCCTGGTCACCGCACTCGCCCCGCACATCGGCTATGCCGCGAGCACCACGCTCGCCCGCCGGGCCCTGGCCACCGGCCGCCTGGTCAAGGACCTCGCCACCGAGGCCGGACTGCTCACCGCCGAGCAACTGGACGTCGTCCTGCGGCCCGAGAACCTCACCGGGCACTCCGCCCCACCATCGGTTGCCCTGCGGTGACCCGCCCCCGCCGGAGCGGCCACCGCACGTATCCCCGCACGCTCAGGCCGTACGCTGCTGGAACTGCTGGTTGGTGCCGGTGCCGCAGGGCCACTGGATGAGGCGGCCGCCATCGGCGGCGGAGGCGTCCTTCACGTCCAGGCACTTGCCGCTGTGCCGGGCGACGAGGTGGACGTAGCCGTTGCCCTGGTCCTGCAGCAGCCACTGCTGGTTGGTGCCACCGGTGCAGTGGTACTGGTTGACGAAGGCACCGTCTGCGGTCGAAGCACCCGAGACGTCCATGCACTTGCCGCTGTGCTCGGCGATGACCTGTACGTAGCCGCCGCCGGCATCCGTCAGCCGCCACTGCTGGTTGAGGCCGCCGTTGCAGGCCCACTGCACCATGAACGCGCTGTCGGCGGCGGAGTTGTCCGACACGTCCACGCATCTGCCGCTGTGCCGGGCGACGAGGTTGTAGTAGGGGCCGCCGCCCACGCCGGTGACGGTTCCGGCCGCCGTGTCGACGGCGATCTGCGGGTACCACGGCAGATCCATGGTCCTGCTGGTGGGGAAGGTCAGCGGCAGCCAGATGTACTGGGAGTCGTTGACCGTGCCGCCGAAGGAGTTGCCCCAGCGGTCCCCCATGTACAGGTACGAGGTGCCCGAGGTGTCCTGGACGGGGAGGACGTAGGCGGTCTGGGAGCCGTAGGCCGTGTCGTTGCCGACGTCCGTCATGGCCGTCCAGGGGCCGGCGAGGCTGGTGGCGGTGGCGTAGCGCTGCTGGTTGGGCTTCCAGCCGCTGTTGGCGGAGGTGAGCATGAAGTAGAAGCCGCCCCGCTTGAAGAGCGCCGGTGCCTCGCGGTAGGTGCCGGGCCAGGGGTTGGCGACCAGGCTGTCGATGCCGGTGTAGTCGGCGGTCAGCTTGAAGATGTCGAGGTCGGCGTTCTCGTTGGCGGAGGAGACCAGGTAGGCCGTGCCGTCGTCGTCCTGGTAGAGGGTCATGTCCCGGGAGGTGATGCCGAGCGGCCGGGAACTGCCCAGGTAGGTGTAGTCGCCGTCGACCGTGTCGGAGACCGCGACGGCGGCACGGGCCTGGGTGTAGTCGGTGCCGTTCTCCTTGTGCATCCACATGACGAACTTGCCGGTGGCGCTGTTGAAGATCACCTTCGGCCGCTCGATGTCGGCGACCGCCAGCTCGGCGGCGCTGCTCCGGGTCAGGACGTTGTTGCGGAACTCCCAGGTCTTCAGGTCGGTGGAGCGGTAGACCGAGACGGCCTTGAAGGTGTTGTCGGGGTTGCGGTTCTCGCCGAACCAGTAGTAGTACGCGCCGACCTTGATCACACCGCCTCCGTGGGCCTGGACCACGGTTCCGGTGGTGTCGGTGAACTGGGTCGCGTTCGTCACGGTGACCGAAGCGGCCTGCGCGGGGGCGCCGGTCATCAGGAGTGCAAAGAGACCCAGGAGTGCGGCCGGCAGCGGCAAGCGGGCACGACGGTACATGCGGTTTTCCTTTGCGGAAGGGCACCCACAGCAGACGAGGCGTTGGAAATTGTGGACTGATGTTTGTTTTCGTCGGCAAGGTAGAGCTCACTGGGAGCCGGGTCAACGGTTCGGACGCGATCGATCCGCAGCACGGCACCTGACGGAACACCACTAGTCATCCAATGACTGCCTCCACACCGCCCGGATTCCGCTCCACAACTCCTTGAGAAACACGGAAACTTCTTCCCGCCTCTGGACAACAGCCTCGCCAATCACCCTTAATGCATCCCATGTCTTCCGAAGGCACCGTTGGCCGCCCAGATCCCCGAGGCTGAAGCGATCCGAACACCAACGAGCAGGAGGAAACAACTGTGCCCAGAGCTCTCTCACGTCGTTCGGTACTCGCCGGAATGGCGGCGGCGACCGTGGCCTCCGTCGTCGGCCCGACCGTGATGGCGCCCCCCGCGTATGCCGCGACCACCAACCCGCTGCCGCTGCCTCCCCTGCGAATCCCGAAGACCGACCTGGGTCTCGAGCAGCAGCCGGATTCCAAGGTGCAGTGGCTGCAGGACGCCAAACTGGGGATGTTCATCCACTGGGGTGTCTACTCGGGACCCGCCAAGGGCGAGTGGTGGATGCACAACGCCCCGATCACGCCGGCGAACTACCGCAAGTACGTCACCGACGCGACGAGTGAGCAGTTCACGGCGGACGCCTACGACCCCACGGCCTGGGCGCAGTTGGCGAAGGACTTCGGGGCGAAGTACGTGACCCTGACGACGCGTCACCACGACGGTTTCGCGCTGTGGCCGCTGAACCACCCCAACGCCTGGAGCTCCGGCCAGGCGCCGCTCAGCCGTGACTTCGTCAAGGACTACGTGGCGGCGGTACGGGCGGCGGGGCTGAAGGTGGGCCTGTACTACTCCCCCATCGACTGGCGCTACCCGGGCTACTACGACGTCACCGGCACCAACTGCGCGACCAACCCGTGGGGTTACACCACCGATCCGGCGCACAAGGAGAACGCGCGGATCATGAAGACCGAGGTGTACGAGTCGGTCAAGGAGCTGGTCACCCAGTACGGCGTGATCGACGACCTGTGGTGGGACGGCGGCTGGATCGCGGAGCAGGGCACCGACGCCGACGGCGCGTTCTTCTGGGAGCCCAGCCAGTTCCGCGACCCGGCCAACCAGTGGCCGGTGGACTCCGCCTACGGCGAGACCGACTCGGCCGGCAAGCCGCTGGGCCTGATGGGCATGGTCCGCAAGCACCAGCCGAACATCGTCGCCACCTCCCGCTCCGGCTGGGTGGGCGACTATGCCAGCGAGGAGGGCTCCTCCGTGCCGTCCGGGGCGATCCGCACCGGCAAGGTCAGCGAGAAGGTCTTCAGCGTCGGCAGCAGCTGGGGCTACAACTCGGACGGCAAGGTGATGAGTTACGCCACCGCCATGAACCTCCTGGTCAACGCATGGGTACGCAATCTGACGGTCATGGTCAACGTGGGCCCGGACCGGCACGGCACCGTCCCCTCCGGCCAGGCGAGCCTGCTGCGCCAGATCGGGTCCTTCATGACCGCCTGCGGCCAGTCCGTGTACTCCACCCGCGGCGGCCCGTGGGACCCCGTGGACGGCCAGTACGGCTACACGTACAAGGACAACACCTTCTACGTCCACCTGCTGCCCGGCTACAGCGGCACCTCGTTCACCACCCCCTCGATCGGGGATGCCCAGGTCACCCGTGTGTTCGACGTACGCTCCGGCACCAGCCTGTCCTTCACCGTCGGCGGTGACGGCCGGGTCGCCGTCACCGGCATCGACCGCACCACCCACCCCGAGGACAGCGTCGTCGGTGTCACCCTGGACCGCTCCGTGCAGCCGGGCGACATCGCCGCGGGCAAGACCGCCACCGCCGACAGCGAGGAGACGTCCAAGGGCAACACCGCGTCGAACGCCGTCGACGGGTCCACCTCCACCCGCTGGTGTGCCAACGACGGCAGCACCGGCCACTGGCTCAAGGTCGACCTCGGCTCCACCCGCTCCCTGACCGGAACCCGCCTCGCCTGGGAGCAGGACGGTGCCAACTACCGCTACCGGATCGAGGGTTCAACCGACAACGCCGCCTGGACCACGCTGGCCGACCTGACCGCCACCACCAGCACCAGCCAGGTCCAGGTCGCCCTCTTCCGCGCCCAGGCGCGCTACGTCCGGATCACGGTCACGGGCCTGCCCTCCGCCGTGTGGGCGTCCATCCGCAGCCTGGAGGTCTACGACCGGCCGTTCACCGCGGACCTGGGCACCTACAAGCTGGTCAACCGCAACAGCGGCAAGGTGATGGACGTCAAGGACGCCTCGACCGCCGACGGCACCCTGGTCATCCAGTGGCCCTGGACCGGCGGCACCAACCAGCAGTGGAAACTGCTGCCCGACACCGACGGCTCCTACCGCCTGTCCAACGTCAAGAGCGGCAAGGTCCTCGACAGCCCCGGCGGCTCCGCCCAGGGCGCGAACCTCGACCAGCGGGGCGACTCCGGCAGCGACAACCAGTGGTGGAAGCTGGTTCCCTCCGCCACCAGCGGCTACTACCGGCTCGTGAACGTCCGCACCGGCTGGTGCGCCGACGTCGCCAATGCGTCCACGTCGGACGGCGCCAACGTCATCCAGTGGCCGACCACCGGCGGCGCCAACCAGGACTGGCAGATCATCGCGCTGTGACGGCCGGCTGACACCGGTGGGGCAGCGGGGAGGCCAGGCGGATGCTGGGTGCCGCCGTCCTCGACCAGCTCCGGCTCACCAGGCCTCGGGCCCGACCTGCCGGGCGGCTCGCGTCCCGTCCGCACTGCTTCCCTTCGGTCACCGATGAGTTCCGGTGTGCCGGACGGTCCAAGCCGGCACACCGAAACGAAGGGAGAGCCCCATGGGTACGACGCGCTTGCAGCCGATGACTCACATCGCCCGTCGTATGTTCGAGCTCCTGGAGCCGATCTGCCTGGTCACCTACTGCGCCGACGAGTGCAACGAGGAGCTGACCGCGCTCGGCCACCGCACCTACTGGGACGGCTACTTCGCCAGCCGGGCCGCACCACTGGGACGCGTGGAGGCCCGGGTCGTGCACGCGGCCTTCTACAACTTCGCCGACGGAGAAGCCGCACGGCACATCCCCAGCGCCTGGGAGACGATCCCGCCCGAGGCCTCCGTCGCCGCGCGGGAGCGGGGCAGCGCGGCGTCCCTACGGCGCATCCTCGGCGACGAGCTGGCCGGCTCCCCCGGCCTGGTGCGTGCCGCCGACCTGACCACCAAGGCCGCCACGAGCGCCCCCACCGAAGGCCGGGTGATGTACGCCGGCATGCGCAGCCTTGCGATCCCGAGCGACCCCGTCGCCCGCCTGTGGCATTCCGCGACCATGCTGCGCGAGCACCGCGGCGACGGACACATCGCCGCCCTCGTCGGCGCACGCATCGGCGGCACGGAAGCCCATGTCCTGTCCGCGCTGGAACAGGGCATCCACCCGCCGGAGTCGTTCGGACGCATCCATCACCTGCCGAAACAGCGGCTGGCCGCGGTCATGGACGGCCTGCGCGAGCGCGGGCTCGTCGACGCCGAGGGCCATTTCACCGAGGCCGGCCGCGAGGTCAAACACCGCGTCGAAGCCCTCACCGACGAGCTCGCCACCCCGCCCTACGAAGCGCTGTCTCCCGCCGAGCTCGACGAACTGATCACCGAACTCGAACCCATCACCGCGACGCTGGTGGCAACCGGCTCGCAGTGACCCGCGGCAACCAACCGGACGGGGACCTCCGGACGGCGCGCGAGCTACCGCGCACCACCACCGGCCGGTCACCGCGGTCAGGGCAGACTCCCGGCGGCGCTACGGGATCAGAACGATCTTCCCTGTGATGTGGCCGGTCATGATCTGGCGATGGGCTTCGGCGGCTTCGTGCAGCGCGTGGGTGTCGGCGATCAGGATGCGCAGCCGTCCTGCCTCCGCCTCCGCGGTGAGCTGCAGTCGGGCCGCGGCCCGGACCTCCGTACCCGGGTCCGCGCCGGGCGCGCCGCCGAGGAGTTTGATGCCGGCCCGGGCACCGCGCTCGAAGCCGGCGATGGTGGCGATGCGGGAGCGGTCGGCCACGAGTTCAACGGAGACGTCCACCGCCTCGTCGGTGCCCACCAGGTCGGCCGCCGCATCGACGCCACCCGGCGCCGCCGCTCGGACCCGGTCTGCCAGACCGGGCCCGTAAGTGATCGGGATCGCGCCCAGGTCGCGCAGCAGGTCGTGCTTGGCCTGGCTCGCCGTTCCCAGGACGGTGGCCCCGCGCGCCACCGCCAGTTGCACGGCCGTCAGGCCCACTCCCCCGGCGGCGCCGTGGATGAGCACCGTCTCGCCCTTGCCCAGGCCGACCGCTTCGAGGGCGTGCACGGCGGTGACTCCGGCAGCCATCAGTCCGCCGGCCTGTTCCCAGGACAGTCGGGCGGGCTTGGGCACTACCGACGAAGCCGGTACGACGAGTTCGGCGGCGTAGGCGCCGGCTGCGCGATAGGCGATCACCTCGTCGCCGACCTCGACCGGACCCGCGGGGCCGACCGCGTCGGCGCCCACGGCGGTCACGACACCGGCGGCCTCGGTGCCGAGCCGCAGCGGCAGCCGTCCCGGGTCGGTTCCGAAGGCACCGCTGTACACCTTGTAGTCGAAGGGATTGACGCCTGCGGCACGGACCGCGACACGTACCTGGCCCGGCCCCGGCTCCGGGACGGTCACCTCCACCAGGGACAGGACCTCGGGACCGCCGTATGCGCTTGCCACCACTGCTTCGCTCATGTCCGGGAGCAACACGAGCCCGAAGGGACACATTCCGCCCTGGGGTCCCCTATCTGGGTGAGGATCAGGGGGAGGAGGAATCCGTTCCAGACGTTCAGGGCGTCGACCGAGCGCAGTCCGCCCGCTGTCGGACTGCGCGGCGGACAGCGGCAGCCTCAGGTGCGTTCTGCCTGCGCAGGACGGTCAGACCCGGTCCAGGGGGCGGTGCGGACCGCTGGGAAGTTCCGTGTCGATCGTGTCTCCAGGGAACACCACGCCGCCTTCCCTCACGATGCTCATGATTCCGGCCTTGCGCACGATGTTCCCCGCCTCGTCACGGCCGACGACCCGCTTCAGCAGCCCGTCCTGGAAGTTGTCGATCTGCAGGCAGGGGTTGCGGAGGCCGGTGACTTCCAGGACCGCGGAGGCGCCGATGTGCAGCAACGTGCCGACCGGCAGGCCGAGCAGATCGATGCCCCGCGTGGTGATGTTCTCGCCGAGTTCGCCGGGCGCCACCTTGAAGCCCTCTTCACCGACCTCGGCGAAGAGTTCTTCATGGATGAGGTGGACCTGCCGCAGATTCGGCTGGGTGGGATCCTGCGCGACGCGCGAGCGGTGCTTGACCGTCACACCGGCGTGCACGTCTCCCTCCACACCGAGCCCGGCGAGCAATCTGACGCTGTCCCGGTTCGGCTTGGTGAACGAGTAGTCCCCGTTGCTGCTGACCGCCGTCACTGTCCCGCTCATAACCTCGGACCCCCTCGTCGGTAACCGTGATCAGATACCAGCCTAGCCAGGGCATGGATGTGGCCCGCGGGTCTCGCGCACTGCGATCCGGGGCAGCCGGGATAGCGGACGTACCGACTTGGGGTGGGTGAGCGACTCGCCGGTCGGGGCGAAGGTGGCACCGTGGCAGGGACAGGAAAGGGTGCCGGGGGCCGGCGAAAGGGGAGACCACCGCCTGCCCCCTGCCTGCCCTTGGCCACGGCCCGGCGCCCGCGCCCCAGGTTCTGCCCGCCCGGCAGGTTGACCGCGCGGGCCCGGACGGCCGCCTTGGAGGGCTCGCCCGACGACGCTACGGCGAAGTAGCGTAACGCTTCGTATCGACGTTCGAGACTCTGTGAGGCTGCGATGGGGCATCCCGACCCCTTAGTCATCGACCCGGCCGGTCGTGACATCCACGGCGAAGCCGCCCGTATCCGCGAGCGTGGACCGGTGACCTCGGTCGAACTCCCCGACGGGGTTGCGGCATGGGCCGTCAGCTCCCCCGATCTGCTCAAGCGCCTGCTGACCGACCCACGCGTCTCCAAGGACGCACGCCGCCACTGGACCCGCTGGATCAACGGCGAAGTCGCCCCGGAATGGCCGCTGTTCACATGGGTCGCGGTGCAGAACATGTTCACCGCGTACGGCGGCGAGCACAAACGCCTGCGCGCCCTGGTCTCCAAGGCCTTCACCGCTCGCCGCACCGCCGCGCTCCAGCCCCGTGTCGAAGAGATCACCAAGAACCTGCTGGACCGGGTCGAGCAGGCCGGACAGGACGGGCGGGTCGTCGATCTGCGCGAGGGGTTGTGCTACCCGTTGCCGATCCAGGTCATCAGCGAACTGTTCGGCCTGCCCGAGGACCAGGGTGCAGAGTTACGGGCCGTCGTGGACGGCGTCTTCCACACCTCCGCCACGCCGGAGGAGGTCACCGACATCTACACGCGGTTCTACGCGGCGCTCGCCAAGCTCGTCGCCTCCAAAAGGGAGTCACCCGGCGACGACCTGACGTCCGCCCTCATCGCGTCGCGGGACGACGAGGGCGGCACCCGCCTCAGCGAGCAGGAACTCCTCGACACCCTGATGCTCATGGTCAGCGCGGGCCACGAGACCACGGTCAACCTCATCGACAACGCCATTCACGCACTGCTCACCCACCCCGACCAACTCGCACTCGTCCGCAGCGGCCACGCTTCCTGGGACGACGTGATCGAGGAGACGCTGCGCGTCGAGGCACCGGTCGCCAGCCTGCCGCTGCGGTACGCCGTGGAGGATCTGCCGATGAGCGAGTTCGGCGGTCCCGCAGAAGTCGTGATCGGCAAGGGCGAGGCCATCCTGGCCGCGTACGCCGCAGCCGGACGCCACCCCGGCAAGTACGGCGACGACGCGGACCGCTTCGATGTCACCCGCGTCGACAAGGAGCACCTGGCCTTCGGCTACGGCGTGCACTTCTGCCTGGGCGCCCCGCTGGGGCGGCTGGAGGCACGGATCGCGCTGCCGGCGCTCTTCGAGCGTTTCCCCGATCTGCAACTCGCGGTGGAGCCGGACGAGTTGGAGCCGGTGGACTCCTTCATCTCCAACGGCCACCGCTCCCTCCCGGTACGCCTTCGCTGAGCACCCCCCGACACGGCGGACAGGTAGGTCGGGTCCGCGCTCCACACCAAGTGGGCGTGGACCCGTACGTCGATCGGTGATGTGCAGCCTCGTGAGCTCAGCGAGGCACGTAGGTGAGGATGACAGACCCGTTCTGCAGTCGTTTCTCGCCGGTGAGGCTGAGGTGCAGTCCCTTGGTGTCCACGTGTTCGAAGAGCCGTTGCCCTGAGCCCGCCACGACGGGCATGTACCAGAAGCGGAACTCGTCGATCAGGTGGTGTCGGATGAGGGCGTCGTCGAAACGAGTGGTGCCGTATTTGATGAGGTCCTTGCCGGGCTCACTCTTCAGCTTCGCGATCGTGCCGGACGGGTCGGGACCCAGCAGGGTGGCGTTCCATGTCGTCTCGGTCAGTGATCGAGACGCCACGTACTTGGGCATGGCGTTGATGCGGTCGATGTAGGGGCTGCCGGTGACGTGGCCCCAGTTGGCGTAGAAGGTCTCGTAGGTCGTCCGGCCCATGACGAACGCCTCGTAGTTGCCGAGTTGTTCGAGCGAGTACGCCGAGGACTCGGCGTCGAAGAGGGACCAGCGTTCCGGGGCTTCGATGACGCCGTCCAGCGTGACCAGTGTCGATTCGATGAGTTTGCGCATGGTGGCTCTCCTGACTTGGGTGGATGAGGGCGTACCGCTGCCTCAGCGAAGGCCGCGACGGTCAGTCGGCGGGGGCGGGTCGGGAACGTGACCTGGCGAGAGCGTGGCGGCCTGGGTGATGTCGGTGCGCCGGATGAGGAGAAAGGCGATGGGAACGGCGGCCATGATGACGAGGCTGCAGACCCAGAGGGCGGTGTGGAATCCGCCGGTGAGCGCGTCGGTGAGGGCGTGGCCCTGGGTGTGGAGGTCGCGGGTGCGGGTGGCCGCCACCGTGGAGGCGATGGCGATCCCGATGGCGCCGCCGAGTTGCTGGGACGAGTCGATGAGGCCGGAGGCGATGCCTGCGTCCCGTTCGGTGACGCCGACCAGGGCTCCGATCGATACCGGGATGAAGATCCAGGTGACGGTGCCGGTGAGGAAGAAGGGGCCGGCCAGGCTCGCCCAGAAGCCGCCGTGGGCGGGCGCCTGGGTCGCCCACAGGATCCCGGCGCCGGTCAGGGTCAGTCCGGTCGCCATCACCAGCCTGATGGAGGTGCGGGTGACGAGCATCTGCGCCGGCCCGGCGAGCACCACTCCCGTCAGGCCGACGGTGAGCCAGGCGAGGCCGGTGTTCATCGCGGAGTAGCCGAGTACCTGCTGCATGTAGAGGGTTCCGATGAAGATGTATCCGTAGAAGCCGGCGCCGAGCAGGAATCCGACGGCGTTGGACCCGGCGAGGGTGCTCAGCCGGAACAACCGCAGCGGCAGCAGCGGCGCCTGCGCCCGGGCCTCGACGGCCACGAACGCGGCCAGCAGGACCGTCGACAGGGCGAGCAGGGTCAGGGTCCGGGTGGCTGTCCACCCGGCGGTCGGCGCCTGCGAGATCGCGTACACCATGATCGTCAGTGCTGCGGTCACCGTGACGGCGCCCAGCAGGTCGTAGCGGCGGTGTGTGCCCCGCAACCTGCTTTCCGGCAGCACACGCCGGGTCAGCAGCAACGCGGCCCCGCTGACGATCACGTTCAGGTAGAAGATGTACGGCCAGCCGGCGTACCGCGTGAGGGCACCACCGGCCAGCACGCCGACGGTCGCGCCGCTGGCGCCGATGGCGCCCCACAGGCCGAGTGCCTTGTTGCGCTCGGCGCCCTCGGTGAACATGTTCATCACGATCGACAGCGCGGCGGGCAGCACCAGGGCGGCGCCCAGGCCCTGGACGCCCCGCATGACGATCAGGAAGATGCTGTTGCCGGCCAGTGCGCAGGCCAGCGAGGCCGCGGTGAACAACGCAAGCCCGGCTGTGAACACGCGCCTGCGCCCGAGCAGGTCGGCGGCGCGCCCGCCCAGCAGCAGGAACCCGCCGAAGGTGAGGGCGTACGCGGTCACCACCCACTGCAGGTCCGCCGGCGCGAAGTGCAGCTTGCGGCCGATGGTCGGCAGCGCGACGTTGACGATCAGCATGTCGACGGCCGTCATGAAGTACGCCACGGCCAGCAGCGAGAACGCCCGCCACCGGTGCACATGGCCCGATGGCGCGGCCTTGCCGCCGCCGAAGTGGTTGCCGGGGTCCACCGCGGTCGCGACTGCCGCCCTGCGTTCGAGGTGTCGGCGTCCCGTCGCGGGCGGAGGTCCTTCTGTGCAGGGGTCCTTGACGAGGTCGTTTGACGGCTCTGGCATCGGTCTCTCCTGGTCTGATCGGGCGATCTCAGGAGGAGGACGAACGGCGGCCGCCGAAACCGGACACACCCCTAGGAGATTTTCAGGCTTTCGATCCGTCGCTCGAAGGCCGCGCGCTCGGCGGCGCTGCGGGACAGCGCGATCGCGTGCTCATAGTGCTCCCGGGCCGGGGCGTGGCGGCCGGCCCGCCGTTCCAGGTCGGCACGGGCCGCCCAGTAGAAGGGGTAGCGAGCCAGCTTGGGCTCTTGCGCCAGGGCGAGCAGCTCGCGGCGGCCCTCGTCGACGCCGTCCCGTTCGGCCACGGCCAGCGCACGGTTGAGTGCCACCACGGGGCTTGGGGACTGTTCGGCGAGGACCTGGTAGAAGCCGATGATCCGGTCCCAGTTCGTCTCCTGGACCGAAGGCGCGATCGCGTGCTCGCAGGCGATGCCGGCCTCCAGATGCCAACGGGACATGTGGTCCCCGGTGGCCGCGTGGGCGAGATGGATCAAGCCGCGCTCGATACGCGCGCGATCCCAGCGGCGCCGGTCCTGGTCCTCCAGGGGTACGAAGACACCCAGCTCGTCCATGCGGGTGGACAGACGGGCGGTGCCGAAGCAGAACAAGGCGGCCAGGGCGTGCGCGTCCGGATGCGCGGTCGTCCTGGCCTGCAGCAGCAACTCGGTGAGTTGCAGCGCGTCGTCGCACAGAAAGGGACGTACCGGGTCCTGCGGGTTGCTGCCGTGATAGCCCTCGTTGAACAGCAGATACAGCGACCGCAGGACCGAGCCCCGCCGGACGTCGAGGTCGGGCAGGTCGTCCACGTCGGGCAACCGGCCCAGCGTACGCAGGCGTCCGCGACCGCGATGCAGGCGCCGGTCGATGGTCTGGGTGTCCACCAGGAACGCTTGACCGATCTCCTTGGGCGACAGACCACACAGCCACCGCAGGACCAGGGTGACTTGCGTCTCGCGGCTCAGGCCGGGATCACACACAGCGAACATCATCGCCAGCTGGCTGCTTGCCTCGGCAGCCGGAGCCAGGGCCGCCTCGATGGTGTCGGTCAGCGCCGTTGTCGTGGCCAGTTCGGGCAGGAACGAGCGGCGCCGCTGTTCCCGGCGGATGATGTCGATCGCCCGGTTGTGGGCTGCCCGGATGATCCACGCCTTGGGGTCCCGCGGCAGCCCGAAGCGCCACGCCTGCATGGCGCTCACCAGCGCGTCCTGGACGACGTCCTCGGCGAGCGGGATGTTCGACGGGCCCAGGACCCGGACCAGGGCGCTGACCAGGTGTGCGTACTCCCTGCGGAACAGGTCCTCCACCAGCTCCGCAGGTGGGAGCGGATCGGGGTCTACGGCCACGAGTGTCAGACCCGATGATTGTGGGCCGGCCGCACCTCGACGGACCCGCCGAACTCGTACGTCGGGCACCCGCGCGCGACCTCGATGGCGTCTTCCAGCGAGGCCGCCTCGAAGATCATGCTGCCGGTCACCAGATCCTTCGACTCGGCGTACGGACCGTCGGTGACCAGGTCGCGACCGTGAACTGTGGCCCCCGGACCACCGAGCTCGATTCCGGTGTTGCGCCTGCCCTCTCCAGCCAGCTTCTCCGACCAGCGATACCACTTCTCGACGTGAGCCTGAAGCTCGGACGGCGACAGGTCCGGCCGCGAGACAGCACCCCCACGAAAGATCAACATGAATGTGCTACGCGGGGCCTGGTCCTCGCCCACAGGTTCCGACATCACGGCCTCCACGTATCCGCCGTCAGGCGAGCCCGGACCCGCGACCATCCGGTCCCGGCCCCAACGCCGCACAGACAGCAACAAATCCGGCTCGAAAGCAGTACCACATATCGCTTCCCCGCAAGAAGGAACCGGCCGCGGCGAATGCTGCGGCGTGCCGCGCAGTTCACAGCAGGCCCGAGACCGCGCCGGCGAGGAACACGGCCGGGCGAACCAGCGGTTCCTCGGGGGCTGTTGAGTTTGGGGTGAAGCAGAACAACGCACTCCTACGCGGCCAGGTGCTGCGCCTCGTGACCGAGCTCGACCTCGCGCTCCTGGGCGCCCACACCGAGGCGCTGTTGTGGATCGCCGTACGCCCAGGCGCACTCGAGGAGTCCGCGCAGCCATGGGTGCGCACCACCGCCGGGCCGGGCAACACGCATACATCGGCTGCACGCCGAGCCGACACCGATCGGCACGACGCCGAGCCCGATCGCCCTCGCGGAGAGCGGGGCGATCGGGGACGTCCTTGGCTCAGGCGGGGATGCCGGTGTCCGTCTTCTGCGGGGTCTGCGTCGTGGTGGGAGGCGGAGGGGTGGTGCCGGGTCGGCGCAGGGTCAGGGCGACGGCGACACCGAGGAGGGTGAGGGCGCCGGCGGTGAATCCCGCGGTGCGCAGGCCGGGAACGAGGCCCGGGCCGGTCGTGGCCTCGACGCCGCTGTTGGCGACGGCGACCAGGATCGCCAGGCCGACGGCAGAGCCGATCTGCTGAGTGGTGGAAGCCATGGCCGAGGCGATGCCCTGGTGGCGGGCGTCGACGCCGCTGGTGGCCGCGGCGAACATCGCGGTCCAGGCGATGCCCTGGCCGAGGCTGAGCAGGATCACGCCGGGCAGCAGGGCCGGGTAGCCACCGTTCGGGGACATCCCCAGCGCCAGGACGGCCATGCCGGTGGCGCCCACGAGCAGACCGGTGACGATCGTCGCGCGGGGACCGACCTTGCCGAGCAGCTTCTCGCTCAGCTTGGTGCCGACCATGCCCACCAGCGCCGCGGGCAGGAACGCCAGACCGGTGGCCAGGGCGCCGTAGCCACGCACGTTCTGCAGGTACACGGTGAAGAAGCAGTACTGGGCGCCGAAGGTGCCCATGAAGACGAAGGTGATGCCCATCGCGGCGACCAGGCTGCGATTGCGGAACAGGCGCAGCGGCATCAGCGGGTGGCGGTGCGGGACTCGACGATCAGGAACAGCCCGATCATTACTGCGCCGCTGCCCCGGGCGGCAGCATGTTCCCGACATGGGCGCCGCGCTGAAGGCGAGGGCGAGGGCGACGGCGACGGCGAGAATGAGACGGCGACAGGTTCGACGCCTATTTCCGGGGGTTGGGATGCTGACGGGGATCGTGATCGACGCGCTGGACGTGGCGCGCATGGACCGCTTCTGGTCGGACGCGACGCGGGGGCGAACGGGCGGCCTGCAGTTGCGATTCGTACCGACCGCGCAGCCGAAGACGGCGCGCAAGAACCGACTGCACCTCGACCTGGCCGGGGGGCCGGACTGGGAGGCCGAGGTGGCGCGCCTGCGCACACTCGGTGCGACGCGAGTCGACATCGGCCAAGGGGACGTCCCGTGGGACGTGCTGGCCGATCCGGAGGGCAACGAGTTCTGCGTGCTGCGCCCCGGGCACCCCGGAGTGCTCGCCGACTCCGGCCTCGTCGCGATCTGCCTCGACGTCACGGAGGAGGACCGCTACGCCCAGCGGGCCTTCTGGCAGTCCCAGGCCGACTGGCACGCGGTCGAGTCTCACGACTGGGGCGTCCGGCTGCGCCGACGGCCCACCAGCACGGTCTCGCTGGTGATGGGACCGCCTGCGGCGCCGAAGGAGGCCCGGAACAGGCTGCGGCTGGAGGTCACCCGACCCGACCGGGAACCCGGCGAGTTCCTCGACGCCGGTGGGAACGAGTTCCACGTCACCGGGTGACCCTCCCCCTCCAGGACCTGCCCACTGCCTGGGTGTTCTGTCGCGTCCGCCGTAGGCCTGCCGCTCTCGGACGCGCGCTCACCCGTGCTGCGCGGACGCCGACGAGGCCGTGTCGGGCATCGAGGACGGCTGTGCTGGTCGGATGGTTCGGCATCGCCGGGATACCCGTCGAGCTGATCGACACGCCCGTCCGGCGAGGCGCGAGCGAGCTGACGGTGCTGTCGAACAATGCAGGCAACGGCGACACCGGGCCGGCCGCACTGCCGGCCGAGGGCCGGGTGCGCAGGACCGTGTGTCCCTTTCCCCTCCACTTCCCCTCCAATCGGACTCGTGGGTCGCAGCTGCGCCGAGCGCCCAGGTTCTACAAGATCGGGAGCACGGCCCCAGTGGCCTACGGCGCGCTGTTCCTGGCAGGACCCGCGGCCGCCCCTCGAAGGGCAGTGCGAGCGACCTGCTCTACGCTCTCCTACGCGGCCGCGGCGCTCCTCGGCTGGTGCCCTGAAGGAATCGCTGTCAGGAGGATCGTTGGATCACGACGAGCGGGTGGACCGGCCCGGAAGCCACGGCGAACACCAGATGCAGCGTGAGCTGGACACCCTCGACCGCGCGGACCGCTTCTACGACGAGCAGGTACTGGATCGGCTGAACCCGCGGATGCAGGAGTTCGTGGCCCGCCAGGAGATGTTCTTCCTCGCCACGGCGGACCGCCACGGCGAGTGCGACAACACATTCCGGGCCGGACCGCCCGGATTCCTCGGGGTACTCGACGAGACGACCCTGGCGTACCCGGAGTACCGCGGGAACGGAGTCATGGCCTCGCTCGGCAACATCCGGGAGAACCCGCACGTCGGCATCCTGATGATCGACTTCTCCCAGGACCGTATCGGCCTGCACGTCAACGGCCGGGCACAGCTGGTCACGGACGAGGCGATGCGCCGGAGGCATCCGCATCTGCCGGTCGATCCGGTGCCGGGCCGCCGCCCCCAGATGTGGGTGGAGGTGGAGGTCGAGGAGGCCTACATCCACTGCTCGAAGCACATACCTCGCCTGGTCAAGGCACCACTGCGGCAGAACGCGAACGGAAACGGCGACACGGCCTCCAACGGTGAGCAGGCGTGGGGCACGGACGACGTCAAGCGCAAGGGCGGCGACTACTTCGGCGCCGCAGCCGAGTCGGGGAGGCGGCTGCCTTCCCGCTGACGACCAGCCTGCGAGTCCGCTACGGCAACACCCCGCACTGCGGCTCCGCAACCCGGGTGTGGCCGGGAGAGCGGACGTCGGCGCCGTGCGTTTCGTAACGCACCCGATTCACCGGTCATCCGATCGATCCCACGCACCGCCGCGCGCGCCATTCTCACAGCATGACTGACACCCCCCGCCCCCATTCCACAGAACGCGAGCGCGCACCCGAGCCGG
The DNA here is from genome assembly GCF_042893475.1 of Streptomyces sp. NPDC001604. Lineage (NCBI taxonomy): Bacteria > Bacillati > Actinomycetota > Actinomycetes > Kitasatosporales > Streptomycetaceae > Streptomyces > Streptomyces sp. NPDC001604. The sequence continues at coordinate 3,941 of NZ_JBIAUY010000014.1, read as the reverse complement.
CCGGCGGCGCGAGCCGCAGAACCGTCATCGCCGCCCTGGGCGGTGCGACCCTCGGAGCGGCTGCCCTGGGGCTCACGTCCGGGCAGGCTGCCTCGGCCGCAAGCCGGAGCGACGCTGCCCCGGCCCGGCAGGCCGCCGACTGCGTCCTCACGCCCGAGCAGACCGAGGGGCCGTACTACCTGGACCTGGAGACGGTCCGCAAGGACATCACCGAGGGCAAGTCCGGCGTGCCCCTCACCCTCCGCGTCAAGGTGATCGACACCGCGACCTGCTCCGCGCTGCCCGGCACGGCGGTCGACATCTGGCACTGCGACGCTCTCGGCGTCTACTCCGGCTACGTGGCCGGAGGTTCCACCCCCGACACGACCTTCCTGCGTGGCGTGCAACTGACCGACTCCAGCGGCGTCGCCGAATTCACCACCATCTATCCCGGCTGGTACGTCGGCCGTGCCCTCCACATCCATGTGAAGACGCATGTCGGCGGCAGCGTCGCCAACGGCAAGTACCGGGGAGGCCACGTCTCCCACACCGGTCAGCTCTACTTCCCGGAGACGTACAACAGCAGGGTCGCCGCTTTGGCCCCCTACCGGAACAACACGGCCACGCGCACGCTCAACGCCAGGGACGGCATCTACCGCAACGGCGGCTCCTCGACCCTGCTGACGCTCACGCAGGTCGGCAGCGACCTCGGCAAGGGAGTGACCGGCACTGTTGTACTCGGCATCGATCCCGACGCCGTGCCCTGACAGTGCCGACGCCCGGGCGGTTGCCGGTCCGCTACGACGGTGCCGGCCACCGCCGTTGCGCCGTCGGCCGCCCATGCATGCCGCGCGGAGTCGTGTGTCCCAGTGCGTCGATGCGGGACGTGAACCTCGCATCCGGGCATGGGCGGCCGGGATGCGGGGATGACCGGAGCATGACATGTGAGTCGTGCGGTGCGCCGCTGACGGGTCGTCCCCGCAATGGTCGACCGGCTCGCTACTGCTCCGGCGCCTGCAGGCAACGGGCGTTCCGGCAACGCTCGGCACGCCCGGATTCAGGCCGGGCGCAGACGGCCGCGTCACCGCCGGCACAGAGCGCTGCCCGCTCGCCGAGGACCACCGCCCAGGGTTGTGGCCTGCCACCGGCCCTCGACTCCTTCGTGGGTCGGCGGGCGGAGCTGTCGCGGCTGCGTACGCTGCTGAGGACGTCACGGCTCCTGACGTTGACCGGTGCCGGCGGCGTCGGCAAGACGCGGTTGGCGCTGGAGTTCGCCAGGAGTCTGCCCGGCCGCCATGGACCGGTCGACCTGGTCGAACTCGACGCGCTGAGTGACGGCGTCGCGCTGGCGCCGTCCGTCGCCACCGCGCTGGCCGTGGGTGAACGGGCCGGACGATCCGGTGTCGACGTCCTGGTCCATGCGATCGGCGACACCCGTCAGCTGCTGATCCTGGACAACTGCGAGCACCTGGCCGAGCCGTGTGCCCGGCTGATCGCGACCCTGCTGAGTCACTGCCGTCGGCTACGGATCCTGGCCACCAGCCGGGAGGCCCTGCGGGTGCCCGGGGAGACCGTGCTGCGCGTCGGTGAACTGTCGCTGCCACCGGCCGACGCCGGAGACGACCCGGACGTCCTGCTGCGGGCGGACGCCGTACGGTTGTTCGTCGAGCGTGCCTCGAGCTGTTCACCAGGGTTCACGCTGCACCGCGGAAACGGCCGGACGGTTGCCGAGATCTGCCGCAGACTGGATGGCCTGACGCTCGCCGTCGAGCTCGCGGCGCGCCGGGCAGGAACGCTTCCGCCGAGCGACATCCTGGCAGGACTGGGCGACCAGATGTCCCAGCTGTCGCTGCTGTCCGACGGGCACAGGACCGGCCCCGGCCGCCACAGCGAGCTGGCCGCCGCGATCGACTGGAGCCACCGCCTTCTCGATCCGGCCGAACAGGCCGTCTTCCGGCGTCTCGCGATCCTCGTCGGCGGGTTCGACACGGCGGCGGCCCGGACGGTCTGCGCCGACGAGGGTGTCGCCCCGTCGCGGATACTCGGCATCCTGTGCGCCCTCGAGGCCAAGTCCCTCATCGCGCGTCTCCCGGGAGACGCGGCGGGAGAGGCGGAGACCGCGCGATTCAGACAGCTGAGCACCATCCGCGCCTACGCCCTGGAGCGCCTGCTCGCATCCGGCGAGTTGCACAGCACCAGGCGCCGGGCCCTCGTATGGCTGAACGGACTGACGGACCGGGCCCACGAGGAGGTGTTCCCCGACCAGGCCGGCAGCCCGCTGGCCGTGGAACGGGACAACCTCGCGGCGGCTCTGGCCGACACCACCGGTCACGACGGCGTCTCGCGTCCACGGCTGGAACTGGAACTGGCTCGCGTGCACTACGAGCAGGAACAGCCGTCCGCCGCCCGCGCATTACTGACGGGACTGCTGCGGGAACACGGCGTCAGGACGCTCGGCGGGGCGGTACCGGCGCTCGCGGCGCGCGTGGCCTGCCAGCGGGCCGATCCGGCACAGGCGCTGCACCTCGGCGAGCAGGCGGTGGCCGTGGAGCGCACGCACCCTCACCCCGCCGGACTTGCCAACGCCCTGGACGCGCGGGCCGCGGCGCGGCTGTGCCGCGGGGAATTCGACGCGGCGGTGGACGATCTGCGGGAGTGCCTGGAAGTCGTCGGCACACTGGGCAGACCCAGGGACACCGCATGGTGCACCCATCACCTGGCCTGGGCGCTGCTCCAAGCAGGCGGGGCGCCGGAGGCCGACACCCTCATGTCCCGCTGCCTGCCCGTGCTCAGAAGCCACGCTCCGTGGAACCAGGTCGCGGCCGCTCTGCACACGGCGGGCGCCGTGCGGCTGGCCCTCGGGCAACTGGAGAGCGCCGAGGCGCTGTTCGGCGAGGTGCTGCAGATCGTCCCCGAAGCCAGTTTTCACGCCCTCTACCCCGTGGAGGGCCTGGCGCTCGTGGCCGCCGAGAGCGGAGACACGCGACGGGCCCTCCTGTTGTACGAGGCGAGCGCACAGGCACGCCGCCGCCTCGACACCGTCTCCGAGGCGCCATGGCGACGCCAGGTGGAACGAACGGTGACCCGTATCAGCACACGGCTGCCGACATCCGCTCGGGACGCGGCCGTCAGCGGCGGTCGCCGCCTGTCCCCGGATCGGCTTGTGGCGTACGCGCTGCGTACGAGAAGCAACGACCACCGCGCGGCGACGTACGCCGCAGAAGCCGCAGACGGCCACTTGACGCTCACCGGAAGGGAGTTCATGGTGGCCGAGCTCGTCGCCGCCGGGCTGACCAACCGTCAGATCGCTGAGCGGCTCGGTCTCTCGATCCATACGGTCGCCACACACCTGGACAAGGTGCGCGACAAGCTTGGCTTGCGGTCACGCACCCGGATCGCCCTGTGGGTGGCCACACGGACCAAGGCCGGAGACACGCCGGCGTGACGCATCACCGGCCTCGCGCCGCCGTCACGCGACGGACAGGCCCGACCCCGTGCGACTCATCCGCCGAGGGCGGCCGATGGGGCCTCAGGTCTGTCCGGCCGGGGTGGGGCGGGCTGCGAGCGCCACCATCGTGACGGCGACGGCGGTGCCGCCGATCAGGACGGCCACGGAGATCCGGGCCCAGTTGGCGCGTCCGCGGTGAAGAACACTGGCCGCACCCCGCCGTCTCTCCGTGGCTGGGCGCACCCGGTCACGTGCACCGAGGACGAGGGCCTCAGGGCGGGAGTCCCAGACGGCCGTCGCCCCGAGCGTGCCTTTGCTCGGGGCGGTGCCTGCCTGGTGCTGATCTGCGAGGCCCGCGTCTCGCGAACCCCGTCAGCAGTTCCCCGCCGGGAAGGCCTGCGTAGGCCTGCGTATCAGTCCTCCTGGCTCGGCCGGTGCGAGGAGAGGAGCGCGGCGATGAGCTCTCGTCGGCTGCGGACGCCGAACCGGGCGAAGACGGCTGTCAGGTGCTCCT